>JANLVT010000066.1:0-89868 GCA_031364125.1 Lysobacterales bacterium | reverse complement strand
GAACCGTAGCATGGTCGGTTGGTTTGAGCCCCCCGATCCCAATCGCTTGGGTTGCCTATGGTTATCGCTGCGCTCAACCCATCCTACGAAATTGCGCTTCGCACGAAACAATGCGTTGAGCGGACGTATGTAAAAATCGGGTGTCTGGACAATAGATTTGCATATCGGATCATGCAGAAAGGAGCGGTGGTGTCATTCTTCGGGATTTCGTTCATGTCGCTGCGCTTCAATGCTGCGGGCTTCGATACTTCGCTTTATTCCTCGCGCCAGGATCTCTCGCGCCCACGGCCTGCGGGCTCCGGCGATCCTGCCTGCATCCGGCTTTCGCCGATCCGGCAAGGCTGATCCCATCGCATGCGTATCTTCGCGCTTTCCGATATCCACGTCGATTACGACGCCAATGCCAAATGGGTCGAGGGCCTGTCGGTTTTCGATTATCAGGACGACGTGCTCATCCTCGCTGGCGATCTGACCGACAAACCGCCGCTGTTCGAGTGGTGCCTGCGCGCGTTCGCGAAACGTTTCCGCAAAGTGGTGTTCGTGCCCGGCAATCACGATCTGTGGGTGGCGCGCGAGGGCCGCGAAAAGAATTCGCTGCAGAAATTCGCCGAAGTCTGCGCGGTGGCCGAAGCGAGCGGGGTCACGATGCAGACGTATCGCGAGCGCGGGGTGGCGATCCATCCGCTGCTGGGTTGGTACGATTATTCCTTCGGCGAGCCGACCGAGGAACTGCAGGCGATGTGGATGGATTTCCGCGCCTGCCGCTGGCCCGATGGCTACGGCGCCAACGAAATCTCGCTGCATTTCGACGCCCTCAATACGACGACGGCGGATGCGCGCGACGAAATGGTGATCACCTGTTCGCACTTCCTGCCGCGTATCGATGTGATGCCGTGGTACGTCTCGGGCTGGAACCGGTTGCTGTATCCCATTCTCGGCTCCGAACGGCTGGAAGCGCAGCTGCGCAGGATCAATCCCAGCATCCACGTGTACGGGCACAGCCATCTCAACCGGAACGTGAAGATCGATGGCGTGACCTATATCAACAATGCGTTCGGTTATCCGGCCGAGACGATGATCACGTCGAAAGCCCTGCTCGCCATCCATGAGTGTTGATGCCATGGAGAGATCGACACCATGCGCGGTGAAGCCATGAGCGGAGCCATCGCGCTCGATCCATCCGAGATCCATCTGTGGCTGGTAGATTACGAAGCGATCTCCGACGAGGCCCTGCATCTGGCGTATCGGGAACTGCTCAGCGCCGAGGAGCGCGCGCAGGAGCCGAAATACTATTTCGCCAAGGATCGCCGTCGCTACCTGGTGACGCGCGTTCTGGTCAGAACGGTATTGTCGCGCTACCTGCCGATCGATCCACGGGATTGGATGTTCGGCACCAACGCCTACGGCTGCCCGCATGCGCTGAACCCGCAGGCCGAGGACATGCGTCTGACGTTCAACCTCTCGCATACCCACAGCATGATCGTGCTCGGCGCGACCGCGGGCCGGGCGCTGGGCGTGGACGTCGAGAACGTCCGTTCGCGCAGCGTATCGATGGGCGTGGCGGATCGCTTCTTCTCGCCTCTGGAAGCCGACGAACTCGCGAACACGCCGTCGCACCGGCAGCAGCATCGTTTCTTCGAGTACTGGACGTTCAAGGAAGCCTATATCAAGGCGCGCGGCATGGGTCTGCAACTGCCGCTCGACAAATTCAGCTTCGATTATCCGGACGACAGCCGTGTGCGGATCGCCATCGATCATGAGCTGGGCGACGATCCCGCGCGCTGGCGATTCTGGCAACTGCAGCCGGAACCCGATTATCTTCTTGCGGTCTGCGCGGAGCGCCTGGATGCGCAGGTGCCGGCGCTGATCGTGCGTCGGGCGGTTCCGCTCGCGGGGGAGGAAAGGCTTGCCCTCGGGGTCCTGCGGACTTCAGAATAGAAGGCCGAAGCGATGCCCGGTCATCGCAGATGCGAGGTTGACATGATTGCTTTCGTTTTTCCCGGCCAGGGTTCGCAGAAGCGCGGCATGGGCCAGGGATTGTTCGATGAAGTGGGCGAATACGCGGCGGTCGAGAAGGACGTGGATGCGATCCTCGGCTACTCGATGCGCGAACTCTGTCTGGAAGACGCCGACGATCGACTGAAGGAAACGCAGTTCACCCAGCCGAGTCTGTATGTGGTCAATGCCCTGCATTACTACAAGGCCGTCGCCGAGGGCGCGCGTGCGGATTATCTCGCCGGCCACAGCCTGGGCGAATACAACGCATTGCTGGCCGCGGGCGTCTACGATTTCCTGACGGGCCTGCGTCTGGTGAAGAAGCGTGGCGAACTGATGTCACAGGCCACGAACGGCGGCATGGGCGCGGTGATCGGTCTGGGCGCGGACTTGATCGCACGGGCGATCGAAGCGGGCGGGTTGACCGGCATCGATATCGCCAACTTCAATTCGCCGGCGCAGACCGTCGTGTCGGGTCCGGTCGACGAGATCAAACGGGCGGGGCCGCTGTTCGAAGCGGCCGGCGCGCGGATGTTCATGCCGCTGCCGGTCAGCGCCGCGTTCCATTCGCGCTACATGGCCGATGCCGCGAAGGAGTTCGCGGAGTTCCTGGCGCCGATCACGTTCTCTGCGCCGAACACGCCGGTCGTCGCCAATGTCACCGCGCAGCTTTATCCGGTCGAGGATGCGTCGGCGTCGGCGAAGTCGCTGCTGGTGCGGCAAATCTCCCACTCCGTGCAGTGGACGCAGAGCGTGCGTTACCTGATCGCCAACGGCGTCACCGGGTTCAGCGAAATGGGTCCGGGCAATGTGCTGACCCGACTGGTGCAGCAGATCCAGAAGGACGCAGGCAACTGAGGCATTCGATGTGGTGCGCGCCGTCGCCACGGTCGGCGCGCATTCATGCGCAGGCGGGATGCCGTGAATTCGTATGCAGCGGGCCGTGCCCGGATGCCCATTAGCGGCGTATGTGATTGATCCGTAATGCTCTTTTTGCAGGGGGCGTGCGCGTATAATGGCCGACTTTCCCCGCCGCCCCCAGGATCCTGCCATGAGCATCGAACAGCTTGCCGATATCGCCCGCGCCATGGTGGCGCCGGGTAAGGGCATCATCGCCATCGACGAATCCAACGCCACCATCGCCAAGCGTTTCGAAGGCGTGGGCATCCCCAACAGTGAAGAGAACCGTCGCGCTTACCGCGAGATGCTGCTGACCACGCCGAATCTGAATCAGCACATTTCCGGCGCGATCCTGTTCGACGAAACCATCCGCCAGTCCACCAAGGACGGCGTGCCGTTCACCAAGATCATGATGGACAACGGCATCATCCCCGGCATCAAGGTCGACAAGGGCACGCATGCGCTGGCCGGCTGCCCGGGCGAACTGGTCACCGAAGGCCTCGACGGCCTGCGCGAGCGCCTGAAGGAATACGCCGCGCTGGGCGCGCGTTTCGCCAAGTGGCGCGCGGTGATCAACATCGGCGAAGACATCCCGTCCGGCACCTGCATCGAGGCCAACGCGCATGCGCTGGCGCGCTACGCGGCGCTGTGCCAGGAATGCGGCATCGTGCCGATGGTGGAGCCCGAAGTGCTGATGGACGGCGACCACGACATCGAGACCTGTTACGAAGTCACCGAAGTGACGCTGCGTTCGCTGTTCGACGCGCTGTATCAGTTCAACGTTGATCTGCAAGGCACGATCCTCAAGGCCTCGATGGTGATCTCGGGCAAGGGCTGCGACGAGCAGGCGTCGGTGGATGAAGTCGCCGATTACACGCTGATGTGCCTGAAGACGAACGTGCCGGCGATTCTGCCGGGCATCGTCTTCCTCTCGGGCGGCCAGAGCGACGAGGACGCCACTGCGCACCTCAACGCGATGAACGAGATCGGCGAGAATCCGTGGCCGCTGTCGTTCTCCTACGGCCGCGCGATGCAGTCGGCCGCGCTGAAGATCTGGTCGCAGGACCTGGTCGGCAATGTCGGCAAGGCGCAGGAAACCGTATTCGCCCGCGCCCGCGACAACGGCCTGGCCGCGCTGGGTCAGTTGAACGATTGATCTATCGGATGGCGCCCGGCGGCGACCCGTCGCCGCCATCGGGAAGTTTCACGGAACGCCGGCTTTGTGCCGGCGTTCCGCGTTTGTGGGACGCTCGGCGCCGCTTTGAATTGGCCCACCAGAGCTGTAGAGCGGCCTTCAGGCCGCTGCTCCACAGGCTCGTATGCCGTTGAATAACCCTGCCGCCTCATTCGCACCAGCCGCAGGCGCGGCTTCGGCGGTCGTCGTGTATTCGATTCAACCTGGGCCGGCCTGAAGGCCGCTCTACGGGAATGAAAATATTTTTTTGTAGTAGACACCGCAAGAACGCCGACATGGCGAACCCGCGCTCACGCGTTTCCGCCGCGCGATGCGGTTTTCTCCGCATCCTTGCGGTCGAAGGCATCCAGCGCGATGTCCGCGAGTGTTTTCAGCGCAGTGAACAACACCAGGCTGAAGACGCCGCCGCCCAGCCCGCTGCCGAAGATGATCCCCAGGTGCATCGGCAGAATGCGCACATAAGGCATGAACATCAGTTTGCCGAGATTGGGTTTTCCGCGCAGGTCCGCCGCGTGCTGCATGGCGTAGGTGTTCCGCTGCGAGAGTACGAACGACACGCCGCACGCCAACAGAATCGACATGTTCCACAGGCCGGAGACGCGATGCTCGGCCAGCAGGAAAATCAGATAGCCCAGATGGAAGCCGCCGTAGTGCAGGACGAAGAAATTCGCGGTGGAACGTTTGCCCTGTTCGTTCTCGGGCACCGGCCTGTTGCCGGAGGTGAAGCCTTCGGTGCTGAACCGCGCAAGGTTGAGCATGCGTTTGCGCGCGTAGGCGCCGATGATCACGCTCTGGATCCAGTAGGGCCAGAACAGCCACGCCACCTCCCACCGGAACAGCAGCGCCGCGACCAGCGTGACGACGTTGATGAGGATCAGGGTGCGGGCGGAAGAGCGGATCGGCGGGGTCATGGGCGATGGCATGAACGATGTCGGGGTGATGGCATGGGCATGGCTCTGCCGCGACGAAACGCTGTGTTGCCGAATGGTCTCATCGCATAGGCCAAAGGTCACGAATTCATGCGATCTGCAAGAGAATTCGACGCATTCCGCGTGATAATGAAGGGCGCCGGCACGTGCCGCACATGCGGCCATCGCAAAGCTGCCACTACAATCGTCCGGACCGTTCTGCCGGCCCCCACGATGCCTCGCTTCACTTCGCATGTTTCCCCTACGGATGCTTTCGGCTCGGACGGCCCGACCCTTTCCGCCACGACCGTCGCCGCGCGGCGATGGTGGCGCGTGGTGGCGCTGTTATGCCTGGCGCTGATGCTCGCGGCCTGCGGCGGCGACGACAAGGCGCCTGCAGGCCCCGCAGGCGGGCAGGGCGGTGGCGACCGGCCGATCCCGGTCACGACCGTTCGCCTGCAGCCGGAAACCTTCGCCGAACGCATCTCCGCCATCGGCACCGTGAAGGCGCGCGAATCGGTCACCGTGACCGCAAAGGTCAGCGAGCTGGTGCAGCAGGTGCATTTCGACAGCGGCGACGAAGTGCGCGTCGGCGCGCCGCTGATCACGCTGTCCGATCAACAGCAGCGCGCCGCATTGAACGAAGCGCAGGCCACCGCCGATGAAGCCGACCGCCTCTTCCGTCGCCAGAGCGAACTCGCGCAACAGCAGTTGATCGCCCGCTCGCAGCTGGATACGCAGCGCGCCACCCGCGACTCCGCCAACGCGCGCGTGGCCCAGATCCGCGCGCAGTTGGCCGATCGCGTGATCCGTGCGCCGTTCTCAGGCGTGCTGGGCCTGCGTCAGGTCAGCCCGGGCGCGCTGGTCACGCCCGGCACGCCGATCGCGACGCTGGACGAACTCGCCCGCGTGTACGTGGATTTCCCGCTGCCCGAATCGCAGCTGTCGCTGGCGACGCGGGGTCGCGCGATCACCGGCACCGCGGCGGCGTATCCCGACCGGACGTTCGATGGCGTGGTGGCGATCGTCGATGCGCGCGTGGATCCGGCCACCCGCGCGGTGACCGTGCGCGCCGACCTGCCCAATCCCGAACGCCTGTTGCGTCCCGGCATGCTGGTCAACGTCACCCTGCCCAGCGCCGAGCGTCAGGCGCTGATGGTGCCGGAGATCGCGGTGGTGCAGGTGGGGCGCGACAGCTTCGTGTATCGCGCGAAGGACGACGGCAGCGTCGAGCAGGTGCGGCTGATGCTGGGCGCGCGTGGTGACGGCAAGGTCGAGATCGTCGAAGGCGCCAAGGCCGGCGACCGCGTCGTGGTGGACGGCACCGGCAAGCTGCGCCCCGGCGCGAAGATCAGCGAGAGCGCCGCGACGCCGAAGCCGGCGACGGCACCTGCGGCACAGCCCCCGGCAACGCCCTCTTCTGCATCGCCCACCGCTGCTGAGCCGCAACCGGCCGAACCTGCGCCCGCCAAGGATTCGCCCGCCGCGGCCGCCCGGAGCTGATCGCCATGCGCCTGTCCGATATCTCGATCGAACGTCCGGTCTTCGCGACGGTCCTCAGCCTGCTGTTGATCGTGCTCGGGGTGATGTCGTACACGCGCCTCACGCTGCGCGAGCTGCCGGCGATCGATCCGCCGGTGGTCTCGGTGGACGTGACCTATCCCGGCGCGTCCGCGGGCGTGGTCGAAACCCGCATCACCCAGGTGCTGGAGGATGCGCTGGCCGGCATCGAGGGCATCGAAAGCCTGCAGTCGCGCAGCGTCAACGGCCGGTCGTCGGTGACCATCGAATTCACGCTCGATCGCGATATCGAAGCCGCCGCCAACGACGTGCGCGATGCGGTCAGCCGGGTCGCCGATCGCATGCCCGAAGAGGCGGACCCCGCCGAAGTCGAGAAGGCCGACAGCGATTCCGAAGTGATCATGTGGTTGAACATGAGTTCGACCCGGATGGACACGCTGCAGCTCACCGACTACGCCGACCGTTATGTCGTCGATCGCCTCTCCGCGCTCAACGGCGTGTCGCAGGTGCGCGTCGGCGGCCAGCAGCGCTACGCCATGCGCATCTGGCTGGACCGCGACGCGCTGGCTGCGCGCGGCCTCACCGCGAGCGACGTGGAAACCGCGCTGCGCGCCGAGAACGTCGAACTGCCGGCGGGCCGGATCGAATCGGAAAGCCGCGATTTCACCCTGCGCGTCGAGCGCACTTATCTGAAGGCCGAAGACTTCGCGCAGATTCCGCTGGGCAAGGGCGCCGACGGCTACGTCGTGCGCCTGGGCGATGTAGCCCGCGCCGAGCTTGAATCGGCCGAACGTCGCGCGTATTTCCGCAGCAACGGCACGCCCAACGTGGGCCTTGGCATCGTCAAGACGTCCACAGCGAACAGTCTGGATGTCGCCGTCGCGGCGCACGCCGAGGCCGAGCAGATCCAGAAGAATCTGCCCGAAGGCACGCGCATCTTCGTCGCCTTCGACAGCACCATCTTCATCGAAGCCGCGGTAGATCGCGTGTGGGCGACGCTGTTCGAGGCGATCGCGCTGGTGCTGCTGGTGATCTGGCTGTTCCTGGGCAGCGTGCGCGCCGCGATCATCCCCGCGGTCACCGTGCCGGTGTGTCTCATCGCCGCATTCATCGCGCTGTACGCCTTCGATTTCTCGATCAATCTGCTCACGCTGCTGGCGCTGGTGCTGTGCATCGGTCTGGTGGTGGACGACGCCATCGTGGTGCTGGAGAACATCCAGCGCCGCGCGGATCTGGGCGAACCGTCGCTGGTCGCTGCCATACGCGGCACCAAGCAGGTGGCGTTCGCAGTGATCTCCACCACGGCGGTGCTGGTCGCGGTGTTCCTGCCCATCGGTTTCCTCGAAGGCAATACCGGACGGCTGTTCCGCGAGCTGTCGGTGGCGCTGGCGGCGGCGGTGGCGATCTCTGCACTGGTCGCGCTGACGCTCACGCCGATGATGTCGTCCAAGCTGGTGCGCCCGCATGCCAGCAACAAGCCGAACCGCCTGCATGGTTGGGTTTCGAAACAGCTCGACCGCGTATCGCGCGGCTATCGCAATCTGTTGGAGCGCACCATCCGGCGCGTGTGGATGTTCGGCGGGCTGATGATCGTGGCGCTGGTGGCCAGCGTGCTGCTGTTCAAATTCGTGCCGAGCGAACTGGCGCCGCCGGAGGATCGCGGCGTGTTCTTCGCGTCGGTGGTCGGGCCGGAAGGCGCGGGTTTCGACTACACGGTCGGCCAGATCCAGCAGGTCGAAGAAGTGCTGCTCAAGCAGGTGGGCGAAGGCAAGCCGATGCAGCGCGTGAATACGCGCGTGCCCGGCGGTTTCGGCGCCAGCGAGGAAATGCACACCGCCCAGGCGATCGTGTTCCTGCAGGACTGGGACAAGCGCGACGTCACCACCGATGACGTCGTGCAGCAGGTGCGCAAGGATCTGGGCGCGTTGACCGGCGTGCGCGTGAATCCGCAGGTGCGCAGCGGCCTGACCCGCGGCGGCGGCCAGCCGTTCCAGATCGTGCTGGGCGGCCCCGAATACGCCGAGCTCGCGCAGTGGCGCGACCGGGTGCTGGCGCGCATGGAGAAGAATCCGAATTTCTTCGCCGCCGATTCCGACTACAAGGAAACCCGGCCGCAGATGCGGGTGATGATCGATCGCGCCCGCGCCGCCGATCTGGGCGTGTCGGTGTCCGAAGTCGGCCGCACCCTGGAAACGATGATGGGCAGCCGTCGCGTTACCACCTTCGTCGACAACGGCGAGGAGTACGACGTAATCCTGCAGGCCGAACGCGCGGCGCGCGCCACGCCGTCCGATCTGTCGGCCATCCAGGTGCGCGGCAACAACGGCGAGCTGGTCCCGCTCTCCAACCTCGTCACCATCACCGAGCTGGCCGAAGCCGGCAGCCTCAACCGTTTCAACCGCCTGCGCGCGATCACCATTTCCGCGGGCCTGTCGCCGGGTTATCGCCTCGGCGACGCCATCGAGTGGGCGAACCAGGTGGTGCGGGAAGAATTGCCCGATACCGCGCAGATCGACTGGAAGGGCGAATCGCGCGAATTCCAGAAGGCCGGCGGCGCGGTGCTGCTGACCTTCGCGCTGGCGCTGCTGGTGGTGTATCTGGTGCTGGCCGCGCAGTTCGAGAGCTTCATCCATCCGCTGGTGATCATGCTCACGGTGCCGCTGGGCGTGCTGGGCGCGCTGCTGGGCCTCTGGGTCGCGGGCAGTACGCTCAATCTGTTCAGTCAGATCGGCATCGTGATGCTGGTGGGGCTGGCGGCGAAGAACGGCATCCTGATCGTCGAATTCGCCAACCAATTGCGCGACGAGGGCAGGGAGATCGGCGAGGCCATCATCGAATCCTGCGTGGTGCGCCTGCGCCCGATTCTGATGACCTCGATCGCCACCATCATGGGCGCGGTGCCGCTGGTCGTCGCCGGCGGTCCGGGCTCCGCAAGCCGCGCCACCATCGGCATCGTGGTCATCTTCGGCGTGGCGTTCTCGACCCTGCTGTCGCTGTTCGTGGTGCCGGCGTTCTACCGTCTGCTCGCGCCCTTCACGCATTCGCCCGAAGCGGTGAAGCATGCGCTGGAGAAGCTGGAAGAGGAAACGCCGCAGGTTGGCGGGCATGCCTGATCGTACGCCGTGCGCTCAGGCTTTGTGAAAGCCGATGCGCTCAGGCGCACCCTATGACAGCAATGCTTTTCGATAGTGTCCCGCCATCGCGGCATCGAAAGCGCAGAAGATCAGCCGAGCAGGCGGATGCGCACTCTCGCGCACGCTGCGCACCGCGATCGCCACGGCTTTCTCCACTGGATAACCGAACACCCCGCAGCTGATCGCCGGAAACGCGATCGAAGCGATGCCGTGCTGCGCCGCCAGCCGCAGCGATTCGCGGTAGCAACTGGCCAACTGTTCGGGCTCGCCCGCGCGACCGCTCTGCCAGACCGGGCCGGCGGTGTGGATGATCCAGCGTGCGTGCAGGCGGAAGCCGGGGGTGATCCGGGCCTCGCCGGTAGGGCAGCGGACGTAAGGGCGCACCATGGGAATGGCGCTGCAGGCCATCGGCAACTCCGGACCCGCGGCGCGATGGATGGCGCCGTCCACGCCGCCACCGCCGGACATCGCCTGATTGGCGGCGTTGACGATGGCATCGACGGCGAGCGTGGTGATGTCGCCGCACAGGACTTCGATCTGCATGTATTCGTCTCCAGGAGAGGCCGCCGACCGGCAGCCGGCGCGGGCCACGTCGGCGCGCTATGCTGCGCGAATCGCTTCCGGAGAGCCGCCCATGACCAGCCAGCAAGTGCCGCAATCGGTGATCGACGCCCTGCAGCGCGGCGACAAGATGGGCGCGATCAAGCTGCTGCGCGAGGCCAGCGGCGGCGACCTCAAGTCGGCGATGGCGATGATACAGAACCTTGCCGGGCGCATCGCCGAGCAGCAGAACGGCGGCAGCGGAGACCGGCCGGGCGATCACAGCGGCCCTCATCATCTGGGCGCGACCGCGGCGCAGATCGCTTCGCGCGCGGAAACCATTTCGGTCATGTCGAAGTCGCATCCGCCGACGGTGATGCCCGGCGATGGCGTCACCCACCAGTGGGTGTGGCTGTTGATCGGTGTGGTGGCGCTGGCGGCGTGGGTGTTCTTCGGCTGATCGGCATCTGCTGAGCAGCACGCCGCGGTGTTCGCCCGCAGCCGTTGCGAACACTCGTTACAATTGTCCATGCCCTGGAAACAAACCCCGTATTCGTCCCCGGCGCCCGCTGCCGAGCCCGCGCGCCAACAGCGCCGCGATGTCGAGCTGCGCCTCTATGGCCTGAATGCGGTGCGCGCGGTGTTCGCGCGGCGGCCGCAGGCCATCCGCAAACTGTATCTGGCCGAGGCGCGGATTCCGCAGCTGCAGCCGCTGCTGAAATGGTGCGTCACCAACCGCGTCGGTTATCGCGTGGTCGAGCAGGACGATCTGCAGAAACTCGCCGCCAGCGCGCATCACGAGGGCGTGATCGCGGACGTGCTGCGTGAGGAGCCGCTGTCGATGGCGCCGTGGCTGCGCGAGCTGCCGCCCGGGCCGTGCTGCGCGCTTTGGCTGGACGGCGTGGGCAATCCGCACAATCTCGGCGCGATCCTGCGCTCCGCCGCACACTTCGGTGCGGTCGCGGCGTTGTTGCCGAAACAATCTACCCTGGCGCTGTCGGGCGCCGCCGCGCGCGTCGCCGAGGGCGGCGCGGAAATGGTGCCGTTCGTGCGCCTGGGCCGCGAAGACAACGCCATCGCGCAACTGCGCGGCGCGGGGTTCTCGATCGTCGCCACCGTCGTGCGCGGCGGCGGCGATCTGTTTGCGACGAAGCTGCCGGAGAGAACGATCTTCGTGCTCGGTGCGGAAGGCGAGGGCATGGATACGGAACTCGCCAAGGCCTGCGACCTGCGGCTGTCGATCCCGGGCAGCGGCGCGGTGGAAAGCCTCAACGTGGCTGCCGCGACCTCGGTGTTGTTGGCGGAGTGGTTCAGAGCACGCAGTCGCTGAAGCATTCTCTGTGAGTGATGCCATTGCTTCCTGTGGGAGCGACGCAAGTCGCGACAGGTTGCTGAAACACTTTCCGCAAGCCGTCGCGACTTGCGTCGCTCCCACAAGGCAAACTTTCACTCCATCCGCTTGATCGCCTGCAGCACCGCTCCGTACTCCGCGGCCTTGTGCGGTTCGCGGATCATCGCCGCCAGCGTGGTCGAGAGCGCGGCTTCCTGCAGCACATGCACCAGGTTGTCATGGGTGATGCGGTTTATCTTCAGGGGCTTGCGGGCGCCTTGGACGCGCTGCCGAAACCGCCGTCGGCCGCCGCAGCGAGATACGCGAACACCGCATAAGCCGCGGCGTTCTGCGCCAGCGCTGCGGGGTCGATCTTGTCCAGGGTGTCGTCCGGCGTGTGGTGCAGGTCGAAATAATCGGTGCCGTCCTGACCCAGCCACGCCCAGGCCGCGCCTTCGGCGACGATCGGGCCTAGGTCCGGCCCCGGACCGCCTTTGGCCAAGGCTTCGATGCCCAGCGGCTTCAAGGCTTCGGCGATCTGCGCGGCCGCTGCCTTGGCATGCGGCGCGGCGCTGGTGTTGAAGCCATAGATGCGGCCGGCGCCGAAGTCGCTCTCGGCGACCAGTTGATGCTTCGCCACCGCCGCTTTGTACTGCGCGGCGTAGGCCTTGCCGCCGTAGAGACCCTGTTCCTCGTTGGCGAACGCGATCACGCGGAGGGTGCGCGCGGGGCGCTGCGCTTTGGGCAGGCGGCCGATCAGATGCCCGGCCGCCATGGTGATCGCGACCCCGGCGCCGTCGTCGACCGCGCCGGTGCCGAGATCCCACGAATCCAGATGCCCGCCGATCACCACCACTTCATCGCGCAGCGTGCGATGGCTGCCGGCGGCCTTACTCCCGGAAATTTCACCGATGACGTTGAACGATTCGGCAGTGCCGTCCCAACCACAGTCCAGCGCAAGGCGGATGCGCAGCGGCTTGCCGCGCGTCAGCAGCCGGGTGATCTGCTCGGCGTCCGGCAGCGCCAGCGCGGCGGAAGGAATCGGCGTCAGCCCTTCGTCGAAGCGGGTGACGCCGGTGTGCGGATAGCGGTGCTGTTCGGTACCGGCGGAGCGCATGACATAACCGACCGCCCCGGCGCGGATCGCCGCGCTCGGGCCGCGGCTGCGGATCCGGCTGGCGGGCCCGTAGCCGTTGCCGTCGCGCGCGCGCTGCATGGTGTAATCGACGAACGCGATTTTCCCGGTCAGCGATCCGGTCGGCGCCGCTTCCAGCGCGGCGAGGTCGGAAAAGCGCACCACCTCGCCTTCGACCGTGCCGCCCGGGCTGCCGCCCGGGCTGCCGCCCAGCGCGGTCAGATGCAGCGGCTGCGCGAATTCGCCCAGCACTGCGCCGCTTTCGCTGCGACGCACCCATTTCGGAAAAGTCACCGGCTCCAGCCAGACCTTGTCGTAACCCAGTGCCTTGAACTTCGCTTCGGCCCAGCGCACCGCGCGCATATCGGCTTCGCTGCCGGCGAGGCGCGGACCGACTTCCGTCGTCAGCGATTCGACCACTTGCCATGCGGTCTTATCCTGCAGCGCCTGTTCGCGCAACTGTGCGGCAGTCGCGAGTGCGGCTTCGGGAATGCGGGTTTCGCGCGGCGCATCGGGCGATGCGGCCCCTGCGGTAGCGCCGGCGATGGCCGTAACGATCGCCGTGAACAGGGCAACGATGGACCACGACTTCGAACGCATTGCGAACGCTCCGACCCGAAAAAACGAAGCCGCGAGCGTATCAGCCCGCGGCCCCGGATGCAGATGCCGTCGGTCACGCTGGCGCGACCGCGGCGCGTGTCTGTCGCGCGTGGATTATTTGCTGATGGCGTCGCGGATCTCGCGCAGCAGCAGCACGTCTTCGGGCGTCTCGGCCGGGGCGGTCGGCGCAGCGGCTTCGGCTTTCTTCAGCCGGTTCATGACCTTGATCACCACGAACAGCACGAACGCGATGATCGCGAAATCGATGACCGTCTGCAGGAAGGCGCCGTACTGGATGGCGACCGCCGCGGCGACTTCCTTGCCGTCCGGGCCGATCACCGCGTCCTGCAGCACGTAAGCCAGATCGCGGAAATTCACGCCGCCGATCATGTTGCCGACGACCGGCATGATCACGCCATCGACCAGCGAACTCACGATCTTGCCGAACGCGGCGCCGATGATCACGCCGACCGCGAGGTCGACGACGTTGCCCTTCATCGCGAACTCTTTGAACTCGGAAATCATGCCCATGGAACCGTACTCCCTGAATTGGATGGCGAGGTGAGTCAAGACCGTGCGATGGCGCTTGTACGGCCGTTGCGGTCCTTTTCACGGGGGGCTGGACAGCGGGCTCTTTTCACAGTGGCGGTGCGATCCTGCAATCGAGGCGGAGCAGATCGTCCAGGCGGCCTTCGCAGACATCGCCCGGCTGCAGCGCGGCCACGCCCGCGGGCGTGCCCATGAACACCAGATCGCCGGCGCGCAGCGCGTAGAGTTTCGACAGCTCATGCAGGATGTCCGGCACGTCCCAGATCAGCTGATCGAGGCGCGATTCCTGGCGCAGCGTGCCGTTGACCCGCAGCGATAGCGTGCGTGCGGCCAGCGCGCCGACATCGGCCGCCGGCAGCAGGTGACTGATCGGGGCGGACTGGTCGAAGGCCTTGCCGATGTCCCACGGCAGCCCCTTGGCTTTCGCCGCGGCCTGCAGATCGCGGCGGGTGAGGTCCAGGCCGATGCCGTAGCCGAAGATCAGCGCCTCGGCCTGCGCGGGATCGAGCACGCCGGCAGGCGCATCCTGGCCCAGCGCGACGACCAGTTCGATCTCGTGGTGCAGATCCTGTGTCCCCGGTGGGTAGGAGGCGACGCCGTCGACCACCAGCGCGTCTGCAGGCTTCAGGAAGAACACCGGCGTGCCGCGTTCGGCTTTAGACGCAGGCGCGGCGGCGCCCATCTCGCGGGCGTGATCGGCGAAATTACGGCCGACGCAGTAGACGCGACGGACCGGGAAAGATCCGGTGAGCGACTGGCCGCGCACTTGCAAGCGTGCCGGGGCGGCGGGAGGAATCAGATCGGGAAGGGATGCGTTCATGGCGCCATGATCGCGCGCCGCACGACGCTGCGTCGAGACCGGCGCCGGATCGACGCGCGGCTGGAATCGAAAGCGGCTGGACTTAAGCGGCTTGACTTAAGCGGCGGAAATCAGCGCGCGTTCGAGAGCATCGGCTTGCGAACGACCCGGTATTCGCCTTCCAGGGCCCGTGCGGGCGTTGCCGCGATCGGCTTGCCGCGACGGCGCCACAGACGCGACAGCAGGCCCACGCCCAGCATCGCCGCACCGACGATCACACCCACCACCAGCAGGCCCGCGAGCACGGCGACGCCGATCAGGGCGACGAGGATGCGCAGCGCGCGGTGACGCGGTTTGCGCGGCGCGAAGAATTCGCGGCTGCGGTGGCGGTAATTCTGGAAGCGCAGAACGGAGGAAGCGAACATGGGGAGGTGTCGTGACACACTAATGGCCAGCGGCCGGTCGCCGCAGTATCGGACGCGCGATGACGGAAGGTGTGAGAACTTCGTTAAATCACGATGCCGTAACCCCGGACGCCGCCGCCAAGCCGCTGGCGTCGCTCGACCACCTGCCCGATGGCGGGCTGCTGGAGGTCGAAGCCGAGGTCGACGGCAGCGCCGAATCCCTGATCCTGCATCGCGACGGCGACACTGTCCGCGCCTGGCTGAACATCTGCCCGCACGCCGGTCGGCGCCTGGACTGGGCGCCCGGCAAATTCCTGCGATCGAAGGATGGCCTGCTGGTCTGCGCCGCCCACGGCGCCAGCTTCGAACTGCGCGAAGGCGCCTGCGTTGCTGGCCCTTGCCGCGGGGATGCGTTGCGGATGGTGGCGGTGGAAGTGGCGGATGGTGGCGTGCGGATTGTAGGGAAACAACCAGCACGAAGCGGTTCTGATCCGGTTGGCGGCTGACGCAACAGGGCCGAGTGAAAAGCTTCCCCATTGATACCTATTTGCGGGCTTCGATTTTCACTCGACTGCAAAAGGTTGCGATTGATGTTGAACACATCGAAGCAGCCATGGTAGGAGTAGCCTGCATAGCGCAGTGAAGACAAGGCGCCGAATCTCGCCAAGGTGTCCGTGGTCCAATCCAAAAGGAGTTCGCTATGACGTTTCCGAATCCGTATCCGGTACGACTTCCTTCTCACAGCACTTACGTGATCACCTTCTTCTCCAATTCAAACTACTACCAGCGCGCCACGGTTACCGAGCACGCCACGGTTTCCGAGAAAGAAGAGGTGGGCGTGGTATTCAATGGCAGAGGCTATAAAACTCAAATGATGGATCAGGGTGGTCGTAAAGATATCAGTGGAACGACCAGGCGGAGCGGCATGATTTTCGTTTTGTTCGAATTCAGCGGCGACGGCATCACCTACGCCCCAGCGACGGTCGCGCAGACATGGAGCATGCCAGAGCTGATGATGGTTGGAACCACGGACTTGGGGAACGATGGCGGCTACGCCACGGCCACCTCGATGAACGCGACGTTTTCTCCCTCCGGATTATAGGCAGGCGTTGCCGAGATCCCAGCGCGGCAAAGTAGGTGCCGTGTCACGTCACTGTGCCGTCAGAGGACGACGGCGCGCCATAGCAGGCTGTTGAAAAACAGCCTCGTAGCGAGTTCGGGCCGACCCGACCCGCGACTTGAAAAACGTTCGGGAAGTACGCTTTTCAACAAACTGATAGGGGCATTTCAATCCCGCATCAGCGTCGATTTGCCGAACAGGCTTTCCACCAGATCCACCGCGAGTTCGGCGGTGGCGTTGTGGTTGTCCAGCGCGGGATTGAGTTCGACGATATCCAGCGAACCCATGCGGCCGGTGTCGGCGATCATTTCCATGACCAGCTGCGCTTCGCGATAGTTCGGGCCGCCGGGGACGGTGGTGCCGACGCCCGGGGCGATGCTGGGATCGAGGAAATCCACGTCGAAGCTGACGTGCAGATGGGTGTTGTCGTCGAGATCTTCCAGCGCCTCTTCCATCGCGCGCTTCATGCCCACTTCGTCGATGTAGCGCATGTCGTAGATGTCGAGGCTGTGCTCTTTCACCAGGCGTTTTTCGCCGGCATCGACCGAGCGGATGCCGATCTGGCGGATTTCATCGGGACGCATGGCCGGGGCGCTGCCGCCCAGGCGTACCAGCGGCTCGGGGCCGATGCCGCAGAGGCAGGCCACCGGCATGCCGTGGATATTGCCCGACGGCGTGACATTGCTGGTGTTGAAATCGGCGTGGGCGTCCAGCCAGATCACGCGGAGTTTCTTGCCGGTGTCGCGGCAGTAGCGGGCGACGGCGGTGATCGAGCCGACGCCCAGGCAGTGGTCGCCACCGAGCACGATCGGCATGCGGTTCGCGCGCAGCTCGGCGCCCACCGCATCCATCAGCAGGCGGTTCCAGGCGACCACTTCGTCCAGATGGCGGTAGCCGTCGGTGGGCGGCAGCCAGGGGTTGGACGGGCCGGCGAGGTTGCCGCGATCGGCCACATCCACGCCGCGGGCGGCCAGCGCCTCGCCGATGCCGGCGATGCGCAGGGCATCGGGGCCCATCCGCGCGCCGCGGTGCCCGGCGCCGATGTCGGTGGGAACGCCGATCAGGGACACGGGCGGGAAGTTGCGCTGCATGGGGGATTCCCGGAAAAAAGGGTTTGGTGCCGACAGTCCGATTTGAACGGACGACCTACCGCTTACAAGGCGGTTGCTCTACCAACTGAGCTATGCCGGCGAGATTTGCTGTGCGGGCCACGAGGCGGTCCCGACATGAGGAGGGGATTCTAGCAGGCTGGTCCGGCAGGCTGTTCAGCTGTCAGTCTTTGCCGGGCAGCCCTCAAGGCTTAACGCACCCCGGCGCAGTCGACCGTCCGCGACTGCGCGGCGCCGCTGGCGCGGCGTGCGGCGGCGGCATCGAAGCCCTCTCCGGCGGCCAGATCGATCCAATTCGTTGTCCTGACCGCGCCCAGCGACTCGGCCCTGGCCTCGAAGCCGGCGGCGCGCAGCGCCTGGGCGTGCTGCTGTGCCCGGGATTCGGTGCTGAATCGGCCGAGGGCGACGCTGTTGGCTTCGCTGCCGTCGCCGACCACCAGCAGATCGGTGAATCCGGCGGCCTTGAGCTTGTCGGCGTTGGCGTTCGCGGCGGCGCGGTCGGCGGCGGCGGGCAGGTAGACCCGCCAGCCACGGCCGCCGCCCTCGCGGGTCTCGCGGGTGCGCAGGCGCAGCGCGCCGGGGCGCAGGGCCGCCTGGGCGGTTGCAAGGGTTGCGGCGTCGGCGAAGGGGCCGAAGCTGTAGCAGGGTTCTTCGGCGGCCGGTGCTTCGGCTGCAGCCGCTGCGGGTGGTGCCGGCGCTTCTGTCTCGTCGGGATTGGCGGCGACCGCTTCGACCGGCGCGGGCGCGGGCCCCACACGTTCGCTGAGCAGTTGCAGGCGGGCGATGCCCGATGGCGCCTCGACGACCGCCGCCGGCACTGCATCCGGCCGCAGCAGCCACCACGCGGCCACGCCGAGATTGAGTGCCGCCAGCAGGACGATCGATGCGCGCAGGGTCATGCCGGGATTGTCGCCCAAGCCGCCAGGCCTTCCAACACGAGCGCCGGCGCGCGCGTTGCGTCGCCGCGCAGGCCGGACAGCGCATCGACGCCGCCGCCGTGCAGGATCAGGGCCGGCGCAGTGCCCATCAGCGTCTCGGCATCGCGAAGTCCGCGGTCGATCAGCGCCAGCGCGGCGCCGTCGCAGCCGGAGCGCAGCGCATCCGGTGTGTTCTCGGCGAACGCGACGCACTCGCCGCCGTGTTCGGGTAATTGCGCCGCGCGCGCGCGGAGGGCTTCGCGCATCAATGCCGGCGATGGTGCGATCCTCCCGCCGCGATGCAGGCCGTCGGCGTCGATCAGATCCAGTGTGATCGCGGTGCCGATGCCGACCACCAGCCACGGTGTCGAGATGCGTTCGTTTGCAAGCGTGCCGCGCGCGCGCGCGCCCAGCATCGCCAGGAAGCGGTCCGCGCCCAGCGATTCAGGCTGGGGATAGGCGATGCGCAGTCCGCCGAATGCCGTTACCGTCCGCGCGATCGAGATCCGCCCGCAGCGGGCGGTCAGCGCCTCCAGCAGGTGTGCACGCATTGCGACCGAGCCGACCATCGTCAGCGCCGCCGCTTCGAAGCGCGCCGGCAGTGCATCGTCCCAGCCGAGCGGCAGCGCGTCGCCGTCATGCGCGACGGCCACGACATCGCCCAGGCTGCCGTCGTCGCGCAGCGCGGCGTATTTCAGCCGGGTGTTGCCCAGATCGAAGAGAAAGGTCGCCATCGTGGGCATCATGCCTGCGCCGATGGACGCCTGCGCACGCTCACTTCGCCCGCGCGCAGCAGCCGTTCGCCGTCGCCGTCGCCGGTGCGCAGGCGCAGTGCGCCGTCGTCGGCGATCCCGGCGGCGACGCCCGCAAGCGTGCGGTTGCCGATGGTCGCAACGATTTCAGCATCGCGCAGCGCATCCAGCGCGGCGAAGCGCGGCAGGAACGGCGCCAAGCCTTCGGCGTCGAAGCGATCCAGACCTTCCGCCAATGTCGCGAGCACCACGGCCGCGACGCGATTGCGCGGCGGCAATGCGTCGCCCAACAGCGCTTGCAGATCGGTCCAGGGTTGGTCGATGTCCACTGCGGCGGTCGTGGGCATGCGCAGATTCACGCCCAGGCCGACCACCGCGCGCGGCCGTCCGTCCTGCAGCCCGGCTTCGACCAGCACGCCGCCCAGTTTGCGCAGCGCCTCGCCATCGACCGTCACTAGATCGTTCGGCCATTTCAGCCGCACCGTGTCCGCGCCCAGCGCTCGCAACGCTTCCGCGGCCGCGATGCCGGCGACCAGACTCAGGCCGCCGAGGCGGGCCAGGGTGCCGTCGAAACATCGCGCGACCGACAGATACAGATTGCTGCCGGGCGGCGACGCCCAGACGCGGCCCTGACGGCCGCGGCCGCCGGTCTGGTGTTCGGCGAACAGCGCAGCGATGCCGCGCGCGGGCGTTTCCCGGCGCAGCAGTTCGCTGTTGGTCGAATCGATGCCGTCCACGATGTCGAGGCTTGTGATGCGCGACACTGCGTACGTCGGCATGGCCGCGTGCATCGCGGCGGCTTCCAGCCCATCGTTCGCGATCACGCGCGACGCATCCAGCGATGCAGCAGCCGCGCTTTTTCGAAGCGCGACTCGGTGCCCGCGCGCAGCCGCGCGATGTTCGCGCGATGGGTGAACAGCAGCAGCAGCGCGATGGCCGCAGCGAAGATCAGACGCGTCTGATCGACCTGCATCGTCACCGCCAACACCGCCAGCGACAGGCCGGCGAAGATCGTGCTCAGACCGACGTATCCGGTGAGGATCAGCACGCACACCCACACCGCGAACAGCACCGGCACCGCCGCCGGCCACAGCACGGCGATACCGCCGACCACAGTGGCCGCGCCCTTGCCGCCGCGGAAACCGTGCCAGATCGGCCAGACGTGGCCGATCGCTGCGGCGAATGCAGCAGCGTAGGGCAGCCAAGCGACGTTGTTGTCACCGGCGAACCGCAATCCCAGCCACGCCGCCAGCGCGCCCTTGCCGATGTCGATCACCACCGCGCCCAGCGCGAATTTCGCGCCTTGGGTGCGGAAGGCATTGGTGCCGCCGGCGTTGCCGCTGCCCTGGGTGCGGATGTCCACACCACGCAGCCTGCCCAGCAGCAGGCTGCCGGAGAGCGAGCCGAGCAGGTAGGCGATGAGGATGATGATGAGCGCGACCATGGCGATGCGGGCAATGCTTCTGCAGGAGTGATGTTGTTCTGTAGGAGCGGCGGTAGCCGCGATGGCCGGCGGAAAGCTTCTCCGGAGCCCGTCGCGGCTTGACCAGCCATTCGGCTGTTGAAAGCCGCAGCTCCTACAGGCGCATCTTATCCGGCGCCGGCTGCAACGACGCCACCAGTGTCCCGCGCCCGGCGTGCGCGCCGATGGCGGGACCGGTTTCGACCAGATGCGCTTCGACCAGATCCAACCGCTCGCGCAGTGCCGCCAGCAGGCGCTCGCCGTCTTCGCGGGCGTCGCAGTGACCGATGATCGCGCGCAGACGGGCGCGCTTGCCGAATGCCTTGCCGGCCCGCTTCGCGACGTACGCCGCAAACGCTTCCGGCGCTTTCGCTTTTGCGAACAGGCCGCCAGCGATGCCGAGTTTGCCGTCCGCGTTCACTCTGGCGATCGGCGTGAGCCCGGTGAAGCGCACCGCGGGCTCCGCCCACGCGGGAATGCGTCCGCCTCGCACGGCGTGGGTGATGTCGCGGGCCATCGCCCAGGTGAGGGTGAGCGGGCGCAGGCGTTCGAGTTCGCGCAGGATCGCGTCCGCATCGGCGCCGGCATCGGCCAGTTCGGCCGCGCGCCAGGTCAGCAGGCCCTGGCCGCCGGAGACGTTGATCGTGTCGAACACCCGGACCTTGCCGGTATCGATCCGGGCCGCGGCGTGTTCCGCCGATTGCAGGGTGCCGGAGATCGCGCGCGACAGTCCGACGTACACCACCAGCGGATGATGCGCGCACAGGAATTCGAACTGGCGCCGGAAATCGCCGGGTGGCGGCTGACTGGTGCGCGGCATTTGCTGCGAGGCCGCCATGCGCCGGTAGAACTCGCCGGTGGCGAGGCCGATCTTGTCCAGATAATCGCGGCCGTCCAGATTCACCCGCACCGGCACCACGTGGATGCCGTGACGTTCGATGACGGCCTCGGGCAGATCGGCGGCGCTGTCGGTGATCACCGCGATGCGGTCGGCGCGTGCGGGGCTTTGCGACTGCAGCAGCATGTCGTCGGCCTTCATGCCTTCGACGGTCGCGAACGCGGCGCAGGCATCGAACAACTGCTGCGGCGCACCGACGTGCGCATGCACGCGCATCCGCGTACTGCCGCCGGCCAGCACCATCGAATCGGCGCCGATGGCTTCCAGCGCCGCGCGCAGCGGTTCGCGCTGGATCGGCGTGCCGCGCTCGCCGTCCACGATCAGCAGACATTCGGTGCACCAGCGGCGTTCGGGGTCGACCTCGCCATGCGCCGCATGGCCGTCGTCGTGCGTGTCGCCGTGTTCGAGGACGTCATGTCCATGAATGTCTTCGCTTTCGTTCGCCGCGCGCAAGTTCGTGCGCAGGCGCATCGCGCGCGGGCCGCCGTCGACGAATTCGGCGATGCCTTCGAGCAGATCGACGAAGCCCTGCGCGCCGGCATCGACCACGCCGGCCTTCTGCAGCAAGGCCATCTGCTGCGGTGTACGCGCCAACGCGCTGCGCGCCTGCACCAGCGCACTGGAGAAGCCGCCGCGCGGATCGTCGCGCAGCCGGGTCGCGGCTTCCTCCATCGCGTCGGCGAAGCTGTCGATCACGCTCAGGATGGTGCCTTCGACCGGATGGGCGAGGGCGCTGCGGGCGCTGTCGGCGCCGTGGCGCACCGCCGCGGCCAGGGTCTGCGCGTCCAGCGCCGGCTGCGCGCGGGCGTGTTCGGCCACGCCGTGCAGGAATTGCGCAAGGATCGCCCCGGAGTTGCCGCGCGCGCCGTCGATGGCGTCGTCGCCGATCCGCTTCAGCAGCTCGCCGATGTGGCGGCTGCGCCGGCTCAGCGCGCCGTTCAGCACGCTACCCAGGGTGAAAGCGAGGTTGTTGCCGGTGTCGCCGTCTGCCACCGGGAAGACATTGATTTTATTGAGCTCGTCGCGGGCGGCGATGACCCGGCGGGCGCCGGCGATCAGCGCCCGGCGCAGCGCCGGTGCGGTCAAAGTACCGGGATGGCTGGCAGCGCTCGCGGGCTTCTGACCGTGAGAAGCGGGCGTGTCCGGCTGGGGGTCGGGGGCGGTGTGGTTCACGTGGCAAGTCTGCCGCAACTCCGGCGAGCTGGATGCTGCGACGCAGCAGGATGCCGTTCGCCGGACCGCCGCTCCAACCCGGCGGCATCCGCGCTATAGTCCGGGTCTTGTCTGGGCCCTCCCCATTCGATGGAAGTCGTCATGCGCCGCTCACGCCTCGTTCTGTTCACGACTCTCGCGCTCGCCCTGGCCAGCCTGCCCGTGGCTGCGCGCACATCGCCGCTGTCGAGCGCCAATGGCGATTCTGCGGAATGCCCGGATATCGTGGCTGCGAGCGAGACCGCCGAAACGGCCCCCGCGATCAAACCGGCGGCGGCGAAGCGCAGTGCCGCGCCCGCCACCAACAAGACGCCTCCGGCCACCCGCAGCAACGGTACGCCGCCGGTCCGCGCACCGCGCTGGCACCGGTTCCTGCCGGGCATGTTCCGCTGATCCGTCCGGCCGGTATGCCGGGCTGATCTGCCCGACGACCGAATTCCTACAGGCCCCATCTCGCTTGCGCTGGTTCCGCGGGCTGTTCGCCCGAACCGATTCCCCTATCGATCCCGCGCAGTGGCGCCGCGTCCGCGCAGCCGTACCGTGGGCCGCCGCGCTCGACCCCATACGCGACGCCCATCTCGCCGCGCTAAGCGCACGGTTCCTGCATCGCAAGACCATCACTCCTGTCGACGGCCTGACGCTGGATCCCGATCAGCGCTGTACGCTGGCCGCGCTGTGCTGCCTGCCCCTGCTCGAATTCGGTGCGGAGGGTCTGCACGGCTGGTCGCAGCTGATCGTCTATCCGGATGCGTTCCGCGTGCAGCGCGATCATGTCGACGCTGCAGGTGTGCTGCACATCGAGGATCAGGAGATCATCGGCGAGGCCTGGGACGCCGGGCCGCTGATCCTGTCCTGGGCCGATGTGCAGGCCGATATCGACGATCCCCAGGCCGGCTGCTGCGTCGCCGTGCACGAGATGGCGCACAAGCTCGACGTGCTCGACGGCGTGATGGACGGCACCCCGCCGCTGCCGCGCGACTGGCAGCGCGCATGGGCGCGGGATTTCCAGCATGCCTACGACGCCTTCGTGGCCGAAGTGGACGCCGGCCGCGAGACCGCGATCGACCCGTATGCCGCCGAAGCCACCGATGAGTTCTTCGCGGTCTGCAGCGAATACCATTTCAGCGCGCCGCAGTTGCTGCGCGAGCAGATGCCGGCGATCGCCGCGCACCTCGAACGTTTCTACGGCCCGAGCCCGCTCGATCGGGGCCTCTCCGATCGTGCGATGCCGTAGGTCGGGCTCAAGCCCGACATTACGAGTGATCCGTTCGCGTCGCAGAGTGATCGAAACAGCTTCGTTCGATATTCGAGTCAACTGAAAGGCCGCGATGTCGGGCTTGAGCCCGGCCTACGCCCGAATCACAACCCCGGCGGCAGCGTCACTTCGAAACGTGCGCCGCCGAGCTCTTGCGAACTTCCGACTTCCAGTTCGCCGCGATAGCTGCGCACGATGTCCTGGACGATCGCCAGGCCGATGCCGTGGCCCTGCACGCGCTCGTCGCCGCGCACGCCGCGCTGCAACACCAGCGCGATTTTTTCTTCCGGGATGCCGGGGCCGTCGTCCTCCACCTGCAGCAGCAGGCCGGGGCGGCGGTTGGGCGCGCTTTCGCCGGCTTTCACGGTGAGCAACACCCGCGAGCGCGCCCATTTGAACGCGTTCTCCAGAAGATTGCCCAGCAGTTCCTGCAGGTCGCCCTTTTCGCCGTAGAAGCGCGCCTCCGGATCGATCTCGAATTCGCAGAGCACGCCCTTGGGCGCGTAGACTTTTTCAAGCCCGCTGACGATTTCCTCGGCATTCGCTTCCAGCGCCAGCGGCGCCGCGAACAGCTTGTGGCCGCCGGACGCCGCGCGGCTGAGCTGGTAGCCGACCAGATCGTTCATCCGCTTGAGCTGTTCGTCGAGTTCCGCGCGCAATTCCGGACCGTCGGTGCCGCTTTCCATTCGGCTGCGCAGTACCGCCAGCGGAGTCTTCAGGCTGTGCGCGAGGTCGGCGAGGATGTTGCGCTGACGGTCGAGATTCTCGCGCTCGCTCTCGATGAAGGCGTTGATGCTTTCGGTCAGCGGCTCCAGCTCGCGCGGGTGGCGCTCGCTCATCCGGTATGCGATACCGCGCTGCACGCGCTTGAGTTCGTCGATCACCCGGCGCAGCGGGTGCAGGCTCCAGCGCAACACCGCCACCTGCAGCATCAACAGCAGCACGCCGACGCCGCCGAGGTAGCCCCACAGCGCGCGCCGGAACACCGTCAGCTGGTTCTGCAGCCGCGATGTGTCTTCCAGGATATAGATGGTGTGCGGCACTTCGTCGGACAGATCGTCGCCCGGCCACACCAGCCCATAGCCGTAGCGGTAGGCCTGACTGATCTCGCCGTTGGATTTCACGTACTCCAACGGACCTTCGAACCGTTCCTGGCCCGCCTTGAGCATGGGGACCTGCGGCAACTGCGGTCCGCGCGCGGAATCGGAATCCCACAGCACGAACGGCAGCACGATCTGGGCGTACAGCCCGCTGCCCGGACGTTTGAGCCGCGGGTCGGGAAGCTTGTCGTCGTAGGGCGGGACCAGGTCGCCGCCGCGGCTGAACTCGGTCTCGCGGGCGAAATCCAGCGCGTAATCGCGGAGCCGGCCGCGCAGGATGTTCTCGGAGGTACTGAGGAAGGCGCGGTCCAGCGCGTAACCGGCAAGCGCCAGGAACGCGACCAGGCCCAGACTGGCCGCCAGCAGTTGTCGCGTCTGCAACGAACGCGGGCGCCAGTGATACAGGCGCTCACGCTTGGGCATGACTGGGGCTCGGTTGTCCGTAGGTGATGCCGCGATGCATCGGTCTGCGGCCTTGTGGACGGCGTGGTGGAACCTGGTTCAAACGTTGGACTTCCGACGTTTCGATTCGAATGTCTTGATTCAATACATCGGGATTCAGATGTCGCCGGTGCGCGCGATCGCGAAACGGTAACCACGGCCGCGGACGGTCTCGATCGGTTTCAGCGCACCATCGGGATCGAGCTTCTTGCGCAGCCGGCCGATGAATACTTCGAGCACGTTGGAATCGCGGTCGAAGTCCTGCTGATAGATGTGCTCGGTCAGGTCGGCCTTCGACACCAGCTCGCCCGCGTGCATCATCAGATATTCCAGCACCTTGTATTCGTAGCTGGTCAGGTCGACGTTGGTGCCGTTGACGCTGACCGTCTGCGCGGCAAGATCCAGCGTGACCGGGCCGCATTCCAGCGCCGGTTTGCTCCAGCCGGCGGCGCGACGCACCAGGGCGTTGATCCGCGCCAGCAGTTCTTCGACGTGGAAGGGCTTGACCAGATAATCGTCGGCGCCCTGTTTCAGGCCTTCGACTTTGTCCTGCCAGCTGGAACGTGCGGTCAGGATCAGCACCGGGAACTGCTTGCCTTCGCCGCGCAGGGCCTGGATCAGCTCCATGCCCGACATTTTCGGCAGACCCAGATCGATGATCGCCAGATCGAACGGAACTTCGCGGCCCATGTACAGGCCTTCCTCGCCGTCCTGGGCGGTGTCCACCGCGAAACCTTCGCGCTTGAGCCGGGCGGCCAGGGTTTCGCGGAGAGGGGCTTCGTCTTCGACCAGAAGAATGCGCATCGATTGCTCCAGGGTCGGCGGAGTGCCGACGCTTTGTTCAGGTACGGAGCATAGCCGCGCATGGAGGCTGTCCGGGCGCGATGGGATCGTGTTGTTCAGATTGCGCTTATGAGGAAAACGCCGATCCGGCTTTCCGAATGGCGCAGATTGCAATCGGCGCGACGCGCTTCCAGTGAAGCGCCTATCGGCCGGGCCGGATAGGCGCGTTGTATCGTTAATCGTCGCCGCGACGGCGCGGGGGGTTATCGTCGCGCGACGATGGGCGGCGCGGCTCGCTGGCCGGCTGCGGATCGTCCATGTAGATCCGGACGCGGCCCTCGTCGTCGACCACCTTGATGCGGGTCACGTCGCGACCGTCGTACTGCATGCGTTCGGCGCTGAGAACCTGGCCGCGATTGGCGCGTTCGATCCGGCGAACCGCGTCGGACACCGAGTCGTCCCGCTGCGGACGCGCCGGCTCTGCAGCCTGCGGTGTGCGCTCGCCACGACCCCCACGTCCCTGCTGGGCGGCAGCCGGCAAGGCGACGCCAGCGAGGGCGACGACCAGGACAGTCAGCGTCAGAGTGCGGGGAAAAAGAGACATGGGCGGGACTCGGAGAGGATGGGCGACAACGGCGGAACACATCATCGCGCTCAGGGAGGGCATTCTCG
This sequence comes from Lysobacterales bacterium, assembly GCA_031364125.1. GTDB lineage: Bacteria > Pseudomonadota > Gammaproteobacteria > Xanthomonadales > Xanthomonadaceae > Lysobacter_I. The sequence goes on along the minus strand of JANLVT010000066.1, from coordinate 63,137 downwards.
GAAGGACGCGGTGAATCCGTCCTTAACTTTTTCTTACGGGAATCTGACAGGGTGGTCCTGATTCAGTCGCGTGGCCGAGATGCGCAGTGTTTTGCGGCAACCGGACGATCGGAAATGCAGCTGCCGAAGCGCTCCAGTGACGGTCGCCGGGACGAAGATGATGCTCAAGCGATTGATTCGTTTGAGGAAGGTCCGGGGATGCGTCGGAATCGGCTTCGGCAAACCTACACCACACACGTTGTCCTAGCCGTGACTAGAACACCTCGCCGACGCAACAGCGCAATGAGCCGCCAGCGGCCTCGATGGCGTCCAGTTCGACCTCGCGGACCCCAAAACCCGCAGCCGCGAGCGACGCGCGGCTGGCATCGGAGAGCCCGCGTGCGGCGGTCGCGCTCATCCAGACGCTGTCGGGCACCAGCGAAATGGTGTTGCCGGCGAAGACGGCGCGTTCGGCCGGCGACAGCCGGATCGCATGCGGCGCGTAGCATGCGGCGATGGCGTCGACCGCCGCAGGGTCGGCGAAACCGTCGGCGCAGATCAGCGCGGCGCGTCCCGCCAGCACCGTGAGGACGACATTGGTGTGGTACTCGCCCGGGGCCAGATCGAACATCAGCGTCGCGCGCAGGCCGAAGGCGTCATGCATGAGGTGCGCGCCGGCCTCGTCGCAGCGCTCCGACAGGCCGCAGAAGCCCAGGCCGCGGGCGCGGTCGATCGCCAGCGCGCCGGTCAGCTCGCATACGTGCGGCTGCGCGGACAGGTCGATCTCGGTGCGGCCCAGCGATTCGATGAAGAACCGGCGGATGTCGCTGCGGGCGGCTTCGCGCTGGCGCACCGGATGACGCATGCGGCCGATGATCGATCGCCCCGGCGCGGTGGCGAAGACGTTGTTGGGGAAGACCGCGTCCGGCGTCGCCGGGTCGCCGGCGAAGCAGATCACCGGCAGTTCGGCCGACAGCGCGCGCTGCAGGTTGCGATGTTGTGCGGAGGCGCGGGCAGCGTCGAACGCGGCGGCCTCGGCCATGTAACGGTTGTCGCTGGCCGATTCCGCTGCCAGGCCGAAGCCGTCGGGCGCGACCAGGAACGCGGCTTTCGCGGTGGCGGGGCCGAAGTCGGGCGCGCAGGCGTGGGCGGCGGCGAGGAAGGCATCGGTGTCGCGGGTCGGCATCGGGGCGTTTCCGGAGGGTGATCGTGCGGTGCCGCGGTCAGGCGGCACGCTCATGCGGCGCTTCGGTGATCGCGAGGGCCCGTTCGATCAGCGCCCAGTCCGCGCCGGGGCGGTGCGCGCCTTCGCTGAGGATCTGGCGGAACGCGCGGCCGCCGCGTTCGCCGTGGAACAGGCCGAGAATGTGCCGGGTCATGTGCTTGAGGAAGGTGCCGCGTTCGAGCTGCGCCTCGACGTACGGCCGCCACGCGCGCAGCAGATCGCCACGGCTGCGCAACACACTTTCGAACGGCTGGCCATCGAACCACGCGGCATCGAGCCGATGCAGCAGATACGGATCGTGATATGCCGCGCGGCCCAGCATCGCGCCGTCGGCGTGATCCAGATGCGCGCCGGCTTCGGCGAAATCGGCGATGCCGCCGTTGACGATCACCTGCAGCGCAGGACGTTCCTGTTTCAGTCGATACGCCCAGTCGTAGCGCAGCGGCGGCACTTCGCGGTTCTCCTTCGGCGACAGACCTTTCAGCCAGGCGTTGCGGGCGTGGATCACGAACATCCGGCAGCCGGCTGCGGCGATGGTGTCGACGAAACCGAGGAAGCGTTCCCACTCGTGATCGTCGTCCACGCCCAGGCGGCATTTCACGGTGATCGGCGTGGATGGCGCGGCCTGGATCATCGCTGCAACGCAGTCGGCGACAAGAGATGGCTCGCGCATCAGGCAGGCGCCGAAACGCCCGGCCTGCACGCGATCGGACGGACAGCCGCAGTTGAGGTTGATCTCGTCGAAACCGTGCGCCGCGCCGATCATCGCCGCCTGCGCCAGCAGCGCCGGCTCGCTGCCGCCTAGCTGCAGCGCGACCGGATGCTGAGTATCGTCCTTCGCCAGCAACCGGATCCGGTCGCCGTGGATCACCGCGTTCGCATGCACCATTTCGGTGTACAGCCGCGCATGCGGCGCCAGCAGACGGTGAAAATTCCGGCAGTGTGTATCGGTCCAGTCCATCATCGGGGCGACGGAAAGACGCACATGGTCGGGGAGGGGCAAATTCCGCATGCTCGATTTAATTTTTCAGCCTTGTATGAGACGTGTATTCCAGCGTGCGTCGAAAGCGATTACCGGGTGCTGCTACTGCAAGCGAAATCGCACCGAATGACAGTGCAATTGCGGCTCATGGCCGTGCCGATAGCACAGGATACACCGTACGGATTGCGGACAGGCGTGGGGTACGGTCGCCTAGGCGATCTCGCGACGTGCAAGCCACCAGGCGGTGAGCGGGAACAAGACTGCGGCCAGCGAGGGTCCCAGTATCGTCGCACTTGTACGCGCCGTTTCTGACGCCGCATTCGTCGACACCAGCGGGTAAGTCCAGGGAACATAAGGCCAGTATTCGGAACTGCCGACCTGGATGGCGGCGAAGGTCGCCATCACCGCGATCGCAAGTGGCGGAACGATGGAACGCAGATGCCAGCTCAATGCATGTTGCAGCACAAGCAAGGGCAGCGCAGCCAGAGGCGCGGCCCACAGCATTGCCGATGGGCGGACGTTGAACGCGTCGGTCAGCGGAAACCCAAGCATTCCCAGCACGCCTATAGCCAATGCCGTGGCCGTCAACAAAGTGATGTGCGCACCCAGCATCAGAAGAACCGCCACCATGGCTTTGGCCGCGTACAGTTCCGCCTTGCCGATGGGAAGGCTGAGCATGAGGCGCCAAGTCTGATTGCGATGTTCGTTGCCGTTGATGAGGCTGGTGGACAGTGCGATGTAGAGCGGCAGCATGAACCAGGACCACATCGCCGAAACGCTTGCCCAAAGCATGGTCCACTGCTCCGGAGTCATCGTTTGCGGTGTCGCTTTCCGCAGGTTCATGCCGAATACCAGGATCACGACCGCCATAGGGCAAGCCAGTGTCATCAGCAGCACCAACGAACGACGGATCTTGAGTAATTCGATACGGCACAGACGCAAAATCATGTCTTTTCTCCCCCGGCGAACACTGTCTGCAGGAACCATTGCTCCAGACTCGGTTTTCGCAGTATCGATTGGTACAGCACGACTCCGGCCTGCACCAGGCAGGCGTGCGCGCGACCTGCCTCATCGCGATCGATGCCCGACACCAACACATGGTTCGTGCCGTCGGTTTCGACTGCATAACCGGACGACCGCAGAATGCCGGCTCCCAGGATGGCATCGTCGACCTCCAGCGCCAGAACGCTAGCGAGGCGCTGCGTGAGATCCCGCACCGATGCTTGCAGAAGGATCGAACCGTCGCGCAATACGGCGAGGTGCGTAGCGGTTTTTTCGACTTCGTCCAGGTAATGGCTCGCGAAGAAAATGGTGCACCCGGCCGTGTCCGGCAGCGTCGACAACAGTCGCCGGATATCCTGAATGCCGTCCGGATCCAGGCCGTTGGTCGGTTCGTCCAGGACCAGCAAGCGCGGGCTGCCGATCAGCGCATGCGCCAAGGCGAGCCGTTGTTTCATGCCCAGAGAATAATGCTCGATGCGTTGGCGGCGGTCGCAGTGCAGCCCGACGAGCTGCAGCGTCCGATCGATCTCGCTGCGCGGCAAACCCTTCAGGTTCGTCGCGATCGAAAGAAATTCCATGCCGGTGAGATTCGGGTAACTGCTGGGCGCTTCGATGAGGCAACCCATTTCCGCCAATATCTGGCGGCGCTCCCGGCGGATGTCGCGTCCGAATACGCGAATGCTACCGCGATCGGCTGCGGCAAGACCTGTGATCAGTCGGATGGTGGTGGATTTGCCGTGTCCGTTGTTGCCTAAAAAAGCGAAAACGCCACGCTCGGGGACGCTGAGCTCCAGTTGCCGCAATATCTGGTGCTTCCCGTAGGATTTGTCGACAGCTTTCAGTTCGATCGCTACTGTCATTTCGATTGATCTTGAAGTCTCGGGTGGGTTGAATCGATGCGCAGGTATTTTTCCTGGATACGTCGATTGTCGTTGCTTCCGGAACGGCTGCTCATCGAATGCCTCAAACGTGGCCAGCGCTGATGATGGTGCGCTGCTGTCCGGAAAGGATATCCGTCACATGCGTCCGGGTCATCGCATCGATGTTCGCCATGGGTTCGTCCAGCAGCAGGAGGTCGCAGTCCGACGCCAGCGCAGCGGTCAAGGCCAGCAGCTGACGCTGACCGCCCGACAAGGTGTGGCCGCCGTCCGTCATGGGGGTGTGATAGCCCATCGCCATCGAACCGATCACCTTGTCGAAGCCGGTCTGCGCCGCCGCGTCCTCGATTCGCCGGGAAGATGCGTTGCCTGAAAGGCTGCGCAGATTATCCATGATCGAGCCCGCATTAAGATGCACGAACTGCGGCATGTAAAGCATGCGCGCCGAAGCCGACTGCACTTCGCGTCCGCCGATGGTGATCGTGCCGCGGTTGGGTGCATACAATCCGGCGATCAGGCGCAGAGTAGTGCTCTTGCCGCTGCCGGAAGGGCCGGCCATCCGGTGCTGTTCGCCGGGTTCGATGCGCAGATTGTAGTCCTGCAGTATCCACGGCCCGTCCTCGGAATAGCGGAACCAGACGTCCTTCATCACAAGCGGGCCGGACAGCGGCCCTCCCGGCCCCGACGGTTGCGGCATGGCGCGCAGGCTCAACAGTTCGGTCGCGCCCTTCAACTGTTGCGATGCCATCACTAGCAGCAGGTAGGTGGTGATGAGATTCTGCATCGCATTGAGGAAACCTTCGGCCAGTAGCATGAAGCTGAAAAGCGCGCCAATCCCGAGGTCGCCCTGCAGAACGAGATAGCCTCCCCACAACAACAGCGTCATCGACGACGCCTGCCGGATGGTCTGCAAACCTACGTCGTTCCACAGGCCGATCCGGTTCCTGCGCAGGGTCAGGTCCAGTTCGGCATCGAAACGTCCGAGCCATTGCGCATGACATGCCTGCTCTGCGCCGGCAGCCTTGATGGCGCGAATGCCGGCGATCAATTCGGTCAAATAGCCGCGCTGGCGGGCCTGCGCGGTCACTTCGGCCGCCTGCAATCGCGCCTGCGCGCGGCCCACAAGCATGGCGATGCCCGCCATCGCGAGGACCACGGCCAGCAGCACCAGCGTCGGCGCCAGCACCTTGATGCCCATCAGCACCAGGAATCCGACCGCCAGCAGGCCATCCATCAGCACGCTCAAGAGGCGTTCCGCGAGCAATGACCGTGCGCTTGCGATGCCGTAGAACGCCTGCAGCAGCTCGCCCAGCGTCTTGCGTTGCAGTTCGGGGAAAGGCAGGCGCAGGACGTGCTCGAGGAAGCCGCGTTTGAGCGCGACTTCGAGGCGGGTCAGCAGATAGAGCACCGTGCGCTCCCGCAGCCAGCTGATCGCGCCGCTGAACACGGCAGCCACGACTACCGCGGCGGCGACCAGATGCAGCAGCTGCGGCGCGCTGTCGGGCAGCGCTCGCCCGATCGCCAGTCCGGTCAATTCCGGCGTGAGCATGGCGAATAACTGCAGGGCCACGCTGGCCAGAGCGAACTGGATCAACGTCCCGCGATACGCACGCAGCAGTGCGCGCAGCCGTGGCCAGACGCCGCCGCCGTCGGGCAGCCCGGGCGTCAGCTCCAGCGCATGTCCGGACAGCAACGTCGCCAGCGCCGTCAGCGTGCACCGGCTTGGCCCGTCCGCGCTTTCGACCACCGCCTGCCTGCCCCGGCGGGCGCGAAGCAGCAACCATGTGCCATCCGCCGACTGCAGTAACGTTGGGGTTTCCAGCGCTGCGAGGTCGCGCAGGTTTTCGATCCGCACGCCGCGCGCATGCAGACCCTGCTGTGCCAGCGCGTGCTGCATCGATTCGAGCGACCCGTCGATCGGCGATTGTTCCCGCAGATGGATCAGAGGCAGATCGATGCCGCGCAGCGACAGCAACCGCCACAGCGCGACATCCGGCACCAGTCCCGGCATGGGCTGCGCCTCAGGCATGTTGCGCCCGCGTGTCGGATTCGACGTCATGGGCCAGATTCCGGAACAGGCCCGGCTGCGCCAGTAGCTCGTGGTAACGGCCTTGCTGCACCAGGTGGCCTTCGCTCAATACCAGGATGCGGTCGGCATCCATCACCGTCGCCAGACGATGCGCGATGACGATCCGCGTACATCCCAGCGGCGCGAGATTCGCATGGATGCGCGCCTCCGTTTCCAGATCGAGCGAGCAGGTCGCTTCGTCCAGCAGCAGCACCGCCGGCGAGTGGACGACCGCGCGCGCGATCGCCAGCCGCTGGCGCTGGCCGCCGGACAGCAGGTTGCCGTTCTCGCCCACGCGGCTGCGGTAGCCGTGAGGCAGCGCCTCCACCACCTCGTCGATGCAGGCGAGCTGCGCGGCCCGGCGCAGACGTTCCAGCGGCAGGTCAGGATCGTTGAGCGACAGGTTCGCGCGGATGCTGTCGTCGAAAAGAAAGGTTTCCTGCTGCACCACGCCCATCTGCCTGCGCAATCGCGGCAGATCCAGCGCCCGCATGTCGTGGCCGTCGAAGCGGATCGTGCCGTTGGTGGGCAGGTGCATACCCAGCAGAAGTCTTGCGAGCGTCGACTTGCCGGCGCCGGAGCGACCGACGATCGCGATCTTCTCGCCGGCGCGGATCGACAGCGAGACGTTCTGCAACAGCATCGGCGCATGCGCGGCGTAGCTGAAGCTGACGTCATCGAGTTCGATCGCGCCGGTGATGTCCGGACGCGCCTCGCCCGACGCTTCCACCGGCGTGTCCAGCACATCGTCCAGGCGCTGCAGATGACTGCTCAGGAACTGCAACTGCGCGGCCGCCTGCATAAGCGATTCCAGCGGCTGCAGGAACAGCGCCTGCAGGGTCATGAAGGCCGCGAACACGCCGATGGTGATCTCCTGGTTCATGACTGCGTGGCCGCCGATCACGAACACCGCGGCCAAAGCGCCGGCCTTGAGCAGGATTGCCAACTGGTCTGCGTTGATCTCCAGCACGCGTCGTTCCAGTTGCAGGTTCAGCGTCGCCACCATCTGCTGCGACCAGCGCGCCACCATGTGGTCTTCCGAGCCGATCGCCCGGGTGGTTTCCAGCCCGGTCAGCGCACCTACGAGCGCCGCCCCCTCGCGGCCGCTGCCGGCCAGTTCGGAGGTCATGATGCGCTGGTTGCGTCTGCGCAGCGCAAGGAACAACGCCACGCGCGCAAGCCCGAAACCCAGCACGACCAGCCCGAGCGTCCAGTTGAACGCGAGCATCAGCAGCACATAGCTCGCGAGCAGGATCGAATCCAGCAGGGCGGCCACGGACTGGCTGCTGAAAAGTTGGCGCAGGATCGCGTTGCTCTGCACCCGCTGCACGAGATCGCCGGTTTCGCGCTGCAGGAAGAATCCCAGCGGCAGATGCAGGAGATGGTTGAGGAAGCGGCCCATCAGGCTTAGATCCAGCGCATTCTGCAGGCCTTGCAGCACCCAGCTGCGCACCAGCGTCAGCAGGCCACGCGCGATGACCGTCGCTCCGAGCGCAAACCCCAGGCCCCACATCCACGGCAACTGGCGTGGGGTGATCACGCGGTCCAGCAGCAGTTGTGTGGCCACCGGCGTTACCAGTCCCAACAATTGCAGCGCCAGCGTCGCCAGCAGAATCTGGACCAGATTGGGCAACAGTCCTGCCAGCAGCGCACGGTACCGGGCCAGACTGGGGCGCGAGGCGGGACGCCGGGGCAGGTCCGGCCCGGGTTCGAAACACAGTGCGATCCCGGTAAAGCGCCGGCCCACTTCTGCCATCGACACCGTGCGTCGCCCGCCGTTCGGATCGACGATCGTCAGCGTGTTGCGACGAACGCGCTCCAGCACGATGAAATGATTGAAGTCCCAGTGCAGGATCGCCGGCAATGGCAGTTGCGCGAGCCGAGCGGTCTGCTGGACCTGCAGCGCGACCGCGGTGAGTCCGTACGCGCGCCCAGCCAGCAGCAGGGTGTGCGCGTTCGCGCCGTCGCGGGTGACCGCGCAGGTTTCGCGCAGTTCCGCCAAGGGCACATGGCAGCCATGGAAGCCGAGCACCATGCCCAGGCAGGCGGCGCCGCATTCGGCGACCTCCATCTGGTGCACGACGGTGACGCGTCGTCGGCGCATGAGGCGGCGGAAGTTCAGTGAAGCCATTTCCGCAGCGGCTCCAGCACGATCGTGATCGGCCGTTGCCGACGCAGCGTATAGCGCACTTTCATCAGCATGCCGCTGCGCAGCGTAACGTCGGCGTTGCGGGCGGAGGCCCGATCCGTGATCGCCAGCACCACCCGGAACGCCGGGCCGTCGAGCTTGCGCTCGTCGCCCAGTGCCTGGGTCACTTCATGCGGCGATGCCAGATCGTCGCTGATGCGCACGACGCGGGCGCCGAGCGTGCCGTACTCGCCATAGGGCAGTTGGTCCAGCTCCAGGCGCACTTCGCTGCCGACGCGCACAAAGGCCCGGTCCTTTTCCGGCAGGAACGAAACGACCTCCAGCGGCGTACCGCTGGGAATGAGTTTCCCCACTGCCTGACCCGGCTGCACGTCGTCGCCCGGTTTCACCAGCAGCGCTTCGATGAGGCCATCCTGCGGCGCGACGATCCGGGTCTGCCGGTTCGCCAGCAGCACGGTGTCCTGGCGTGATCGTGCGCTGTCGAGCGACTGGCGCTGTTCCCAGAGTTCCGTTTGCCGCCGGCTGTCCATCGCCGCCAGTTCCTGCCGGGCCAGAGCGAGCGATTGCTCGGTCCCGGCCAGGCGGCGTTCCGCTTGGGCAACCGCTTCCTGCGCATCGAGCACTGCGAAACCGCTGACCACGGCGCTGCTTTCCAGCGAGCGCATCGCTTTGAACTTGCGCCGGTGCACATCGAGCGATGCGCGCTCGCTGTCGACCTGTTCGGTGAGTTTGATCAGGCGGGTCTTTGTTTGCGCGACCTGCTGCTGGTGCAGGTGGTCCTGCTGTCGCGACACCTGACGGAAATCCGACTCGAGCAATCCCACTTGCCGTTGCGCTTCCAGCAGTTGGCCCTGCAGGTCCGGCGCGTCGATCTGCAGCACCGTGTCGCCCCGCGAGACTTCCTCGCCGGAGCTCAGCGGCACCGAGGCCACCGTCCCGGACACCTGGCTCACCAGCACGCGCACGCCGGTCGCCGGGCGCAGAATGCCGATGGCGCGCGAGTTGACTTCGACCGAGCCCACGACCCCCAGTATCAGCGCCGCGCCGAGGGCCGCCAGCAGCACCCACAGCAGCGCCCACGTCCACAGCGGCGACACCTCCAGGCGGCGCAGGCCGTCCTCGCCGCGCGACAGATGATCGCGCGCTTCCTTGCGGAAGAGGTCTGCCGGATTCATCGGGTCATCCCGCCGACAGCGCCGCTTCCGGCACACGCACGCCCCGGTTCGCGTCGAGGGTCATGCCTGCGGGAAGCCGGCTGGTGCCGCACAGCACCGATGGCACCTGGTGCATGCGCGCCAGCCGCAGACACTGATAGGCGATGCCGGTGGCGCCGCTCATCAATCCGATCGGGAAAGCCGCTGGTGCGGACAGGCGCAGGCCTTCCTGCTCGACGCGCTCGAGCATCCGCGAGGCCAGCGCCGGCAGTTCCGGCAGCGCGTCCTGTCCGAAGCATTCGTTGTAGCTGGCGAGCAGTTCGAGGTTGCCGAAGTTGCCGAAGATCAGCGAATCGTTGCCGTCGAAGCCGGTCGCGATGGTGGTGCGCACGGCGAGAACCAGTTCCTGTCGGATCTGCGGGGTATCGATGCCGGCGCGCAGCAGCGCCAGCCTCGCCAGCCCGATGCCCGGCGCGCCGTGCGCCCAAGCGACGGAGCACCACGGGACATCGCCGCGTTCGCGGATCACGAAATCGCGGCGGTCCTGCCAGTTGCCGGATTCGGGGAGGAACAAGGTGCGTTCGTACTCCAGCGCCGAGAGGCTCACGGCGCGATATTCCGGATTGCCGGTGGCTTCGTGCAGGCGCGCGAAAGCCATCGCGAAGCCGGATGCGCCATGCGCCAGTCCGCTCAGCGCAACGGCGCTGCTCACGCGCCAGGCATGGTGCTCGGATCCGGCCCAGCGATGCGCGATGAGGTGGTCCGCGCATGCCTGCGCCAGCTGCAGCGCGCGCGGCGAGCCGCTCGCGATGTACAGATCGCTGCAGGCGAGCATGAACCCCGCAGCGCCCTTGATCAGGCTGAAATTGCGATCCTTCGCGATCAGATCCTCGAATCTCGAGTCGGCCAGCAGCGTTTCGACGTAGTCCAGATGTTGATAGTCGCTTTCCAGTTGCGCCAGCGTGGTCATCAGATGGACCACGCTGCCCCAGCCGACATAAAACCCGATCGCCTGGACGGCGGAACCGGACTCGCGCAGCCGCTGCTTCAGGTGCTGCAGCGCCTTGTGCGCGAGGGTCAGGTGTTCGTACGCGCCGGTAACCTGGGCCAGCTGCGAATAGAAGAGGATTTCGCCGGGCATGCCGCCGTAGAGGTCGTAGAACGCCGGGATCAGCTCGAATTGCGTGTTGTCCAGTGAGGTGGACAGATGCACCAGCCAGCTCGCCGATTCGCCGGTAACATGCATCTGCTCGCGCATTTGCGTTCCGATCGTCGTGGCCTGCGCGATCAGGCGCTCGTCCAGGGCGGTCGCATGCGCTTCCGCCGCGCGCAGTCGCGCGCGCGCGCGTCCCTGCGAGCTGGCGCGCGCCGAATGCGCGATGAAGGCATTGCCTATGATCCACAGTTGCCGGTCGAGATCCTGCAGCGAGAGTTTCGCCAGTTTCCGTCGCGCCGTTTCGATGCCGTTGCGATGGAAGAAGTCGGGGACGCAGCCGTCGTCGGAATACCACAGGTGCCGGCTGCCCGCCTGTGCTGTGAACATCGGTACGTCGCCGCGGTGGAGGTCGGCAATCTCGAATTCGACGAACTGTGCGGCGGCCGGATACTCGGCGACGCCCAACCGCAGCAGTGCGTAATGCTCGGCAGTCGCGCTTGCGGACGCCATCAGGGTGGGGTGGCGCGCTTCCTCCAGCAGATGCGCGTAGGTGGCCGTATGCCGGAACAGCACGCGCACCTGATCGCCCGCGCAAGCATCCAGCAGTTGGGAGAAATCGGCCATGTTCTCAAGAATGATGCGGTAGACGCGCTCGAATCCGAGCTTCAGCGGCTGCGCGTGTCCGGCCTGCAGTTCGATCCTCGCACCGTCCAGCACCGGGATATTGTCGGCGCCGGGCAGTATCCCGCGGCTGCGCACCAGCGACCACGTGTCGTTTTCGGTCTGCGTCAGGTAGAGGTTCTCCAGCCCCAACTGCCCCTCTGCGTCGGACAGCCCGCTGATCTCCGGGATCTGTCCCGCCGCCGCCAGCCGGTTGGGCAGCATGCCCACGGAGAGCACCGAGGTATCCAGCGCTTCGGTCTCTTCTCCGCCCAGATGCGGGCGGAAGAAGGATTCCAGATCGATCAGCACCGGGTGCTCGCCGACGGCGATGATGTTCTCGTAATGGAAGTCGTTGCCCTCCAGCGCGTACAGCAGCGCCAGCAGATTGCCCATCCGGACATAGAACCGTTCGACTTCCGCTTCGTCGCTGCACGCGGCGTGCGAGATGAATTGGACCCAGCCGTAGTCGCCTTGGTCCAGATGGGCCGGCACCGAGAGGTCGGTGCCACAGTGTCGATTGGTCCAGTCCAGGATCCTCGCGAAATGCGTGTCGATGGCGAGACTACGGGGCTTGTAGACCACATGCCGACCGTCGCTGAAATCGAGGATGGCCACGCTGCGCCCGCCGCGGTGGGAATCGCCCAGGCCGAAACGCACCTTATCGATCACCGGCACCGGACCGCCCGGCAACAGTCGCGCCCGGATCGCATCCTCATCCCGTGTAAAGCGGGCAACGATCGCGCAGGCCTGCTCCAGCCAGCCGTCGCACGCGTCGTTGATGCGGCGGCGCATGACAGGATAACGTGCATGGAGGTACTCGCGGATGTCGGGCTCGCGGAGCGAGCGGCAGAAATCGTCGGAAGCGACCTCGGATTCGATCAGCTTGTACTGCGCGATGAGCACCTTGTGTGTGCACGCAAACAGGCTGCGCAGCAGATTGTTGTTGCATGCGGCCAGCCAGTTCTGCGCGTCGGGTCGCGTAACGCGACCGAGGAATGCCTGCTGGCAGTCTTCCACTTCGTCTTCGAAGAACCAGGCCAGGTGTTTCAGATCCATGTCCACTCTCGCTCTTGTGATCGGACGATCGCTGCGTCTGCTGCAATGCATGCGCGACGTGTATCGTCCCGTTTGCCGTTAGCGCGGGGTTGGAGATGCGCCGCCATCCCGTCAATGGTGCGTCGGAATCGCGATCCGCGCATGGCATGCGTGTCGATCAGCGTTGCCGCTGCAGCATTCGGCGCTAGGATGAGAGAGGGATCTGCCCCGCGATACGCGATCGACAGTGGCAATTGATGCAGGCTCAGTCCCCATGCCGCAGGTACGCCAGCCACATGAAAGAGGGGCGGATTTCGACCGCCCCTCTTGTCTTGTCTCACGAAATCAGAACGGGAACGGCCAGCAGGAGGTGCCGCCGTTGCATTCGCCGCTGACCGTGCAGAAGTAACCCGAAGAGAATTCCCGCAACTGCTGTTGACCACCGCCGATCTGGCGGAGAAGATTCTCGTCGACGACGGGCATGCCCGCCACGTGTTCGATCGACGCTTTGGCTTCGGATTGCTTCCACGCTTTGAGAATGGTGCTCGAGTTCATTTGAATCTTCCTTGCGCTGTTGGATAGATGAAGAACATTACTATCTTCCTCTGCTCTAGCTGCCAAACGTCAAGCTCAGTTGGTCGTATACGCGATCAATAGCCGAGGTGACTCAATATACGCCCGACCGCTGTGCTATCCGTGCGGCGGCAAAAAAAGAGGAGCGGATTTCGGCCACCCCTCTTCATTTGGTCGCAGGAAATCAGAACGGCCAGCAGGAGGTGCCGCCGTTGCATTCGCCGCTGATCGTGCAGAAGTAACCCGAGGAGAATTCCGGGTTCAGCTGTTGTTGACCGCCGCCGATCTGGCGGAGAAGATTCTCGTCGACGACGGGCATGCCTGCCACGTGTTCGATCGAAGCATTGTCTTCGGATTGCTTCCACGCTTTCAGAATCGTGCTCGAGTTCATTTGAATCTTCCTTGTCGTTGGGTTGATGAAAAACTTTCCCATCTGCCAAACGTGAATCGCTGTTCAGCAGTAAGGCACCATATCCGTTGCGGTTGGACGTTGTCAACACAATAGGTCTTTGATTCGATGGGTAAAATCGTTCGCTAAACTGGAGCGGTCGCCGGATCCGATCGGATGCCGTTGGGTTGCGGATGGCTGCCGGAACTGGCGTGGTTTGCGAGGAAGATGCAAGTAATGGATCAGGATGATCGATGCACATGATGAATGTGCGGTCCTGCGCAGCGTCGGTGCGCGATGACGTGGCTGCGTCAATCCGCGTGGAATGCCAGACGAGTGAGCGCGATCCGGACGCATGAGTATGGAACCGACGGGGGCTCCCGTGTTTTCGTTATCCTGTCCGAAGATGCCAGGCGTTCGCTGCGGATTCGCCCGGTGGCTGCTGCGCCACGCAATCGCGGCGGCTGCTGCGCCGGCCCATCGGACAATAGCAGTCGCAACCAACAGCCCAGGGGCGCAGACATGGCCGACACCGATTATCGAAGCATCACGCAATGGCTCGTGGAGCAGCTCCGGGCGGGCCAGCCCACGCATGCGCTGTTGCAGTCGATGTGTGACCGCGGCTGGCGGCGGGATCTCGCCATGGGGTTGATCGCGGAGGCGATGGGGGAGCGTTTGGTTGCGACGGATGCTGCTCCGGCGCTGGTCGCGACGGCCGGACAAGTCCCGGTGCAGCCTGCCGCGACAACCGCCAGCGAACGCACGATGCCGGCGCCCGCGCTCGACGACGGCGCGATGTCGATCGATGCCGGCGACCGCAAGGTGTCGGTGCTGGTGACCTTGCCCGATCCGCAGATCGTGATGTTCGCGGATTTCCTCAGCAAGAACGAATGCGACCGCCTGGTGGAAACCGCGCGGCCGCGCATGCAGCGCTCGCTCACCACCGACATGAAAACCGGCCACAACAAGCTGGATGCCGTGCGCACCAGCAGCGGCATGTTCTTCCGGCGCGACGAGAATCCGCTGGTGCGTTCGATCGAAGCACGGATCGCGCAATTGTTGTCGTGGCCGGTCGAGAACGGCGAGCATCTGCAGGTGCTGCATTACCGTCCAGGCGACCGTTACGAGCCGCACTACGATTATTTCGATCCCGCAGCCGAGGGTTCGGCGGCTGTGCTTGCCCGCGGCGGGCAGCGCATCGCGACGCTGTTGATCTATCTGCGCGAACCCGAGCGCGGCGGCGAAACCACATTCCCGGATCTGGGCCTGCGCTTCGCGGCCAAACGCGGCTGCGCGCTGTTCTTCAGCTACGACCGCCCGCATCCCTCGACGAAAACCCTGCACGGCGGCGCGCCGGTAATCGCGGGCGAGAAGTGGGTCGCGACGAAGTGGCTGCGCGAGGGCGTGTTCGAGTAATGGCCGACGCTGCCGGGATCCTATCCGGCAGCGTTGTTGACGTCAGCGCTTCAGTGACCGCAGCGCATCGGCCATCGCGGTGTTCGCAGGCGCCGCTGCGTTGCCGGGGCGGGGTTTTGGACTTGGATTGTTCGCGCCCTGGTTGCGCGCATCGCGACCGCCATTGCGGTTGCCACCGGCGTTATCGCGTTCTTCGCGCTTGCCGCCACGCGTTTCGCCCGGCACATCGTCGAGACGACAAGTCAGGCCGATACGTTTGCGCGGCGCGTCCACTTCCATGACTTTTACTTTGACCACGTCGCCGACCTTGACCACGCTGCGCGGGTCTTTGACGAATTTGTCGGCCAGCGCCGAGATGTGGACCAGGCCGTCCTGATGCACGCCGATATCGACGAACGCGCCGAACGCGGCGACGTTGGTCACCACGCCTTCCAGCACCATGCCGGGCACAAGGTCGCTGATTTTTTCGACGCCATCGGCGAAGCGCGCGGCCTTGAACTCGGGGCGCGGGTCGCGGCCGGGTTTTTCCAGTTCCTTGACGATGTCGCGCACCGTCGGCAGGCCGAAGCGTTCGTCGGTGAACTGCTCCAGCTTCAGGTTGCGCAGCGTGGCGGTATCGCCGATCAACTGCGCGACCGGGCGGCCGCAGGCCTTGACGATGCGCTCGACCACCGGATACGCCTCGGGATGCACGGATGAAGCATCCAGCGGCTGGTCGCCGTCGGCGACGCGCAGGAAGCCGGCGCACTGCTCGAAGGTTTTTTCGCCGAGACGCGGCACTTTCAACAATTCACGACGGGTCTTGAAGGCGCCGTGCTGGTCGCGATAGGTGATGATGTTTTCGGCTACCGAACTCGACAACCCGGCGACGCGCGCCAACAGCGCCGCGGAAGCGGTGTTCACGTGCACCCCTACCGCGTTCACGCAGTCTTCGACCTTCGCATCGAGCGAACGCGCCAGCGCATACGGATTCACGTCGTGCTGGTACTGGCCGACGCCGATCGCCTTGGGTTCGATCTTCACCAGTTCCGCCAGTGGATCCTGCAGCCGCCGTGCGATGGACACCGCGCCGCGCAGGCTGACGTCAAGGTTCGGGAATTCGCGCGCGGCCAGTTCGGACGCCGAGTACACCGACGCGCCGGCCTCGCTGACCATGATCTTGGTGAGCTTGAGCTCCGGATGTTTCGCGATGAGTTCGCCGGCGAGCTTGTCGGTCTCGCGGCTGGCGGTGCCGTTGCCGATCGCGATCAGTTCGACCTTGTGTTCGGCGCAGAGCTGTTTCAATCGCGCGAGCGAACCGTCCCACTGTCGCTTGGGTTCGTGCGGATAGATCGTGTCGGTAGCGACCAGTTTGCCGGTGGCGTCGACGATGGCGACCTTCACGCCGGTACGCAGGCCGGGATCGAGCCCCAGCACGCTGCGCGGCCCGGCCGGCGCGGCCAGCAGCAGATCCTTGAGATTGTCGCCGAACACCGAAATCGCCTCGTTTTCGGCCTTTTCGCGCGCGGCGGTGATGAGTTCCAGCGAGAGATTCATCAGCAGCCGCGCGCGCCACGCCAGGCGACAGGTGTCGCCCAGCCACTTGTCGGCGGGGCGGCCCTGCATGGCGATACCGCCCGCCAGCGCGACGCGGCCTTCGGCATAGGCATTGCCCTGTTCGACATCGGTCGTGGGTTCGAGATCCACCGACAGCATGTCCTCGCGACGCCCGCGCAACAGCGCAAGCATGCGGTGCGAGGGAATGTTCGCCAACGATTCGCTGTGATCGAAATAGTCGCGGAACTTCGCGCCTTCGTTCTCCTTGCCGGCGACGACCTTCGCGCGCAGCACGCCCTTGGCCTGCAGCCATTCGCGCAGCTCGCCGACCAGCGCGGCGTTCTCGCCGAAACGTTCGATCAGGATCGCGCGCGCGCCGTCCAGCGCGGCGGCGGCATCGGCCACGCCCTTGTCGGCATCGACGAAGGTTTTCGCGCGTTCGTCGGGCGCGACCGACGGATCTGCGAGGACCGCGTCGGCCAACGGTTCCAGCCCTGCCTCGCGCGCGATCTGCGCCTTGGTGCGGCGCTTCGGTTTGTAGGGCAGATACAGATCTTCCAGCCGCGACTTGCTGTCCGCAGCGAGCAGATCGTTGACCAACACTTGCGTCAGTTTTCCCTGCTCAGCGATCGACGCCAGGATCGTGTCGCGGCGATCCTCCATCTCGCGCAGATAGATCAGCCGGGTTTCGAGATTGCGCAGTTGGGTGTCGTCCAGACCGCCGGTGACTTCTTTGCGATAGCGGGCGATGAACGGCACAGTCGCGCCTTCGTCGAGCAGGCCCACCGCCGCACGCACCTGCGCCGGCTGCGCGACGATCTCGTCGGCGATGGTCTGGGCGATGACCGTCGCAATGGACGCGGCGGAACGCACGGGCGCGGCGATGCCGGCGGGGGATTCGGAGGAAGGTGCTGAGGTATTGGACATCGGGATTTCATAAGGCGGACAACGGAGGCCGATTGTCACCGGCTGCGCTGCGTGCGTACAGGCTGGCGTTGAGGCGGGGGATGTGTCAGACAATAGTCGACGACGTCGCCTTTCCCGGAGGCAAGCGGCATTTCCGGAACAAACGACGCATTGTCATCTGCCGCCGTCGCATTCACCGCCGTTGTCTCCGCGGTTGCGAACCATTGCGGATTGTGCGCGCGGCAGGCGTTGGGTCGTACCCGAAAGATTCCTTGCCTTCGAAACTGTCGCGGTTGACAGCGCACTCCTGGGGCAGGTGATATGGTGGCGACATGAGTCACACGTAGCGTCGTGAACTCGATCTGCCAAGTAGACGCCTTAAAAGGAATTGAGTAGATGAATATGAACTCTGCTATCTGCCCCGCGCTATCCGCGCACCCGGGCCGTTTCGCTGTTTCTTCGGTCGCGCTGCGTTGGCTGCTGGCTGTGCTGGTGTTAATGGCCGCGGCACTCCCGGCGCGCACCGTCAACGCCCAGCCATGGCTGCTGACCCCGGCCGAACGCAAGGCGTATCTGCAACATTACGCGCCGGTGATCATGCAGCGCGCCGAAGAGAGCAGCAGCAAGAAAGGCCGCGACTGGATTTCGAACTACGATTTCGACCGCGACGGCAACTTCGCCAACAACCGCTACACCTGGCCGAATCTGCTCTCGCAGTATGTGGCGGGATCGTCTTCCGGATCGACCGCCTATCAGCACTGGCGGATCCGTCCCACCCTGTATTCCTCGGTGATCGAACACATGGAAGGCGGGAGCAAGACGCTGGTCCTGCTTTATCACGTCTATCACCCGGTGGACAAGAAAGCGACCGAAATCCACGACTGGGAGCGCATCGAGATCGCGGTGCGGTCGGTGGCGGGGATTCCTGGCGCTGCCGGCGAGTACGTGTCTTATGCCACGGTGACTAGGCACAAAGATCACACATTGCGCCGATTTGGCAGTCCCGACCTAAATTTTATGCAAGTCGCGAGCGGAAAGCATCTGATGATCTGGCAGGCGGATGAAGACAATACCGACTTTAGTGGTGGTGCGCACGGCCACGAACTGCGTTTCGTACAAGATTCCTACGCTACCATCAGCGCGCGCGTCGCGGCAAATGAAACTTCGGGTGTCAATATCAGCAATGCCGACAGAAAGTCGGTACATTATTTGTGGGTGCCTGAAGATTCCGCAAATGCCGTATCAACTTGGGGTGCGCAATCGATCAACTATAGCAACGCCGCGAGTTTGGCCGCTGGTCGCGATGACTCGGTGAGGTGGTCTCAGGTCAAGCGCATCACCTATGAATTGCAGGACCTTGCAGACGTGTTTCAGACGCAATGGTCTGGATCGAGTTGGTGGGTCAATTGGACAGCTGATGACAGCGAGGATATCCAGCTCGAAACCGCCATTGTCGATGAGGACGGCATCGTCCAGGTGCCCGCGGGGCTGCAAAGATTCTACTTGGGCTCTCGCGACACCTTGAGCGCGAGTCTGACCGACGGGCGCGAGGGTGTCCTGGCCAAGAGATGGTTCTGGGGAGGATATTCCGCTGAGACTAACGCCGATAGCATTTCAGACTCTGATGATTTCGGCGGATATGAAGGCCTCGGCCGCGGTATCGATAACTACAGCCGCGCCGACGCTAGCGGTGATTACGCTTCAATCAATAGTTACTGGAGACAGCACGATTATTTCGCGCACTCGGGCTTTATTGATACCCGCGAGCGCTATGAATCCGGCTATTGGCTCCGTGCCGGCTGGCACCTATGGCAGAACGGCGGCTACGACGGCCGCTGGGATCAGCTTTACGACGATCGCGTGGCGTACGAGCCGCTCGCCCCTTTGTGGCTGTCCATGCCTTATTACGCGTATGGCTGCGGCCAGGTGGTCGACGTCACCGCGGCGGTAGGCGGCGGTGCGGCGCCGTACGTCTTCCAGTGGAGCAACGTGCTGTGGCAATCCGTCGATGGACGTTGGGCGCAGGTGGACGTCGGCGCTTCGGCGAGCCTGGTCGTCACCAGCGCCGATGGCCAGCGCGCTTACGGTTATTTCACCAATCTGCCGGATTGCGACGGCGGTTATGGCGGCGGCGGATACGAAAATCCGATTCCTTGAGCACATTCGAAGCCCCGGTTCGTCCGGGGCTTTTCGATGCTTCGCCGTGCGTCCGGTCAATTCCAGCAGGCTGAGCTGAGCGTAGCGTCGTAGGCTGGTGCTGAGCGCAGCAAAGCCCAGCATCGCAATCGAGCCGATCGCCGTCTTCGCCCGCGCGCTGGGCTTCGCTACGCTCGGCCCAGCCTACTCAACAATCCATGCCCGCCGTAAGTCCGCTCAATCCCCCAGCGTCAACAACGAAGCATTGCCGCCCGCCGCCGTCGTGTTCACCGTCACCGTCTTCTCGGTCGTGAACCGCGGCAGGTAGTGCGGCCCGCCGGCCTTCGGGCCGGTGCCGGAAAGATTCTGGCCGCCGAACGGCTGCACGCCGACCACCGCACCGATCTGGTTGCGGTTGACGTAGATGTTGCCGACCTTCGCGCGCGAGGCGATGCGGTCGATGGTCTCGTCGATGCGCGAGTGGATGCCGAGGGTCAGGCCGAAGCCGGTGGCATTGATGGTGTCGATCACCTGGTCCAGCTGATCGGCTTTCCAGCGGATCACGTGCAGCGCCGGGCCGAAGTTCTCGCGGGTGAGCTGCGACAGCGACTGCAGTTCCCAGGCGCGCGGCGCGAAGTAGGTGCCGTGCGCGACGGAATCGTGGGTGGCGGCGGTGGCGATGAGTCTCGCTTCGTTCGCCATCTTCGCGGCATGGGCGTCCAGCAGCGCCAGCGCGTCGGCGTCGATCACCGGGCCGATGTCGGTCGAGAGCAGGCCGGGGTCGCCGACCTTCAGTTCGGCCATCGCGCCGGCCAGCATGTGCATCACCTTGTCGGCGATGTCGTCCTGCACGAACAGCACGCGCGCGGCCGAGCAGCGCTGGCCGGCGGAGGTGAACGCGGAGGAGATCGCGTCCTTCACCAGTTGCTCCGGCAGCGACGAGGAGTCGCCGATCAGCGCGTTCTGGCCGCCGGTTTCGGCGATCAGCACGCCGATGGCGGCTTCGCGCGCGGCCATCGCGCGGTTGATCGCGCGGGCGGTGTCGTTGGAGCCGGTGAAGGCGACACCTGAGACGCGCGCATCGCGGGTCAGCGCGGCACCGACGGTGGCGCCGTCGCCGGGAAGGAACTGCAGCACGGCTTCGGGCACGCCGGCTTCGTGCATCAGTTTCACCGCGGCGTAACCGATCAGATTGGTCTGCTCGGCGGGCTTGGCGATGACGCTGTTGCCGGCGGCCAGCGCGGCCGCGACTTGGCCCATGAAGATCGCCAGCGGGAAGTTCCACGGCGAAATGCAGACGAACACGCCGCGGCCGGCGAGCTGCAGGGTGTTGGATTCGCCGGTCGGGCCGGGCAGGGGCTCCGGCGCGAAGATCTTGCGCGCCTGGCCGGCGTAATAACGCAGGAAATCCACGGCTTCGCGGACTTCGGCGATGCCGTCGGGAATGGTCTTGCCGGCTTCCTTCGTACACAGCGCGATGTATTGCGGCATGCGGTCTTCGAGCAGCTTCGCGGCGTGTTCGAGGATCGTCGCGCGACTGGCGGCGGGCATCGCGTCCCACGCAGGCTGTGCGGCGACCGCGTTCTGCAGGGCTTTCTCGACGGTGGCGCTGTCGGCCGGCTGCCAGTGGCCGACGGTCTGGCGGCGGTCGGCGGGGTTGGTTACCGGCTGCGCTGCGCCGGCGGCGGTCGCGCCCGGCACCAGCGGCGCGGCGCGCCAGTCGGTGACAGCGGCGTTGACCTGCGCAGCAAGGGACTGCAACTGGAAATCGTTGGCAAGATTGAGGCCCATGGAATTGTCTCTGTCGTTGCTGCTGTCGAGCGCGAGGAAGCTGCGGTACACATCGACCGGCAGCGGAATGCGCGGATGGGGAATGGCGTCGAAGGTCGATACGGTGTCGATCGGGTCGCGGATCAGGTCGTCGATGGCGACGTTCTCGTCGGTGATCCGGTTGACGAAGCTGGAGTTGGCGCCGTTTTCCAGCAGGCGGCGCACCAGGTACGGCAGCAGGTCTTCGTGCGAACCGACCGGCGCGTAGACGCGGCAGGCCACGTTCATGCGGTTGGCCGGAATCACTTCGGCGTAGAGGTCGTCGCCCATGCCGTGGAGTTTCTGGAATTCGTATCGCTGCGCGCCCTCATCCGCCCTGCGGGCACCTTCTCCCGCAGGCGGGAGAAGGGTCAAAGCCATGCGGTGGATCGCAGCGATGGTCTGCGCGTTGTGGGTCGCGAACATCGGGTAGATCGCGTCGGTCGCGTCCAGCAGCCGGCGCGCGCAGGCCTGATACGACACGTCGGTGTTGGGCTTGCGGGTGAAGACCGGGTAGCCGGACTGGCCGTCGACCTGGGCGCGTTTGACTTCGCTGTCCCAGTAGGCACCCTTGACCAGGCGCACGGGAATTTTCCGGTCGAGACGGCGGGCCATGTCGGCGATGTAGTCGATCACGAACGGTGCACGCTTCTGATACGCCTGCACCACGATGCCGAAGCCGTTCCAGCCACGCAGCGATTCTTCGGACAACACCTGGAAAATCAGGTCGAGCGAGAGTTCGAGGCGGTCGGTTTCCTCGGCGTCGATGGTCAGGCCGATGCCGTACTGCTTGGCAAGCTGCGACAGCTCCAGCAGCCGCGGGCCGAGTTCAGCGAACACGCGTGCACGCTTGGCGTGCTCGTAGCGCGGATGCAGCGCGGACAGCTTGACCGAGATGCTGGGCACCGCGAAGACATCGGCGTCCTTGAAGCTTCCGCTCTTGCCGATGGCGTGGATCGCCTGCCGGTAGGCTTCGAGGTAGCGCAAGCCGTCGGCGGTGGTCAGCGCGCCTTCGCCCAGCATGTCGAAAGAATAACGGTAATTCGCGTTATCGCCCTTGCGGCTGCGCGACAGGGCCTCGTCGATGGTGCGGCCCATCACGAACTGGTGGCCCATGATCCGCATCGCCTGGCGCACCGCGAGCCGGATCACCGGTTCGCCGACCCGGCCGATCAGGCGTTTGAAGGCGTTGTGGACGTCGCGTTTGGTATCGTCGGCCAGATCGGCCAACCTGCCGGTCAGCATCAGGCCCCAGGTCGAGGCGTTGACCAACACTGAATCGGACTGGCCCATGTGCCGCTTCCAGTCGGCGTCGCCCAGCTTGTCGCGGATGAGCTTGTCGGCGGTGTCCTGGTCCGGGATGCGCAGCAGGGCCTCGGCCACGCACATCAGCAGCACGCCTTCTTCGCTGCCGAGGTCGTACTGGCGCATGAAGGCCTCGATCACGCCTTGATCCTGCGCGCGGGCGCGGACCCGGCGGACCAGATCGGCGGCGGTGGCCTGGATGGCTGCGCGGTCGGCGTCCGGCTGGCGCGCGGCGGCCAGCAGTTCGCGGACGTGCTCGGCCTCGTCGCGGACCCAGGCCGCGGTGATCGCGGCGCGCAGCGGGCCGGGCGCGGCGGGGAGTTCGGGTGACAGGATCTGGCTTCGGAGCGGGTCGACGATTGCGTTCACGGCAGTCCGGCAAGCGGAGAAAGGGCGGATTCTATCAGTGCCCGCGCGCCCGGCTGGCCGGTGGCGTATGGTGGGGCGCTGGCGAAGCCGCGGACTGATCTTGCTTGCCCGTGGAGGCCGCGAACGGCTACCATTCTCCGGTTTTCCGGGACCCGATTTGCGGCTGCATGGCGCCCAAGCCTGCATCTGCCGCCGAGTCGTCCCCGTACTTAATTCGTTGTAATTCTTGAGCTAGTCACGACTTTCGGGGTTCTGGGCCATGGTGCAAATGCGTGCGAGTTGGACAAACTGGGGCCGGACACTGGCGGCGGTGCCGCTGGTCGCGCTGCTGCCGATGGCGGCGATGGCCCAATCGGCCGACCCGGTGCCGTGGCAGCTCAACATGGGCAAGGGCGTCACCGCCTCATCGCAGAACGCCTACGAGGCGCACATGCTGGCGCTGTGGATCTGCGTGGCGATCGGCCTGATCGTCTTCGGCGCTATGGCCTACGCCATGTTCAAGTTCCGCAAGTCCAAAGGCGCCAAGCCGGACGTGGACTTCACCCACAGCACCAAGCTCGAGATCATCTGGACCGTGGTTCCGGTGGCGCTGCTGGTGCTGATGGCGTTCCCGGCCACCAGCAAGCTGATCGCGATGTACGACACCCGCGACTCCGCGATGACCGTCAAGGTCACCGGCTACCAGTGGCTCTGGAAGTACGAGTACATGGCTGAGAAGCCGGGCGATGTCGTCAGCTTCACCAGCCGCCTCGACCGCAAGAGCGACGAGATCCGCCAGAGCGGCGTTGACGCCCGCACCGCGAACCACCCGCACTACCTGCTAGACGTGGACAACGTGCTGGTGCTGCCGACCAATACCAAGATCCGCTTCCTGATCACCGCCGACGACGTGATCCACGCCTGGTGGGTGCCGGCGCTGGGCTGGAAGCAGGATGCCATCCCGGGCCTGATCAACGAGGCCTGGACCGAAATCAAGACCCCGGGCGTCTACCGCGGCCAGTGCGCCGAGCTGTGCGGCAAGGACCATGGCTTCATGCCGATCGTGGTGAAAGCGGTGCCCAAGGCCGAGTACGACCAGTGGCTGGCCGCCGAGCGCGCCAAGAACGCGCCGCCAGCCCCGGCCCCGGCCCCGGTGGCAGCCCCCGTGGAGGCCGCGCCGGCCGACGGAGCTCCAGCCGACGCCGCACCCGCAGCCGCCGCTCCGGCCGCCGCCGCCGTCGTCGACCAGAACGCCCCCGCAGCCGCCGCCAACCCGGCCGGCTGATCGCACTACTTTTGTTGAGGTAAGTCATGGCCACCACGCACGCCGATCACGACGCCGCTTCCGACCAGCACGGTCACGACGCGCACGACCACAAGCAGAGCTTCGTCGAACGCTGGTTCTATTCGACCAACCACAAAGACATCGGCACGCTGTATCTGATCTTCAGCTTCGTGATGTTCATCATCGGCGCGGCGATGTCGGTGGTGATCCGCGCCGAACTGATGACGCCGGGCCTGCAGTTCGTGAAGCCCGAGTTCTTCAACCAGATGACCACCATGCACGCGCTGGTGATGATCTTCGGCGGCGTGATGCCGGCCTTCGTCGGCTTGGCCAACTGGATGATTCCGCTGCAGATCGGCGCGCCGGACATGGCGCTGCCGCGCATGAACAACTGGTCGTTCTGGATCATGCCGTTCGCGTTCGCGCTGCTGCTGGTGACATTGGTCCTCCCGGGCGGCGGGCCTGCCGGTGGCTGGACGCTGTATCCGCCGCTGTCGCTGCAGGGTGGCTTCAACCTGTCGTTCGTGATCTTCGCCATCCACATGATGGGCATCAGCTCGATCATGGGCGCGATCAACATCATCGCCACCATCCTGAACATGCGCGCCCCCGGCGTCGACCTGCTGAAGATGCCGATCTTCTGCTGGACCTGGCTGATCACCGCCTTCCTGCTGATCGCGGTGATGCCGGTGCTCGCCGGCGCGGTGACGATGCTGCTCACCGACAAGTTCTTCCTGACCAGCTTCTTCAGCGCGAAGGGCGGCGGCGACCCGGTGATGTTCCAGCACATCTTCTGGTTCTTCGGTCATCCCGAGGTCTACATCATGATCCTGCCGGCGTTCGGCATCGTGTCGGAAATCATCCCGACCTTCAGCCGCAAGCCGCTGTTCGGTTACCAGGCGATGGTCTACGCAACCGCGTCGATTGCCTTCCTGTCGTTCATCGTGTGGGCGCACCACATGTTCACCGTCGGCATGCCGATGGGCGGCGAGATCTACTTCATGTTCGCGACGATGCTGATCGCGATCCCGACCGGCGTGAAGGTGTTCAACTGGGTCACCACGATGTGGCGCGGCTCGATCTCGTTCGAATCGCCGATGCTGTGGGCGATCGCGTTCGTGATCCTGTTCACCATCGGCGGTTTCTCGGGCCTGATGCTCGCCATCGTTCCGGCCGACTTCCAGTATCACGACACCTATTTCGTGGTCGCCCACTTCCATTACGTGCTGGTGACCGGCGCGCTGTTCGGCATCATCGCCGGCGTCTATTACTGGTGGCCGAAGTGGACCGGGCGCATGTACAACGAGACGCGCGCCAAGTTCCACTTCTGGTGGTCGGTGGTGTTCGTGAACCTGCTGTTCTTCCCGCAGCACTTCCTGGGTCTGGCCGGCATGCCGCGCCGCATCCCGGACTACAACGTCGTGTTCGCCGACTGGAACCTGATCAGCTCGGTCGGCGCGTTCGGCATGTTCGCGACTCCGTTCATCATGTTCTACGTGCTGTGGCACTCGCTCAAGCACGGCGCCAAGGCCGAAGCGCGCGCCTGGGAAGGTGCCAAGGGTCTGGAATGGACGGTGCCGTCGCCGGCCCCGCACCACACCTTCAGCACGCCGCCGGTGATCCGTGATGGCGATCTGGCCCACGGCGACATCACCCACTGATCGCCTGACCGATCCGGCCGACACCATGACCCTACAGCAGCCTACCGCCAATGAGCCCGTCGCGAACGCGCCCGTCGTAGACTCCGCGATGGCCGCACGTCGCGCTTCGGCGCGGCGCACGGCATTAGTGGTCGCCGGGATTTCGTTGGTGGTGTATGTGACCTTCATCGTGCTCAACGCGGTGGGGCAATGAACGCCGAAACCGCCAGCAAGCGCAGTCTGGGCATCGGCGGCATGGTCGCCGTGTCGCTGCTCGCGTTCGGTTTCAGTTTTGCGCTGGTGCCGCTCTATCGCATCGCCTGCGAGAAGGTGTTCGGCATCCGCCTCGAACGCGGCGCTTCCGATCCCAGCGCCGCGATAGCGTCGGTCCGCAGCGAGCGCATGGTCACGGTGACCTTCGACGGCGGCGTGAATTCGAAATTGCCCTGGGGATTCGGCCCGCGGCAGATGAGCATGCAGGTGCGTCCGGGCGAACTGTACGAAACCACCTATTTCGCCCGCAACAACAGCGACCGCGACATCGTCGGCAGCGCCACGCCTTCGGTGGCGCCGGCGCGCGCATCGCAGTATTTCAACAAGACCGAATGTTTCTGCTTCACCGCACAGACCCTCGCCGCCGGCGAGACCCGCGAGATGCCGGTGCGCTTCATCGTCGATCCCGATCTTCCGGAAGACGTGCGCACGGTCACGCTGTCCTACACTTTCTTCAAGAACGATACGTTGACCGATCGGTTGGCCGAACGGGCAAAGACCGTGAAGCCCGTCGGCGCGTCCGCCGACGCGTCGCGTACCGCTCCCTGATCTTCAACTCATCCGACACATTCGCGAGACGACTGCCATGGCTCAAGCGCACGCCGCTCACCACGATCCCGATGTCTACTTCGTGCCGCATGGCAGCAGGTGGCCGGTGTTCGCTTCGGTGTTCCTGTTCATCACCATGGTCGGGTTCGCCTGCTGGCTGAACCATGTCTCCTGGGGCAAATCCGCGTTCTTCGTCGGCCTTGCAGGGCTGTGCGCGATCCTGTTCAAGTGGTTCGCCGACGTGATCCTTGAATCCCTGGCCGGGCACTACAATAAGCAGGTCGACACCTCGTTCCGCATGGGCATGGTGTGGTTCATCTTCTCCGAAGTGATGTTCTTCGCCGCGTTCTTCGGCGCTCTGTTCTACGCCCGTCAGTTCGCGCTGCCGTGGCTGGGCGGCGCGGGCGACGGCGTGATGACCAACGCCACGCTGTGGCCGTCGTTCAGTGCGGCGTGGCCGAGCAGTGGCCCGGCGGCTATCGGCGGCGAGTTCCAGACCATTCCGGCCTGGGGTCTGCCGCTGATCAATACCTTGATCCTGTTGGCCTCGGGCGTGACGATAACCTTCGCGCACCACGCGCTGAGAGCCGGGCAACGCAAGGCGCTGCTGGTGTGGCTGGGCGCGACGGTGCTGTTGGGCTGCGTGTTTCTGTTCTATCAGGCCGAGGAATACATCCACGCCTACCAGGATCTGAACCTTACGATGGGTTCGGGCATCTATGGCTCCACCTTTTTCCTGCTCACCGGCTTCCACGGTCTGCACGTGACCCTCGGCACGCTGATGTTGGCGATCATGTGGCTGCGCTGCGCCAAGGGGCATTTCACGAAGGATCAGCACTTCGCGTTCGAAGCGGTGGCCTGGTACTGGCATTTCGTGGACGTGGTGTGGCTGGGCTTGTTCCTGTTCGTTTACGTTCTGTAACGACGGCGTCGTCCCGGCATGGATGCCGGAACGCACCCGACGAAACGCACAAGGCCGGCATTTCGCCGGCCTTCGTGTCTGAAAAGATTCCGATTGTAGAGCGGCCTTTAGGCCGCTGAGCTTGCAGGGAAGGCGTCAGCGGCCTGAAGGCTGCTCTACAGCAAGAATTGTCGTCAGCCGGCCGGATTGCGGCCTACGCCATGCGGCTCGATCCAGCCCATATAGATCGACAGGATCAGCAGCAGGATCAGCGCCACGGACAGCGCGATGCGCTTGGTCAGCGCATTGACCGCACGATTGCTTTTGCCCTTGTCGACCAGCATGTAATACAGCCCGGCACCGAGATTCCACACTATCAGGATCAACACCCCGACGATGAGCAGGGTCTTCAACGAATCGCTCATGGCAAGCTCCGGTTCCGCGCGGCGGCACGGCCTTCGGCCAGCATTATCGCAGGGGATGGATTGATCGGATGAACCTGCGCCGGAATCCCGTGTTTCTTTGGGCGCTTGCTCTGCTTGCGACGGCGCTGTTCGCGCGCCTGGGGTTCTGGCAGCTCGAACGCGGCGAAGAGAAGCGCGACATGCTGGGCAAAGCCGCCAGCGCAGTGTCTTTGCGTGTGCCCAAACCGCTGTCGGTGATCGCCGACGTTGAGCGCCGTGCAGATTACGACTGGGTGGAGGTTGAAGGCCGCTTCGCCGACTCGCCCGCAGTATTGCTGGACAACCAGCAGCAGGGCGGCAAGGTCGGCGTTCGCGCCTATCGCGTCTTCGTGCTGAAGGATGGGCTGCCGGTGCTGGTGGATCTGGGTTGGAGCGCATTGCCGCCGGATCGCACGCTGCCGCGCGTCCTGCGCGACGTCCAACGTGATCGCCTCGCTGGCCTGTTGATGCCGCCGCCGGGCCAGGGTCTGGACATGGGCGCACCGGTGCAGCAATCCGACGACACGCTGCTGGCGACGGCCATCGACCTGCCGACGCTGCGCGTCGCGCTGGACCTGCCGGCACTCGCGCCGCGCGTATTACGCCCGGACAATGACCCCGGTCTCGGCTATGCCCGCGATTTCGACATCCTTCCCAATACCCTGCCGCCGGAACGCCACATCGGTTACGCGGTGCAGTGGTTCGGTTTGGCGATCACCGTATTGATCACCGCACTCCTGCTGAGCTGGCGCAGACGACGCGCAGCCCAACGCGACCACAGGCCTTTGCAATGACCGTAACCGCTTCGCCGAACCGCAACCGATTCATGCTGGTCGCGATCTTCGCGATCTTCTTCGGCGCTTTCGCGCTGGCTGGCGCCCTGCGTTTTTCCGGCTGGCGCCCGGCGGGCATGAAGAACCACGGCGAACTGCTGCAACCGCCCGGCGACCTGCGCACGCTGCCGGTGACGCTCGCCGATGGCCGCGCATACCCGTGGAATCCGGCGCAGCGCACGTGGCGGATCGTCGTCGCGCCGCCCGCCTCCTGCGGCGATCCCTGCGTGACCCTGTCCCAACAGATCGACACGGTGTGGCAACTGTTCGGCCGGCATGCCGATGATGTCGAAGTGCTGTGGCTGGGCGAACCGCCCGCGGCGGCGAAGCGCGGCCCCGAACTGCGCGTGCTGAAGGACGATGCGGCGCTGCGCGCGGCACTGCCGCGACTGGACGATCCGGCCGGTATTCCCGTCTATGTGGTGGATCCGAACGGCTTCGTCGTTCTGCGCTACGCTCCGGGCTTCGATCCATCGCATCTGCGCCAGGACATGTCCCGGCTGCTCAAACTGAAGTAAGCAGAGTCTTTCCCATGTCGCACGATCCGATGCTGCACGATGCCATCCCCCATGATGCTCCCGGGGTCCGGCCGCCCACCCACAGGCCGGCGATCTATCGCCATTTCCATCGCATCGCATGGCTCGCGGTGGCGCTCACCCTGGGCGTGATCGTGTTCGGCGCCTTCGTGCGCCTGTCGAATGCGGGGCTCAGTTGCCCGGATTGGCCGACCTGCTATGGGCGCGCGACCTGGCCGAAGGTGACCGCCGACGTGAACCATCCGACCGCGCTGGATGTGCGTCCGCTGGAGGTGCACAAGGCCTGGCGCGAGCAGGTCCATCGCCACGCCGCGGCCATTCTCGGCATGCTGGTGCTGACGCTCGCATTGCTGGCGGCGCGGCGTCGGCGCCTGGGCATCGCGCAGATCCTGCTGGCTGCAGGATTCATCGTAGCCGGCATCCCGCTGTACATGCGCGGCATGCACGAGGCCGCGGTGGCATGCGCGGTCATCGGAGAGCTCATCCTGCTCATCGCTGCGCTGCGCTGGAACAACGACGATCTGTCGCGCGCCGCTACCTTCACGCTGATGCTGATCGTGTTCCAGGCGTTGCTGGGCATGTGGACCGTCACCATGCTGTTGAAACCTGTCATCGTGATGGCGCATCTGCTCGGTGGGATGGCGACGTTCTCGATGCTGACATGGATGGCATGGCGCGCCACCGGCAGCCCGGTGCGCATCGCCGGCGCGAACGCGATGCGCTGGTGGCTGATCGGCGCTGTCGCAGTTGTTGCCATCCAGATCGCGCTCGGCGGCTGGGTCAGCGCCAACTATGCCGCGCTCGCCTGTGCCAACGATTTCCCGACCTGCGTCGGCAAGTGGATACCGCCGCACGATTTCCGCGAAGGCTTCGTGCTGTGGCGCGGAATCGGCGTCGACTACGAGGGCGGCGTGCTCGACGGCGCGTCGCGCATCGCGATCCAGCTCGCGCACCGCGCGATGGCGGTGGTGGTGTTCGTCTATCTGCTGTGGATGGCGCTGAAACTCATCCGCACGCCGGGGCTGTGGCTGACCGGCGTGGTGCTGGCGTTGCTCATGCTGGCGCAGGTGGGTCTGGGAATCGCCAACGTCGTGCTCGGCCTGCCGCTGTGGACAGCGGTGCTGCATAACGCCGGCGCGGCGCTGCTGCTGTTCCTGCTGATCAGCCTGCTGGCGCGTCTGTGCCGGCCGACGGTATGAGCCCGTTCTGATGGCAATCCCGATGCGCGAATACTGGGCATTGACCAAGCCGCGGGTGGTGGCGTTGATCGTCTTCACCGCGTTCGTCGGCATGTTCCTGGCCGTGCCGGGATTGCCGCCGCTGCGCGAGAGCGTGTTCGGCTTCATCGGCATCTGGCTGGCCGCCGCCAGTGCGGCCGCGATCAATCATCTGATCGACCAGCGCATCGACCGGGTGATGGCGCGCACCGCGCACCGTCCGCTCGCCACCGGTGCGCTGAAGCCGGCGCAGGTGCTGGCGTTTGCGGTGTTCCTGGGCGCGCTGTCGATGACACTCCTGATCTCGATGGTCAACTTGATCACCGCCGCGCTGACCTTCGCATCGCTGATCGGTTACGCCATCGTCTACACCGCATGGCTCAAGCGCGCGACGCCGCAGAACATCGTCATCGGCGGCATCGCCGGCGCCGCGCCGCCGCTGCTGGGCTGGGCCGCGGTCACCGGCATGAACAATCCGTGGGACTGGGCGCATGCCCTGCTGCTGGTGTTGATCATCTTCGTGTGGACGCCGCCGCATTTCTGGGCGCTGGCGATTTTCCGCCGCGAAGACTACGCGCGCGCGCTGGTGCCGATGCTGCCGGTGACCCACGGCGTCGAGTACACGCGCTGGCAGATCCTGCTCTACACGGTGCTGCTGCTGGCGGTGACGGTGATGCCCTGGGCTGTCGGCATGAGCGGGCTGTTCTACCTCGGCGGCGCGCTGGTGCTGGGTGTGGTCTTCCTCTGGTATGCGTGGAAATTGCTGGATCCGCCGGACGAGTTCTTCGCTATGCGCACCTTCAATTATTCGATCGTCTATCTGATGGCGCTGTTCGCTTTCCTGCTGGTGGATCATTGGCTATTGCCGTGGGTGGGGCCGACCGCGGCGATGCAGTTCCAGCCAGTGAACTGACAGCGAGCAATGACTGTGGGAACGGCAGTTTTTAACAGCCGAATGGCTGGTCAACCCGCGATTGATGGCGGATACACTTTCCTTGGCCTATCGCGGCTCCCGCCGTTCCTACAGAGGGCTTCCCATGTTTCGTCCGCGCCTCCTGCCGCTGCTCTGCAGCGCCGTTCTGACCGCCGCAACCTATGCGGCCCATGGCCAGGAAGCCGCTGAATCGCGGAGCGATGTCCTGGCCGTCACAGCCGCGCGCATGCTCGACGTACGCAGCGGAAAACTCATCGACAACCCGCAGATCGTCGTCCGCGAAGGTCGAATCGTTTCGGTCGGCCGCTCGGGAGATGCCGTGCCTGCGGGTGCCGAACGCATCGACCTCAAGGGCATGACCCTGCTGCCGGGCCTGATCGACATGCACGTGCACATCGACAGCGACCCGACCTACAGCGGCTACACGTATCTGCAGTTCAGCGACCGCTTCTGGTCCGCGGTGTCGGTGACGCACGCGCACGACACGCTGATGGCCGGCTTCACCACCATCCGCAATCTCGGTTCCGACGACTGGAACGACGTGGGCCTGCAGCAGGCGATCGACGCGGGCAAGGTCGTCGGCCCGCGCATCGTACCGGCAGGTTACGCATTCGGCGCCACCGGCGGTCACTGCGATTCCACGTACTTTCCGCCGTCGATGAACGACCGCAACGCCTACAACGCCGACAACGCCGAAGAGGCGCGCAAGTCGGTGCGCGAAGTGCGCAAATACGGCGCGCAGGTGATCAAGATCTGCGCCACCGGCGGCGTGTTCTCGCGCAACACCGAGCCCGGTCAACAGCAGATGACCTACGACGAAATGAAAGCCACCGTCGACGAGGCGAAGATGTGGGGCATCAAGGTCGCCGCGCATGCGCATGGCGCCGCCGGCATCCGCGAAGCGATCCGCGCCGGCGTGAATACCATCGAACACGCCAGCCTGATCGACGACGAAGGCATCCGCCTCGCGAAACAGTACGGCGCATGGCTGTCGATGGACATCTACAACACCGACTACACGCAGTCCGAAGGCCGCAAGAACGGCGTGCTCGAAGACAACCTGCGCAAAGACCGCGAACTCGGCGACATCCAGCGCGAGAACTTCCGTCGCGCGCATCAGGCCGGCGTGAAGATGGTCTTCGGCACCGATGCCGGCATCTTCCCACATGGCCAGAACGCACGACAGTTCGCGGTGATGGTGCGTTACGGCATGACTCCGACGCAGGCGATCCAGTCGGCGACGATCAACGCCGCCGAAGCGCTGGGCCGCAGCGATATCGGCGTGATCGAAACCGGTCGCTATGCCGACATTGTTGCGGTGTCGGGTAATCCTGCGCAGGATGTGACGCTGCTGGAAAGGGTGGCGTTTGTCATGAAAGGTGGGGAAGTGATAAGCGCCGGGAAACAACCGCATTGATCCGGATCGAACTCCGGCATCGTCGCCTTGGCCAACAATGCCGGCATTCGCCGCTGAACATGGTTACTGGGCACCCAGCGCATGCTGGTATTTCCATTCCAACGTCAGCCATAACTTGTCGGCATCTCTGAAGCGTGGGCTACGACTATTGAAACGCGCGTACTGCACGCTGCCGACGAATTGTGGGCCGAGATTGCGGGAGTAGCGAATGTCGATTTCGTCGCCGTAACGTGCGCTGCCGCGGTCAGAGCGGAAGTCGTGATACCGCGCCATGAAATCACCGCCTCCAAACTTGGCTGTCGCAGCCAGATAGGTATCCTGCAAACCATCGGCAGGCGTACTCAAGAAACGATCCGCCCAGCCATTGAAGGCGAATAGCGTGGCAAACGGCGTCTGGAATCCGGCACGGCGGTTGCCACCGAGCATTTCGTGACCCAGACGCACGCCGAACTCTGGACGAACAAAAGCGGCTTCCAGCAGAGCGTATTCATTATCGAGCGAATTCGCGCCGTTGGCATACGGGTTCTGCTTGGCCCATTCCAGGGTGTATTCCAAGCGCGATGTCTCATCCAGCTTCTGTACCCCGTTGAATCGAAGGCCGATGGTTTTCGCCGATTGCAACGGCAGGTCTTCGTTTTCGACGAAATAGCCGTACCCGACCAGAGTGCCGACCCGTGTTTTCATGCTGGCATTGAGCAAGTGGCCGTCGAGCGCTTGTTCGCGGGAGGTCCGCACTGGATGGCCTTTACCCGGCACGCGATTGACCTTGTCCAGATATGCATAGCGCAGAGTCACCGCCTCGTGAGGGCTGGCGACGATTTGCGCGGCATCGAACGTCTGCTCATGCTGGCGAAACGACGCGCTTCCGAAATAGCGTTGATTGTCGAATTGAATGCGCTGGCGTCCGACCGTCGCCGAGAATCGTTTGTCCGGCGCGAAACGTAGCCACGCCTGATTGAATTCGCTTCCCTCCGGGTCAAGCACGACCGGATAGCGGGTATGGCCGTTGGCGGTGCTGTTGAAATCGTCGTTCAACTCGCGCACATCGGCGCCTTCGACCATGAACGAGAATCCGTTCAACTCAGCGCTGGTGAAGCCGATCCGGGTGCGCAGCGTCACAGCCTGTGCATCTTCCGGAAATCGAGCTTCATCGACGCTTTCATAGCGCGCACGCACATCGAATCCGATCGTTCCGCGACCGAACATCTGCGCGAGGTTATCGGCTTTTTGTTTGGCGTTAGGAGCAGACGCGGCCTGCGCGAACGCAGTTCCAACGGTACTCAAGGCCGACAAAAATAAAAGCGAACGCAACATGTTGAATCTCTCCGGATGGATTCAGCTGAGGCCAATCACGAGGTTGGCGTTGTAGGATTTCCATGTGATTGGAATCGCGTAGCACTTGATCGACTTCGGGAGATGGATCGAGTCGGTGTCGCCGGAAACCACGATGGGCACGGAAATGTGGAATTGACCGCCGAACTCCTTGCGCGCAGCGCCCGATATCGTATTCGCGATCTCTCCAACCAGATCCATGATCTCTTCTTTTCCCAAGGTTCTGACACCCATTTTCAACAGCACAGCCTTGAGCATCACCTGGGATGCAGTGACGTAGACGCATCCCTTGCGCACTCCGCTGACGCCGATCAAGCCGGTAAATTCGCTGACGATGGGTTGATCCGATTCGATCAGATAGGGCGTGCCCACTTCCGCTTCTACACCGGTGCTGACTGAAAAATAATCACGAGTCGAATCAATGAAAATCTGCAATTGCTCTATGGCCAGTGCCATGTCTTCCCCTTTGTTGGTCTAGAAGTGCGCAGGCTGGTCAGCCAGAAATCAATTCGGCGAGTGCTTCGCTAAGCTTCCGTTCGTTGATCGGTTTGTTGATGAACCCGGCTGCACCGCATTTGATCGCTTCGATCGCGATCGTCTTATCGGCGAGCGCGGAAATCACCAGAATACGAACGTCAGGGTCGATTTCAGTGATCGCCCGGATACAGCCGATCCCATCCAACTCGGGCATGGTGATGTCCATCGTCACGAGATTCGGCCGCAGGCGCCTGAACATCTCAAGTGCTTTCAACCCGTTTGCAGCCTCGCCAACAACCTGGATATCGTGCGTGCCATGCGCTTCACTGATCTTCATACGCACCACCATCGAGTCGTCAACCACCATCATCCGCCATGCCTTGCCGGTATTCATTCGTCCTCCTTGATTCAAGCCGCGAAATCGGCGCGTTTCGGGAATTGGATCCTGAAATTCGTGCCTTTTTCTTTCTGACTGTCAAAAGCCAATTTTCCGCCTTGGCGACCGATTAAATCCTTGACCAAACCCAATCCAGCGCCTCGCCCAGCATCCTGGGTCGCGCCGTGTGCAGTGCTGAAATCTGATCGGAAAATCAACGACATGAGCACTTTCTGCTCTGCATTCCGCGCTTGTTCCGGCGTCAATAAGCCGGCATCGATCGCGCGCTGGCGTATGCGGTCATAGTCCAGCCCTGCGCCATCGTCGCGAACGCTGACTTCAAATGCTTCGCCGATATCGCTGATATCGACCCAGACCCTGCCTTGCGCGCTCTTGCGCTGCGCCGCGCGCGCCGCTGGAGCTTCGATGCCGTGAACCACGGCATTGCGGATCAGTTGCACCACGATCGATTCCACATCGTCGCGCATGTACGCCGGAAGTTCGGCGAAGTCTCCTGTCTGGCTCAAGCTTGCGCGTTTGCCGTTGCGTTCTGCGACAGCGAGCAATACCGCTTCGATCCCGGCAACAGTCTTGTCGGCGCGCTCGGTATCCGTGGGCTCGACGAAAGACCCGCGCAACTGGCCGATGCGATCGACCAGAGTGCGTACATTCTCGAGCTGTTCGTAGATGGACCTGAGTTTTACGGTCAGTGGCAAAAGATCATTTCCGACCAATCGCGATCTATTGCGAAGCATCGCTATGTCGTCCTCGAACTGATGCGCCCACATCTCGAAAGAGTCCAGCTTGAGGACAGCGGCATCGCCCTTGATCCGGTGTATCGGCTTGGCGATTTCGTATAGCACTTGAATCAGTCCCGAAGAGGTCGTCGCACCCGCCGAAAGTTGTTCGTTGACGGCGTTGAGCGACTGGCGGCAGCCGACCAGGAATGCTTGAAGGCGATCAGGTGGAACATGCAACAGACTCACGATCGCTTCGACATCCTGCTCGCGCTGTACACGGCTTCTCTCGAGTTCCATGGCGAGTTCGGTTTGCATCGTCACGTCGGTGACCACTGCCAACATCGAGTCCTGGTCTTCTGCGCCAGAAACACGCTTGAAATTGAAATTCAGATAGCGACGTTCGATACGACCGTTGTCGCGTTCGAAATTCATTTCGACCTGACTCAATGGGTTGATATCGACGATCAGCTTTTCCTTCACGCGCGTGTTGAACAGAATTCCTATGAAGTCGTCCAACATGGTTCGCGCGTTGTCTTTCAAGGTTCTGCTCATCACTTCGCTGAGCTTGCGCCCTGCGAGCTTCTCATCATTGATGATTCTCGTCAGTGCTTTCGACTGTTGCTGCCCGATCACACCATCCTTGTCGATCAGGAACAATCCCTGGTCGACCGTCGCCAGAATATTGTCCGTTTCGCGTTTGGCCCGGACCAGTTTTTCGTCGTTTTCCCGCAGCTGACGAACGAAGTGGAACAGAATGATGAAGAAGTTGATCGTCGCCAAGCTGATGCCGATGACCTGTACGGCGCGTAGCATGTTGGCTTTTTTCTGCGCGTCGCGCTCGAGCTGCGTGGTCAGGTTGTTCATTTCTTTCAGAATCAATCCATTGGCTTGCTTGTATGCAGGCAGGATTGCCGCCACTTTCGCAGCGGATGTGGCGCTTTTGTAGTCGATTTTTGCAAGCTGTGTCTGTATAGGCGCCCAGACTGTTTTGGCTTCTGCGATCGCGGCGCGCCCTTCGACGCTTTCCACGCGCGATAGAACGACAGCGGTTCCGTCACCACCCGATACGCTGCCGCCTCGATCGAAAGCGGCGAGCGTCGAATCGAAGAGCTGGCTTGATTGTTTCAGGCTGTCGAGCGTATCGCCTGGAACCTGACCCTGCCGGATCGATTCCTCGACGATGAACATTTCTTTCGCCATGCGTTGGCTCAACATGCGTTGACGGCCCGCAAGGTTCACCTCTACCGCATCCTGACGGATCTGCGAGGAAATGAAGAAATTGAGGACGAGAACGCCCAGATCGAAAATCAGGAATAGAGCGACCGAGATAACGATCGTCTTGTACTTGCCAAGATCCAATAGCCAACGCATAAACATCCTCCATGAATTACTGCTGTTCCGATGCACAACTGCATTTGAGACGGCGTTTTCACAGCGCGTCACTTTTGAGCTAGCTGTCGCAAGCATTTTTCATGCCAGTGCAACAAGCGCGTTGTCTCCATCAACAAGATCGTCGTACTGAGCCTTTGCTGGCCCTGCGTATCTCTGCATGCGAAGTTGCAGCCGCATTCCAGTCAGCATGCATGGGGTCGTGACGCGATACGCATCCGTCTGCATAGATTGTCAGTTACTGACAAATACAGTGCAAACTTGCCCGCAGCCAATCACGACCAGTCATTGCTGGCCTTTGTCGAATGCTTCATCGGCAGGCCGCATATGCGTCGACAGTGAAGGTCGTAAGGCGTCATCATCGTGCACTGCAGGGTGGAAGCCGCCCAGCAGATCTCATCGTCTTTCGGTATCCGTTGTGATCGAATCGCGAAGCAACAAATATATTGTGTGTGTTCGATCTGCAGGTTGCCGGAAGATGATTCCGACTTCGCGACTCGCTGGCGTCATGTCAAAACGAATTTCTGCTTGAGTCTGCCGAGAACAGAGCGACGTTCAATGTTTCGGATAGCGTGAGGCGACATCCGGCGACGCGGCGATTCGGCACATGTGATCAGAAACTGTGACGATCTCCAGCATTGGATCGACGCATCCATGACAACCCTGTGAAACATGGGTAGGTGAGGACGGCGGTGGATCGGCCGCATTCGTCGTTTCATCGATATGTGCGGTCTGGCGTGTATGCGTTGGACTTGGGTGTGGTCGATTGAAGTCGTATGACTATCCCTGTCACGGTTTTGCCGCGCGTGGCATCGGCTTGCCGTG
Source organism: Lysobacterales bacterium (assembly GCA_031364125.1). Lineage (GTDB taxonomy): Bacteria > Pseudomonadota > Gammaproteobacteria > Xanthomonadales > Xanthomonadaceae > Lysobacter_I. The sequence continues at coordinate 25,262 of JANLVT010000066.1, read as the reverse complement.
CATTGTTTTGCTTCGATCATTGCGCACAACGACGGGTGCGTCGCAATGACGGGTGTAAAGCACAGTCTACGAAAGGTTCGCGAACCTGCGATACCGGGGATCCAACGCAGCGACATGTTTTCGCAGGTCGTCGAGAGCGCCGGTATTGACGATGATGTCGTCGGCGACGGCCAGCCGCTGCTCCCGGGTCGCCTGCGCGGCGATCATCCTGTCGGCGAGAACGGCATCAATGCCGTCGCGCCGGATCAATCGCGCATGCTGCACATCGACCGGGACGTCGACGACCAGGATGCGCTGCAGCCACGGATAGGCAGCGCGTGCGCCGACTTCCGCCAACAGCGGAATCGCGGCGATCGCGTACGGACTCGTAGCCTGCGTGCACTGGCGCGCGAGCGATTCGCGCACGCGCGGGTGGATGATGGCTTCGAGGCGTTTGCGCGCGGCATCATCGCCGAACACGCGCTTTCGCATCGCGGCGCGATCGAGGGCGCCGGTGGCGTCGAGAATGTCGTGGCCGAATGCGGCGACGACTTCAGCCAGACCTTCGCTATCGACGGCAACGGCTTCGCGCGCAGCGATGTCGGCGTCGGCGACGACGATACCCAGGGTTTCGAAGGCATGCGCGACTGCGGACTTGCCCGAGGCGATGCCACCGGTCAGGCCGACGCAGTACATGCTTTACGGAAGCCGGGCCATGCGGTCAGTCGAGGCCCGACATGTGCATGTAGGTGCCGATGATCACATCGCCCCACATGAAGACGATCCAGCCGGCGATGGCGAGGTACGGCCCGAACGGGATCTGGGTGTTGCGGTCGCGGCCCTGCACCGCGAGGAAGATCGAGCCGATGATGGCGCCGACCAGCGACGACATCAGCGCGATCGGCAGCAAAGCCTTGTATCCGGCCCAGGCGCCGAGCGCGGCGAGCAGTTTGAAATCGCCGTGTCCCATGCCGACCTTGCCGGTCAGCTGTTTGAACACCCAGTACACCGTCCACAGCGAGACGTAGCCCAGCACTGCGCCGGCGATGGCTTCTTTGGCCGGCACGAACAGGTTGTCGACGCTGGCGATAAGACCGAGCCACAGCAACGACAGCGTGATCTGATCGGGCAACAGCTTGGTGCGCAGGTCCATGCCCGCGCCCGCGATCAGGAAACAACTCAGCAGCGAGGCGCCGAAGCCCTGCCAGCCGAAGCCGAAACGCCAGACGCTGGCGACGACCAGCAGCATCGTCAGCAGTTCAACGGCGGGATACTGGATCGAGATCGGCGTTTTGCAGTTGCGGCAGCGGCCTCGCAGTGCGAGCCAGCTGAAGACCGGGATGTTCTCGTACCACGACAGCTTGTGCTGGCAGTGCGGGCAGTGCGAGGGCTCGACCACGATGCCGGGCGGCGGCGGATCGTAGAGATCGCCCTGTCCCAGTTCATCCAGGGCGTCGCGTTTCCACTCCCACTCCAGCCGTTTCGGCAGGCGCAGGATCACCACGTTGAGGAAGCTGCCGACGAGCAGCCCGAGGCCCGCGGCGATCGGAAAACCGATCGCCGGGTTCTGGTCGAGGAACGCCATCGATGCGCGGACCCGGACTCAGCCGCCGACCGCGGCAGCGAGTTTGAAGATCGGCAGATACATGCCGACGACCATGCTGCCCACCATCACGCCGATGATGACCATGATCATCGGTTCCAGCAGGCTGGCCAGCGCGTCCACGGCGTTGTTCACTTCCTGCTCGTAGAACTCGGCGACCTTGAACAGCATGGTGTCGAGCGCGCCGGCCTCTTCGCCGATCGCCGCCATCTGCACGACCATGTGCGGGAACAGATTGACCTGTTTCATCGCCATGTTGACCGGGTAGCCGACGGACACGTCCTCGCGGATGCGCCACACCGCTTTTTCGTAGACCGAGTTGCCGGTGGCGCCGGCGACGCTTTCCAGCGCTTCGACCAGCGGCACGCCGGCCTTGAAGGTGGTGGCGAGGGTGCGCGCGAAGCGGGCGATCGCGGAGTTGTGCATGATCGCGCCGATCACCGGCACCTTGAGAATGACTTTGTCGAGGAAATGCTGGAATGCCGGCGAGCGTTTGTACGCGAAGATGAAGCTCGCGATGCAGGCGATCGCAATGCCCAGCATCAGCCACCACCAGGACACCATGAAGCGCGAGAATTTCACGATCAGCTGGGTGAACGCGGGAAGCTCGGCGCCGAAGTTCTTGAACACGTCCTCGAACTGCGGCACCACGAACACCAGCATGACGGAGCTGACCAGGATCGCGACGACGATCACCATTGCGGGGTAGAACAGCGCTTTCTTGATCTTGCCCTTCAGCGCCTCGGTGTTTTCCTTGTAGGTCGCGATGGTGTCGAGCACGGTCTCGAGCACGCCCGCCGATTCGCCGGCGCGCACCAGATTGCGGTACAGCTCGTCGAAATACACCGGATGCTTGCTCATCGCTTCGTAGATCGACGAACCGCCTTCGATATCGACGCGTACGGCGTCGACCAGATTCTTCATCCGCAGATTCTTCTGGCCGTTGCCGATGATCTCCAGCGACTGCACCAGCGGCACGCCCGACTTCATCATCGTGGCGATCTGGCGGCTGAAGATCGCGATGTCCTTGGCACCGACCTTGCTACCGGCGGCGCCGAACAGCGGCTTGGGCTTGGGCTTGACCACGGTGGGCGTGATGCCCAGGCGGCGCAGCTCGGCGCGCAGCAGATTGCCGTTCTTGGCCTGCTGCTCGCCCTTCATCTTGATGCCGCGTTTGTCGGTGCCCTCCCAGACGAAGCTCGGCATCTGATTGCCGGCGCGTTCGGCGGCGGGGGCGGTTTTCGCGGCGGTGCGGGATGCGGCCATGGCTTAGTCCTTGGTGACGCGGTTGATTTCGGCGAGGCTGGTGAGGCCGTTCCGGGCTTTCAGCAGCGCAGATTGACGCAGGTTCTTCACGCCGGACGCCTGCGCGGCCTCGGCGATCTGCATGGCGTTGCCGCCCTGCAGGACGATGGCCTGGATCTTGTCGGTCATCGGCATGACTTCGTAGATGCCGGTGCGGCCCTTGTAGCCGCCGGTGCATTCGGCGCAGCCCACGGCTTCGTACATCGTGATGCCGGCATGCACATCGTCGGCCGTGTAGCCTTCTGCCAGCAGTGCGTGTTCGGGAAGTATCGCTTCACGTTTGCAGTTGTTGCACAGCCTGCGCGCGAGGCGCTGGGCGATGACCAGGCTTACCGACGAGGTGATGTTGAACGGCGCGATGCCCATGTTCATCAGGCGGGAGATGGTCTGCGGCGCGTCGTTGGTATGCAGGGTCGACAGCACCATGTGGCCGGTCTGCGCTGCCTTGATGGCGATCTCGGCGGTTTCGAGGTCGCGGATTTCGCCGACCATGATGATGTCGGGATCCTGACGCAGGAAGCTGCGGAGCGCGGCGGCGAAGGTCATGCCGCGCTTCTGGTTCTGTTGCACCTGGTTGATGCCGGGCAGGCGGATTTCCACCGGGTCTTCGACCGTGGAGATGTTGCGCTCTTCCTCGTTGAGGATACCCAGTGCGGTGTACAGCGACACGGTCTTGCCGGAGCCGGTGGGGCCGGTCACCAGCACCATGCCGTAGGGTTTCTTGATCGCGTCGAGAAATAGTGTTTGCTGGTCAGGCTCGTAGCCGAGTTTTTCGATGCCGAGTTTGGCCGCGCTGCCGTCGAGGATACGCAGCACGACTTTCTCGCCGAACAGGGTCGGCAGAGTGCTCACGCGGAAGTCGATCTGCCGGGTCTTCGACAGATTGAGCTTGATGCGGCCGTCCTGCGGCACGCGCTTCTCGGCGATGTCCAGCTGCGACATCACCTTCAGGCGAGCTGCGATGCGCTGGCTCAGTTTGACCGGTGCCTTCGCGACCTGCTTGAGGATGCCATCGATGCGCAGGCGCACGCGATAGTCGGTTTCGTAGGGCTCGAAGTGGATGTCGGAGGCGCCACGGCGTATCGCGTCCACCAACACCTTGTTGACGAACTTCACCACGGGCGTGTCGTCGTTCTTGCTGTCGATGCCGCCGTCGCTGCCGCCCTCGTCTTCGCCGCCCGAGACGTCGAGATTGTCCAGGCCCTCGGCATCGTCCAGATTGCCCAGCGCATCGCTGGACTCCATCCACAGCTGCATGGTGCGCTTGATGGCGTCCTCGTCGATCAGGATCGGTTCCACCAGCAGATTGGTGTGGAACTTCAACTCATCGAGGGCAGCGGTGTTGGTCGGATCGGAGACGCCGACGAACAGCCGCCCACCGCGTTTGAACAACGGCAGCACAAGATGTTTCTGGAGCAGTTCTTCCTTGACCAGGCGGATCGCGCTCTGGCTGGGATCCATGACTGTGGGATCGAACAGCGGCATGCCGAATTCGATCGAGTTGGCGGCGGCCAACTGCGGCGGCGTCACCAGTTTGTGTTCGCGCAGATAATTGGCGATCGGCTTGCGTTCGCGCGTGGCGGCATCCAGCGCCTCGCGGGCGACGGTCTCGTCCAGAGCGCCATCCAGCACCAGACGCCGGGCGATCCCGGTGATGCCGATCAGATTGGATGTGTGAGCAACGTTCACAATGCAGCCCCTCGCCCCGCAGACCCCAAGTGGATCATGCACTCCCGACAATAACATCGAAACGGCATGAAGTTTCGGGAAATAGTACCGCTTCTGCTCCAGCGTCGGGAGCACGTCACGGATCGGGAGACTTGTAGTCGTGTGCAGTCGTCTTGGTGCCATCTGCACCGGTATGCGACGGTGCCTTTAGGCAAAGGCGGTCGTCTCATATTGGAGTCCGCCCTGTGGCGGCAGCAATCGCGTTCTAACGGCGACGCGGGTCTGAACGACCCGATGCCAGCATCCATCTGGTATCAGGAGCAACCGTTCGGACGGTAGAGCGAGTCGACGGTGGTGGTGCAGCTCCAGAGTCCTTCGCTGTCCCGGGTCAGCGTCAGCGTTTTGCCCGCCACGTTCGGGTTGCCGGCGAGGGTGCAGGCGATGGTCTGGCCACTTGTGGCCGCCCAGGTGCCGGCGGGGGTAATGGCGCTGCAGCGCACGGTATTCAGCGGCAGGCCGATGTCGTTGGCATTGGCGGGGCTCCCAACGCTGTCGCCGTTCTGAATGCGTTCTTCGAATGTCACCACGCCGCCGCGCATGTCCGCCAGGCCGGCGGTGACCTGAGAGCGCCCCACATAGACCTGATATGCGGGCAGCGCGATCGCTGCCAGGATGGCGATGATCGCGACGACGATCATCAATTCGATCAGGGTGAATCCCTGAGTGCTTGCGCGTCCGGTGTGCATGGCAATGATCCCCCTGAGAGTGCCTGTGGCGGTGCTGTTTAATCGGTGGGTTGTGAGCAGGCTTGTCGAACTTGGTTTTCAGATAAAGAAAGGGGTGCCGAAGCACCCCTTCCCGGAACGAAACGTTCCCGGCGGGGAATTAGCAGCCGTTCGGTTCGTAGTTGGTGTTGCCGATGTTGTTGGTGCATTCCCACTGCCCGGTGTTGTTGCGGGTCAGGGTCACGGTCTTGCCCGCGACGTTGGGGTTGCCCTTCAGGGTGCAGGTGATGGTCTGGCCAGCAGCGGCGTCCCAGTTGCCGGCGACGGCGATGGCGCAACGCGGGGTGGCGGCGGCCAGGCCGATGTCGGTGGTCGGGCCGATGGCGCCAGCGCGCTCGCCGCTCTGGATGCCTTCTTCATAAGCGGTCACGCCGCCACGAATGTCGGCCAGGCCGGAGGTGGACTGCGACTTGGCGACGTAGTTCTGGTACGCCGGCAGAGCGATGGCGGCCAGGATGGCGATAATCGCGACGACGATCATCAGTTCGATCAGGGTGAAACCTTGCTGCTTCTTCATGGGAGATCCCTCGGGAGTGGTGTGGGTGGTGTGGTGGTGTGGTGGGTGGTGTGGCTGAAATTCTCACGTGCCCCATGGCCAGCAATCCGGTCAGTGGGTGCCCGTGCTACCGAGCACGTGCACGGCAAAGACATGCATAAGCCGTGCCAATATTCCTGAACGGAACCCGGTCGCGAACGGGTGATTAGGGATGTGCTTCGTGTCACGGTTTGGGGAGGGGCGAAAAGTGACGCGGAACGTCAGGTTGGTAGGCGACTGACATCGTCAGTCAGGTCATGCCCCAGATCCGGGTCGCTGTGTCGCCCGACTCATCGCCGTCAGCGGTCTACCGATTGCGGATGATCGCATTCGCCATGCGGGCGGGGGAAAGTGCGTCATTCGATTGGAAGCGAGACGGCTGGCTCATATGCACTGGGTGCGGACTGGCGTGGTTGCTGAGGCTGCGGGCATTCAGGCTATGCTTTCCATCGATCTGGAAAAGGGTGTGTTTCGATGCAGATGCCTGTGGCCCGCCTTGAGCGGGCGTTGCTGTTGCTGTTCGTCGCTTCCGGCTTCGCCGGTCTTGTGTACCAGGCGATCTGGTCGCACTACCTCGGGCTGATTCTCGGGCATGCGGCCTATGCGCAGACGCTGGTGCTGGCGATCTTCATGGGCGGCATGGCGGCGGGCGCATGGCTGGTCAGTGCGCGCGGCGGACGCTGGTCGGGATTGATCCGCGCCTACGCGATTATCGAATTGATCGTCGGCGCTACGGCGTTGGTGTTTCATCCGATGTTCGTCGCTTACACGGAGTTCTCGCAGAACACGGTTCTGCCGGCATTGCAGGACGAGTCGGCGATACGCTTCTGGCAATGGGGGTCCGCCGCACTGTTGATCGTGCCGCAGAGCGTGCTGCTGGGCATGACCTTTCCGCTGATGAGCGGCGGCTATCTGCGGGTATCGCCGCAGCAGGATGGCGAAATCCTCGGCGGCCTCTATTTCACGAACAGCATCGGTGCGGCCGCAGGTGCGCTGGCGGCGACCTTCCTGCTGTTGCCGTGGATCGGGATGCAGGGCGCAGTGATGGTTGCGGGTGTGATCAATCTGCTGGTCGGCGTGGTGGCGTGGCGGGTTGCCGCATCGGTACCTGATACGGTCGCTTCGATAGCGGCGGCTCCGGCCAGCATCGTTCCGCAGCGCGTTCCCGAAGCACAGGCCGACGATAGTGGTTTAAGTCGATTCCAGATCCTGATGCTGGCGGCCGCAGCGATCAGCAGCGCAAGTTCTTTCGTGTATGAGGTGGGTTGGATCCGGCTGTTGAATCAAGCGCTCGGCACCACGGTGCATTCGTTCGAACTGATGCTGACTGCATTCATTCTTGGCCTCGCGTTCGGCGGTCTGTGGGTGCGCAAGCGCAGCCGAAGCATCCAGGATCCGGTGGCGGTGGCGGGTGTCGCGCAGGTGCTGATGGGCCTGGCGGCATTGGCTTCGCTGCCGGTGTTCGCGCAGAGTTTCCAGTGGGTGGGCTGGTTCATGGGGATCTTCCCCCGGACCGAGAGCGGCTACTACCTTTTCAGTCTGGGCAGCGCAACCGTCGCGCTGCTGGTGATGTTCCCCGCCGCATTCTTCGCCGGCATGACCCTGCCGCTGTTCACGATGGCCCTGCTGCGTCGCGGCAACGGCGAAAAGAGCATCGGTCGGATCTATGCCGCGAACACCTTGGGCGCGATCGTCGGCGTGGTGCTGGCGATGCATGTGTTGATTCCGCTGCTTGGCTTGCGTCTGGCCGTGACGCTTGCGGCATTGGTCGATGTGCTGGTGGGTCTGGTGCTGCTGCGCGCTTTCAGCACGGTCTTCAAGCCGAAGCTCTACTTCGGCGCGTTGGCCAGCGTGCTGGTGGTGGCGTCGCTGAGCCTGTTGTTCGGCGCCGCGGATCCCCGTTCGCTGGCGTCCGGCGTCTTCCGGCACGGTGTTTTCGAACTGGCCGAAGGGACCGATGTGCAATTCCTGCGCGACGGCAAGACCGCGACCGTCGCGTTCTATCGTCAGGGCAGCGTCGGCACCATCGCGACCAACGGCAAGCCGGACGCTTCCATCGAACTGTCTGCGAACGGCGTTCCCACCGACGACGAGTACACGATGGTGATGGCCGCGAGCCTGCCGCTGGCGCTGCATCCCGCGCCGGAACGCGTCGCGGTGATCGGCTGGGGTTCCGGACTCAGCACGCATACGCTGCTGGGCAGCAAGGTGCCCAGGGTCGTCGACACGATCGAGATCGAAGCGTCGATGCATGCAGGCGCCGAGGGATACGGCAACCGCGTGATCCGTGCGTACATCGACCCGCGCAGCCAGTTGCATATCGACGACGCGCGCACGTTCTTCTCGACGGGCAAGAAGCAATACGACGTGATCGTCTCCGAACCATCGAACCCTTGGGTCAGCGGCGTCTCCAGCCTGTTCACGCGCCAGTTCTACCAGTTCCTGACCAAGCATCTGGAAAAGGACGGGCTGTTGATCCAGTGGATGCAGACCTACGAATTGAACGATCCGCTGTTCTACACGATGGTGGCGGCGCTGATCGAGGAATACCCGTATGTCGAAGCCTATCTGACCAATACCTCCGACGTGATCTTCGTGGCCTCGCATGCGCCGATCCGCGATTTCGACGCATCGAAGCTACGGGATCCCGGCTTGCTGGCGGATCTCACGCGCCTGGGTCTGGAGTCTGCGCCGGATCACGAAGTCCGGCGTTTCGCCGATCGCAACGTCCTGGCCGGTCTGGTCGAACTCTTCGGCGCGCCGGTGCATACCGATTTCCATCCGACCGTGGCGCTGGGCGCACCGAAAAGCCGCTACAAGGTGGAGACGGTCAAGAGCGTGATGAATCTGATGGGCGTCGGCATGCCGGTGCTGGAATTCACCGGCGGGCGCAAGCCGGTGCCGGTCGCCGCGAACGTGCATCCGGTGAGCCCCAGCATGGGCGCGATGGATCATGCGAACGCACGCCGGGTGCGCGAACGTCTGCTCGGCATCGGTACTGCGCAAGGACTCGATCCGGCGGTCACGAAAAAGCTGGATGCGCTGATGTCGACCGACACCGGCAAAGCCGAATGGCTGGACGCGGCCTCGGTGATCGCCGATTTCAGCATCGGTTATCTGACGCCAGCCGATCTGCAGGGTGTATGGATCCAGCCCGCATGGGTCGGCGAACGTGCGAAGGATCCGGAAATCGCTGCGGTGCTGGCCGCGTACGAGGCCACGTCCAAGCGCGATGCGGTGGCGATGTACGACACCGGCGTGGCGGGTCTGAAAGCGGTGCCCGGCACTGCGCCGGCATTGGTGCGTGATCATCTGCTGGTGATCGCGATGCTGGGGGCGATCGGGCAGGACAAGGGCGATCTGGGGATCGCGCTGGAGCGTGAGCATGGCGCTTCGGTGCGCGTGAGCAACGAGTATTACTGGACCGCCCGTGCCTATATTCCGGCGTGGCTGCACGCGACCGGACGCGTGAAGAAAGCTACTCGATCCCCAGCTTCTTGAGTTTGTAGCGCAGCGCGCGGAAAGTGATCCCCAGCGCTGCGGCGGTCTTGGTCTTGTTGTAGCGGTGTTCCTGCAGCGCCTGCTGGATCGCGTTGCGTTCTATCTCCTCGATGTACGAGGGCAGGGCGCTGGTGCTGGTGTCGCGCGGGTTGCCGCCGCGCGGATCGGCGCCGGTCGGTGTGTTGGCCTGCTGCGGCGCGGGCGTCATTCCGGCGATCGGTTGGATCGCGGCCTGCGGTGCGGTTGAAGACGCGACGGCCGGAATCTGCGGTGCGCTGGGCAGGCGCAGGTCGCGGGCGTCGATGATTTCGTCGTCGGCCATGGCCAGCGCGCGTTCCAGGATGTTCTCCAGTTCGCGGACATTGCCCGGAAACGGATAGATTTCGAGCGCGCCGACCGCGTCCGCCGACAGGCTGGGCGCGCGCCGCTTCATGGCGTATGCGAGACGTTTGAGGATGGCCTCGGACAGCAGCGGCAGGTCGCCGGTGCGCTCGCGCAGCGCGGGCACGTCCAGTTCAATCACGTTGATGCGATAGAACAGGTCGTGGCGGAATTTGGCTTCGGCGACCAGGACGTCGAGATCCTTGTGGGTGGCCGACAGGATGCGCACGTCGACCGGAATCTCGACGTTGGCGCCGACCGGGCGCACGGTCTTTTCCTGGATGGCGCGCAGCAGTTTGACCTGCATCGACAGCGGCAGCTCGGCCACTTCGTCGAGGAACAGGGTGCCGCCGTCGGCGGCCTGGAACAGGCCGGGCTTTTCGGTATGCGCGCCGGTGAAGCTGCCCTTCTTGTGGCCGAAGAACTCGCTTTCCATGAGTTCGGCGGGAATCGCGCCGCAGTTGACCGGAATGAACGGCCCGGCCGCGCGCGAGCCCTGCGCATGGATGGTGCGGGCGACCAGCTCCTTGCCGGTGCCGGATTCGCCGCTGATGTGCACCGGCGCCTGGCTGCGGGCGACCTTGGTGATGGTGTCGCGCAGGCCGACCATCGCCGGCGAGTCGCCCAGCAGCAGGGTCGCGCCCTCCGGGTTGGCCTGGCGGCGGGTGTTGAGATCCAGCGCCTGGCGGACCAGACCGCGCAGCACGGTGAGGTCCACCGGTTTGGTGACGAAGTCGAAGGCGCCGGTCTTCAGCGCTTCCACCGCCGCTTCGACGTTGCCGTATGCGGTGATGACCGCGACCGGCGTGGTCGGGAAGCGGGTGGCGATCTCGCTGACCAGCTCCAGCCCGGAACCGTCGGGCAGGCGCATGTCGGTGAGGCACAGGTCGTAGGCGACCGTGCTGAGCATCTCCCGTGCCACTGCCAGATTGGGAGCCGTGTCGGTGCGCAACCCCATTCGCCCCAGTGTCACCACCAGAAGCTCACGGATGTCATGCTCGTCGTCGACGATCAGCGCACTGCGTTGCTCAGCCATATTGCCCTCCTGCGTCAACTTTAGTCCATTTGCGGCAGTTGTAACAGCCGCAGAGCCGATCAGGCGAGACGATAGAGACGTTCAATCGGACTTTTCGACCCGGCTTCTCACCCGGAGTCAGGCCGGCAACAGTGTGTGCTGCCCGGGCATGCTGATCCGGAAACAACAGCCGCCGCCGGGCAGAGGAACGTGGTCGAGCGAGGCGCCGTTCGCGCGGCACAGTTCGCGGGCGATATAGAGGCCCAGGCCGGTGCCGTGTTCCGACGTGGTGAAGAACGGCCGGAACAACTGCGGCACCACCGCATCGGGAATGCCGGGGCCGCGATCGATCACGTCGATCACCGGCGCATCGTCCAGACGGTAGGTATGCAGCGTGATGCGCGCCGCTTCGCCCGGCAGATGGCCGTGGCGACGCGCATTCTGCACCATCGCGGTGAGCACCTGATGCAGGTGTTTCGGATCGACCAGCGCCGGCACCATCGGCTGCGGCGCGGCGAGGGTGATGTTGTCGGTTTCGTCCGGCACGCTGTGCTTGAATTCCTCGATGAAATTGCGCAGGAACGAGACCAGTTCGATGTGCTCGGCAGTGGCGCGTTCGCGCCGCGCCAGCCCCAGCACGCTTTCGACGATGCTGTTGGTGCGCATGCATTGCTGATGGATGATCTGCACCATGCGGCGGTCGACGTCGGGCAGTTCGCGCGACTCCTCCAGCAGTTGCGCGGCGTAACTGATCGCCGCCAGCGGATTGCGGATTTCGTGCGCGAGGCTGGCCGAGAACCGCCCCATCGCCGCGAGCGTCAGCGATTCCGCGCGGCGCGACACCAGCGACGTATCGTCGAGGAAAATCAGGGTGTTGTCGCTGTTGGCCAGCAGTCGGGCGAAGCGCGGCACCACCTCGAACTGGTCGCCGCCCAGGCGCAGCGGGGTGTCGTTGCCCAGCCCGTTGCGCAGCCATTCGCTGAGCCGCAGCGCCAGTTCCGGCGCGGCCTCGGCGAGGCTGCGGTTGCCGGCCGCGCCTTCGCCCAGCAGCAGCATCGCCGCTTCGTTCGCCAGCCGGATCTGTGCCTCGCGGTCCACCAGCAGTACGCCGGTGCGCATCCGGCGGATGATCAGTTCGTTGATTTCCGCCAGTCGCACCGCTTCGGCGCCGCGCCGCGCCGCCAGCGCCTCGGTGGCGCGCATCTGTACCCGCAGCTGATGGGTCAGGGTGGCGATGGCCAGGAAGCTGACCGTGAACATCATCAGTTCGGCCATCGGCCGCGGCTGCTGTTGTTCGATCAGCAACGTCCACAAATAACCCGTGGCGAGACCTGCCGAGGCCAGAGCGGCCACGCTCAGGCCCATGCGCAGCGACAGCAGCAGCGATGCCGAGCCGACGTTGAACAGCAGCATCAGGGCCACGCCGGAGGTCGCCGTGGGCACCGCATACGCGACCAGCGCGCCGATCACGATGTCGATACCGACGCCGATCAGGGTCGGCGTCACCACGTTCTTCGCCTTGCGCGCGTGGAACACCAGAATCAGCGCGAGGACGACATAGGCCGCCGCCACCGCTGCCACCAGGCCTTCATCGCCGGCCTGCGGCTGCAGCGTCGCGATGGGGCCGAATACCAGCAGCGCCAGCACCCCCGCCTCAAGCACCCGGTACAGCGCGAACAGATAGAGTTCGCGCCGCTGGTAGTCCTGGGTCGGCTGGGTGGCGGTGGCGGAAGGGCTCAAACCCTGATCCTGGATGGCGATGGGGAGAGTATAGGCGTCCGGCCGAATTCAGGCCCGATCCCGGCCCCATCCCTGCCCGGGTTGGCTGTCGCTCCACGCATCGGCGACAATAGCCCGCTGTCCGCACCGGACCGGTCGCATTCACTGCCCGGTCCGACCGCGACCGCCGCACCCGCGTGCGACACGTATTCCCGCATGGAACCCACATGAATTTCCACGAATATCAGGCGAAGCAGTTGTTTGCCGACTACGGCATCTCAGTCCCGGCCGGGCGCGTCGCGCGCACTCCGGAGGAGGCCGTCGACGCGGCCAAGGCCATCGGCGGCGATTTCTGGGTGGTGAAAGCCCAGATCCATGCCGGCGGTCGCGGCAAGGCCGGCGGCGTCAAGCTCGCCAAGACCTACGACGACGTCCGCGCCTACGCCAAGGGCATGCTCGGCACCAACATGACCACCTATCAGACCGCTGGCGTCGCCCTGCCGGTCGACAGCGTGCTGATCACCCAGGCCACCGATATCGCGCAGGAGCTTTATCTGTCGGTGCTGGTCGACCGTTCCACCAAGGCGGTGACCTTCATCGCCTCCGCCGACGGCGGCGTCGAGATCGAGAAGACTGCGGTGGACAATCCCGACGCGATCAAGACCCTCGACGTGAACTACGTGCAGGGCCTGCAGCCCTACCAGTGCCGCGACATGGGCTTCGCGCTGGGTCTCAACGCCAAGCAGGTGGGCCAGCTCACCAAGATCATGATGGGCTTGTACAAATTATTTAACGAGAAGGATCTGGCGCTGGTCGAACTGAACCCGCTGGCCATCCTGACCAACGGCGACCTCGCCGTTCTCGACGGCAAGATCAACTCCGACGACAACGCGACCTTCCGTCATCCGGAACTGGCCGCGATGCGCGACATCCGCCAGGAAGACGAGACCGAAGTGCTCGCCAGCCAGCACGATCTGAACTACGTGACCATGGAAGGCAATATCGCCTGCATGGTCAACGGCGCGGGTCTGGCGATGGCGACGATGGACGTGATCAAGCTCAACGGCGGCGAGCCGGCGAACTTCCTCGACGTCGGCGGCGGCGCCAACAAGGAGCGCGTGACCGAGGCGTTCAAGCTGATCCTGCGCGATCCCGACGTGAAGGCGATCTTCGTCAACATCTTCGGCGGCATCGTCCGCTGCGACATGATCGCCGAGGGCATCATCGCTGCGGTGAAGGAAGTCGATGTGAAAGTGCCGGTGATCGTGCGTCTGGAAGGCACCAATGTCGAGAAGGGCAAAGAGCTGCTGAAGACTTCCGGCCTCGCCATCATCCCCGCCGACGACATCAACGACGGCGCCAAGAAAGCAGTCGCCGCCGTCAAGGCCGCCTGATACGCAGATTCGTAGGGCGGGTCTTGACCCGCCTCCAACGCATACAGCAATGGCGGGTCAAGACCCGCCCTACGGGAATAACGCAATGTCCGTTTTGGTCAACAAGCACACCAAAGTCATCGTCCAGGGTTTCACCGGCCAGCAGGGCACCTTCCACGCGCAGCAGATGCTCGACTACGGCACCCAGGTCGTCGGCGGCGTCACGCCGGGCAAGGGCGGCAGCGAACATATCGGCCTGCCGGTGTTCAACACCGTCGCCCAGGCCGTCAAGGCCACCGGCGCCGACGCGTCGGTGATCTACGTGCCGCCGCCGTTCGCGGCCGACGCCATCCTCGAAGCCGCCGACGCCGGCATCAAGGTCATCGTCTGCATCACCGAAGGCATTCCGGTGCTGGACATGCTGCGCGTCAAGAACACGCTGAAGGGCTATCCGGACACCGTGCTGATCGGTCCGAACTGCCCCGGCGTGATCACCCCCGGCGAATGCAAGATCGGCATCATGCCGGGCCACATCCACATGCCGGGCAAGATCGGTATCGTCTCGCGCTCGGGCACGCTGACCTATGAAGCCGTGAAGCAGACCACCGACGCCGGCCTCGGCCAGTCGACCTGCATCGGCATCGGCGGCGATCCGATCAACGGCACCAACTTCATCGATGCGCTGAAGCTGTTCCAGGAAGATCCGCAGACCGAAGGCATCATCATGGTCGGCGAGATCGGCGGCAGCGCCGAAGAAGAAGCGGCCGAATATATCGCGCAGCACATCACCAAGCCGGTGGTCGGCTTCATCGCCGGCGCGTCCGCGCCAGCGGGCAAGCGCATGGGACACGCCGGCGCCATCGCCTCCGGCGGCCAGGGTACGGCCGAAGGCAAGTTCGCGGCGATGGAGAAGGCAGGCATCACCACCGTGCGTTCGCCGGGCGACCTCGGTGCCGCCATCGCGAAGCGCATGGCGAAGTAATTCCTCCGGCGTGTGCGGAGTTCGACGAAGGCCGCCTCCGGGCGGCCTTCTTTTGTCCGCATGGAACATCGTCTGCGACATGACCATGGCCGTATTCGCCTGCGGGTGGCGACTGCGTCCGCGCGGGCTGCTTCCAAGCTCCGCGCCGGCATCAACCGGATATTCGCGACCACTCTGTCCGACCCAAAGACCGCCACCCGGCAACTGTGCGCCTCGGGCACTCGCGATGATCGCGCTGAGGACGGGAACCGGCTGCGGTCGTCGGTTTAGCATCGGGCCGCTACACTGGCCTCATCGCATAGTGGAGCACGTCATGAGTCTGCGCATCGCCCTCGCCCAATTCGATTTTCCGGTAGGCGCGGTGAGCCGCAACGCCGAACGGATCGCGGCGATGATCGCCGAGGCCCGCGACGAATACGGCGCGGACATCGTGATGTTCCCGGAGCTGGCCTTGTCCGGGTATCCGCCGGAAGACCTGCTGCTGCGGCCGGGCTTCCTGCGCGACTGCACCAACGCGATCGAGACGGTGGCCGCCGCGGCGACCGGCATCGTCGCTGTCGTCGGTTGGCCGCAGGCGGCGGGCAGCGTGGTCTACAACGCCGCCAGCGTGCTGCGCGACGGCACGATCGCACACACGTACCGCAAGCGCGAATTGCCCAATTACGCGGTGTTCGACGAACGCCGTTATTTCGACGTCGACCCGGATCGCGAGGACTGCGTGTTCGACGTGAAGGGCGTGCCGGTCGGGCTGATCATCTGCGAAGACCTGTGGTTCGCCGAGCCCATCGCCAGCACCGTGCGCAGCGGCGCGCAGCTTGTGCTGGTGCCGAACGCCTCGCCGTTCGAGCGCGACAAGCATGCGCAGCGCGATGCGCTGCTGGCGCAGCGCGTGCAGGAAACCGGCGCCACCATTGCCTATCTCAATGCGGTCGGCGGGCAGGACGCGGTGGTGTTCGATGGCGCCTCGGTGGTCGCCGATGGCGATGGCGCGGTGCATCCCGCCGCCGCCGCGTTCACCGATCAATGGCTGGTGGTGGATTACGACGCCGAAGCGCGTCGTTTTGCGCCAGTGCAGTGGGTGGACGACGGCGACGAAAGCCGCGACGCGCTGGCGTGGCGCGCGATCGTGCGCGGCATCCAGGATTATTGCGGCAAGAACGGCTTCCAGAAGACCTGGCTGGGCCTGTCCGGCGGCATCGATTCGTCGATGGTGCTGGCGCTGGCGGTGGATGCGCTGGGCGCCGACAACGTCACCGCGGTGCGGCTGCCCTCGCGCTACACCGCCGAGCTGTCGAACGACCTGGCCGACGAACAGTGCAAGGCGCTGGGCGTGAAGATGATCACCATCCCGATCGAGAAACCGTTCCAGGGCTATCTCGACGCGCTGTCCGAAGTCTTCGCCGACAAGCCGGTGGACGTGACCGAAGAGAACCTGCAATCGCGCGCCCGTGGCGCGATGCTGATGGCGTTGGCGAACAAACTCGGCGGCCTGCTGCTGACCACCGGCAACAAAAGCGAGTATGCAGTGGGCTACGCCACGATCTACGGCGACATGTGCGGCGGTTACGCGCCGATCAAGGATCTGTACAAGACCGAAGTCTTCGCGCTCTGCCGCTGGCGCAACACCGTCGGCGGCGCGCCCGTCATTCCTCCTGCGGTGATCGCGCGCCCGCCCAGCGCGGAGCTGCGCGACAACCAGAAGGACGAGGATTCGCTGCCGCCCTACGACGTGCTCGACGCGATCCTGCTGCGTCACATCGACCAGGAACAGTCGCGCGACGAGATCGTGCGCGCCGGCTTCGACGCCGATACCGTCGACCGCATGCTGCGGCTGGTGCGGATCAGCGAATGGAAGCGGCACCAGGCCGCGCCGGGGCCGAAGGTCTCGCGCCGCGCCTTCGGCCGCGAGCGGCGGTATCCGATCACCAACGGTTATTCGGCGTAGGACGGGTCCAGGCCCGTCGCCCGAGTGCCGCAACCCGTGCGCTGGTACACCGCCGACTTCGATGCGCTGTCTTGGCACGACGTCCGCGTGCATGGTTTCCGTATCGTCGAAGGCGGGCAGGGCACTGCGGAACTGGTGCTCGATATCGACTTCATTCTGGAATGGTTGCCATCTGAGGGAGGCGGGGATCGATTCCGCGTCGCCCAGGCGATCCTGCAGTTTCATGAGGTTTTCGGTTTGCGCTTCATGCTGGACTACGTGGCGTGCAGCGCCGGCATGACCGCGTTCTCGATCGACAGCATCGAACGCGAGGTCGTCGGCGACGATGAGCGCGCGCAAGCCTATCGCTGGCGGATCGACGTGAACTGGCCGGAAGGATTCCTCGAATTCGAGGCGCCGGGTTTCAGTCAATGGCTGGTCGGCGAGATCGTCGAGCAGGATGCGCAGACGTTGGCTCCGGCGCATCGACTCTGATCGGCAGCTGCGGGAGGCGGGTTTCGGCTCCGGACATGAAAAAACCGCCTTTCGGCGGCTTTTTCTTTGCGATGTGCCTCGCCGGACTCAGTCGTTATCCAGCGCCGACTTCTCGCTGGCCAGCGGATTGAGCTTGCGGAAGACCGAGGGGTAGTTCGGCCACTTGTCGCCATCGGTCAGCCACGGATGCTGCGGGGCTTTCTGCTGCAACTGCTGGCGCGCGCTGTCGGCGAGGGCGGTGTTGCCCAAGCGGGTGTAGGCCTCGGCCATCACCGCGACGCCGTCGTTCTCGAAGGCGCTGCCCGGATAGGTTTCGCGCATGTATTCGGCGCGTTCGATCGCGGCAACCCACGCGGTGCGGCGCAGGTAGTACATCGCGGTTTCGATCTCGTGGCGCGCGAACAGATCGCGCAGCTCGCCCATGCGCGTGGCCGAGTCGGCGGCGTAACGGGAGTTGGGATAGCGTTCGGTGACGATCTTGAGGTCGTTGAACGCCTGCTGCGGCGTGGCCAGATCGCGGCGGCTGGCGTCAAGCTTCCAGACCCGCTGCAGGAACACGGTGTCGCGGCTGGAGTTGACCAGGCCGCGCAGGTAATAGAGATACGCGGCGTTGCGATGGGTGGGGTAGGTGCGCAGGAAACGGTCGATGGTGGAGATCGCATCGTCGTTCGTGCCCATCTTGTACTGCGCGTAGGCGGTTTCGATCAGCGCCTGTTCGGTATACGTGCCGTACGGATATTGCGCGATCAGGCGCTTGTAGGTCAGCACGGCCGCGTCGTAGTTGCCGTTGCGGATCGAGCGCTGGCCCTTTTCGTACAGCTCGGTGACCGGCACGCCTTCGTTCGCGTCCTTGTCCTTGAAGACGCCCTTCAGCCTGGCGCAGCCGGAGGTGCCGAGGGCGAACATCAGGACCAGCAGCAGGGAGGGGCGGAGGAGCGCGGAGAGCGAAAGGCGGCGGAGGGGCATGCGGGCTGCTGCTGGACGGGTGAGCGGGCGATAATACCAGCCCAGACCGGCCTGCCCCTTAACAGCCTGCCGGAGACCCGCACCGCAGGAACCCCGGCCGCCTGATTCCCAGGCGCGGCCTTTCCGACCACGTCGTCGGCGGTTACGCCGCCGCCGGCTCAACGCGCGATACCGTCCCGGTCGCGTCACTTACCCATTCAGGAGTTCCGATGTCCTCACCCACGCCAACGCCAGCCGCGGAGACCGCAGCCCGCCTGTCGGTGGTGCCCGACGCGGCCTCCGGTCGCCGCTTCGACGCGGTGCTGGCCGAACTGTTCCCCGAATACTCCCGCTCGCGCCTCTCCGAATGGATCAAATCCGGCGACGTGCTGCTGGACGGCCGCCAGGTGCGGCCGCGCGACCCCGTGCGCGGCGGCGAGGCCGTGTCGCTGAGCGTGGTGCTGGAAGTCCAGACCCGCTCCGAGCCCGAGGACATCGCCCTGGACGTTCTGTATGAGGACGCCGACGTGTTCGTGCTGAACAAGCCCGCCGGACTGGTGGTGCATCCGGGCGCCGGCAACCCGGCCGGCACCCTGGTGAATGCGCTGCTGCATCGCGACCCGGCGCTGGTCACACTGCCGCGGGCGGGCATCGTCCATCGGCTCGACAAGGACACTTCCGGGGTGATGGTGGTGGCGCGGACCCTGCCGGCGCACACCGCGCTGGTGGCCCAGCTCTCGGCGCGCGACGTGCACCGTCAATACCTCGCGGTGGTGTCGGGTTCGCTGGTGTCGGGCGGCACGGTCAATGCCGCGATGGACCGCCACCCGCGCGACCGCCTGCGTCAGGCCGTGCGCGAGGACGGGCGCGAAGCGGTCACCCATTACCGCCTGCGCGAACGCTTCCGCGCCCATACCCTGCTGGAATGTCGGCTCGAAACCGGCCGCACCCATCAGATCCGAGTGCACATGGCGCACATCAAGCATCCGATCATCGGCGACCCGCTGTACGGCGGGTCGCTGAAGCTGCCGAAGGGCGCGACCACCGCACTGATCGAATCCCTGCGCGGCTTCAGGCGCCAGGCGCTGCACGCCGAAACCCTGGAATTCACCCATCCGATCAGCGGCGACCCGGTCCGTTGCTCCACGCCGATGCCGGCCGACATGCAGACGCTGGTCCGCGCGCTGCGCGACGACAGCCGCGAGGCTGCGGAGCGCGAGCGGTGAACGATGCGTCCGTCCGTCCGGCCTTCCTGCCCGCCGACTGGCCGGCGCCGCCGGGCGTGCATGCCTTCATCACGCTGCGCCACGGCCTGGGCGTCTCGTCGCCGCCGTTCGATCATTTCAACCTCGGCAATCGTTACGCCGCCGATGGCGACGATCCGGTCACCGTCGAGCGCAACCGCGCGCTTCTGGTCGAAGCCGCCGGCTTGCCATCCCTGCCGCACTGGCTGAAACAGGTGCATGGCGTGGACGTGGTGCGCTGCGATGGCACGCCGGGCGAAGGCAACGAACCCATCGCCGACGCCTCGGTCACTGACACGCCCGGCACGGTCCTCGCCATCCTCACCGCCGACTGCCTGCCGGTGGTATTCGCGGCCGACGACGGTCGCGAAGTCGCCGCCGCCCACGCCGGCTGGCCCGGGCTCTCGGCGGGAATGCTGGAAGCCACAGTCGCAGCGATGCGCACGCCCGCAGAACGTGTGATCGCCTGGATAGGCCCGGCCGCCGGTCCGCAGCGCTACGAAATCGGCGTGGAGGTGCGCGATCGCTTCCTCGCCCAGGACGCGCGCGCCGACACCGCATTCACAGCGACCCGCCCCGGTCACTGGCGCGTCGACCTGTTCGCCATCGCGCGCATGCGTCTGGCCCAGGCCGGCGTGACCCGCGTGTACGGCGGCGATCTGTGCACGATCTCCGAACCGCAGCGGTTCTTCTCGCACCGGCGCGACGCCCGCACCGGGCGGATGGCGACGCTGGTGTGGTTCGACTGAGCGCCGAAGGCGCGTGCTCCAGATCGAACCGCCGATGACATCGTCCGTGCCGCTGTTCCGGCGCGCCCTTGGCGATGCGTATGCAGCGCTGCCGACGTGCCTGCGCGCGCTGCACGACGGCAGCGGTCGCTGGCGCGGCGAGGCGATGGTCGACCGCGGGCACGGCATCTTGTCGCGACTGTGCGCATGGCTCACGCGGCTGCCGCCGGCGGGCGTGCATCCGGTGGTGGTCGAGATCGCGACGGAACACGACGGCGAACGCTGGACCCGCCGCTACGGCGCGGCGCATGCGATGCCGTCGCGGCTGTGGGCCGCGCGTGGCGTTCTGCACGAACGGCTGGGACCGGCGACGCTGCGCTATCGGATGACGGTCGAAGCCGGCGCGATCGTCTGGCACGTGGCTGGCATCCGCATCCTCGGTCTGTTGCCGCTGCCGGTGCGCTGGTTCGCCGGCGTGGAGGCGCGCGAATCGGGCGACGACGGGCGTTATCGTTTCGATGTCCGCGCCCGTTTGCCGGGCATCGGCCTGCTGGTGCACTACCGCGGTTGGCTGGAGCCGACATGACGCGCATTCGCGACAACGGTTCAACGATCGACCCATCGTCGTCTCCGCCGCGCGCGGTGATCGTGTTCGACGGCGTCTGCGTGCTCTGCAACGGCTGGGTGCGTTTTCTGCTGCGTCACGACCGTCGCGAGCGCTATCGATTCGCCGCGATGCAGGGCGACAGCGGCCGCGCGCTGCTGGCGGCGAATGGGCTGGATCCGAATGACCCCGTCTCCTTTCTGTTGGTCGAATACGACATCGGTGCGTCGCCGCGCGTCTCCACCGACACCGACGCCATACGCCGCGTGCTGATGGGCCTGGGCGGCGTATGGCGCATCGCGGGATTATCGGCGCTGCTGCCGCGCCGCGTGCGCGACCCGCTCTACCGGATGATCGCGCGCAACCGCTATCGCTGGTTCGGTCGTCACGATGCGTGCCCGGTGCCCGACCCGATGCAGGCGCACCGGTTCGTCTAGCTGAATGGCGTCCCGCGCGGCCCGTACCGGGTGACTTGCGGCAGGTGTCGCTGCCGGTGAACGGATTGCTATCGTCGCCGCACTTTTCACGGATTGCCTCCATGCGCCTCATGTCTTCGCTGCGTCCGCTGTTGTTCTGCGCTTGTCTCGTTTTCTTCGCGTCGCCCCTCGCCGCAAAAACCCTTCCCGAAGTGCGCGCGATGGTGGAATCGAAATCATCGGGCGCGCTTGCCGCCGCCGAAGCGCTGACCAGGGCCACGCCGGACGATGCGAACGCCTGGGTGCTGCTGGTGCGCGCACGCCTGCAGGCCAAACAGGCCGAGAAGGCCATCGCTGCGGGCGAAAAAGCCACGGCAGTCGGCGCGAAGAATGCGCAGGCGTTCTATTGGCTGGGCAATGCCTACGGCAACCGCATCGGCGAGGTCGGCATGCTGTCGAAGATGTCGATGGCGCCGAAGTTGCGCGACGCGTTCGAGCAGGCCGTCAAACTGGATCCCGCATTGATCGACGCGCGCAGCTCGCTGATCGAGTTCTACCTGCAGGCGCCGGGTGCGATCGGCGGCGGTATCGACAAGGCGCGCGCGCAGGCGACCGCCATCGCCAGCTACGACCGTGCGCGAGGTCTGATGGCGCAGGGGCGCATCGCGATGCACGAAAAGAAGCCGGCCGACGCGCTGAAGGCCTATGAGCAGGCGTACGCGCTGAAGCCGAACGATGCGCAACTGCGGCTGTCGCTGATCCTCGGCTATCAGGAAGCCAAGCGCTGGAAGGACGCTTACGCCATGACCCGGCAGTGGACCGTGGACGAACCGAAGAAAGCCAAACCGTGGTACCAGATCGGCCGCATCGCTGCGGAATCCGGGCAATATCTGCCCGAAGGCGAAGCCGCGTTGCGCACCTATCTGAAACTCGGCCGCGAGACCGGCGACCCCGAGCCGAAACACGCCCGCTATCGCCTCGGCCAGATCCTGGCCAAGGCCGGACGCAAGGACGAGGCGCGGGCCGAACTGCAGGCGGCGCTGAAGATCGATCCGAAATTCAAGGAAGCGAAGGACGCGCTGGCTGCGCTGTGAGCGGCGCCTGAGCGCAGCGGGAGGCGCGGCCCGGGCGCAGACTTGAATCGCGCGGGTCAGGCCTCACTTCCGAAACATCGCGGCGTCGCCGCCCCGTTTCCTCCGGAGTCCGCCCATGCGCATGGACAAACTCACCTCGCGTTTCCAGCAGGCCATCGCCGACGCACAGTCGCTGGCCGTCGGTCGCGACCACAACGTCATCGAGCCCGTGCATCTGCTGGTCGCCTTGCTCGACCAGCAGGGCGGCGGCACGCGGCCGCTGCTCGCGCAGTCCGGCGTCAACGTGCCGTTGCTGCGCGAGCGCCTGGGCGAAACCCTCGAAAAGCTGCCGAAAGTCTCCGGGCAGGCGGGCAGCGTCAACGTCGGCAACGATCTCGCGCGTCTGCTCAACGTCACCGACAAGCTCGCCCAGCAGCGCGGCGATGCCTTCATCGCCAGCGAACTGTTCGTGCTGGCCACGCTGGACGATGGCGGCGACACCGGCCGCGCGCTGAAAGCCGCGGGCGCGAACAAGCAGAAACTCGAAGCGGCCATCGACGCGATGCGCGGCGGCGAGAAAGTGCAGAGCGAGAACGCCGAAGAGCAGCGCCAGGCGCTGGAGAAATACACCATCGATCTGACCGCGCGCGCCGAGTCCGGCAAGCTTGATCCGGTGATCGGCCGCGACGAAGAAATCCGCCGCACCATCCAGGTGCTGCAGCGCCGGACCAAGAACAATCCGGTGCTGATCGGCGAGCCCGGCGTGGGCAAGACCGCGATCGTCGAAGGCCTCGCGCAGCGCATCATCAATGGCGAAGTGCCGGAAGGTCTGAAGGGCAAGCGCGTGCTGTCGCTGGACATGGGCGCGCTGATCGCCGGCGCCAAATTCCGCGGTGAATTCGAGGAACGCCTCAAAGCCGTGTTGAACGATCTGGCCAAGAACGAAGGTCAGATCATTCTGTTCATCGACGAACTGCACACGATGGTCGGCGCCGGCAAGGCCGAGGGTTCGATGGACGCCGGCAACATGCTGAAACCGGCGCTGGCGCGCGGCGAGCTGCACTGCATCGGCGCGACCACGCTGGACGAATACCGCAAGTACGTCGAGAAGGACGCGGCATTGGAACGCCGGTTCCAGAAAGTCTTCGTCGGCGAACCCAGCGTCGAAGACACCATCGCGATCCTGCGCGGGTTGAAGGAACGCTATGCGGTGCATCACGGCGTCGAGATCACCGACCCGGCGATCGTCGCCGCGGCCACGCTGTCGCATCGCTACATCGCCGACCGGCAGTTGCCCGACAAGGCCATCGATCTGATGGACGAAGCGGCCTCGCGCATCCGCATGGAGATCGACAGCAAGCCGGAAGAACTCGATCGAAAAGAACGCCGGTTGATCCAGCTCAAGATCCAGCGCGAGGCGCTGAAGAAGGAGAAGGACGACGCGTCGAAACAGCGCCTGGCGGATCTGGAAGCGGAAATCGCCACGCTCGAACGTGCGTTCAACGATCTGGAGGAAATCTGGAAGGCCGAGAAGGCGGTGGTGCAGGGTACGACCCGGCTCAAGGAACAGATCGAAGCCGCCAAGCTCGAACTCGAAGCGGCGCAGCGCAAGCAGGATTTCGCGAAGATGAGCGAGATTCAGTACGGCAGCATGCCCGAACTGGAAAAGCAGCTGAAAGCCGCGCAGGAAGCCGAAACCCAGGGCTTCACGCTCCTGCAGGACAAGGTGACGGAAGAAGAGATCGCCGAAGTCGTATCGCGCTGGACCGGCATTCCGGTCAGCAAGATGCTGGAAGGCGAGCGCGACAAGCTGCTGAAGATGGAACAGTTGCTGGGCGCGCGCGTGGTCGGGCAGGCCGAGGCGATCAAGGTCGTTTCCGACGCGGTGCGTCGCACCCGCGCGGGCCTGAGCGACCCGGATCGCCCCAGCGGTTCGTTCCTGTTCCTCGGTCCGACCGGCGTGGGCAAGACCGAGCTGTGCAAGGCGCTGGCTGAATTCCTGTTCGACTCGAACGATGCGATGGTGCGCATCGACATGAGCGAGTTCATGGAGAAGCACGCGGTGAGCCGTCTGGTCGGTGCGCCTCCGGGCTATGTCGGCTACGAGGAGGGCGGCTATCTCACTGAAGCGGTCCGTCGCCGCCCGTACAGCGTGATCCTGCTCGACGAGGTGGAGAAAGCGCATCCGGACGTGTTCAACATCCTGCTGCAGGTGCTCGACGACGGCCGCCTCACCGACGGCCAGGGCCGCACCGTGGACTTCCGCAATGCGGTGATCGTGATGACGTCCAACCTTGGCTCGCAGATGATCCAGGAGATGAGTGATGACGACAGTGCCGAGAGCTACACCAAGATGAAGGCAGCGGTGATGGGCGTGGTGCAGGCGCACTTCCGTCCGGAATTCATCAACCGACTGGACGATATCGTCGTCTTCCACGCGCTGGACAAGGCGCAGATCCGCGACATCGCGAAGATCCAGCTGCGCGGGCTGGAAAAGCGCCTGGCCGAGCGCGGCATCCGCATCGCGCTGTCGGACAAGGCCTTCGATCTGCTGGGCAACATCGGCTTCGATCCGGTCTACGGCGCGCGCCCGCTGAAGCGCGCGATCCAGCAGCAGGTCGAGAATCCGCTCGCGCAGAAAATCCTCAGCGGCGAGTACGCCAACGGCGATGCGATCAACGTGGATGCCGAAGGCGGAAAGCTGGTGTTCGGGAAGACCTGATTGCCCGTGCCTGCGCCGCTTTCGCGGCGTCGGTATGTTGTCTGGATTTCAGAGCCTGTTCATGATCTTTTTGCGAGTGCGTTGCCGCCCCACAGCGCGCTGGGCGCGACGTAAACCGCAGCCTGGCTGGTGGCCCGGCGAGGATTTGCAACAAAGCCCAGCGCGCTGTGGGGCGACAACCCGAAGGGAATGCCCCTGTTCGGGCGGCATGCGGCGTTGCGCTTCTTGCCAAGCCCACCAGGCTTAGCGGCGAAGCGCGCCTTGC
>JANLVT010000062.1:0-97880 GCA_031364125.1 Lysobacterales bacterium | reverse complement strand
CGCTGGGCCTGCTGTGGGCGGTGAGCGTGACGGCCGCCAGTGTGCAAGATCGGGATGACGCTCACCCGGTGGTCGCCGCAGCGATATCGAAATACCCAGGCATCGAGACGATCTTCGCCGACAGCGGTTACGCAGGCCAATCGGCCATCAGGTCGTCGAACGGCTGAATGCGGAAAAGATCGTGATCGATCTCGCCCACGCCTCGCAGCGCACCATGCGCGGGGCCATCCTTGCGTCTAAGGCGCCGATCTTCATCGGCCACAGCGGCTGCCCGCGCCCTGGTTGATGTGCCGCGCCTGTCCTGCGACGACGAACTGAAACTGCTGACCGACCGCGGCGGCGTGCTCGGCATCATCTTCTGGCCCTACATCCGCAAGCAGGGCCAGCAGATGGCCGCCGACGTGATCCGTCATATCGAGTACGCGGTGAATCTCTGCGGCGAAGAGCACGTCGGCATCGGCACCGACCTCGGCATCTCGCCGGTCGAATTCACGCCTGCGTTCGTAAAGGACAACACCGATGACATGCGGAGCATGATCGAGGACGGCATCTTCGAGAAAGACCGCGATCCGAACCTGCTGCTGTTTCCGCCTGATCTCAACACCGCCGACCGTTTCGAAGTGCTGGCCGGCATGCTGTCCGCGCGCGGCCATTCCGATGCGAGCATCGCCAAGATCCTGGGCGGCAATTTCGCGCGAGTGATGCGGGACGTGTGGGGTTGACGGTTGCGGGCACCGCTGCCGGCGTCCGACGGCTCAACCCGCCAGCAATTCGAGAATGCCGCAGGCGATCTTCTGATTCTTCGTGGACAAGCGCCGCGCGCATTCCAGGATCCTGCATTCGAATTCAGTCTGCGCGAAATCGAGCATGTCGATCGTCGGCTCGAACTCGCCGCCGGTGGGGCGCATCGATCCCCGGCCGGTCGCCAGCCACTCGAAGTACACGCCGGTGAGCGTGGCGATCTGTTCAAGATGATGGACGCTGGGCGAGGTGCCGATCGGTTTTTCCCACTGCGCCACCGCGCTGCGGTGGACGCCGACCTTCGCGGCCAATGACGTCTGGGTGAGATTCGCCAGCCGCCTTGCCTGCAGGATCCTTGTCGACATCGTGTACATGGGCACCCCCCCCCCGGATGCGGCAGTAGAGCATGGCTGTTCGATACAGCACAACTCTCTTGTGTCATTGCCGTATTGCGATGACGACCATATGTCAGGAGCTGAAGTTTGTAGGAGCGCCGGAAGGCGCGACCGCACATCGAAAGACCTGCCGCCTTCTGAAAAGCCACCCGTTGTTCGTCGCGCCTTCCGGCGCTCCTACAGGAGAAGCGGTTGTCAGCGCCCCGGCTGCATCTTGCTTTGCAGCAGCGCGCGCATCTCGGCCTTGTCATGGTCGTCCAGGCCGACTTCGCGCTGCTTCGCCTGCAGTTCGTCGATGCGCTGGTGCAGGGTCTGCTTTTCTAGCTGTCCCATCGCGTCGAGGAATTCGTCGCGCCACAGCGCTTCTTCGCCGGGCATGGCCTGCGAGGCGAGCTTCTGCAGTGCCGCGATTTCTTCGCGTTCCGCGAAGTGTTCGAGTACGCCGCCGGTGGTGATGTCCGGGCGCTCGCGCACCAGAGTCACCAGTTCGGTCAGCAGCGGCACGCCTGGCTGGCGCAGGATATTGAAGGTGTTGGGCGGTTCCAATGCCAGCGCCAGCGATGGCTGCTGCAGCAGCAGCGCGATTGCGCTGCGCACCAGGCTGCGTTTCTGCGTCTGCGCGGGTTGCTGGCGCGCGCGTGCGGGTTGCGTCGCCGCGGATGCGCTGGCACGCGCGCCGACACCGGTGAGTTCGGTCAGCCGCTGGCGCATGAGGTCGCCAAAAGCACCGTCGGGAATCTGCGCCAGCAGCGGTTTCCCGCGTTCCGCCAGTCGCGCCTTGCCGTCGAGCGTGCCGAGATTCACGTCCTTCGCCAGTTCGTCGAAGAAGAAGGTCGACAGCGGCGTCGCGTCGCGCAGGCGCAGGTCGAAACCGGCGTTGCCTTCGCTGCGCACCAGCGTGTCCGGGTCTTCGCCGTCTGGCAGGAACAAGAAGAATGCTTGGCGCCCGTCCTTCATCCGTGGCAATACCGATTCCATTGCCTTGCTCGCGGCACGGCGGCCGGCGGCGTCGCCATCGAAGCAGAAATACACGTCGGGCGCGTTTCGGAACAGCAGTTCGGCGTGATCGGGCGTGGTCGCGGTGCCCAGCGTCGCCACCGCCTGGGCGATGCGGTGCTGGAACAGCGCGATCACGTCCATGTAGCCTTCGACCACGATCAGCCGTTCGATCTTTGAATTCGCCTGCCGCACCTGCCACAGCCCGTAGAGTTCGCGGCCCTTGTGGAACAGCGGCGTTTCCGGCGAGTTGAGGTATTTCGGCGAGGCATCCCCGCTTTTATCAGTAGCGCCCAGCACGCGGCCGCCGAACGCGATGGTGCGGCCGCGGCGGTCGTGGATCGGGAACATCACCCGGTCGCGGAACTTGTCGTAGACGTGACCCTTGTCGTTCTTCGAGAACAGGCCGACGCGCTCCAGCAGCGCCATCCGCCGCGGGTCGGTGCCCAGCGCATCGCGCAGCGCCGAAAAACCATCGGGCGCGTAGCCGAGCCCGAACTGGCTGCGGATCGCGTCGTCGACGCCGCGGCGGTCGAAATAGCCGCGCGCCTTGTCGCTGATCGTCAGCTGTTTCTGGAAGAACTTGCTCGCCGCCTCCAGCGCCGCGTACTGATCGATGCTGTCCGGCGTGGCGTTGCGCTGCTGGGTGTCGCGCGGCACTTCCATGCCGATGCGCTTGGCGAGTTCGTCCACCGCATCGAGGAATTCGAGGCGGTCGTAATTCATCAGGAAGCTGATCGCGGTGCCGTGCGCGCCGCAGCCGAAGCAGTGATAGAACTGCTTGGTCGGCGACACCGTGAACGATGCCGAGCGCTCGTCGTGGAACGGGCAGCGCGACGAGTATTCCTTGCCCTGGCGCTTCAACGGCACGCGCGACCCGACCAGCTCGACAATGTCTGTGCGCGCGAGCAGGTCGTCGATGAAGGCGTCGGGGATGCGGGCCATGTCAGCTGCGGATCAGGCGTTCGAGGAGAAGGGTTTGCAGACCCCGGCGGGCGTCGAGGACCGCCACCACGGCGACGCGCTCGGCTTCGACCGTATAGATGAGACGCCACTGCCGTTCGATCAATTCGCGATACTGGTTTACACCAATCTCGCGCAGCTCCGGAACCGTGCGGTCGCGCGGCGTGAGCGTACCCAGAGATTCGGCGCGCGCTTCAAGCCTGTCGATGACCGCTGCGGCGGTGGCGGGATTTTCGGCGGCGATGTGGGACAGGATCGACGCCAGATCCTGCAGCGCCGTGGGTGTCCAGTAGACGGCGTGATCGCTCATGCGTCGGATGCGAAACGCCCGCGCAGTGCTGCGAAGACCTCTTCCTGCGGGATCAGTCGTCCGGCGGCGATATCTGCCTCGCCCTGCGCCAGCAGTTTGAGCATCAACAGCGCCTGCTGCTGGCGCTGAAAGGTTTCGTAACTCTGCACCACGGCGCTGGCACGGCCGTTCTGGGTCAGCACGACGGCGTCGGATTCTTCCTGCAGACGCTTGAGCCATTGGCTGGCGTCGGATTTGAAATCGCTGAGACTGATGATGGGGTCGTTCATGAGGCTGTCTCCGCGGACTGAATTCGGTCCGAGTATAGCAAGGTGTTTGAGCGGAAGCCGCCCCGATGGCGTGTCGGGGCGGCGTGGAAGCTGATACTCAGTCTCTAAAAATAGTGGTCGCGTTCCGACCCCTCATATCGTCCGCCGCTGAGGCAGCAATACCTTGAACCTCCGGGTCGAGCCGCATGGGCAGGGATCGTTGCGGCCGAGTTTTTCGAGCAGTTCCTTGTCGCCGTTGACGACGCGGTGGCCGCGTTTCACATGGGTTTCGGACGGGAAGCCTTTGCGGCGCTTGCGCGTGACCTCAACTGCGGGCGTGACATCGAAAGCACACGCTGTGGCGGTTCTTGCGTTTCATGGGACACCTCCTGAAGACGACCCGGGACGGGCCGGTAAAACGTCAAACCGGTTGTTGCGACTGTGCAGCCAACGCATGCAGCGCATCGCCGCTGACGCGCTGCACGGTCCACTCGTCCATGCCGGCCGCGCCCAGGCTGCGGTAGAAGTGGATGGCCGGGGTGTTCCAGTCCAGCACCGACCACTCGAAGCGGCCGCAGTCGCGTTCGATCGCGATCTGCGCCAGCCGCGCCATCAGCCGCTTGCCCAGGCCGTGGCCGCGGAACGCCGGACGGACGAACAGGTCTTCGAGATACAGGCCCGGCTTGCCGACGAAGGTCGAGAAATTGTGGAAGAACAGCGCGAAACCGGCGGCGGCGCCGTCGACTTCGGCGATCAGCACCTCGGCGCGCGGATGCTCGCCGAACAACTGCGCAGCGAGGCCGGCCTCGTCGGCGACGACTTCATGCGCCAGCCGTTCGTATTCGCCCAGCTCGCGGATGAAGGCAAGGATCAGCCCGGCGTCGGCGGGGACGGCCGGGCGGATGGCGATGACGGGCTGCGCGGTCATGAGGGCGAACGCCGTCCGATCAGCTGGCCAGACGCTGCTTAATCAGCTTCGAGACCTCGCCCATGTCGGCCTGACCGGCGAGTTTCGGCTTGACCGCGCCCATGACCTTGCACATGTCGGCCGGGCTGGGGGCGCCGCCGCTTTCAAGGGCGATGCCGGCGATGACGGCATCGATCACCGCCAGTACTTCGGCCTCGCCGAGCTTGGCCGGCAGGTACTGCTCGATGATCGCCATTTCGGCGCGCTCGATCACGGCAAGATCCTCGCGATTGGCGGCTTCGAACTGGCTCACCGAGTCCTTGCGCTGCTTCATCATCTTTTCGAGGATCGCCAGCACCTGGGTGTCGTCCACCTCGACGCGCTCGTCCACTTCCTTCTGCTTGATCGCGGCGTTCATCAGGCGGATGGTGCCCAGACGCTCTTTCTCGCCGGCCTTCATGGCGGCTTTCATGTCGTCGGTGAGGCGTTGCTTGAGGCTCATGGCGGAACTCCGTGTGACGCGGCCCGCAGAGATCGGGCCGAAGGGATGGGGTGGCCGGTAAAGACCGGAAACACAAAAAGCCGGCGACGCAGAGCGCGGCCGGCTTCGGGATTCACTGTGGTCGCGACCGCGAGGCCGCGCAGGAATCGGGCTTGCCTGTCCGGTCGAGCCGGCTCAGTACAGCCGCTGACGCTTGGTGGCGTCGCGCGAGCTGCGGCGCGCCTGGCGCTTGACTGCCGCGGCGGCCTTGCGCTTACGTTCCTGGGTCGGCTTTTCGTAGAACTCGCGCTTGCGGACTTCGGCGAGGACGCCGGCTTTCTCGCAGGTGCGCTTGAAACGACGCAGGGCAAACTCGAAGGGCTCGTTTTCGCGGACTTTGACGCTGGGCATAGGAATCTCGGGCTTTTTGGGAAGCCGGCCAGCTGGCCGGGCTCTTGCGAAAGGAACGCGTGCGATGACATCTGCACCACCCGGTCCGTCCGGGCGAGCCGCGCATGATAACGGCGTCGGCCCCGCCGGGCAAGTTCAAAAGCGACCATCCGTCCGAGGCGGGGATAAACTACTGCCCCTGTTCCCGTGGCCCGGCCCCTTCCCGTGAAAGTCCTCGGCATCGAATCCAGCTGCGACGAGACCGGCGTGGCCGTCTACGACACCGCCCGGCCCGGTGCCTCGGGGCTGCTGGCGCATGCGGTCTACAGCCAGATCGCCCTCCATGCCGAGTATGGCGGGGTGGTGCCTGAGCTGGCCAGCCGCGACCACGTGCGCAAGCTGCTGCCGCTGATCCGCCAGACCCTGGCCGAGGCCAACATTAATATCAACGACTTGGACGGGGTGGCCTACACCGCCGGTCCCGGGCTGGTGGGGGCGCTGCTGGTCGGCGCCGGGGTGGCGCGGTCGCTGGCGTGGGCGCTGGACCTGCCGGCGATCGGGGTCCACCACATGGAAGGTCACCTGCTGGCGCCGCTGATGGAAGACGCCCCCCCGCAAGCGCCGTTCGTGGCCCTGCTGGTCTCCGGCGGCCACAGCCAACTGGTGGCGGTGGACGCCATCGGCAGCTACCGGTTGCTCGGAGACACCCTGGACGACGCTGCGGGCGAGGCTTTCGACAAGACAGCCAAGCTCATGGGGCTGCCGTATCCCGGCGGACCGCAGCTGGCGGCGCTGGCCGAGCACGGCACACCCGGCAAGTTCAAGTTCTCGCGGCCGATGACCGACCGTCCCGGGCTGGATTTCAGTTTCAGCGGGCTCAAGACCCAGGTGCTGCTGGCCTGGCGCGGCAGCGACCAGACCGATGCGACCCGCGCCGACATCGCCCGCGGCTTCGAGGATGCGGTGGTCGATACTCTCGCGATCAAGTGCGAACGCGCGCTGCAGGCCGCCGGCTGCGATGTGCTGGTGGTCGCCGGCGGCGTCGGCGCGAACAAGCGCCTGCGCGCGCGACTGCAGGCGATGGCGACCAAGCGCGGCGGCCGGGTCTGCTTCCCTCGCCCGGAGCTGTGCACTGACAACGGCGCGATGATCGCCTTCGCCGGCGCGCTGCGGCTCGAAGCCGGGCAGCGCAGCGATGCGTCGGTGCATGTCGTGCCGCGTTGGGACATGGCGACCTTGACGGCCGTCGAGTCGGAGTTCGGCCGATGAAAACCTACGGTCACCCTCGCGGCGCCGATGAAAGCTTCGAGACAAGCGTCGAATTGCAGAGTGTCGTGATTCAAGTCGATGAAGCATTCCTCGTGGCGCTGCGCGATTTCGCGCAGTACGCCCTGGACGACATGCGCAGGCTCGGCAAGGATTACGATCACGTGCATTTCCAGGACAAGTGCGAGGTGTGGCGCGAATCGTGGCCGGATATCATCCTGATCCGACAATCCAGCGGCGACACACCGGAGGCGACATGACCGACAAGGTCTTCATCGAAGCGCTTGAAATCGAGACGCTGATCGGCATTTACGACTGGGAACGCCGCATTCGCCAGTCGCTGCTGTTCGATATCGAAATGACGTTCGACAACCGCAAACCGGCGGCGAGCGACGACATCGCCGACACCCTGAATTACAAGGCGGTGAGCAAGCGCCTGATTGAATACGTGTCCGCATCGTCGTTCGGACTGGTCGAGACCCTGGCCGAGCGCTGCGCCGAGATCATCCTGACCGAATTCGCGGTGTCGCACGTGCGCCTGAAGCTGAGCAAGCCCGGCGCGGTGCGCGGCGCGCGCGCGGTGGGCGTGATCATCGAACGCGGCCGTCCCTGAGGAACGCACCCATGGGCATGGCCCTCCTGAGTCTGGGCAGCAACCAGCAGCCGGAAGAAAATCTGCGCTCGGCGTTCGACGCCTTGCGCGAGCGTTTTGGCGATATCGCCGCGTCGGCGGTCTATTGTTTCCCGGCGGTCGGTTTCAGCGGCCCGGATTTCCTTAACGCAGCGGCGGCGGTCGACAGCGATCTCGATCCGGTCGCGCTCAACGACTGGCTGCACGCGCTGGAAGACGCGCACGGCCGCGACCGCAGCGGTCCGCGTTTCGGCGACCGCACGCTGGACATCGATATCGTGTTCTACGACGACCTGGTGCTGGATGGCCCCGACCATTTGCAGTTGCCGCGCGACGAGCTGAAGCACGCGTTCGTGCTGATGCCGCTGGCGGAGATCGCGCCGGACTTCGTCGATCCGCGCAGCGGGCGGACGCTCGGCGATCTTTGGGCCGATTCGTCCGAGCGCGACGTGCCGTTCGTGGTGGTCTTCGATCCCAACGCCGGAAGATGACGGATCGCACCTGCCGGAGGTGGCTTCCAGCGCTTGTCGCGCGCATCCATTCGCCCCACGATATCGCCTCCACACACCTTGTCCGGGGAGGGCGCAGGCGATGTTCGAGAAATTTTCGCGCAGTTGGGGGCTGGTCAAGGCCAGTGCGTCGGTGCTGCGCGCAGACAAGGAACTGATGCTGTTCCCGATCCTGTCCTCGCTGGCCACGCTGCTGGTGCTGGCGACCTTCGCGCTGCCGATCTTCGCGCTGAAACTGTTCGCCGACGGCTTCAATGTCGTCGGCGCGATCATCGGATTCGTGTTCTATTTCTGCCAGTACAGCGTGATCGTCTTCTTCAACAGCGCGCTGGTCGCCGCGGCGACGATCCGGCTGGAAGGCGGCGATCCGACGTTCTCCGACGGCATCCGCGCCGCGAAGGCCCGTCTGCCGGCGATCCTCGGCTACGCCGCGATCGCCGCGACCGTCGGGGTGCTGCTGCAGTCGCTGAAGAACCGCGACAACAACATCATCGTGCGCCTGATCGGCAGCGGCCTGGGCATGGCCTGGACGCTGGCGACCTTCCTGGTGGTTCCGGTGCTGGTCAACCGCAATATCGGCCCGATCGACGCGCTGAAAGAAAGCGTCGCGTTGCTGAAGAAGACCTGGGGCGAGAACGCGATCGGCAACGTCGGTATCGGCGCGGCGTTCGGCCTGATCACCACGCTGGTCGTGCTGGTCGGCATCGCTGCGACTTTCCTCGTATGGCAGGCGTCGGTGGGGTTGGCGATCGGCGTCGCCGTGCTGTTCGTGATCGGCGTGCTGGTGCTGGGCGTCACCCAGGCGGCGCTGAGCGGCATCTACTCCGCCGCGCTGTACCGGTATGCGGTGTCGCACGAAACCCCGGCCGAATTCCGCGGACTGTCGCTGGACACCGCGTTCGCGCCGAAGCGCTGAGCGCGCTTCAAGCCGGAGCTCGCGGCTGCGAATGCGCGCGGCCGCGTCGGGCCGGCTCAGCCGTGCAGCAGCCGGCCGCCTTCCACCGGCAGCACATGGCCGGTGGTGTAGCTGGCGCCCTGCAGCAGCCATAGCACCGCGTCGGCGATATCGTCTTCGCTGCCGGTGCGCGCCAGCGGCGTGCGCGCCAGCAGGGCGGACTTCGCGGCTTCGGCCTTGCCTTCCTCGGGCCACAGGATTGCCCCGGGCGCGATCGCGTTGACCCGCACCTCCGGCGCCAGTTCCAGCGCCAGCGCACGCGTGGCCGCCACCAGCGCGGCCTTGCTCATGCAATACACGACGTGGTCGCGCAGCGGGCGCTCGGCGTAGATATCGACAAGATTGACGATGGCGCCGCGGGTGGCCTTCAAGTGCGGCGCTGCGGCCTGGGCGAGGATCAGCGGTGCGCGGGCATTGATCAGGAACTGCGCGTCCCAGTCGGCCGGGGTAATGGTGCCCAGCGGCGTCGGCGAGAACGCCGAGGCGTTGTTCACCAGCGCATCCACCCGGCCGTAGCGGCCCAGCGTGTGCGCCACCAGCTCGGGCAGGCGGTCGTATTCGGCCAGATCGGCCTGCAGGGAGAACGCGCTGCCGGGTCGTGCGGCCTCGAACCCGGCGACCAGCGCGGCCATGTCCGCCGCGGAATGGCGGTAATGCAGGGCGAGGTCGTAACCGGCCGCGTGCAGGCGGCGGGCGATGGCGGCGCCGAGGCGACGCGCGGCGCCGGTGATCAGGGCGACGGGGCGTGAAGGGGACATGTGGCGCTTCCAGCGGAGGATTCGGTCTTCATTTGATCACAGTCAAAAGCCCGGGCCCGGCCACGGCGCAAGCTCACGTCGATCCAGACTGGAGTACCGCCATGCATCCCATCCTCTCCGAACTGTTCACCAAGCAGGTCGGCTGGATGACCCTCGGCGGCCTCGCTTTCATCGTCGGTCTCGGCTTCTACCTGTGGTAGTTCGCGCGCAGGGAGAACCGCAAGGAAACGCGCGACGATTGAATCCGGCGTCCGGCCCCATCGCCGCGCGG
The DNA here is from genome assembly GCA_031364125.1 of Lysobacterales bacterium. Classification (GTDB taxonomy): domain Bacteria; phylum Pseudomonadota; class Gammaproteobacteria; order Xanthomonadales; family Xanthomonadaceae; genus Lysobacter_I. The sequence goes on along the minus strand of JANLVT010000062.1, from coordinate 88,059 downwards.
CGGCCGAAGCGCCGGAGGCATCGGGATTCGTTATCCTGTGCGGCCATCGCACCAGAGCTGCCGCATGCAGTACGAAGACGATCTCGACTCCGATGCCAGGGCGCACAGCGAGCGTCTGGCGTCGCTGATCCAGGATCAGATCGCGAGCAACGGCGGTGCACTTCCGTTCTGGCGGTTCATGGAGCTGGCGCTGTACGCACCGGGACTGGGCTACTACAGCGCTGGCGCCACCAAACTGGGCCCGGGCGGCGATTTCGTCACCGCGCCGGAACTCGGCCCGCTGTTTGCCGAATGCGTGGCCGATGCGCTGGCGCCGGTGCTGCGTCCGCTCGGCGACGACGCGATGTTCATGGAGATCGGCGGCGGCACCGGCGCGTTCGCCGAAGCCGCGATCGGACGCCTGCTCGCCACCGGCGCGATGCCTGCGCGTTACGCGATTCTCGAACCCAGCGCCGATCTGCGCGAACGCCAGCGCGAGCGGTTGCAGGCGCGGCTGGCGCCGGAGACCTTCGCGCGCGTGGAATGGCTGCAGACGCCGATGAATGAACCCTGGAACGGGGTCGTGTTCGCGAACGAAGTGATCGATGCGCTGCCGACCTCGCGCTTCGCGGTGCTCGAAGGCGAAATCTACGAGGAGCACGTCGCGCTCGACGCCCACGATGCGTTTGTCCGCGTGGATCGTCCCGCGGACGCGCTGCTGAGCGCTGCGGTGCGGCATGTCGAGCGCCAGTGCGAACAGCGGTTCCGCGATGGTTATCGTTCGGAAGTGCTGCCGCAGCTGCCGTACTGGCTGCAGGCGGTGATCGGCGGGCTGGATGCCGGCGCGCTGCTACTGATCGATTACGGTTATCCGCGCCGCGAGTATTACGATCCGCGCCGCGAGGACGGCACTCTGCGCGCGTTCCATCGCCATCGCATGACCGATCACGTCTTCGCCCGCGTGGGCCTGCAGGACGTCACCGTGTCGGTCGATTTCACCGCGTTGGCGGAAGCCGGCACCCATGCGGGCCTGGATTTCTCCGGATACTGCTCGCAGGCGAGTTTCCTGATCGGCAATGGCCTCGATCAGCGCCTCGGCGATCACGAAAGCCGCTGCGCGGACGAGGTCGCGCGCTACGCGTTCCGCCAGCAGGCGAAGAAACTGACCCTGCCCGGCGAGATGGGCGAACGCTTCCAGGCGATCGGGTTCGCGCGCAAATCCAGCCTCGACCATGCCTTCCTGGTCGGCGACCTGAGTTTTCGTCTGTGAGCCGCCGCCTGTGAACATCGACAACGGAACGCGCGCGCCGCGCATCGGCCGTTCGCTGAAACCCTTCCGCCGGCCGCTGCTGTGGTCCGCGCTGTGGTGCGTCGCGGTGGCGCTGGTGGTGGTGTTGTCGCTGATCCCGGTGCCGGACCTCGGCCAATTGCCTTCGGGCACCGACAAGGTCGAGCATTTCCTCACCTATGCCGCGCTGGCCGCGGGTGCGGTGCAGCTGTATCCGCGCTGGCGTTCGCTGCTCAGCGTGGGCGTGGCGCTGGTGCTGATGGGCATCGGTCTGGAATACGCGCAGGGCACGCTCACCGAATACAGGATGATGGATCGCGCGGACGCGCTGGCGAACACGCTGGGCGTGATCGCCGGCCTCGGTACGAAGCTCACGCCGTGGCGGGATCTGTTGTTGAAGCTCGATAACCGGTAGGGCGGGCTTCAGCCCGCCGTTCGGGTTTCTCATTTTCCGGACGATGATGGAACGGTTTCGATCATTGCGACCGTCGCGGTGAGGACGGGATGGCGGGCCTGGGCCCGCCCTACGAAGTTTTTCGCGCCCGGCGGATCGCATCGATCCGCGCCAGCCGCAGCGCTTCGCCCAGCGCCGGGCCTTCCAATCCGGCCTTCATCACATCCGCGCCGCGCACCGACAGCGCTGCCGCATGCAGTTTCAGCAATTCCGCCGCCTGCGGATACTCGGATTCGCGCATGCCGCCGCGGCCGCGCTTGTCGGCTTCGCAGACCGTGGCGAGCAGCGCGATCCGCTGCGTCTGGCGGAAGCCGTCGTTGCGCGCGAACAGATCGTGGATGCTGCCGCTGCGCAGCTCGAACAAGCGATGCACGTTGAGGTGCTCGCGACAGGCGGACAGCGCCAGATCGCGATGCGCGGTCGGCACTTTCAGTCGTGCGCACAACGCCTGCAGCGGATCGAGGCCGCGCTGTTCATGCAGGATGTGTTTGGGCAGTTCTTCGCTTGGGGTCAGCGCTTTGCCCAGATCATGGGTGAGCGCGGCGAAGCCGACCAGGTCGTCGCCGGGCGCGAGCTGCGCAGCCATGTCGCAGACCATTTCGGTATGCACGCCGGTATCGACTTCGGGATGATATTCGGCGCGCTGCGGCACGCCGTACAGCGCGTCGACTTCCGGCAGCACCACCGCCAGCGCACCGCAGTCGCGCAGCGTGCGCAGGAATGCCGCTGGCGTCGCGTACGTCAGCGCGCGCGACAGCTCCTGCCAGACGCGTTCCGGCGTGAGGTCGGCCAGTTCGCCCGCAGCGGTCATGTCGCGCATCAGCGCCATCGTTTCCGGCGCCACTGCGAAACCGTGCGCGGCGAAGCGGGCCATGAAGCGCGCCGCGCGCAGCACCCGCAGCGGATCTTCGACGAAGGCATCGCCGACGTGACGCAGCACGCGGTCTTCGAGATCGCGCGCGCCGCCGTACGGATCGACCAGCGTGCCGTCGGCGGCTTCGGCGATCGCATTGATGGTGAAATCGCGGCGGATCAGATCGTCTTCCAGCGTCACCGTCGGCTCCGCGTGGACGACGAAGCCGCGATACCCACGACCGGATTTGCGTTCGGTGCGCGCCAGCGCGTATTGCTCGCCGGTCTGCGGATGCAGGAACACCGGGAAATCCTTGCCCACGGTCTTGAAGCCGGCGGCGAGCATCGCTTCCGGCGTTTCGCCGACCACCACGTAGTCGCGGTCGCCGCAGGGCAGGCCCAGGAATTTGTCGCGGACAGCGCCGCCGACGAGATAGGTGCGCATCGATGGAACCTGTAGAGCGGCCTTCAGGCCGCTGGAGTATTGCCGTGAATAACGAGCGGTCTGAAGGCCGCTCTACGGTAATTGCTTGGGTGTCACTTTCATCAGCCGTAGGCACGGCCCGGGAGTCGTCGTGCTTCAGGTTCTGCCTGGGCCGGCCTGAAAGGCCGCTCTACGTGATGGTTGTCATTTCGGTGCGTGTTGAGCGAGAAGGCCGATGATCTGCTGCGCGCCGGAGTTGCGGCCGAGATGCAGTTCGATCGGCGCGGCTTGGCCCGAAAGCCAGATCCGCAGTTCGGATTCCAGATCGAAATGGCCGGCGGTCTCCAGCGAGAACATGGTGATCGCGCGATACGGAATGCTGCGGTATTCGGTCTTCTTCGCGGTGACGCCCTGTTTGTTGACCAGAATCACGCGGCGATCGGTGAACACGATCAGGTCGCGGATCAACGCGAACGCGCGCTGCAGGGTTTCGCCCGGCGCGAGCAGCGGCGCGAATTCCTCTTCGATCTTGTCCAGCGGCTTTTCGCCGGCGTGGCCCAGCAGGCCGTCGAGCAGTCCCATGGCGATGTCCTCGATGCGGAAATGGTGGAGTGCGCTGCATTATGCAGCGATCATGCGGCGGTGCCGAGAATCTCCGGCAGTTTCCCGCGCACATCGGTCGGCGCGATGCCTAGCTTCGGCAGGCCGTTGTCATCGCTGATCGAGTCGCGCTGCAGCGAACGCCAGTTGTCGCGGCTGATCGGCTTGCCCGGCAGATGTTCGCCGACTTCCGCCTGCACCCGCCCCAGCGCGGCCGGCAGCGGCAGTACGAAACGCGTCCAGCCCTTCGTTTGCGCGGTGAGTTTGACGATTTCGCCGAGCGTCATGACTTCGGGCCCGACCAGATCGTAACTGCGCCCGATGGTCGCTGCATCGTCGAGCGCACGTACGAACGCTTCGACGACATCGCCGATCCACACCGGCTGGAAGCGCGCATCGGCGCCGCCCAGCGGCAGGCCCGGCGCGAATCGCAGCAACTGCGCGAACCGGCAGAACAGGCCGTCGCCGGGTCCGGCGATCACCGACGGACGCAACAGCGTCCAGTCGAGTTCCGATCCGCGCACCCGCGCTTCGGCTTCGCCGCGCGCCTTCAGGTAATGGCTCTCGCCGTCGCCCGCGTGCAGCGCGCTCATCTGCAGCAGTCGGCGCACGCCGGCGTTCTTCATGGCGGCGAGCATGGTTTCGGCGAGTTCGACATAGACCTTGCGGAATCCGCTGCCGTCGTCGCCGCGTTCGTTGAGGATGCCGACGAGATTGATCACGACATCGGTGGCGCGAAAGGCGTCGCGCAGGAATGCCGCATCGAACACATCGCCGATCTGGATGTCCGCGCCCGCGGGAATGCGCACCCGGGTGTCGTCGCTGCGCGAGAGCACGCGCACGCGGTCGCCCTGCGCGAGCAGCCGTGAGACGAGCGCGCGGCCGACGAAGCCGCTGCCGCCGAGCACGACGATGCTGCGGCTCATCGCTGGGCCTTCCGAGCGGGCGCGGGCGCGGGTGCCGCAGCAGGCGGCGCCGGCAATTCCGGCGTCGGGCAGACGAAGGTCTTGCGGGTGTCGACGATGCGACCGGCGAGGCGGTCGGTGATCGGCATGGCGTTGCGGTTGAGCCGCCAGTCGTAGATCACGCTGAAAGCGAGGATGCGCGCGACATAATCGCGGGTTTCTTTGTAGCTAATGGTTTCGATCCAGAAATCCGCATCCATGTCCGGACGCTGCGACCGCCAGCGCGCCACCGGCGCCGGGCCGGCGTTGTAGGCCGCGATGGCGACATAGGTCATGCCGTACTTGTCTTCCAGTTCCCGCAGATAGGCGGTGCCGAGCTGGATGTTGAAATCGGGCTCGTACAGGCTTTCGCCGCCGCGCCACGGCAGGCCCAGGCGTTTGGCGATGCCGGCGCCGGTGCTGGGCAGCACCTGCATCAGGCCGCGGGCGTCGGCGTGCGAGCGCGCCTTCGGATTGAACACGCTTTCGGCGCGGATCTCGGCCGCGACCCAGGTCGGGTCGATGCGGTGTTTCGCGGCTTCGCGGCGGATGATGGTGTCGTGATGCAGCGGGAAGCGCAGTTCGTACAGCCGCGATTCCTCCGGATAGGATTTGCCGCCGACGTTGATCAGGCCGAACACGCCGCGGTCGAACCAGCCGTTGTCCTGGGCGATGTCCACCGCGATGCGGCGCTGTTCCGGCGTGAAGCGCGACAGCGCGTCGTTCCACTCGCGTTCGGCCCAGGCGCCGCGTTCGATGCGATACAGCAGCATCGCCCGCGCCATCGCCGGATCGCGTGCGACCGCGGTTTTCGCGGCGGCGTCGGTCTTCAACGTCCACGGACACAGCGCGTACGGCGAACCGATGCGGTCGGCGGCGAGAAAGCCGTGGAACTCGGGCTTGTTGGCGGCGTCGCGGTAGAGGATCGCGGCATTGGCCTTGTCGCCGCTCATTTCCAGCAGGCGCGCCTCGAAATAGCGCCAGCGCGAATCGCGGCGTTGCTTGTCGCCCATCTTGCGGATGCCGGCCAGCGCGGCCTTCCAGTCGGAGCGCGCCAGCGCTTCGCGCACCCGCCATTCGTGCAGTTTCTCGTCGTAGGCGACGTCGGGCACCGCGTTCAGGCGCCGCGCCGATTCGGTTTCGTACGAGGCCACGGTCCACAGCGCGGCCTGATACAGCACGCGGCCGCGCTCGACATCGTTCATGCCCAGCGCCTCGGCGAACTTCGGCATGCGGGTTTCGGCGGCCATCGGCAGCGCCTTGGCCTGGCGGGCGAGTCCGTGCGAGGCGATCAGGCGGCTGCGCGGGGTCTTCGGCCAGTTCAGGGCGCGGTCGTGCGGCGATTCGACGAAGGCGGCGTAGTCGTTGGCCAGCGCGAACTCCTGGGCCGGCAGCCCGCGTGCGGCGGAGCGCATCACCCCGGGCTGCCATTCGGCGGCGGCTTTCTCGATCCGCTCCCAGCGCAGGGCGGGCGGCAACCCGCCCTTGGCAGCGAGAATGGCCATCGGCGCATCGCAGTCGCCCGGCAGCGACTTGCCGGTGCCGCGCCATAGCGCCTGGGCGTCGGTGGTCCAGTCGGCGTCGGTCGCGCCCAGCGCCTGACGGGCGTTCAACTCGGCGCAGCGAAGCGCGGTGCTTTTCACCGAATCCGACCAGGCGGCACGGAACGCCGGCCAGTCTTCGCGCTTGGCCAGCGCCGCCAGCCACTGGTCGCGGAAGGTTTCGGCCGCGGCCTGGCCGCGATAGCGATTCAGGAACGCCTGGCCGCTGGCCGGCGGCAGCGTGTCGATGCGCTTGCGCAGGCTGGCGTATTCGGCCCAGCCGCCCAGCGCGTGACCGGCAGGCAGGGGATTGTCGGGTCCGGTGCCGCGCTCGGCGGCGTCCAGCGCGGTGCGGATCTGAACGAGGGTGGCGGTGTCGTTCTGGGCGTGGCATGCAGCGGAGAGACCGGCGACCAGCAGACCGATGATGGCGGAGAGAAGTGGGGTTCGCATGACCGCGACTATAGCGAAGCCGACGCATGCGGTGAATGACAGCCTTGTGGGAGCGACAGGTTCGTGCGAACTGCGGCTTTTGCAGGAGCGACCGCTTTTGTAGGAGCGACGCAAGTCGCGACAGGCACAGGCAGTGTCTTCCTGAATCCGTCGCGACTTGCGTCGCTCCCACAAAAGCCGTCGCTCCTACAAGGCGGCGCGCCGCGGCCGGCCGTCGGCGACTGCCTGCGCGAACGCGGCCGACAGGCGCTGCAATGCGGTGCGGCGCTGGGCCGGCGTCCAGCGGTGGCGATAGGCGATGCCCATGCCGGCCGGGGTCTTGTTCGCGTCGATGATGTAGATGCGGCCGTCGTCGTCGTCGCGCAGCACGTCGAGTTCGCCGAAATCCAGATGCATCCCGCGGCAGAAGGCGAGGATCCGCTGTTGCTCGACTGCGCTGAACAGGTCGTCGGTTTCCACCAGACGGCAGGCGGTGGCGTCGGTCTTCAGGTGCTCGATGATCGGCGCCCGTTCCAGCACGTAGCACAGCGGCAGGGTGCCGGCGATCACGGGTACGCGATAGTTCACGGTGCGGCCATGTTCGCGGCATTCGATCAGGCGCTGGTAGACCATGCGCGGGTCCGGGTCGCCGATCGGTGCGACCACCACGCCGCCGCGGCCGCGCGCGTTCTCGTCGGTCTTCACCGCGCACGGGCCGTGCCAAGTGAGCGGATCGACTTCCGCGCCGTAGCCGAACACCGCGCGCATGACTTCATCGACGCGGCGTTTGCTGATGTCGCGACAGTCGATGTTCCAGACCGGCATGCGTTCAGCGAGTGTCTCCAGCGCCGGATCCGGATCCATCCAGGTGCGGTCGGCCCATGCGACCGCGAGGTCGTACTCCGCGTCGATGTCGCTCACGCCCTGATAGTCGAGTTCATGGAACATCGCGACCAGGGTGTAGCCGTCCATGGTCGGAAATTCGGGATGGAAAAGCACGCGCATCGTCGGTCTCGGTCGGGATCGGTCGTCAAGGGATCAGTCGTGAAGGCATCAGTCGTGAAGGCATCAGTCGAACACGTGGGCCAGCGGCGTGGAGGCCAGTGATCGGCGCAGCGCGTCGGCGTTGTCGAGCAGTCGCTCCAGCGGCTCGGGATTCTGGCGGATGCTGCGCGTCTGCAGCGGGCGCGACGACAGGCCGAGGAAGTCGCAGAGCCGTTGTTGTTCGCCGGCATCGAACAGCGATTCGTAGCGCAGTTCGAGCCAGCGCTGGCCGCCGCGCTGCATCGCGCTGGTCAGGCTGTCGTAGAACGCGTCCATCTGTCGCACATGCCGATCCAGTTCGTCGCGTTCGATATGGATGCGCGGATGCGGAGCAGAATGGGTTTCTCCCGCATACGCCTCCCAGCGACCGGTGATTTCCGCGATGCGTTCGGACACCAGCGCACGCAGCGGATTGTTCCGTCGCAGCACGATCTTGGCGATGCCGGTGTCGTCGAGCACCGTCCGCAGGATCTCCGGATGCTGTTCCGGCGTCATCTTGAAGCCGACGCAGGCGTGGCCGCGCGCGTATCGCCAGACCTGCGCCAGAAACGCGATGGGGTCGCGTTCGCGCGCGGCCATATCGTGCAGCGGCGTCGAGGTATCGCGCAGATCCAGCGCGGTGAAGATGCCGCGCGGATTGAACAGTTCGTGATGGCACAGCGCGTCCGGATGGCTGTCGATCAACGTGCACAGCAGATTGCTGCCGCTGCGCCGCGCCGACAGGATCACGAAGCGCCGCGCCGCTTCAGCCACGGACCGGCTCTGGCCGCTGCTGCATGGCCTGCAGACGGTTGATCACCTGCAGATCGCTGCTGCGCACCAGATAGTTGCTGCCGTCGTAGGACGACGCCAGCAGGCGGTCTTCGCGATCAGGCACGCGGGCAATGGCGCTGATGCCGTTGGCCGCGATCTGCCGGCGCAGGATCGTCGCTGTATTCAAAGCGACGCGCAGCAGTTCGCCCCAGTAGTTGGTGACCACGACCGTCTCGCGATCGACGAAGCACACCGCTTTCGGCGAGCGCCGCCCCAGATCGAAGGCTTGCAGCAGCACGCCGTCGTCGAGGCGGTAGATCAGCAGATGGAAATCGCGGCCGGTACTGGCGAGGAACTCGCCGCTGGGATCGAGATCGATGTCGTCGATGATCGCGGTGTGGCCGGCGAAGCGATGCAGCAATTCGCCCGAAAAGCGCCATGAGGTCAGCACGCCGTCGGCGCTGCAGCTCACACCGACCGGGCGCGTGGGATGCAGGCGCAGCGCCTTCACCGCGTTGTCGTGGTGCGTGAAGCGGTCCTGCACCTGGCCATCGCGATCGGTACGCACGACGGCGCCGGAATAGCAGGCGACGAACAGCGCATCCCGCCAACCGTCCTGCATGCTGGCGCGGATGCAGTTGATCGGGCCTTCGCCGAGGTGGTTGGCGGTGTCGGCGTGCAGGGCGTCGCCGGTGCGTGTGAACACATGCAACTGCTGATCGTGCGCGCCGCCGATGATGCGCTGCCCATCATCAAGCACGGTGACTGCATTCATCAGCATGCGCCCGGTGCGCGGCGCGGCCCGGGTCAGCCAGCGCGCATCGGTGTCGGTCAGATGCCCCAGACGCACATGCCCGGCATCGTTGACCACCGCGATATCGCCGTTGCCGGCGCTGGCGATGTCGTTGAAACAATCGTTGCCGATCGCATCGTCTTCGCTGTCGTTGCCGGCGCCGAGTTCGGTCAGGAAGCGCCCGTCGCGCGCCTGCCAGACCAGCACGGTGCCGTCGAAGGTGCCGGCCACGATGTGCTGCCCGTCCGGCGACCAGTTGAACGAGCGCTCCCACTGCCGCGCGCGCGCTTCGAGACTCAGCCGATGACTGAAATCATTGCCGTCCCAGATGTGGATCGCCTGATCGTAGGCGGCGCTGAGGATCGCCCCGTCGCGCGGCGAACACGCCACTTTCTTGATGCCGGAGCGATGCGCGGGAATCGTCGCGAGGATATCGCCGCCGAGGATCGAAAATACCCGGATGCAGCCGTCGTCGCAGCCCAGCACCACGCGTCCGCGATGCGTGTCGATCGCGCAGGTGTCGGTTTCGGTCTCGAACGGGCCCCACATCCGCAGCGCCTCGCCGCTGTCGATGTCCCAAACGCGCAGGGTCTTGTCGTCGCCGGAGGTATACAGATGCCGGTCGTCCGCGCAGATGCTCAGCACGTCGCGCTCGTGGCCTTCGATGCAGCGGGTGATGGCGCCGGTGTCGAGATCCCACAGCAGAATGCGCCGATCGCGCGACACCGATGCGCCGCGATGTGCGCCGATGAAACAGAAATCCTCGACGTCATCGCTGTGGCCGAGCAGTCGTTGCAGTCGCGTACCGTTGCGCAGATCCCAGACGATGATGCTGTAGTCGGATGAGACCGACGCCGCGCGCAGTCCGTCCGCGCAGACCACGATCCGGTTGACCAGATGATCGTGATGGCCGAACAGGGTCACTGCGCCGGTGTCCAGATCGAAGCGCGCCACCGCGCCGTCGTAGGCCGAAGTGACGATCTGCCGCGTGCCCGGAATCCACGCGGCGGTGGTGACCGGCCCGCGATGACGACGGAAATCGAAGGTCGGCGCGACGGCATGCGCGGCGCTGGCGGGTGTCGCCGACATCGCTGACGCGTCAGCGGACATGGACGAAGGTGCGAGATTGTCGATGGTCGCCATGAGTCACCCGTGCTGTGGATTCAGAAGCCGGCATTTCAAAAGCGCATTGCCGTCGCGCTGCCGGGCAGAGGTTCATGCATCCCGCCCTGCCATGCCGACAGCAGGCTGGCGTAGGCCCCCGCCTGGATGCCGCCGACCGGGCAGTTGTTGGCGTCGGCGCCGAGCAGCCAGGCCTGCGGGCAGCGCTCGGCGATGACATTGATCCAGCGCGAAAACGCGCGCAGGCGTTCGGCATGGCGCAGATGCCACAGCGCATGCACCGACGAGAACGCGTTGCTCCACCACACCAGCGCCGGGCCGTCCGGCGGCGTGCCCAGCGCGGTTTCCGGCGCCTGCAGCAGATCGACCTCCACGAAACGATGGCGCAAGCGCCGCGTGGCGTTCCACTGTTCGGCAAACGCATCGGCGCCGCCCCAGTCCTGCAGTTCGCGCGCCCACAGCTGGTCGAACTCGCCGACCAGTTCGTCGCGTTCCGGCATCTGCCCGCGCGCGGTCGAACGCAGCCAGTAGTGGGTTTCGGCGGGATTCAAGCGCGGCAACAGGAACGACGGCAGGTCGTAGCCGTCCCAGTGCTCGATCAACAGTCGACGGAACGCCAGCGCCTCGCCGCTGTAGTCGAAGAACACGACTTCGGTGTCGGCCGTGTAGCCGTGGCTGCGCAGGATCGCGTTGGGCTTGAAGCCGGCGGCCACGCAGAACAGCGAACGCAGCGGTTGTGCCTGCTTCACATGGGTATCTTCCACATGCACGTCATCGTAGGGTTCGAGATTCCAGATGAAGACGCCGCGCTGGCACTGGTCGAGCGTGCGCGCCAGCGATGTGACGAATTCGCCCAGCGGCGGCTGCAGTTGCGTGGTGTCGACCTGTGCGGGCGATTGCGACAGCGCCTGCGCGTGCGCTTCGCGCTGCGGCTCCAGATCGCGTCCGCGCAGCAATGCCTGCGGAGGGCTGTCGGCGATGCCATCGTCCGTCGCCAGCGATAGCCATGGATGCTGCGCGTCGCGTTGCAGATGCGGGCGACCGGATGCGTGCCAGCGCTGCAGATCGACCAGCCAGCAGGCGTCGTGGATGACGTTCTCCGACACCTTGCGCCCAACCAGCCAGGCGTCGTCGCCCAGCGCGGCGATCAGCAGTTCAACCAATTCGGGCGCGGCCGCGCCTTTCGGCCGCAGGGTTTCGATCACCAGATGGCCGCAGGCCTGGACCAGGCAATAGCGCACGCCGCGCTCCGCCGCGAGTGCGAGCAGTTGGTCGGGGTCGCTGTGTTCGATCATCGATCCGGCATACGACCAGCGCGACCACGCAAACGTCAGTTCGCGGCAGCGCTCGCCCAGCGTCGCGTCGCGCAGGCGGTCGCGCACGTCCAGCACGCCGTAGACGAATGTGGGCGATGTGTTCATGCGGCGGCTCCGGGGCTGACGACTGCGGGGCCGTTGTCCGCGCGTTGCGGCCGTCCCCAGACGACGAGATCGTCGCCGACCGGCAGGTAGTGCGGCTGGGCGATGCGCGTGTGCTGATGCCGCAGCAGACCCTGGCGCGGCGCGAAGGCGGGCACGCCGCCCACCATCAGCGGCGCCACCGTCAGTACCAGCAGATCGAACAGTTGCCGATTGACGATCTGGGTGAGGATGCGTCCACCGCCTTCGATCATCAGATTGCGCACGCCGCGTTGGCGCAGCTGCGCCATCAACGCGGCAAGATCGACGCGATCGGCGGCATCGGCGGGCACGATCAGCACTTCGGCGCCCAGCGCTTCCAGACGCTGCACGCGCTGCGGATCGGCGCGGTGGGTGGTGGCGATCCACACGCGCCGGTCCGGATGCGACAACAGTTTGGCGTCGATCGGAAAACGCAGGCGGCTGTCGACGATGATCGGCTGCGGATGATGGCCTTCTGCCTCGCGGACGGTGAGGCTTGGGTCGTCGGACAGCACGGTGCCGATGCCCACCAGAATGCCGTCGTGCGCGGCGCGCAGCCGATGGGTGAAACATCGCGCGGCGCCGCCGCTGATCGCCAGTGGCCGGTCTTCGACGCCGGCCGCGCAGCCGTCCAGGCTCTGCGCGTAGCTCAGGGTCACGAACGGACGCGCGGTCATCGGCTGCGTGCGGGCGCGGCCGAGGAGTTCGAACAGCGCATCCATCGTCGGCAGCCGGGCGTCGGTGTCTTCGCCGGCCGGCGCGTCCAGCAGATGCCCCATGCGCTCGGCCTTGGTGTGCAGATAATCGCGGTTCTGCGGCCGCGGCGGAATCACCAGCGGCACGCGCGCGGCCACCTTGATGCCGTAGCCGCTGAGGCCGGCGACCTTGGTCGGATTGTTGGTGAGCAGTTGCACCGTGTCGACGCCCAGCGCCCGCAGGATCTGCGCCGCGACGCCGTAATCGCGGGCGTCGGGCAGATGGCCGAGGCGGATATTGGCGTCGACGGTGTCCAAGCCCTGATCCTGCAGGTTGTACGCGCGCAGTTTCTCCGCAAGACCGATGCCGCGGCCTTCCTGGCGCAGATACAGAATCACGCCGCGTCCGGCAGAGGCGACGCGACGCATCGATTCGGCCAACTGTTCGCCGCAGTCGCAGCGACGCGAGCCCAGCACGTCGCCGGTGAAGCACTCCGAATGCAGGCGTACCAGCAGCGGCGGGCCTTCGTGCAACTCTCCCATGTACAGCGCAACATGCTCCTTGCCGTCGAAACCGTCGAACACCGCGGTCTGGAAATCGCCGACATCGATCGGCATGCGCGCGCAGGCCACGTCGTGTCGGGTGATCGCGCTTCCGGCCGAGGTGGATTCGATCAGGCCATGCTCGGTCGCGGCGTGGTCGATCGCGGCGTGCCCGGTCGCGGCGTGCTCGGTCGTCGCCAATTTGGTTGTCGCATGTTTGTTCACGGCGCGGACTCCAGTTCGGTGCGCGGTTGCATCACGGCCTGCATTCGCGCCGTTTCGAAGGCGAGGCCGGCGGCCACCGCGTCGCTGGACGCGGTGCGCGGCATGAGGTCTTCCAATTGCTGCCACAGCTCGTAGAACTTGGCGAGGCTGGGCGCCTGCTCGAACAACGCCGGCGGCCGCGGCTCCCAGGGTTTGTAGCGGCCGGCCATGTGCACGATGCGCGCATCGTGGAAATGCAGGCGATACGCCCGGCGGATCTTCGCTTCCAGCACGGGCATGTAGTTGTAGCGGCCATCCAGCAACATCGCGCGCCCGGCGAAGCGCCGGTTGAGAATCAGTTGATCGGTCCACCCCAGCGTTTCCACGTCCGCCCACGTCGCGTGATCGATATCCGCGACCAGACGGTCGCGCAGCGATCTGTCCAGCATCTCCGGTCCGATCGAGATCACGCCGGTGTTGAAGCAATGACCCAATGCGGCGCCGTAGCGGCGCTGGTTGGCGATGCGCGCCGCATCGGCATCGCCGAGCAGTTCGTCGTAGTGACTGCCGTCGGCGCAGGCCAGCAGCGGATGCGCATCGAGGAACAGCGCCGACAGATCGCCGGTGACGAACGCGTCGCTGTCGATGTAGACGACGCGTTCGAAGTCGTCCAGACCGAACGCCTCCAGCGACGCGAAGCGCGGGCCGGCGGCGCGCAGTTCGGGAATGGCGGCGGCCAGCGCGGCGACGCGCTGTTCGAGATCGCGTCCGGGACTGATGAATTCCACCGCGCCAAGCGCAGCAAGCCGTGCCCGCGACGCGTCGCTCAATGATCGATTGCAGAGCACGAGGATGCGACCGCCGAACCACGGGTTGTTGCGCAGGAAACTGAAGATCAGCATTTCCGTGCCCGCGACGAAGCCATCGTCGGAGATCGTCAGCAAACAATGCGGGGTCGATGTCATGGCGTAGTCACTGCGTCGTGGCGGTGACCGGAATCCGGTCGAACAGGAAGCTCATGTCGCCCATGCCGAACGGCCAACCGGGTTCGTTGGTGGCGGGCGCGTGGCAGGCGAAACAGTCGCGTCCCATCAATGGCGTCGAACCGGGCGTGCTCACCAGGCAGGTTCCGTCCTGCATCCAGGTTTCCATCGAGGTATTGGCCAGGCGCAGATCGCCGGCGCGTGCGCGCTGCGGCGCGGTGGTGGCGCCGGCGCATGTACTGGGGAATCGCGAACGCGGCGGTTGCGTGTTCAGCATCGGACCGTCGTCGTAGCGGAAACAGCCAACGCCGGGCGCGTGGCCGGCCATGTAGACGGAACCGATCAGCGCGTAATACCGCCATTTGTCTGCGAGCGCTGCGGGGAAGTCATCCGCCAATGCCTGATTGAGACACGCCACCTGCTCGTCCTCCGCGCCGGAACCGCTGCAGCGCGGCAGCGCCACCGTGCGGCATACGTTGATGCGATGGAATCTTGTGTTGGCGTCGCTGTCGACCGGCGTGGCGTTGCCCGATGTCCGGCGCGGATCTGTATTGCACAACGGCGTCGCCGAGGGCGTGCCGCAGGTCTGGTTCTGCAGCGTCTGTCCATCGGAAGCGACGGTGTACCGGTATGCACCATCGGGCACTGCGCAACGCGATCCGTCGCCGCCCTGCGCGCGATAACTCGTCCAGTCGAACAGGTTCCATTCCGGCAGTGTTTTGCCGGGCCGCATCGGGTCGGCCGGCGCCGGTGCGATCGGCGCGCTGCCGCCGGGCGAGCAGTCGGGCGCGTTCGCGACATGCTCGAACGTCGCCCACGTCATCTCGCCCAGCGTCGGCGTCTTCTGCACCAGATGCAGACCGATCAATCCCCACCAGTGGCCGCGCGCGTCGCGCTCGCAGTGCATCGTCGCGACGGGGCAAGGTTTGCCGGTGGGGAACGAACGCCAGGACGTCTTGATGCTGATCACGCCGGGCGTCTTTTCCGAACCCGACGGCAGCCACACGCCGCCGCTGGACGGATCGCGCTGGAATGCGGCTTCCGCCGCGGACAACACGTCGGCGCGATAGGTGCGCGATGTCGTGAGGTAATTCACGAACACCTCATTGACGCGGACGTCGTAACCGACGCGGCGATGCGCGCTGTCGATCAATTCGAAGCTGTCGCCGGGCTGGCCTTCGTGCGAGGTCTTGCGCAGTGCGCGCGTCGACAGCGGCTTGAAGCCGTCGCGCCAGCGCGGCGCCGAACCGTCCTGCGGGATCGCGTCGTACCACGGCGCCATCGACATGAAACGCGGGTGTCCGTCGCTGTCGTCGTGCGCGAGGTACAGGAAGTTGTTGAGGACGAATCGCTGCATCTCGCAGTTGTCCGCCTGAGCGGGCACATCGGTCCACAGGCGTTTTCCATTCACGCCGGCGATGCTGCACCCTGGGTTCGCGTCGGTGGCGGCAGACATGGGCTGCCGGTCGAGCGCATTGTCGTGACGGCTGCAGGCCGAGGTCAGTACGAGCAGCATGGCGATCACCTGGCAGGCTGTTTTCATAGGTTCCCTGAAGGCTATGGCAGCGACTCATCCTGCTGTGCGGGCACTGTACGGGAAAAAGAGCAGTGATGGAATCTGCCGCGGACGACGTCGCGCGGATGCGGTTGGCGACCGAAAACAACCCGCATGCAACCCGAAGGCGACCCGCATGCGACCCGTGCGCCAACTACGCTTCAGAACGCACCTGCGGACATTTCCGTTCACTGTACGCAGGTCGTTTTCATCACGTACGATGCCGCTGCGGCAGTTCCGCATCGTCGCGTTCAAGGGGGCGCGATTCCTGCGCACAGCCTGCATGCCCGATGCCGGGTGGATGCGCGCTTCCGCGGATATCGGATCCATCCGCGTTCCATCCATCGACCCTGGTTATCAACCAGTACGTTATCAACCAGTGCGTCATCCACCAGTGCGTCATCCACTGGAATGTCGTCCATCATCAAAGGAGCTCACTGATGTCCACAGGCACCACCATCCTCGCGACCGCGCCGCGTGCGGCGAACAATGCCAAGATTGCCCTCGCTGCTGCGCAGGCGCATGCGCAGGTCGCCGTCGCCGTCGAGCTGTACACCATCCCGTTTTATCTCAGCGCGCTGGCTTCGATCATTCCGCCCGGCGCGCCCAACGCGACCGCTAAATCCAAAGCCGCCTACACGTCGGTGCTGAGCGTCTGCACCGAAGAGATGTTGCACCTGCAACTCGCAGCCAACATGTGCATCGCGCTGGGCACCACGCCCGATTACACCGCGCCGATCTACGGCAGCGTACCGACGTTCCCGGACGGCACGCCGATTCTCGATCCCACCGATCCGGCGACCGGCGACAGCGGTATCCTCAACGCGAGCATCGGCAACATCCTGCAGGCATTGCCGACGATGCTGGATATCGAGGTTCCGACCGAATTCGAAGCCGCGCGCCTGACGCCGCCCTATCGATCCATCGGCCAGATGTATGCGGCGCTGCGCGCGTTGACGCGTCTCGCGGGCACGGAAGTGCCGTGGACGATGACCAACCAGCAGAGCGTCTTCGCATCGGGTCAACCGTTCACGCAGACCATCGGGAGTTTCGCCGATCTTTCCGCGGCGATCGATGTCATCTGCGAACAGGGCGAAGGCCAGGCGCAGTCGCCGCCGCCAACGGCGCCATACACCGCCAGCGAATTCACGGTCGCTTCCGGCGATCAGCTCACCGGCACGGGCTCCGATCCGGCGACGCAGGCGCAGTTCAGTCATTTCGGCCGCTTCCTGAATGTGCAGGCATTGGGCCTGACCAGCGCCGATCTGGTCTATGCCGGCACGGCGAGCTTCGCCCCGAGCAGCACGGAAAACCTGAAACTGCAGGCGGATTTCGCAGCGCTCATCTCCACTCTCAACGGCATCTGGGCAGGCACCACCAGCGTCAACGGCATCTGGAGCATGACCAGCCTGCTGACCGACGCCACCAATGTCTGGACCGCCGGAAACATCCCACAGTGGACGCCTGCCGAGATCTGCTGAGCCAGTGAGTGGATGTCCCGCATGAGCGCCGCCGCCGCGGCGCTGTGCCTGAAGGCCGGCAACGGCGTGATCCTGCGCGGCGGCTCGGAAGCGATCCGCAGCAATGCCGCGATCGCCGCGTCGCTGCGGCGCGCGTTGGTCGATGCGGGTGTGCCGGCCGCCGCGTTGACGTTGATCGACGAAGTGCCGGTGATCAAGCACTACAAGGGCGTGTGTCATCTGTAAGTGGATGCCCCCGCCGATCCCGATCTTGCATTGAACCTGC
The DNA here is from genome assembly GCA_031364125.1 of Lysobacterales bacterium. GTDB lineage: Bacteria > Pseudomonadota > Gammaproteobacteria > Xanthomonadales > Xanthomonadaceae > Lysobacter_I. Next base: position 70,668 of record JANLVT010000062.1, on the reverse strand, counting down.
TGCTCGACGGCAAGGTCGCGCGGCCCAGCGCCTGCAATGCACTGGAAACCCTGCTGGTGCATGCCGATCTCGCTGCGGAGTTCCTGCCGCGCGCCGCGGCGATGCTGCGCGAGCGCGGCGTCGAGCTGCGCGGCGACGAAGCCCCCACCGAGCGCTTCGACCACGCCTTGCGCAGCGCGGTGGTGATGGTTAATGCGTCGTCGCTGTTTTCGGACGGCGGCGAACTCGGTCTCGGCGCCGAGATCGGCATTTCCACCGCGCGCTTGCACGCCTACGAACCGATGGGTGCGGAATCGCTGACCATCGAGCGTTTCGTCGTGCGCGGGATGGGGCAGACGCGGAACTTACGAAACTAAAATAGCTGTGCAGACATCGATCGGACAGGAACTGGGCCCGTTCTTCACCGATTGGGCCGAAGCGTCGCCGACTGCGCCGTCGGTCCATGCCTGCGTCGAGAAGCCACGATGAGCAAGCCGTTGTTCCGTCGTGAAGTCATCGACGAGCATCGCAGCGGCTGGCTCGGCAATATCGCGCTTGCGCAGCCGCTGAAGCTGCGTGTTTTCGGCTATGCCGCAGCGCTGATCGTAGCGGCCGTGATTCTTTTTCTGCTGCAGGGCAGCTATACCGGGCGAACGCGCGTGTCCGGGCAGCTGACATCGCTGCAGGGCGCTGCCATCGTCATTGCGCCGGTCACCGGCGTGGTCGGAAATATCGATTCGAAAGAAGGCAGTCGCGTGATATCCGGACAGCGGATCGCCTTGCTGTCGGTGCCGCACGCGATCCCGGTCGGTGGCGATGTCCCGGCCGCTTTGGCACGCGGCATCCGGCAACGCGAGGAGAGCTTGCGCACGTTGGAACGTGCCGAAGACGAAGAGAACGCGACGATGCGCAGCGGCCTGCAGCGACAACTCATGGAGGCGCAAGAGGAAAGGTCGCAGATCGATGCCGAGATCGCGACGCGACGGGAACAGACCGCGATCGCCCGGGATACCCTCGATCGGATGGAACGACTGCGGACCATGTCGTTGGTGAGCGATCTTCAGAGCAATCAACAGCAGAACATCATCCTGGATGGCGAGGCCGCAGTGCTCAGCCTCCATCGCGAGCAAACGCGGCTGTCGCGAAGCATGGCCGATCTTCATCAGCAATTGCAGAGTCTCCTGCCAAAACCTACTGCGCGCTTCGCAGACAACGCGCGCAAGTTGTCGGTTCTTGATCGCGAAAGGCTGCAAACCGCCGCGCAGGCCGAATATCTGGTGACGGCCGCGGTCGGCGGCGTGATTTCCAGTCTTTCGGTGAACTCCGGACAAACCGTCGTCGCCGGACAACCGATGATGACGCTATTGCCCGAAACGGGTTCGCTCGAAGCCGCATTATTGGTCCCCAGTCGCGCGATGGGCTTCATCGATCCCGGAGATCGCGTCCTGCTGCGCTACGATTCCTATCCTTATCAGAAATTCGGCCACCATCGTGGGCGCGTCGCCCGCATCAGCCGCAGCGCGCTGATGCCGGGAGAACTCGGCACGAACCAATACCGATCATCGAAGGCGGATTCTTACTACCGGGTAGTCGTCCGTCTGGATCGACAGACGGTCACCGTCTACGGTCGCGAGGAGGCATTGAGGCCAGGCATGCAGATGGAGGCCGACATCCTCGGCGAGCGCAGGCATCTCATCGAATGGGTGTTCGAGCCTTTGTTCGCAGTGCGCGGTCGGGTCACCGACCCATGAGCAGGATGCACATACAACTGCAGAGCGAAGTGGCCGAATGCGGATTGGCGTGCGTGGCGATGATCGCTTCCCACCACGGATTCGATATCGGGCTGCTCGAATTGCGGCGCAGGTTCCCGCTGTCGCTGAAAGGCGCACGATTGGCGCAATTGATCCAGATCGCGAGTGCGCACAGCTTCCAGAGCCGCGCGGTGCGTCTGGATATGGAAGGCCTGTCGCAATTGAGTCTTCCTTGCGTTCTGCACTGGGATTTGAATCACTTCGTGGTGCTGCGGAAGGTCGGTTCGGACAGGGCGACCGTGATCGATCCCGCGATCGGCAAGCGGGAGCTGTCTTTCGCCGACATTACGAAGCATTTCACCGGCGTCGCGCTGGAAGTGTCGCCATCGGCGGGTTTCGCGCCCAGAAAATCAGAACCCGTCGTGTCTTTGCGTGAGCTTGCAGGCAACATTTTGGGCCTGCGATCCTCGCTGGGGCAGCTGTTATCGCTTTCGATCACGATGCAGGTCCTGCTGCTGGGACCGTTTTTCATGCAATGGGTGATCGATGAGGTACTGGTGGCGGCGGATCGAGGCCTGCTGTTTGCCCTCGCCGGCGGTTTCGCGCTGTTGTTGCTGATGCAGGTCGCCGTCTCGCATGCACGCGGCTGGGCGGTCATTTATCTTTCCGCAAGAATGAACCAGCAGTGGACCAGCAACGTCTTCACGCATCTGTTGCGTCTGCCTCTGGATTATTTCGAGAAGCGGAACATCGGCGATGTGACCTCCAGGCAGCCGCTGATCGTCAGGGTACGCAGCCCGCCTGATCGACGCGGCGGATCGCTTCAATTCGAGTACACGGCATCCAGAAGCTTCGCGTAAGCGGGTATCCGCTGGTCTGCGGGGCCGGGAATCGCCGCGGTCAATTCATGCAAATCGCTGATGAAATAGCGGATCGATGCGGCAAGCAGGAGCGACTTCGCTTCGAGCACGCCTCCTTGGCAAATGAATACGAAGCGCATTGGCTCCATCAACGGCAGCGGGGTCATCGCTTCTCCACAAATCATCGCGTCACGGAAACTCAGCACCGAAAGCTAATGAGTCAAGCAGGACATCGGAATCGTCTCCTGGATTTGCGGCCCGATCATAACGCAGAGTGCGCCTGGCATTGAGCAATGCGCAGGCGGGTCGCATTGGAGTAGCTCAAGCGCGTGAAGCACTACGCCAACGCGGCATACCATGACTTTCGGCTACGTCGCGGGCCGCCGCCAGCGGCTATGCTCGAAGGCTGTCCTCCTTGAGAGACTTGCCCATGCTGCGCCGCCACACGCTCACCGCCGCTCTTATAGGCCTCGCCTGCACACTGCCCGCCTTCGCCCAGATCACCGAAGTCAAACGCGAGGAACAAGGCAACCGCATCAGCGAAAACATTCCGGCGATCCCGCAGGACCTGATCGACCGCCTCAACCGCTACCAGAACACCCGCGGCGCCGGTGTCGCCGGCTGGACGAAGGACGGCTGCCTGCTCATCAGCACCCGTTTCGCAGAAACCAATCAGGCGCACCGCGTCTGCCAGCCGCTGGGCATGCGTGAACAGCTGACGTTCTATCCCGAACCGCTGGGCGGCATCTCGCCCGCGCCGGCGCAGGCCGCGCAGGACGGCTTCGTGTTCTCGAAGGACAAGGGCGGCGACGAATTCTCGCAGCTGTACTGGTTCGACAACGCCAACCGCAACGTCACCCTGCTGACCGACGGCAAACGCACGCAGAATTCCGGCGGACTGTTCTCGCGCGACGGCAAGCTGCTGGCGTATCGCAGCACCACGCGCAACGGCACCGACATCGACGTGTGGGTGCGCGACATTGCCAGCGGCCAGGCCAAGCCTGTGGTCACCGTCGGCGGCAGCTGGCGGGCGCTGGATTTCTCGCCCGATGGCAAAAAGCTGCTGGTGATGAAAGTCGTGTCCGCCGCCGAGTCGTATCCGGGCGAAGTGGATCTCGCCACCGGCGCAGTGCAGATGTTCCCCGTCGATGGCGGCAAGGCCGCGTTCGGCGATTTCGCCTACGCGCACGAGGGAAAATCGGTGTATTTCGTCTCCGACGAACCGGTGGACGGCGTGGCCCAGGAATTCCAGACCCTCCGCCATCACGATCCTGCCAGCGGCAAGCTGACGGTGCTCAGCGCGAAGATTCCGTGGGATGTCGCCGGTTTCAGTCTGTCCGACGACGGCAAGCATCTGGCGTATGCCACCAACGAAGACGGCATCAGCCGGCTGCGCGTGCTGTCGCTGCCGTCGCATCGCGAGATCAAGCTGCCGACCCTTCCGATCGGCGTGTTCGGCTCCGGCGCATTCTCGCCCGATGGCACGCGCCTCGCGCTCACGCTGAACAGCGCGACATCGCCCAGCGACGTGTTCGTGATCGATCTGGCGAAAGCCGCGCTGACGCGCTGGACGCAGAGCGAGGTTGGCGGACTGGATGCATCGAAGTTCGTCGCGCCGACGCTGGTGCGCTATCCCACCTTCGACACTGTCGACGGCAAGCGACGCACCATCCCGGCCTTCTACTACCGTCCGGCGAACGTACCTGCGGGCCGCAAGCTGCCGGTGGTGATCAACATCCACGGCGGTCCTGAAGCGCAGTCGCTGCCGACCTTCAATCCCACCGCACAGTTCATGGCCAACGAAATGGGCGTGGCGGTGCTGGTGCCGAACGTGCGCGGCTCCACCGGCTACGGCAAGACCTATCTGTCGCTGGACAACGCCGAAAAGCGCGAGGATTCGGTGAAGGACATCGGCGCCCTGCTCGACTGGATCGCGCAGCAGCCCGAACTGGACAGCTCCCGCGTCGGCGTGGTCGGCGGCAGCTACGGCGGTTACATGGTGCTGGCGTCGCTGGTGCACTACAGCGACCGCATCCGCGCCGGCATCGACGTGGTCGGCATCTCGCATTTCGGTACGTTCCTGAAGAACACCGAGAGCTATCGCCGCGATCTGCGCCGCGTGGAATACGGCGACGAGCGCGATCCGAAGATGGCGGACATCTTCGAGCGGATCTCGCCGCTCAACAACGCCGGCAGGATCAAGGCGAAGCTGTTCGTCGCCCAGGGCAAGAACGATCCGCGCGTGCCGTGGACCGAAGCCGAACAGATCGTCAAAGCGGTGCGCGCCAACGGCCAACCGGTGTGGTACCTGCTGTACACCGACGAAGGCCACGGCTTCCGCAAGAAGAGCAACAACGATTATTTCGGTGCGGCGAGCATTTTGTTTTGGGAGAAGAATCTGATCGATGCAGGCGACTGAAAGCACAATCGGCAGCACCATCAGATCGCTGTCGCTTGATCACAGCCTTCCGGGTCGTAGCTCCGCATCGGCATGCATTGATTGAACGCAACGGGCCGCATGTCAGCGGGCCGTTTTCTGGCGGATACATTGACGACCCAGCGTCCATCCGCCGATTCAGCGCTGCACTATCCGAGGATGTTGCTACCTCCCACCAGATGCAGCAACGCTTTGAACAATCCATCACCCCAGCTCAGCACCCCCGGCACGTTCACAATCGCCAGCATCACCGCCAAGACAACGAACGGAAAAGCGATATAGCGGAACAGCGACGACGAGACTTCCAGTTTGGAAGAACGGTTGCACAGGATATTGCTCATCACCTCATCCCGCTCCAGCTCGGTCGCCGAATTTCCTGCGAAAAGTCCAGTCAGCGCCAACAGGACCAGATTGAACAGAACGAAGACATCCGCGCCGGACACCGGGTAGAAATACGCGAACGCCGCCACCGTCAGGCTGCAGATCGCGCTGCTGGAGGTCGCCCACCGGATCTGCGAGACTTCGCTGGCGAACAGCAGATAAAGCGCGATGCGGGTTTTCACCGGAATCGCAGCGGCCTTGTGCATACCACCGCCCGCATGGCCGATCTGCAGCACCCGCAGCGCGCCTGCGAATTCCGGCCGCCTATCGTTGCGCAGCATCGACATATTGATGTCTCCGACATCGCCGACTCGGGCCGCAGCGGGCGTTGCCGCGAATTTGACGGCCAGAACATCCGTGTCGGGCCAAAGACCGATCGCTTCCGCTTTGGTCTCGCCCGCATTGATCGGTACGGTCGCCGCGATCGTCGGCTTGCGCATCGCCACCGTGGATTTGACCGCTAGCGATAAAAAAATGCTCGCCGCTTGATCCTCACCGCATTTGCCAGAAACGACAGGGCGACGAAACTCAAGGCGATCACCGCCAGACAGGCGACGAACGATGGCCAGAAACCGTAGACGGTGGATTTCACGTAAACGATCGCCTGAAACATCGCGCTCGCACTGTCGACGGTACTTTCTGTGCCGCTCTCATGAGACAGATACGGATTGATCGGCAAGGCGACCATGGTGCACAGCGCAAGCGCCAACAATCCTGCGATCATCAGACCGGAGCGCAGAATCGCGTTGACCGAAAACATGCTTTCCAGCGCTGGAAGACTTGTATTCGCGCTATTTTTGAACGCTTCGAGGACGACGCTACGATTGCGTGCAGACACCCGACGGGCCGTGGACAGCGACGTGTCGGCGAACATGAGCGCCATCATCGAAGCCACCAGCGCGATCGCGATCGCCATTCCATTGGTGGCCGAATAGCCAAGACGCGACAGCGCGACAGAGACCAATGCAGGCGGGGACGACGATGCGTCGGCGACGATCGCGGTCAACGCAATCATCAGCAGCAAGGCCAGCGCGAGCAAAAAATGACGATGCATAGACCGCCACCAGCGGCTTCGTGCAGCCTTTGCGATCTCGTCGCTGGCGCCCACGTGCCAGTAAACGCCAATCTGATAGGCCATAGCCCAGCCGAACACCGGCACGGTCAGCGCCGCGAGCAACAGCGCATCGCCAGACTGCGACAGGCCTGCCGCAGTCAACAGAAGCAGGGATGCGGTCACGATCGCGAACAGCGAACGATTCAGCGCGAGATCGCCACCGCGCGCGCCAGATATTGCCTGCCATCGGTCCAGCCATGCGAATCTCCGCTGCTGCCAACACCCCACGAATGTGCCCGCACAGGCCGGACTGGCCAGCGCGATTAATAGCAGCGCGAACAGGCCAAGCAGGGGAACGACCCGAGTCTTCGTCTCGAAATCCTCTCTGATCCCGCAGGTCATTGGAATCAAACCGTTCCTGCCGGCGACATGAAGCACCGGAAGAGATGGCGAACCGATGCCGCAGTCCCAGCTCGGCTGGACTCTGTACGACCACGGCGATGTCGGTGCATGGTCGATGCCGGACACTGCACTCCGCAGCAGCGTCTGATAGTCGGTCGACAGAAACGAGAACGATCCCATCGTCGTGTTTCCGCTATGCGCCGGCGGCCGAAAGAACGCCAGATTTTCAGAAGCGACCGCCATCGCACCGCGGGTCGCGTGCAGGTGCTGCGGATGGTAGAGCAGAATATCCGCTTCAATATCCACCAGCAGCGCCTGACCAGCATGGTCGCGGAGCAGATCGAACAAGAACAGGCGATCACGGACGTCAGTCGCCGCGATCACAACCAGCTTCGGCTTCAACTTGGAGAGCACACGGAGCGATCGGTGCAGCTCCAGCTCGCTGCCGGCCGATGTCAGCCGGGTCTGATTGCTGTCCGGAAACTCGCTGGAATTTTCGCTTTCACCGTCGATCGCGATATGGTCGCGCGAAAATCCCAGTCCCTCCAGGCTGGATTTCTTCTCGCTCGCTTTTTTCTGGAATGAGGAGCGGATATCGGCGATGCTTGACGGAAAGGTCACTCGATGAGCCGCATCGCAGAGCTTGGCGCGCAGTTTCGCATCGCTGCGGATACGCGCATCCGCAGCAGCATCGGATTCCCTTCCAGGCGCGCAGATCGCATGCCCGAACGTCGATGCTTCGCTGAACACCGCGATCTTGCCGGGACGCTGCGCACCGATATCACCGGCCAGCCCCCACACCTGCGCGAGTTTGGCATCGTTGCTCTGTGCGAGCGACGAAAACCCGACGCCATAGGCTGTGCTCCCCTGCGCATTTCCGGGCTGCTGCTGTCGATTGATCGACGCATTGGAAACCGAAGTCGCCGATACGGATACGGCACAAAGACCCGGCAGGCCGGCTTTGAACGCGGCGCGTTCGATCTGGGCAAGCGAATCGACCGAGCCCGAAAACGTCGGCCCCAGCATCAGCACGCGTCCGGTACCCGGCGCACACATCGCATGCGTCGCATAGTCGACCTGCATGTCCTGCATTGCAGGATCGAACGGTATGTCGGCGGCCGCCGCGTCGCATTCCGGCAGCGCGACCGGCACGGCTGTTGCTCCCTTGTGCTGCATACGCATGTGCCTCAGCGCCGCCAGCGCAGGCGATCTCGCAACACCGTAAGTTGCGGTTTCCGGCAGCAGGTAGAGCGCGCGGAACGACGGCGCACGCTTTCCGGGCTCGCTGTTTCCGGCATTCTGGACGCGCCAGTTATCCTTGCGGAACAGCATCACGCCAAATCTACAATCGGACTGCAGGTTCGCCGCATCTTTCCTAGCCTGACCATCTTTCGCATCCGGCGTATGCCAGGGGAAACCGTAGCGATCGAGCACGTAATCGTTGTCCAGCATGCCTTTGATCAAGGCAGCGACTGTTAGATCAAAGTTTCGGCGATGCCGGGGCACTCGCGGATCAGGAATGGCCACGAGACTCAGCGAGAGGGTATTGATCTCGCTGAAGCTCTGGGCCACTGGCGCCGATGGCATCAATTGCTGATAGGCAGCAGCATCAACGGACGGGATGTCTGAGCTTTTCAGGGCAATCGCGGATGGCGGCGCCGAGGCGCCGGAAGCCCCCCCATATCGGCACCGAAGATCATTCCCAGCGCAGGGATCGCCGCGAGCGTCAGCCACCACTTCATGCCATTCGCGTTCGACATCTCGAACTCTCCATGGGTAACGTCTTATGGCTAAGATGAGTGCGCCGGAAACCGAGTAAAGGCAGCCACAGAAACGAGTTATGCAGAGGCCTCAGGCCATGGCGACGATGAGGCCACGGCCCTCAACGCCATTGAACGTCGCCCTCTTTTTCACGACAAGAGGCAGTCCGGATGCTCATCCGGATCACTCAGAAGACTGAATTCATTCAGATTGCTTTCGAAAATCCGGTTCAGGGCGGCCACAGCCCGCGTATCGCAGCGACCCCCTGCGCGCCGTGGCTGCGTGCGAGTTCGACATCGCCGCGGGTCATGCCGCCGATGGCGTAGATTGGAATTGCGACGCGTTCGCGCATCTCGACGAAGCGTTCCCAACCGATGCCCGGCTGGCCCGGATGCGAGGGCGTCGCCAGCACCGGGCCTAGCACCGCGGCATCGCAGTCCAACGCCTGCGCGCGCGCAAGTTCCTCATGCGAATGGCAGGACGCGATCACCGGCAACGGCTGCGGCAACGGACGCGCGGAAAGCGCATTCAACTGTGAGGCGCGCAGATGCACGCCGATGCCGAATGCGGTCGCAAATTCGATATCGCCGTTGACCAGCACGTCGGCGCCGGCATCGCGCGCATGCTTCGCGGCGCGTTCGACGAGTCGACGCCAGCGCAGAGGCTCCGTTCCGTATGCGCGCAATTGGATGCGGCGCACGCCTGCATCCAGCGCCTTGCGCAACGTCGACAGCCAAAGCGCATCGTCGTCACCGGGTTCGGGCGTGACCAGATAGTGCGGCGGGTCGCGCAGCGCGGCCACCACCGGGCGATCCGCATCCGGCATCGCATAACTCGCGAGCTTGTGCTCCGGCACCCAGGCCAGCGCCTGGCCGTCGAGGCCCTTGAGTGTGCCGCTCCATGCGGCGATGCGGCGCACGTCGAGGCGCAGGCGCTTGTGCGGATACTGCTGCGGCACCGCGATCACCGGCTCGCCGACGCGGGCGTCGATATCGAGTTCTTCGCGCAGCTCGCGGATCAGCGCCTGCTCCGGCGTTTCGCCCGGATCGACCTTGCCGCCGGGGAATTCCCACAGACCGGCGAGGTCGCGACCTTCGGTGCGTCGCGCCAGAAGGATCCGCCCGCGGGCGTCGCTGATCACGCCCGCAACGACATGGACGCTGGCTCCATGCGGGTTTCCATTTGCGCTTCCGCTTCGACTTCGATCGCTGTCGCTCATCCCGGGGCGCGGCTCCGTTCCGCAGACGATGTTGTGTTCATGCGTGCAGTTTTACCGTCACGCCGGGCGGCGGGCAAGCGCGTGGCCCGAAACGAAAAGAGCCTGCGCGAAGGCAGGCTCTTTCGTGAAGCATCGGCGGCGGAATTACGCCAGCTGGCCGTGGCAGTACTTGAACTTCTTTCCGCGCATGGTGCGCGCGACCGTCGATACGGCGATGAACGCGCCGCCGCGCGCCGCGACAGGAAACAGCCGCGATGCGGTTTTCTTAAGCCAATTGCCCGTGGCAGTGTTTGAACTTCTTTCCAGACCCGCACGGACACGGATCGTTGCGGCCGACCTTGGGCATCGAGGACGGATCCTCCAGGTCGGCGGCTTCCTCATCCGCGCCGTAACCGCCCATGTCGGGATGCTGGAACTGCATCTGTCGCGCGACGGCTTCGGCGCGCGCACGTTCGGCGGCTTCGGCCTGGGCGATCTCTTCTTCGCTGCGGATGCGCACGCGCGCGAGCAGCGAGATCACTTCGCGTTTGACCTTCTCCAGCATTTCGCTGAACAGTTCGAACGCTTCCTTCTTGTATTCCTGCTTCGGCTGCTTCTGCGCGTAACCGCGCAGATGAATGCCCTGGCGCAGATAATCCATGCGTCCGAGGTGTTCCTTCCAGCTCTGGTCGAGCACGGTCAGCATCAGATGCTTTTCGAGCATGCGCATGGTGTCGCCGCCGACCGCCTGCTCCTTGTCGTCGAACAGCTTGCGCGCCGCGGCCTGCACGTAATTGGCGATGCCCTCGGCGTCGATCTCGCTCTGTTCGCGCACGTGATCGGCCACCGGCAACTGCAGGTTGAATTCTTTCGCCAGCTCGGATTCCAGACCCTGCAGGTCCCACTGTTCGTCGATCGAATTCGGCGGCACGAAACGGTCGACCGCATCGGCGACCACATCGTTGCGGATGCCGTCGATGTTGTCCTTGATGCTCTCGGCTTCAAGCAGCTCGTCGCGCTGGCGGTAGATCACCTTGCGCTGGTCGTTGTTGACGTCGTCGAAATCGAGCAGGTTCTTGCGGATATCGAAGTTGTGCGCTTCGACCTTGCGCTGCGCGCCGGCGATCTGTTTGCTGACCAGCGGGCTCTCGATGATGTCGTCTTCCTTCAGACCCATCCGCGCCATCATCCGCTGCACCCAGTCGGCGGCGAAGATACGCATCAGATTGTCTTCGAGCGACAGATAGAAGCGCGACGACCCCGGATCGCCCTGACGGCCGGAACGACCGCGCAGCTGGTTGTCGATGCGGCGCGATTCGTGGCGCTCGGTGCCGACGATGTGCAGACCGCCGCTCGCCTTCACGGCGTCGTGGCGCTGCTGCCATTCTGCCTTGATGCGCTGGCGCTCGGCGTCGCTCAATTCGGCGCCGGATTCGGCTTCGAGCGCGGCGATCTCGGCTTCCAGCGAACCGCCGAGCACGATGTCGGTACCGCGACCGGCCATGTTGGTGGCGATGGTCACCGCGTGCGGGCGACCGGCCTGGGCGATGATGTGCGCTTCGCGCTCATGCTGCTTGGCGTTGAGCACTTCATGGACGATGCCATCCGCCTTGAGCTGCTCGGACAGCATTTCCGACACTTCGATCGAGGTGGTGCCGACCAGCACCGGCTGGCCGCGACCGTTCGCGTCCTTGATCTCGTTGGACACCGCGCGGAATTTGCCGGCCTTGTTGAGGAACACGGCATCGGGATGATCCTTGCGCACCATGTCCCGATGGGTCGGGATCACCACCACTTCCAGCGAATAGATGTTCTGGAATTCGTAGGCTTCGGTATCCGCGGTGCCGGTCATGCCCGCGAGCTTGCCGTACATGCGGAACAGATTCTGGAAGGTGATGCTGGCGAGCGTCTGGTTCTCGCGCTGTACCGGCACGCCTTCCTTCGCTTCGACTGCCTGGTGCAGGCCGTCGGACCAGCGACGGCCGGTCAGCGTGCGGCCGGTGAATTCGTCGACGATCACCACTTCGCCGTCGCGCACGATGTAATCGACGTCGCGCTGGAACAGCGCGTGCGCGCGCATCGCAGCGTTCAGGTGATGGACCACGTGGATGTTGTGCGCGGCGTAGAGGCCGTCTTCGGCATCGATGATGCCGGCGCGACGCAGCAGATCCTCGGCGTGCTCCTGACCGGCTTCGGACAGATGCACCTGCTTGCTCTTCTCGTCGATCCAGTAGTCGCCGACGCCGTCTTCCACTTCCTGACGCTTGAGCTGCGGCACGATGCGGTTGACCTTGACGTACAGCTCCGGCGATTCGTCGGCCGGGCCGGAGATGATCAGCGGCGTGCGCGCTTCGTCGATCAGGATCGAGTCGACTTCGTCGATGATCGCGTAATGCAGGCCGCGCTGGTGGCGGTCTTCCTTCGACAGCGCCATGTTGTCGCGAAGGTAGTCGAAGCCGAATTCGTTGTTGGTGCCGTAGGTGATGTCGGAACCATAAGCGGCAGCCTTGTCGCCGTGGTTCATGCCCGGGTAGACCACGCCCACCGACAGCCCCAGCCAGTTGTAGAGCTTGCCCATCCACGCCGAGTCGCGCTTGGCGAGGTAGTCGTTGACGGTGACCACATGGACGCCCTTGCCTTCGAGCGCGTTGAGATACACCGGCAGGGTGCCCACCAGGGTCTTGCCTTCGCCGGTACGCATTTCCGCGATCTTGCCCAGATGCAGCACCATGCCGCCGATCAGCTGCACGTCGTAATGACGCATGCCGAGGACGCGCCTGGACGCTTCGCGGCAGACCGCGAACGCTTCGGGCAGTATCTTGTCGAGGGATTCGCCGTTGGCGACGCGCTGCTTCAAGTCGGGCGTCTTGGCCTGGAGTTCGGCATCGGACAGCGCCTCCATCTGCGGTTCGAGTGCGTTGATCTTCTTGACGATGCCGCCGAGTTGCTTGACGAAACGATCGTTGCGGCTACCGAAAATGCTGGTCAACAGGCGATTGAGCATGGGCTGGGAATAATCGAAAAAGGGATGGGCGGCGGCCGAAAGCCGTCCGCAACAAAAAGGGGCGCAGTGCGCCCCCCGCAACACTCGATTGTACTTGGAGCCGACGTCCCGGGGTATCAAGCCCCGGAGGATCAGGCAGGTGGAACGGCTTTCAGCCCTTGCCGGCCGGCTTCACGGTTCCGGCGGCGCCGAGCAACTGGAGCGGATTGACCACGACCCCGTTTTCCCAGACCTCGAAGTGCACGTGGGGACCGGTGGAACGACCGGTGGAACCGGCCTTGGCGATCTCCTGGCCACCGCGGACCAGATCCCCGGCCTGCCCGAGCAGGCGCGAGTTGTGCGCGTAACGGGTGACGTAACCGTTGCCGTGATCGACCTCGATCACGTTGCCGTAGCCGGAACGCACGCCGGAAAAGGTCACCACGCCGTCGCCGACCGCCAGCACCGGATCGCCGGTATTCGCCTCGAAATCGACGCCTTTGTGCAGTTGGCTGCCACCGCCGAACGGATCGGCGCGATAGCCGAAGCCGGAGGTGATGTAGCTGTCGGCGATCGGATACCGGGTGGGCATCGCATTCTTGTCGAGTTCGCGATTGAACAGCAGCGCTTCCAGCACCGACAGCTGACCGCCCGCGTGTTCGAACTGGGCGCCGAGATTGGCCAGACCATTGCGCAGACCGGTCGCCGGCATGTCGCGGACCGGACCGGCGCCGCCGACGCCGATCGGCTTGTCGAAATCGAATTCGCCGTCGCCGAGCTGGGCGACGCGGGTCAGGCGTTCGCCGAGCGCATTGAGGCGGTTGGCTTCGGCCTGCAGTTCGCCGAGGCGGGCGGCCAACGCATTTACTTCGCGCTGCGCTTCGCGGCGAGTGTTTTGCAGACCGTCGCGCTGGGCGGCGACCTCGGTCTTCAAGCGGTCGTATTCGGCGCCGCGGAGGATGCCCTGGCCGGTCGTGCCGAACAGTGCGCCCACCGTGAGCAGCGCGACGGCTGCATAACCCGGTTTCTCGCGCATCGTCTGTCGGCCGAACTCCGCCGCGCGAACCACGCGCGGACCGACCTTTTCGAAGGTATGGACCGCGGTGCCCTGAACAGCATGCGCGGCGGTCGTCATATGACGGTGCGCAAGTTCGATGAAGCTGTGTAAAGTCATAGGTTCAATGTCTCGTTCGCGACCCAGCGCTCCATCCGATCGACCCGCGGCACCGCCGCGGACGGCCATCGATGCCCTGCTGGGCGGCGATGCCAGCCACCCGATCCGCAGGGCGCTGTGGCTTGAAACTCTGGATCATCAACTTCATCCCTATCTTCCGCCGGGGCTCGCGGCGCATGCGCGCCTTGCGAACATCGATCGCGGAAGACTCGTTTACCTGGTGGACGCTCCGGTCTGGCATGCCCGACTGCGGCTTGCGGCAACCGACATCCTCGACGCGGCCCGTTCCATCGGACTGGAAGCGACGGATCTTGTCGTCAGAACCGCGAGCGGGCCGCAGGCGATGCGGCCTCGAAACGTCGGTAGCGAAACGACCGTCACTGCCATTCCCCTCTCCGCGGCCGCACTTGAAGCCTTTGCGACCGCACTCGCTTCCGACGGCGATACCCCGCCGCAAAAGGACTCTCCCTGACGTCCCCCTAGCCTGCCGGATCCCGTTTTCGGGCCGGCCGGAAAGGCGCGAAGGAGCAATCCTACCGGCCGGAGACCGGAGCCAGGTTAAGAAACCCGGGCTTTTTCGTTAAATTTTGGTAAAGCTCACGACCGGAGGTCACGGATCGGGCAATTCGCCGGTGCGGTTCAGGCGGTGCCGAGGCCGCCGAATGCGTTCAGGCCAGCTGGGGAAGGCCGAAGACAACCGGCATCGGCTCGTGGCTTTTGAAGACCACCTCATCCCAGGCCGACCGCTCGGCCAGCAGGGCGCGGACGAGCTTGTTGTTGAGGGCGTGGCCGGATTTGAAGCCCTCGTAGGCACCGAGGATCGGGGCACCCGCGAGATACAGGTCGCCGACCGCGTCGAGGATCTTGTGGCGGACGAATTCGTCGGCATAGCGCAGTCCGTCGTCGTTCAGCACGCGGAATTCATCGAGCACGATGGCGTTGTCCATCGAACCGCCCAGGCCGAGATTGCGCTCGCGCATGAATTCCAGGTCGTGCATGAAGCCGAAGGTGCGGGCGCGGCTGACTTCCTTGATGTAGTTCTCGGTGGAGAACTCCACGACCGCGCGCGAACGCGAGGCAGGAATCGCCGGATGGTTGAATTCGACGGTGAAACCGAGGCGGAAGCCGTTGTAGGGCTCGAAGCGAGCGATCTTGTCGCCATCGCGGACTTCCACGGTTTTCAGGATGCGGATGAAGCGTTTCGGTGCGTTCTGTTCGACGATGCCCGCGGACTGCAGCAGGAACACGAACGGGCCGGAAGAACCGTCCATGATCGGCACTTCAGGCGCGGAAAGTTCGATGTAGGCGTTGTCGACGCCGAGACCGGCGAGCGCGGACATCAGGTGTTCGACGGTCATCGCCTTGCCGCCGTCGTGGGTCAGGCCGGTGCAGAGCATGGTTTCGGTGACGTAATCGGCGCGGGCCGGGATCTCGACCACCGGATCCAGGTCGACGCGACGGAACACGATGCCGGTATTCACCGGTGCCGGGCGCATGGTCAGGTAGACCTTCTCGCCACTGTGCAGGCCCACGCCGGTGGCGCGGATCATGTTCTGCAGGGTGCGTTGGTGGGCCATGGTCAGTCGTGTGCCGGAAAGAATTCGGTGTGCCGAAGAGCGGAAACGCAGCGGTTTCAGCGTTTGCGGAGGGCGAGATTAGCACGCGGAACGCTGAACCTGAACGGAAGCGACAGACTGTTCCTGCACTGCAACATCGGGCTGCCGGACCGTGACGGCAAAAGCCCGCCGGGTCATGGAGACCCGGCAGGAAAGGACACGTTGCCGACACGCCGGCGGACAACCGGCATGTCGTGTTGTTGCTTCGCACCGCCCGACCGGACAGCCGTGGAGATGCGGATTACCTTCGGTCAGTCCGCCTGGCGACGCAGGAACGCCGGGATATCCAGATAGCTGCTGTCGCTGCCGAAATCGGCCGCGGCCGGCGTGGAGGCATCGGCGTGACCGCGGCCACGCAGGTTGGCGGCGATGCCGGCGCCCGGCGAGAAGCTCTCGGTTTCGTCGACCATCATCCCGGTGGTGCCGTCGCGACGGCCCTGGGTGTTGATCAACTGCACCTGCGGACGACGTACCGGGGCGAACGCTTCGTCGCGCTCGTTGCCGCGCACTGCCTGACGCGCCACCGAGCGGTTGAGGCCGGTGGCGACCACGGTCACCCGCACCTCGTCCTGCATGTCGGGGTCGAGCACGGTGCCGATGACCACGGTCGCATCTTCGGAAGCGAAGTTCTCGATGGTGCGGCCGACTTCGTCGAACTCGGCCATCGTGAAGTCCGGACCGGCGGTGATGTTGACCAGGATGCCGTTGGCGCCGGCGAGGTTGACGTCGTCGAGCAACGGATTGTTGATCGCGCCTTCCGCGGCAGCCTGCGCGCGGTCGTCGCCGCGGGCGGTGCCGGTGCCCATCATTGCCAGACCCATCTCGCTCATCACCGTGCGGACGTCGGCGAAGTCGACGTTGATCAGGCCGGGACGCACGATCAGATCGGCGATGCCCTGCACCGCGCCCTGCAGCACGTCGTTGGCGGCACGGAACGCCTGGATCATGGTGGCGTTGCGGCCGAGTACCGTAATCAGTTTCTCGTTCGGGATCGTGATCAGCGAATCGCAGTGCTGCGACAGCTCTTCGATGCCTTTCAGCGCCACCTGCATGCGGCGACGGCCTTCGAACGGAAATGGTTTTGTGACGACAGCGACCGTGAGGATGCCCATCTCCTTCGCCAGTTGCGCGACGACCGGCGCGGCGCCGGTGCCGGTGCCGCCGCCCATGCCGGCGGTGATGAACACCATGTCGGCGCCCTGCAGCGCGTCCATGATGCGTTCGCGATCTTCCAGCGCGGCCTGGCGGCCGACCTCCGGGTTCGCGCCCGCGCCGAGACCCTTGGTGACGTTGGTGCCGAGCTGCAGTTGCAGCTTGGCGCCGCAGTTCTTGATCGCCTGCGAATCGGTGTTGGCGGTGATGAACTCAACGCCCTCGATGCTGCCGTTGACCATGTGCGCGACCGCGTTACCGCCGCCGCCGCCCACGCCGACGACCTTGATGACCGCATTCGGCGCCATCTTTTCTACCAGTTCGAAATATGCCATGTCCGTGTCCTCTCGTTATAAGTGTTGCTGTTGTTGTCTGATCGTGTGTCGCCGTGAAACGTTTTCATCTCTTTCGTGCCGCAAACCGATGTCGCCGAGGATCCGGCGTATCGGCAACAAGGATGTGCCGCCGGTTCGAGCGATTCGCCCGAACGGGCGAACGATCCTGGCTTCGCCTGGATCGTTCGCGCGGAAGTCGGGCAGGAAGCCCGATCTTTCGCTACAGACTCAGAACTCGCCGCGATACCAGTTCTTCAATTTGTTGAACAGACCGACCGCGCGACCGGCCGGGATCACCGGGCGGCGCGGATACTCGATCTGGCTGCCCATCAGCAGCAGACCCACGCCCGACGCATGCACCGGATTGCCGACGACTTCGCCCAGCCCGGTGACGTGCTGCGGAATGCCCACGCGCACCGGCATCTGCAGCATTTCTTCCGCCAGTTCGATCACGCCTTCCATCTTCGACGCGCCGCCGGTCAGCACCATTCCGGCGCGGACCAGTTCCTCGAAACCGGAGCGGCGCAGTTCGGCCTGCACCATCTCGAAAATTTCTTCGTAGCGACCCTGCACCGCCTGCGCCAGCGCATGGCGCGGCAAACGACGCGGCGGGCGGTCGCCGACGCTCGGCACCTGGATGCTTTCTTCCGCCGTCGCCAACTGCGCCAGCGCGCAGGCGTAGCGGACCTTGATCTGCTCGGCTTCCGGCGTGGGCGTGCGCAGCATGTGCGCGATGTCGTTGGTGACGTGATCGCCGGCGATCGGCAGCGACGCGGTGTGACAGATGGAGCCGTGCACGAACACCGCGATGTCGGTGGTGCCCGCGCCGATGTCGACGAGCACCACGCCGAGTTCGCGCTCATCGCTGGTCAACACTGCGGTGCTGGACGCCAGCGCGGAGAAGATCAGATCGTCCACCTGCAGGCCGCAGCGCTGCACGCACTTGCTGATGTTGGCGGCGGCCGACTGCGCGCAGACCACGAGATGCGCATGCACTTCGAGACGCACGCCGGTCATGCCGACCGGGTTGCGGATGCCTTCCTGCGAATCGTCCAGCACATAGTCGCGCGGGATGGCGTGCAGGATCTTCTGGTCGGCCGGGATCGCCACCGCCTTGGCCGCTTCGAGCACGCGATCGAGATCGGCATAGCTGACCTCGCCGTCGCGGATCGGCACGATGCCGGGCGAATTGCGGCATTGCACGTGATTGCCGGAAATCGAGGCATAGACCGAACGGATCTCGCAGCCGGCCATCAGCTCGGCTTCCTCGATCGCGCGCTGGATCGATTGCACGGTGGATTCGATGTCGACCACGACGCCGCGCTTCAGCCCGCGCGATTCGTGCGTGCCGATGCCGATGACTTCGATGGGATTGCCCGGCGAATACTCGCCGACCAGCGCCACCACCTTCGATGTGCCGATGTCGAGGCCGACGATCAGCGATTTGTCGCCCTTGCGGTTCATGTCTTGTCCTGCACTTCCGTCGCGCCGACAGGCGCGGGGACGATGCCCTGCCAGCTCAACGCGAAACCATTGGTGTAACGCAGATCGGCGCGATCCAGCCGCTGCCCTTCCCGCGTCGAGATCTGCGGCAGCAGTCGCGCGAAACGCGCGAGCCGCAGCCTGGCGTCGTCGCGTCCGATCAGCAGTTCGGCGCCGTTGGACAGCGTCAGCGACCAGCTGCCGCGACGATCGATGCGCAGCGTCTGCACGTCGAGGCCGCCCGGCGCGAACATAGCCCGCGATTCGTTGTAAAGCGCGACGATGTCGGCGCTGCGCGATTCCGGCCCATCGAAACGCGGCAGCCCCTTGGGCACCGCCACGCCCTTGCTGGCGAAGATGCGGCCGCGCTCCGAGAGCAGGCGGTCGTTGCCCCACCATGCGAACGGGCGATGTTCGACCACATGCACCACCAGCACGTCGGGCCACTGCTTGCGGACTTCCGCGCGTTCGACCCACGGCAGCTTGGCCACGGACGCCTGCGCATCCGACAGACGCACGGCGAAGAACCCGCGCTGCGCGTGTGGCACCAGCGCCGCCTGCAGTTGGCGGTCGTCGACGCGCTGCAGATCGCCGACCACGCGCAGCGTGCGCAGCGGCCAACGCTTGGCGCCCGCCCAGCCCTGGATCACTGCCACCACGGGCAGAATCACCAGCGCCAGCGCCAGCAGCCACGCGACGAGTCGCAGGAAGGCATTCATCGGCCGCCCACCTCCGCCATCGTCGTTTCGAGGATCAGCCAGCACAGGGTCTCGAAATCGATGTCGATCTGGCGCGCGGCTTTCGGCACCAGCGAATGACTGGTCATGCCCGGCGCGGTGTTGATCTCGATCAGCTGAAAACACGATTCAACCCCGCTGCGGCGATCGCGCATCACGTCGACGCGACCCCAACTGCTGCAGCCGGCGGCGCGGAACGCACGCAGCGCGAGGTCGCGGATGGCGATCTCGTCGTCGCCGTCGAGGCCCGGGCAGAGGTATTGGGTGTCGTCGGCGATGTATTTGGCGTGATAGTCGTACCACTCGCCGGCCGGCACGATGCGGATCGACGGCAACGCGAGATCGCCGAAGATGCCGACGGTGAATTCGTCGCCGACCACCATCTGTTCCATCAGCAATTCGCCGGCGTAGCCCGCGGCGAAGGCTTCGGCGGCGGCGAGATCGGCTTCGGAGAGAATCCGGAACACGCCGACGCTGGAGCCTTCGCAGGACGGCTTCACGAACACCGGCAGACCGAGCGTGCGCGCAGCGGCGCGCATGTCGTCTCCGTGGCGCAGACGCGCGAACTTCGGCGTCGGCAGCCCCTCGCCGGCCCAGACCTGCTTGGTACGGATCTTGTCCATGCTCAGCGCGGAACCGAGCACGCCGGACCCGGTGTAGGGCACGCCGAGGGCTTCCAGCGCGCCCTGCAGCACGCCGTCTTCGCCGCCGCCCTTGTTGCCGTGGAGAATGTTGAACACACGATCGAATCCGCCGGCGCGCAGCGCATCGATCAACGCCGGAATGCCGTCGACCGCATGCGCATCGACGCCGCGCGCGCGCAGCGCATCCAGCACGTTGCGGCCGGATTCGAGCGACACCTCGCGCTCGGCGCTGGTGCCGCCCATCAGCACGGCGACCCGGCCGAATGCGGCGGCATTCTCGATGCGCGGCGCGGGAATGGGCGCCTTGGAAATAGATGCGGTCACGGCTTCGCGTCCTCTGCGGCGTGGTTGGTGAATCCCTGCGTGGCGATCTGCTGCGCGGCCGCGCCGATATCGCCGGCGCCCATCATCATCAGCAGATCGCCGTCGCGCAGCACGTCGGGCAGCACGCTCGCCAGATCCGCGGCGCTGCCGACTACCACCGGATCGATGCGCCCGCGCGCGCGGATGCTGCGCGCCAGCGACTTGGCGTCGGCGCCGGCGATCGGCGCTTCGCCGGCCGGATAGACTTCGGTGAGCACCAGCGCATCGACGTTCGACAGCACCGCTGCGAAATCGTCGAACAGATCGCGCGTGCGGCTGTAGCGATGCGGCTGGAACGCGACGACGAGGCGGCGCTCCGGCCAACCGCCGCGCGCGGCTTCGAACACCGCTTCGAGTTCCTTCGGATGATGGCCGTAATCGTCGACCAGTTGCACCTTCGCGCCCTGCGCGGTCGTCAACTCGCCGAGCAGATTGAAGCGGCGACCGATGCCGGCGAACTTCTGCAGCGCGCGGGCGATGGCTTCGGGCGCCACGCCCAGTTGCCAGCCGATGGTCGCCGCCGCCAGCGCGTTCTGCACGTTGTGGCGGCCGGGCAGCGCCAGCGTCGTCGGCGTGCGCGTGCCGTCGGGCAGACACAGGGTGAAGCGCATCGCGCCGCCGGACTGTTGCACCTCTTCGGCTCGCACGTCGGCATGCGCGGCGAATCCGTAAGTGATGACGTGGCGCGGCATGTCGACGGCGAGCGCCGCGACCTCGGGATCGTCGATGCACAGCACCGCAAGCCCGTAGAACGGCAGGCGATGCAGGAATTCGGAGAACGCGGCCTGCACGCGCGCGAAGTCGCCGCCGTAGTTTTCCAGATGATCGGCGTCGATGTTGGTGACGACCGCGATCTGCGGATTCAGGCGCAGGAAGCTGCCGTCGCTCTCGTCGGCTTCGGCCGCCAGCCAGTCGCCGCTGCCGAGTCGCGCATTGGCGCCGGCCGCGAGCAGCTGACCGCCGATGACGAAGGTCGGATCCAGTCCGCCCTCGCCCAGCACGCTCGCGGTGAGCGAGGTGGTGGTGGTCTTGCCGTGGGTGCCGGCGATGGCGATGCCGCGCCGGAAGCGCATCAGCTCGGCCAGCATCTCGGCGCGCGGCACCACCGGGATGCGCTGTGCGCGGGCTTCCATCCATTCGGGGTTGTCGCGCTTGATCGCGCTGGACACGACCACGCAGTCGGTGCCAAGCACGTTGGCGGCGGCGTGGCCTCGACAGACGGTGACGCCCAGCGATGCGAGACGGCGGGTCACCGCGTTCTCGGCATTGTCGGAACCGGACACCTGATAGCCCAGCGTGCACAGGACTTCGGCGATGCCGCTCATACCGGCGCCGCCGATGCCGACGAAATGCACGCGCGGAAAGGCTTTCGACAGATCCTTGGTGTCGAGCAGACGGCGGATCATGCGTGGGGCTCCGGTTTCTTGACTGAATGTTGCGTGCCTACCTGCAGCACCGCATCGGCGACGCGGTCGGCCGCATCGGGCATGGCGAGCGAACGCGCGGCGTCCGCCATCGCGAGGCGCTTCCCGGCGTCGCCGGCGAGTTCGCCCAGCGTCGTCGCGAGACGCTCGGCGAGGGTCGTGTCCTGTTTCAACAACATCGCCGCGCCGCGCTCGACTAGGTACCGCCCGTTCTTGGTCTGATGGTCATCGACCGCAGTCGGTAGCGGAATCAACACGCTGGCCACACCGGCGGCGCAGACTTCCGCCAGCGTGAGCGCACCGGCGCGGCAGACGACGACATCGGCCCAGGCATAGGCCGCAGCCATGTCGGCGATGAAGGGCTCGACCGACGCTTCGACGCCGGCAGCGGCATAGGCGCGCACCGCGTCTTCGCGCATCTTCTCGCCGCACTGGTGACGGACTTCGATCTCCAAGCCCTGCAGCTGACCCAGCGCCTGCGGCATCGATTCGTTGAGCGCGCGCGCGCCCTGACTGCCGCCGAGCACCAGCAGATGCAAGGCACCGCTGCGGCCTTCGAACCGTTCGCGCGGAGTTGCGATATCGCTGATCATGCTGCGCACCGGATTGCCGACCACGGTTTCCTTGCCCGGGAACGCATCCGGAAAGCCGGTCAGCACGCGTCGGGCGAATTTGACAAGGACGCGATTGGTCATGCCCGGCGCGCGATTCTGTTCGTGCACCAGCAGCGGAATGCCGGCCAGTGCGGCAGCGATGCCGCCCGGCCCGGCCGCAAAGCCGCCGAAGCTGATCACCGCCCGCGGACGATGCTTGCGCAGCACACGCGCGGCGGCGCGGATCGCGGACAGCACGCGCAGCGGCGCACGCAGCAGCGTGCCGATGCCCTTGCCGCGCAGGCCGGAGATGGCGATGGTTTCGATCGCGATGCCATGCTGCGGGACCAGTCGCGTTTCCATGCCGCCGTCGGCACCGAGCCACACCACCGGCACATCGCGCGCGCGCAGCGCAGCCGCGACCGCGAGCCCCGGAAAGATATGGCCGCCGGTGCCGCCGGCGAAAATCATCACCGCTGCGTTTGAAACCGGCGCGTTTGAAACCGGTGCGTTTGAAGAGGTCGCGTTCATGCGCTCCTCCCGAACGTCGGTTCGACGCGATCGCGCAGGCGGCTGGTGCCGCGCGCGGCCCGCAGCGGCTGGCCGGGCATGCCGGCAACCGACGGCGACGGCGCCATCGGAATGCTCGTGGACGCCGCGCCCGGCGGCTGCGGCTGCCTTGGCGGCTGCGCCGCTTCGCCACGCAGGCGCGCGACCTGGCGCTCGGCGCGGTCGAGTTCGTAGGAAATCCGCAGCAGCAGGCCCAGCGCCGCGCAGGTGCCCAGCACGCTGGAGCCGCCGTAGGAAATCAGCGGCAGGGTCAGGCCCTTGGTCGGCAGCAAGCCCAGATTCACGCCGATCGACACGAAGCTCTGCAGGCCGATCAACAGGGCCACGCCGAACGCGCAGTAGCCCGCGAAATGGCGGCGCATCTCGACGCACTTCAGGCCCACCCAGAACGCGCGGCCGACCAGAATGGTGTACAGGCCGATGACGAGGCACACGCCGACGAAGCCCAGTTCTTCGGCGATCACCGCGAGGATGAAGTCGGTATGCGCTTCCGGCAGATACGCCAGTTTCTGCACCGAGCCGCCGAGACCCACGCCGAACCACTCGCCACGACCCACCGCCATCAACGCGTTGGTGAGCTGGTAACCGGTGTTGAACGGATCCTTCCACGGATCGAGGAACGAGGTCAGGCGACTCACGCGGTAAGGCTCGGCGATCGCCACGATCGCCAGCAGCGGCAGGCCGAACAGCACCGGGCCGAACATCCGCGGCATGTGCACGCCGCCCAGCACCAGCATGCCGGCGGTGATCGCCAGGATCAGCGACAGCGAGCCGAAATCGGGCTGCAGGACCAGTAGCGCGACCAGCACCACCGCGACGCCGAGCGGCTTGAGCATCGCGCCCCAGGTCGCGTTCACTTCATCGCGGAAACGCACCAGATAGCTGGCGAGCCAGACGATGTACATCAGCTTCACCGCTTCCACCGCCTGGAAGCCCATGATGCCCAGATTGAGCCAACGCTTGGCGCCGTTGACGGTCTTGCCGATGCCCGGAACGAACACAAGGATCAACAGCACGAAGCACAGCACCAGCATCAGCCGATCCTGCTGCTCGATGCTCTTGAGTTCGGTGCGCATCAACAACCCGGCCACACCGGCGCCAAGCACAAGGAACATCAGGTGCTTGATGAGGAAATAGTAGGGGCCGACATCGAAACCTTCGCCGATCGCGAGCGAGCTGGACGCCACCATCACCACGCCGAGGCAGGCCAGCGCGATCGACGCGCCGAGCAGCCACGGGTCGTAGCGACCGGGCAACGCGTCCAGACGCGTGGCCTGCTGGCCCAGAGCGAAGCGCGGAAGGGAAAGCCAGTCCAGCATCAGCGGATCTTCAACGTGGCCAGGCCGACCAGCACCAGGATCACCGAGATGATCCAGAAGCGCACGATCACGCGCGGCTCCGGCCAGCCCTTGAGCTCGAAGTGATGGTGGATGGGCGCCATCCGGAACACGCGCTTGCCGGTGAGCTTGAACGATGCGACCTGGATCATCACCGACAGCGTTTCGATGACGAAGATGCCGCCCATCAGCACCAGCACCAGTTCCTGGCGGACGATCACCGCGATGCAGCCGAGCACGGCGCCGAGCGCGAGCGCGCCGATGTCGCCCATGAACACCATCGCCGGATAGGTGTTGAACCACAGGAAGCCCAGACCGGCGCCGGCGATGGCCGCGCAGATGATCACCAGTTCGCCGGCGCCGGGCACCGGCGGGATCTGCAGATAGCTGGAGAACACCGCATTGCCGGAGGCATAGGCGAACACGCCCAGCGCGCACGCGACCAGCACCGTCGGCATGATCGCCAGACCGTCGAGGCCGTCGGTGAGATTCACCGCGTTCGAGAACCCGACGATCCAGAAATACGCGATGAACACGAAGAAGATCGTGCCGCCGATCCCGACCAGCGGCAACGCGACTTCCTTGAAGAACGGGATGTAGAGCGTGGTCGCGGCCGGCGCGTCGGCAGTGAAATACAGGAACAGGCCAGCGGCAAGCCCGCATACCGACTGCAGCGCGTACTTGGTGCGCGAGCGCATGCCGTTGGGGTCGCGCTTGACGATCTTGATCCAGTCGTCCCACCAGCCGATGCAGCCGTACGCCACCATCACCACCATCACCAGCCAGACGTAGCGGTTGCGCAGGTCGCCCCACAGCAGCACCGATGCGATCACCGTCAGCAGGATCAGCGCGCCGCCCATCGTCGGCGTGCCGGCCTTGGAGAAGTGCGACTGCGGGCCGTCCTTGCGGATCGGCTGGCCACCCTTGAGCTGGGCGAGACGCGCGATCACCGCCGGCCCCCACCACAGCGACAGCGCCAGCGAGGTCAGCGCCGCGAGAATGCCGCGGAAGGTCAGGTAACCGAACAGGCCGAACAGACTTTGCAGTTGCTCCAGCCAGCGCGTCAATTCAAGCAACATGCGCATCTCCCCCGCCCGCGTCGTCCGCGTGCGTGTCGTTCACAAGCGTGTCATTCATGGATGTTCCGTTCGCGAGCAGCGCATTCACGATCCGGTCCATCGCGCTGCCGCGCGAGCCCTTGATCAAGACCCGCAATGTGTCCGCGTTCGCATGCGCCGCGATATCGGCGCGCAGCGCGTCCGCCAGCGCGGCATGGCTTTCGAAACCGCGCCCGTCGTCGCCGAACGCATCCGCCGCCGCTGCGCTGAATTCGCCCAGCGCGTACAGCCGCACGATGCCGGACGCCTTCGCGCGGCGCCCGACTTCGGCGTGCAGCGATGCCGCGTCGTCGCCCAGTTCGCGCATGTCGCCCAGCACCAGCCAGCGTTCGCCGCCGCCCGTCGCCAGTGTGTCGATCGCGGCGTTGAGCGAACCCGGATTGGCGTTGTAGCTGTCGTCGATCAGCATCGCGCCGCCCGGGAGGCGATGCGTGTTCAGGCGGCCGGCGACCGGGCGCGCGGCGTTGAGGCCGGTCGCGATCACCGCCAGTTCGATGCCGGCGCCCAGCGCCAGCGATGCCGCCGCCAATGCGTTGAGGACGTTGTGGCGCCCCGGCATCGCCAGCGCAACCCGCGCTTCGCCCTGCGGCGCGATCAGCACGAAGCGCGAGCCTTCCGCATCCAGCACGACGTCGCGCGCGGTCACGTCGGCATTCGCGTCCAGCGCGAAGCGGATAAGGCGATGGCCGTGGGCGCGTTCCGCGAAATACGGCGCGAACGCATCGTCGGCATTGATCGCCGCCACGCCGTCGGCCGGCAGCGCGTCGTAGATGGCGGCCTTGGTGTCGGCGATGCCGAGCAGGCTGCCCATGCGCTCGATATGCGCCGGGGCGATGTTGTTCACCAACGCCACGTTCGGACGGACGATGTCGGTGAGGTATGCGATGTCGCCCGGCTTGCCGGCGCCCATTTCGTAGATGGCGTACAGCGCATCTTCCGGCGCATCCAGCACCGCCAGCGGCAGGCCGATCTCGTTGTTGCGGTTGCCCGGCGTGGTGTAGGCGCGGCCGGGCTTGCCCTGCGCCGCGACGGCCGCTTCGAGGATCGCGAACGTCAGCGCCTTCACGCTGGTCTTGCCGTTGCTGCCGGTCACCGCCAGCACCTTCGTAGCGCGCATGCGCTGCACCGATGCGGCCAGCGTCGCCAATGCGCGCTCGGTGTCCGCGACCACGATCTGCGGGATCGACACATCCGCCTGTCGCGACACCAGCGCCGCGCAGGCGCCGCGTGCCGCCGCCTGCGCGACATAATCGTTACCGTCGAAATGCTCGCCCTTCAGCGCGACGAACAGCGACGCGGCGGACGCATCGGCGTCCAGCCTGCGGGTGTCGGTGACCCAAGCGTCGACGGTCAGATCGGCGCCGACGAGACGTCCGTTCACGGCCTTGGCGATGCGCGAGAGCAGCAGCGGCGTCATGCGCGCGCCTCCAGCGCCGCGCGCGCGGTCGCGGTGTCGTCGAACGGATACTGGATGCCATTGATTTCCTGGTAGGGCTCGTGACCCTTGCCCGCGATCAGCACGATATCGTTCGCAGCGGCGGTGGCGATCGCATGCGCGATGGCGGCGGCGCGATCGCGGCGGATGACGATCGCGGCGGGCTTCGCGAAGCCGGCGACGATATCGGCGACGATCGCGTCGCCGTTCTCGGTGCGCGGATTGTCGTCGGTGACGATCACCGCATCGGCGCGCGCTTCGGCGATGGCGGCCATCTGCGGACGCTTGCCGCTGTCGCGGTCGCCGCCGCAGCCGAACACGCACACCAGCCGACCGGCGGCATGCGCGCGCAGACTGGTCAGTGCCTGTTCCAGCGCGTCGGGGGTGTGCGCGTAATCGATCACCACCAGCGGCAGGCGTCCGTCGCCGCCGAGACGGTTCGTGCGTCCATGCACCGGCTGCAGCATCGACAGTACGGCAGCGACTTCCGCCGGCGTTTCGCCCAGCGCATGCAGCGCAGCGGCGACCGCCAGCAGGTTGTCGACGTTGAAACGGCCCAGCAGCGGCGAGCGCACGGCATGGGTGTCGCCATCGATGCGCAGCGAGAACGAAAGCCCGGCGAGGTCGAGCACGATATCGTCGGCGCGCAGGCTCGCCGTTTCTGCGCCGCGCGAGCTCACGCCGATCGCACGGATCGGCGCATGGATTGCGGCGCGCAGTTCGCGACCGAACGCATCGTCGAGATTCAGCACCGCGGCTTCCAGGCCCGGCCACGCGAACAGCTTCGCTTTGGCGGCGCCGTAGGCGTCCATCGTGCCGTGATAGTCGAGATGGTCGCGGGTCAGATTGGTGAACATGCCGACCTTGAAATGCACGCCGTCGACACGGCCCTGGTCGAGCGCATGCGAACTGACTTCCATCGCCACCGCATCGGCGCCGGCATCGCGCAGCTGCGCGAGCAGCGCGTGCAGTCGCAACACCAGGGGGGTGGTGAAACCGGTCGGCACCGCTTCGCCGTAAAGGCCGGCGCCGAGGGTACCGATGGTGCCGGCGCAGCGGCCGCGCAGTGTCCACGCCTGCGCCAGCAGCTGTACGACCGATGTCTTGCCGTTGGTGCCTGTAACGCCGACGGCGGTCATCGTCCGCGAGGGCTCGCCGTGAAAACGGTCGGCCATCGCGCCGAGACGCGCACGCAGGCCGGGCACGGCGATCATCGGCATGTCGCCGGCAGTCACCGGGAATGCCGCGGCCTTGAATTCTTCAGGGATCGGCGGCTCGAACAGCGTTGCGACAGCGCCCGCCGCTTTCGCCTGCGCGACGAAATTCAGGCCGTGCGCGCCGAAGCCGGCGATCGCGACGAAGGCATCGCCCGGCGTGATCGCGCGGCTGTCCTGCACCAGACCGGTGATTTCAATCTCCGCTGGAATCGCCGCCACATCAGGCAGCAATTCCGCGAGGCGCATGCGACGACTCATCGCGCACCTCCGGCTTGGGGCAGCGCGTCGATCGCTTCCACAAGCGCGGCGGGCATCCGCGCAGCCGACATCTGCGCGGCAGGTGTGGGCGCAACGGGCAGCGCGGCCGGCACGATGCCGGCCTGACGATTGCGCTTGGCGTCGGCCGTAGCCTGCGCCGCAAGCCAGGTGTCGATATCGTCCGGCGGCACATCCATCAGCCGCAGCGCGCCTTCCATCACGTTCCTGAACACCGGTGCGGACACCACGCCGCCGTAGTAGCCGCGCGCCGGATCGGGGTCGTCGATCACCACCGCCATCGAGAAGCGCGGGTTGTCCACCGGCACCAGGCCGGCGAAGAACGCGAAATAACGCCGCGAATAGCCTCCGTTGCTGGCCTTGCGCGCAGTGCCGGTCTTGCCGGCGACGTGATAGCCCAGAATCGCGGCCTGGGTCGCGGTGCCGCCCGGCTCGGTCACCGTCTGCATCATCCGTACCACTTCGCGCGCGACACGCTCGTCGAGCACCTGCACCGTTTCGCCCACTTCGCCCTTGACAAAGGTCGGCACGATCGCGCGGCCGCCGTTGCCCAGCGTCGCGTAGGCATGCGCGATCTGCAGCGGCGTGGCGCTCAGGCCGTAGCCGTAGGACATGGTCTGCTTGCTGGTGCCGCTCCAGCGCGCGGGCTTCGGCAAAAAACCGGGGTTTTCGCCCGGAAAACCGCTGCCGGTGCTGCGGCCATAACCGAAGCGCGACAGGAAGTCGTAGAAATCCTTGTTCGGCAACATATGCACGATCTTCGCCGCGCCCACGTTGGAACTCTTGGTGATCACGCTGGTGGTGTCGAGCATGCCGTAGTTGTGGGTGTCGGTGGTGCGGTATCGGCCGTTCGGTATCCAGCCGGGATTGGTGTTGAACATCGTCTTCGGCGTGATCACGCCCGCTTCCAGCGCGGCCGCGACAGTCAGCGGCTTCATCGTCGAACCCGGCTCGATCAGATCGGTCACCGCGCGATTGCGGTGCGCGTCGCGATTGCCCAGACCGACCGCGTTCGGATTGAACGACGGCAGATTCGCCATCGCCAGCACTTCGCCGGTGGCGACATCCAGCACCACCGCCGAACCGCTGGTGGCGCCGCTTTCCAGCAGCGCGCGCTTGAGCTCTCGATAGGCGAGGAACTGGATCCGGCGGTCGATGGTCAAGGTCAGGTTCTTGCCCGGTTCTGCGGCGCGGACCAGATCGACCTCTTCGACCGTACGGCCGCGGCGATCGCGGATCACCCGCTTCATGCCGGCGGTGCCGCGCAGCCATTCGTCGAACGCCAGCTCCAGGCCTTCCTGACCGCTGTCGTCGATATTGGTGAAGCCCAGCACGTGGGCGATGGCCTCGCCCTGCGGGTAATACCGGCGGTATTCGCGCTGCGAGAACACGCCCGGAATATTCAGCGCGAGGATCCGGCGGGCTTCGGCCGGGTTCATCCGGCGCTTGAGATAGACGAACTCCTTGTCCGAGCGCTGGGTCAGCTTGCGGGTGAGTTGATCGGCGTCGATGCCGAGCGCCGTCGCGAGTCCCTGCAGCCTCCGCGGCGACTTCAGCACTTCCTGCGGGTTCGCCCAGATCGATTCGACCGGCGTCGACACCGCCAGCGGTTCGCCGTTGCGGTCGGTGATCATGCCGCGACTGGTCGGAATATCCACTTCGCGCAGGAAGCGTTCGTCGCCCTGCTGCTGATAGAACGCGCTGCGCACCAGTTGCACGTCGACCGCGCGCGCGACCAGCGCCACCGCGCAAACGCCGAGCGCGCCGGTGACCAGCATCAGCCGGCCGCGCAGATCGAAATGGGCGCGGCCTCGCGGGGCCTGACCGCGACGGTCGTTGCGGCGCTGCCAGCGGTCGCGAAGGGACGTCATCCAATTCATGGACGCACCACCACGATGTCGGCCGGCTCAGGCGTCTTCATGCCCAGTCGGCTGCGCACGATCTGGTCGATGCGGTTGCTTTCGGCCCAGGTCGCCTGCTCCAGCTGCAGGCGGCTGAATTCGATGTTGAGTTCGTCGCGCGCCTTCTCGTGCCGCGACAGTTCGACGAACCGCTGGCGATGGCTGTAACGCGCATGGACGACGCCGATCGCCGAGATCAGATTGGCGAGGATCAGCACGGCGATGATCAGGCGCAGACTCATGCGGCAACACCCAGCTTTTCGGCGACGCGCAGCACGGCGCTGCGCGCGCGCGGGTTGATCGCAAGTTCGGCATCGGTCGCTTTCTGCGAGCCGCCGACCAGCGCCAATGTGGGCGTGAACGCGATCTCCACCGGCATCCGGCGATTGGCCGGCGGCGCCTTGGCGTGCCTGAGCATGAAGCGTTTGACGATGCGGTCTTCCAGCGAATGGAAACTGATCACCGCGAGCCGGCCGCCGGGCTTCAGCGCCTCGAGCGCGGCGTCGAGGCCGCGCTCGAGATCCTCGAGTTCGCGATTGATGAAGATGCGGATGGCCTGGAAGCTGCGCGTTGCCGGATGGATCTTCTGCGCGCCGCGCGGAACGACCGACGCGATGAGATCGGCCAACTGCGCGGTGCGCGTCAGCGGCGCATCGTCGCGACGGGCGACGATCGCACGGGCGATGCGCCGGCTCTGCTTCTCCTCGCCGTAGGTCCACAGCACATCGGCGATCTCGCGGTCGTCGGCGCGCGCCAGCCACTGCGCCGCGCTTTCGCCGCTGTCGGGGTCCATGCGCATGTCCAGCGGACCGTCCTTGCCGAAGCTGAAACCGCGCTCGGCGACATCCAGCTGCGGCGAGGAGACGCCCAGATCGAACAGCACGCCGTCGAGTCCCTGCTGGGCCAGCGCCCAATGCGCGAGGTCGGTGAAGCTGCCGCGATGAATCGACACGCGCGGATCCGCGCCAAACTCGCGTTCGGCGACGAGGATCGCTTCGGGGTCCTTGTCCATGAGCAGCAACCGACCTCCGGGATTCAATTGTTGCAGCACGCCGCGTGCATGACCGCCGCGTCCGAACGTGCCGTCCAGATAGGTTCCGTCCTCCCGAATCCGCAGTCCTTCCGTGACCTGCGCGTACATGACAGGCAAGTGCAGCACCGGAAGGTGGGCGGGCACTGCACCCGCGCCACCCGCGATCACAGTTGCAGATCGAGCAGCGCCTCGCCGAGATCCGCATCGCTGAGCGTCATGCGGATCTGCGCGTGGTGCGCCTGCTCGCTCCATAGTTCGAACTTGTCGCCCATCCCGAGCAACACCGCACGTTTTTCGATGCCGACCGCGCTGCGGTGGCTCGCCGGCACGCCGATGCGGCCGTTACCGTCGGGTTCGACAAAGGTCGCCGCACCCACCAGCTTGAGCTGCAACGTGCGGCTGACGCTCTTGGTCCTGGGCAGGGCGTTGACCTGGTCGCGGACCCGCTCCCAGATCGGCTGCGGATAGAGGTAGAGCGAACCGGCTTCGAACGGGTTGTAGGTGATGACCAGACGGCTGTCGCACGCCCGCGCGATCAAGTCCCGGTAGCTGGTCGGAATCGCCAGCCGGCCCTTGTCGTCGATCGTGATGGCGGTCTCACCCTGGAACACGTTGCCTGCCTGGTTGTGCCCGTCTCTGGCGGGCTTGGTTACCTCGAAAAAACCACTAAAGACCCGGTTTTCCCACAAGGCGCCACATTAGGAGTCGTACACAGGGTTGTCAACAACTTTCTGAGACCAAATTCACTAAGTCCGTCAATGACTTGCAGCGATGTTCACAGACTGGTTCAAGGTTTATCCACAACCTCCTGTTTCGTCTCAAATTTTGAGATTGAGCGACTGCGGACGCCTACCTGAACCGTCGCCCAGACGGATATCGAAATATCGATTTTGTCACAGATTCGACTATATTCAACCATAGGGTTGACAATCGACGGCCGCCGATGAATATTCAACCCCGTGATTGAATATCAAGCACCTTCCCTCGACCGCGTCTTCCAGGCGCTCGCGGATCCGACCCGCCGGACGATGCTCGCCGACCTCCGCCACTGCGAGCGCAGCGTCGGCGAACTGGCCTCACCGCATCGGATCAGCCTCGCCGCAGCGTCCAAACACATTAAGACGCTCGAGCGCGCCGGCCTGGTCAAGCGCACCATCCGGGGCCGCACGCATCTGTGCACACTCGAAGCGGCCCCGCTGGCCGACGCGCACGGATGGCTGCGCGAATACGCGCAGCTCTGGAACAAACACCCGGATGCACTCGAAGCCCTTCTGGTCGCCGCTGACGCGGCAGCGCCGACCTCTTCGCTTACGGAACCTGCCCCATGAATACATATGGCCACCTGATCGCCGACGATGCCCTCCGTTTCGAACGCATGCCGCCAGCCCCCATCGAACGCGTGTGGGCGCATCTGGTCGAACCCGACAAACGAGACTCTGGCTCACGGCCGGGCCGATGACGCTGGCCACCGGCGGCGAAGTGGCGCTGCGGTTCCGCAACGGCGAATTGTCGCGCGACGGCGACCGGGCGCCAGAGGCCTATCGCGCGCAAGAAAAGAGCGGCGAGTTGCACGGCCGCATCCTCGCCGCGCGTGTCGGCAGCGCGGCCTGTAGAGCGGGCTTCAGCCCGCTGCCAGGTGTCCGGAGAAGCTTCAGCGGCCTGAAGGCCGCTCTACAGGCTTGATCGGCCGATTCAAACAACGCCAAGCCCCCTGAGTCAGGGGGCGGCTCGCGCGAAGCGCGAGCGGGGTATGGAAGTGCATGGTGGGGCCCAGGATTCGTAAAGTGCCTTTACGAATCCTGGGGTTTTTCCCAGGCACAGCCTGGGAAAAACAGACGGAGCCGGCCGATAAGCCGGGTTTTGTCGTGGACAGTCATTCCTCTAGGCGCATCGTCACCGATACGCTCAAGCAACCTACCCGGAGACACCGCGGGCCGCGGCATTGTCTCCCTATTTGGTCTTGCTCCCGGTGGGGTTTGCCGTGCCGGTCCGTTGCCGGACTCGCGGTGCGCTCTTACCGCACCATTTCACCCTTGCCGTCCTGCTTGCGCAGTCTTGGGCGGTATCTTTCTGTTGCACTTTCCGTCGGCTCGCGCCGCCCAGGGGTTACCTGGCACCGTGCCCTGTGGAGCCCGGACTTTCCTCGGCATCGGCATTCCGAAGAATGCGATGACGCGACTGCCTGGCCGACTCCGTCGCGGGCATTGTCGCACGGGAGCCGCTCGCGCATGCCCGGGCGCATGTCGGCCATCGCATGCGACACCACGAAATAGCGGCGACTGTCATCATCAAACGCCGCCGGGTGGGTTAGGCTGGCTGCGCCGCCGATCGCGTTGTTCGATCCGGGGGCGGGGCGACAACGACAGGAGGTTTCAACGACCTCTCTCCGGACGTTCTCCGGGACAGGGGTTCCACCACAACGCATTCTCGTCGCAAGGATGCCCGGGTGCCTATTCTGGATAGCCGACTGAACCTTTTCGGATTCGCCTTTCCCGCACACCGTAGGGCGAACGCTGGCCTGCGTGCTGCCTGCGCCCTGGCCGCATGCCTGCTGCTGGCCTGCCTCCCGTTCGCATGCCTTGCGGCTCCGGAAGGCGACCAGCGCCATCCGCTGGAAGTGGAGGCCTTGACCCAGCCGCAACAGGTGCTGGAAAAGCTTCCCGCGGCGCGCGCCGCGCTGGCCAGAGGCGATGACGTCGGCGTAGCCAGACTGGCGCTGGCCGAAGCCAATGCCTGCCGGGTGATCGCGAACTGGCGCTGCCAGCGCCGCGCCGGTTCCGCCGCCATCGCCGCAGCCGACCGCAGCGGCAGCGTCTACCTGCAGGTCCGCGCGCGGATCGCGCTGGGACGCGCGCTTTCGCGACTGGGCGACTTCAACAGCGCCGCCCGCATCCTGGCCGAAGCGCAGCAGAAGCTGGGCGACACGCCGCAGGACGTGCTGATGGCCGACATCTTCCTGGCCTACTCCTCAATCAGCGAACGCCTGGGAAAGCTCGACGAATCCTATCGTTACGCCAAGGAAGGGCTTGCCCACGCGCCCGCCGACACCGATCCGGAAATGCGCCTGCGGCTGCTGCGCAACATGGCGCACATCGCCTCCGCGAGAGGCCGCCCGCTGGAAGCCCGCGAGCTGCTGAAGGAAACCCGCGGCCTGTTGCCGGCCAACCGCGATCCCAAGCTGACCGCGGAGATCCTGCTGGAGGAAGCGCGCAGCGCACGCGCGCTGGGCGATGCCGACACCGTGGAAGAGATGGGCCGCCGCATCGGCACGATCGGCGGCGATCTGAAGAACACGCAACTGCACGGTCTGGGCTACGAAACCACTGCGCAGGGGCTGCAGATGCGCGGCGACAATGCCGGGGCGCTCGCGCTGTATCAGAAAGCGCGCGGCGAATTCGCCGCCCTGAAACTGCAGCAGGACGAATTGCGCACCGTACGCGCGATCGTCGATCTGCAGCTGAAGGGCACGCAGGCCGACAGCCTTCCGCAGTCGATCGCGCGACTGATCCAACTGGGCGACCAGGTCACCCGCACCGAACGCGAGTCCGCGGCCGCCGATTTCGAGGAGCGCCTGCGCTACGCCGAAAGCGATGCCGCGCTGGCCACCGCGAATGCCAAGACCGAGAACGAACGCCTGCGCGCGATCGTCAGCGAAAACCGGCTCCGCTACACCCTGATCGCCGGCATCCTCGCGCTGTGCATGTTCGGCGTGGTGGCCGCGCTGTACCTGCAGCAGCGCAGGCACGGCACGCTGATGCAAGCGCGCGGCCGCGAACTCGAGATCGCCGTCTCCACCGACTTCCTGACCTCGGTCCACAGCCGCCGCTACATCACCGACGCCGGCAATGTCGCGGTGGCGCGCGCCATCGACAGCGGCATGAATCTCGCGGTCGCGGTGGTGGACATCGATTCGTTCAAGCCGATCAACGACCGCTTCGGGCACGACATCGGCGACGAAGTGCTCAAGGCCATAGCCGAAGCCATGCGCCAGGCCTGTCGCGATTCCGACACTCTGGGACGGTACGGCGGCGAGGAATTCGCGGTGCTGCTGGAAGGCCTCGGCCGCGACCATGCGCTGGCCGCCGCGGAACGCCTGCGGCAGGCGATCGCGGACGTGAAAGTGCCGTGTGGCGACGAAATCATCGCGCCTACGGCATCGGTCGGCGTCGCCCGGCTGTCGCCCGGCGACACCCGCTTCGACCAGTTGTTGATCCGTGCGGACCGGGCGCTGTACCGGGCCAAGGCGCAGGGCCGCAACCGCGTGGTGATCGCCGATCGGGATGCGGAGCCGATCGGGTTGCTCGCCTCTGCTGGCGTGCATTGACGCAGACTCAGCCCAGGAGCCTGTTCGAAATCAGCAGATCAAGCCCGTAGAGCGGCCTTCAAGCCGGCCCAGGCAGAACCCGGCCGGCGACGACATCAGGGCCGTGCCCACGGCTGACGAAAACGAAACGGTTGCGTATCGGAAGCAGCCGCCTGAAGGCCGCTCTACAGGAATGCAACGCATTTTCGCGTGGCAGCCATTGCAAGCGCGCTGAGCATTCAGACTGGCCCTGAGGCGCTTCCGTACAGTTCTTTCCTCGATGCCCCGGTGATCTCCGCCGCCAGTTTCGCGGCGGTCGACGGCGGCAGGTGTTCGACAAGCTTCGCGTAGACGCGGCGGCCTTGGACGAGTTTCGCTTCGGCGTCGTCGCCCACGCCCTGGATCAGCAGAACGAATTCGCCCTTGCGCTGGTCGGGGTCGGCGGCGACGCGGGCATGGAGTTCGCCGAGGCTGCCGTCGAGCACGGTCTCGAACAGTTTGGTCAGTTCGCGGGCGATGGCGGCCGGGCGCTCGGCGCCGATGATTGCCACGGCGTCGGCGAGGGTGTCCTCGATGCGGTGCGAGGACTCATATACAAGGAGTGTGCGCGGCTCGCTGGCGAGCTCGGCGAAGCGTTCGCGGCGGGCGCCGGCCTTGGCCGGGAGGAAACCCTCGAAGGCGAAGCGGTCGCTGGGCAGGCCGGCGACACTGAGCGCGGCGATCAGCGCACTGGGGCCGGGGATCGGGCTGACCCGGATGCCGGCGGCACGGGCGGCGGCGACCAGCCGGAAACCTGGATCGCTGACCAGCGGGGTGCCGGCGTCGGAGACCAACGCCAGCGATTCGCCGGCCAGCAGGCGGGCGACGATGCGCTCGGCCAGGCCGGCCTCGTTGTGCTCGTGCAGGGCGATCAGGGTCTGTTCGACACCGTAGTGCGACAGCAGCTGGCGGGTGTGGCGGGTGTCTTCGGCGCAGATCGCGGCGACCGTGCGCAGGGTGTCGAGGGCGCGCGGCGACAGGTCGCCGAGGTTGCCGATCGGCGTCGCGACGACGTGGAGAATGCCTGCAGCGCTGGCGGTGGACATCGGATCTGGCTCGCTCGGGGGTATGGCAGGCGGTTAGAATCGTAACGGTTCACTCACGGGTTGCGGCGATGTCGATGAAGTTCAGAACAATGGCGTGGCTGTGCACCGGCCTGTTGGCGCTGGGATTGACGGCCTGCGTGCCGACCAAGCCCGGCGGCACCAAACCGACGACCTATCGGGTCAACCCGCTGATCGCGCAGGCTTCGGCCCTGGCCGCCAATCACGACGCGCTGGCCGGCCCGGCCAAGGCCGAGAACGGCCGCGAGATCGAACGCATCGTCGCCAGCCTGGACAACGCAGCGCTTAGCAGCGAGGCCGCAATGCTGGGCGAAGGCAACCCGCTCTACAACTTCCTCGGCCGCGAACTGCTGCGCCGCAATCTGCCGCTGCCGCGCCCGTTCGACCGCGAAGGCAGCTGGCGCTTCAATGCCGGCAACCGCGCGGCGGCCGAGCGCGACGGCTACCGCCCGCCGGCCAAACTCGCGGTGCTGCTGCCGCTGACCGGCGCGATGGCGGCCGCGTCCTCGCCGGTACGCGACGGCCTGCTCGCCGGCTATTACGGCGAACACCGCCAGCGCCCCGAGGTCGTCTTCTACGACACCGCCGGCACCCCGGCCGGCGCCGTGGCCGCGTACCAGAAGGCCTCGGGCGACGGCGCCGACTACGTGCTCGGCCCGCTCGGTCGCGACGAAGTGGGCGCGCTGTTCAACGCGTCGGAGCTGAAGGTGCCGGTGCTGGCGCTGAACCGCGGCCCGGCCACGCCGCCCAACGGTCACGCCAGTTTCGCGCTGGCGCCCGAGGACGACGGCATCGCCGCGGCCGAATACCTGCTCTCGCGCAACGCGCGCCGGGTGCTGGTGCTGGTCGGCGGCGACGAGGGCATGCGTCGCAGCGTCGCAGCGTTCCGCGAACACCTGCTGAGCCGCGGCGGCACCGTGGTCGACACCCTGACCATCACCGAAAAACCGCTGGACAGCACCGCGGCGCTGCTGGCCTCCGCACAGAAGGAAGGCGGCGTAGACGCCATCTTCATCGCGCTGAAGGGCGGGCAGGCGCGCGCGCTGGCGCCGCAGATCGGCAGCGCCGGCCTCGCCACGAAGCTGCGGGTATCCACCGCGCAGCTGCTGTCGGGCACCGGCAAACCGGAGCAGGACAGACTGCTCGACGGCATCGCCTTCCCGGCCGAGACGTGGAGCGTGCAGGGCATTGCCGGCCTGCCCTCGGCCGATACCGCCGGCAGCACGCTGTCGACCGCGCGCGGCCCGGCGGCCAAGCTGTTCGCCTTCGGCTACGACGCCTGGATGCTGACCGGCTATCTGGAAAAAATCGCCAACAATCCCAACGCCGCGCTGCCCGGCGCGACCGGCAGCCTGCGCGTCGACGGCTTCGGCAACATCGTGCGCAGCCCGGCCTGGTCGACCTTCAGCAACGGCCAGGTCATTGCCCTCGCCCGCAGTGGCGACTGAGGGCAAGCGGGCGCAGGGCGCGCACGTCGAAGCCCTCGCCCGCGACTTCCTGCTGCGACACGGACTGACGCCCGTCGCCGCCAATGCGAACTACCGCGGCGGCGAACTGGATCTGGTGATGCGCGACGGCAACACCCTCGTCTTCGTCGAAGTGCGTTATCGCCGCGGCAGTGGTTTCGGCGGCGGCGCGGCTTCGGTCGACGCCAACAAGCGCCGCAAACTGGTGCATGCGGCCGGACTGTTCCTCGCCGCGCATCGCGAACACGCCCGCGCGCCCTGCCGCTTCGATGTGATCGACGCCAGCGGCGATCCGGACACACCGGCGTTCGACTGGCTGCGCGATGCGTTCCGCGCAGACGATTGCTGAAGGCGGAACCATGCACCACAGCATCGACCCGCCCCTGATCGTGCCGGCCCGTATCGTGCAAGCGCAGCTCGACGCCTACAACGCGCACGACATCGACCGCTTCGCGGCGTGTTTCAGCGACGACGTGCGCGTGTACCGAATGCCCGTGCAGGCGCCGGGCACCATCGGGAAGGCGGCGCTGCGTGCGTTCTACGCCGAACATCGTTTCTCGATCGCGGCCCTGCGGGCCGAATTGCTGAACCGTATGACGCTGGGCGACAAAGTGATCGATCATGAGCGCATTCACGGCCTGGGCGAACACCCGACGGAAGTGGTGGCCGTCTATCAGGTCAGCGATGGCGTGATCGCCAACGTCTGGTTCTTCTATCCGTAGTCGCCCACCATGCCCACCATCTTCACCCACGCCGTGGTGCCACTCGCGCTGGGCCTCGCGCTCGGACGCAACGCCATCTCGCCGCGATTGATCGCCGCCGGGATGTTCGCGGCGATCGCGCCCGACTTCGACACCGTCGCGTTCAAGCTCGGCATCGCCTACGCGGATCAGTTCGGGCATCGCGGCGCGAGTCATTCGCTGCTGTTCGCGCTGGCGGTCGGCGTGTCCGGCGCGCTCTTCGCCCCGTGGCTGCGCACCACGCGATGGCGGGCGCTGCTGTTCCTGGCGATCTGCACCGCGTCGCATCCGCTGCTGGATGCGCTGACCAACGGCGGCCTGGGCGTGGCGCTGCTGTGGCCGTGGTCGCACGAACGCGTCTTCGCGCCGTGGCGGCCGATCGCGGTCTCGCCGATCGGCGCCGGGTTCTTCAGTCTGCGCGGGTTGGCGGTGCTGTGGTCGGAATTTCTGTGGGTGTGTTTGCCGGCCTTCGTGATGTTGCTGCCGCTGTGGGCATGGCGGCGGGCCCAACAGCGGCGGGCCGGGGCCCGCCCTACAATCGCGCGATGACCGCCCTGCCCGCCGATCTGGTCCGCACCCTCGCCGCCCTGCTCGGCGACGGCTTCCGCACCGACGCCAGCGAGCGGCTGACCTACGGCTACGACAACTCGCGGCGACAGGCGATGCCCGACGCGGTGGCGCTGCCGACCACGCGCGAACAGGTCGTTGCGCTGGTGTGCGCCTGCCGCGCGCATCGCGTGCCGGTGATCGCGCGCGGGCGCGGCACCAACACCACCGGCGCTGCGGTGCCGATCGCCGGCGGCGTGGTGGTGTCGTTCGAACGCATGCGGCGCATTCTCGACATCCGTCCGGGCGACCGCTGCGCAGTGGTCGAACCCGGCGTGCTGAACGGCGATCTGCAGCGCGCGCTGCAAGCGCACGGCCTGTTCTGGCCGCCCGATCCCACCAGCGCCGATTATTCGAGCATCGGCGGCAATCTCGCCTGCAATGCCGGCGGCCCGCGCGCGGTGAAATACGGGGCCAGCCGCGACAACGTGCTTGCGCTGACCGCCGTGACCGGCAGCGGCGAACTGATCCACTGCGGCAGCACCACCACCAAGGGCGCGACCGGCTACGACCTGCAGCGGCTGCTGGTCGGCAGCGAAGGCACGCTGGCGCTGATCGTGGAAGCGACGCTGCGCCTCACCCCGCTGCCGGCCGCGCGCCGCGCGCTGCGGGCGACCTATCGCGATGTCGACGCCGCGGCAACAGCGGTCGCGCGGTTGATGGCGCAGCCGGTCACGCCGTCGATGCTGGAATTCATGGACGGCGACGCGGTACGGCTTGCACGCGCCCACATGCTCTCGAACAGCGGACACTGCGACATTCCGGAAGATGTCGGCGCTTTGTTGATGATCGAAGCCGACGGCGACGCGCACATGCTGCCGTATGCACTCGACGCATTGAGCGCAGCGGCGCGCGGCGACGGCTGTCCCGATGCAGGCTGTATTGACGTCGAACCCGCCGCCGACGACGCCGCGCGCGAACGGCTGTGGGCCGCGCGCAAGGCGCTGTCGCCCGCGCTGCGCAATCTCGCGCCCGGCAAGATCAACGAGGACGTGGTGGTGCCGGTGTCGCGGATTCCCGCACTGGTCGCCGGCGTGCAGGCGCTGTCGCGCGAACATGCGCTGCCGATCGTGTGCTTCGGCCACGCCGGCAACGGCAACCTGCACGTCAATCTGATGTACGACCCGGCCGACGCCGCGCAGAACGCCCGCGCGCAGGCTGCGATGGCAGCGGTGTTCGCGCTGACGCTGTCGCTCGGCGGCACGCTTTCGGGCGAACACGGCATCGGCATGGCGAAACGCGACTTCATGGCCCAGGCCATCGATGCGCCGACGCTGGCGACGATGCGTGCGATCAAGGCCGCGTTCGATCCCGACGGCATTCTCAATCCGGGCAAACTGCTGCCGCCGTGAGCGTTGTTTGAATCCTCGACGCGCTTGCGATGGCAAGCACAAAAAAGCGCGTTTCATGCCTTGTAGAGCGGCCTTCAGGCTGCTGCTTCCGACATACAACCGTTTCATTTTCGTCGGCCGTGGGCACGGCCCTGTTCTCGTCGCGATTCGGATGCTGCATGGGCCGGCCTGAACGCCGCTCTACGGGTTTGCGCTGTCAGCCCTCGAAATGCACATACCCGGCGCGCGGCGGCGACCAAAGCGTGCCCGCAGCATCGTGCAACACGATGTTGCCGGTATCGGCG
The DNA here is from genome assembly GCA_031364125.1 of Lysobacterales bacterium. Lineage (GTDB taxonomy): Bacteria > Pseudomonadota > Gammaproteobacteria > Xanthomonadales > Xanthomonadaceae > Lysobacter_I. The sequence goes on along the minus strand of JANLVT010000062.1, from coordinate 29,601 downwards.
GTGATGCGGCCGATGCGCGTCGCCGGCACATCGCAGGCGTTCATCGCATCGATCACCGCAGGACGCGCGGTCTTGGGCGCGGTGAAACACAGCTCGTAATCGTCGCCGGCCGTGGCCTGCAGCTCGCGGCGTGCGGCGACATCGAACGCCGCGAGCAGCGCTTCCGACGACGGCAGCGCATCGACGTCGAGTTCGGCGCCGACGCGGCTGGCGCGACAGACGTGGCCGAGATCCGCCAACAACCCGTCGGAGACATCGATGCAGGCATGCGCGATGCCGGCAAGCGCGCGCCCCACGGCGACCCGCGACATCGGCCGGTCAAGCCGCATACGCAGCGCGGGCGTCATCGCTTCGCCCGCTTGCCACTGGCGCAGCGCCGCGGCGGCATCGCCGAGCGTACCGGTGATCCACACATCGTCGCCGACGCGCGCACCGCTGCGCAGCAGCGCACCGCGCGGTTCGATGACGCCGTGCGCGGTCACGCACACCGACAGCGGCCCGCGGGTGGTATCGCCGCCGACCAGCGCCACGTCGTGCTGCGCGGCGAGTTCGAGAAAGCCATCCAGAAACCCGTCGACCCACCTCGCATCCGACTGCGGCAACGACAGCGACAGCGTGCACCACGCGGGCGTGGCCGCCATCGCCGCCAGATCGGAAAGATTCACCGCCAGCGCCTTCCAGCCGATGTCGGCGGGTGCGGTCTCCGCCGGGAAATGTACGCCGACGTTGAGCGTGTCCATCGCGACGACCAGCCGATGCCCGGGCGGCACGCGCAGGATCGCCGCATCGTCGCCGATGCCCAGAATCACGTGGTCGCGGCCGGCGACGCGGGCGCCGACACGGGCACCGATGCGGGCGATGATGTCGAATTCGGAAGCGCGTGCGGCCATGCGGTCTCTGCGGTGCTGTCGATGTGTACTGCGCCCGCTCGGGCAGGTTCGCGGCTATGGTGACACAGCGTCGCGAGCGCTTCGCGGCGCTGGGCCGCCGGTTGGCGGACACGGTGCATTCTGGAACCATACCGGCATGCCTCCCGGCCGCCGCCCACTGCGATCGCGGATCGCGATGCATGGACAACACCGCGTGCAGACAACATGGAATGGAGTGCGTGGATGACGGACAACCTGTTCAGGCCCGAAGTGAGCCAGGCGCGCGCCGACGCGTGGCTGGGCACCACGCGGCTGCCGTCGCCGCGGATCGCCTGGCCGATGACGTGGCTGGCGCTGGCGCTGATCGTCTGCGTGGCCGCGTTCCTGATCTTCGGGCAGCACGTGCGCAAGGTCCGCGTCCACGGGCTGCTGGTGCCGTCGCAGGGATTGCTGGCCGCGGTGTCACCGAACACCGGCGTGGTGACCGGTGTGAAAATCGCGGAAGGCGAGATCGTCGACGCGCGCCAGCCCTTGATCGAAATCGCGTCGTCGGTCGAAAGCCCGCGCTGGTCGACCGGCGATGCCGGCGCCACCGTCGCCGGACAATTGCAGCGCCAGCGCGCGCTGATCGAAGCGGATATCGACGTGCTCGACGCCAGCCGCACTCGCGACGCGGACGCGCAGCGCGAACGCCTCACGGCGCTTCGCGGCGAACTCGCCACCGCGGAACGCACGCTGCAACTGCGCGAACGCCAGGCGACGCAGGCCCGCGAACTGCTGGCGCGCATCCGTCCGCTGCAGCGCGAAAAGATCGTCAGCGACGTGCAGATCGCGCAGTACGAAACCGACGCCACTGAAGCCGACACCGCCGCCGAGGACGCGCGGCAGACGCGCTCGCAGGCGCAGCGCCGGCTGGCCGACGCCGAAACCGCGGTGTCGACGCTGGATGCGAACTCCACGCTGCGCCGTCACGATCTGCAGCGCAGGCTCGCCGATCTGTCGCAGGTCGCCGCGCGCAACGCGGCCGACGGCGGCGCGCTGGTGCGCGCGCCGACGCGCGGCGTGGTGTCCGGGCTGGCGGTGGAAGCCGGGCAATCGGTGGCACGGGGACAAAGGCTGCTGTCGCTGATTCCGGAAGGCTCGGTGCTGCACGCCGAACTGTGGGCGCCGAGCGACGCGATCGGCGAACTCGCACCGGGCACGCGCGTGGCGCTGCGCTATCGCGCGTTCCCGTTCCGCCGCTACGGCGTGCAGTCGGGGCGCGTGCTGTCGGTCTCGCGCTCGGCGCTGTCGCCGGAGGAAATCCTGCGCCGCAACGGCATGAAGACCAGCGCGCCCGCCTATCGCGTGCTGGTGGCGCTGGATCCGCAGACCGACCGCAGCAGCGGCCGCGCGCTGCCGCTGCGCGCCAGCATGACCCTGGAGGCGGATCTGCTGCTGGAACGCCGCCGGCTGTACGAATACGTGTTCTTTCCCACAGGCAGCGGGAGCGGTGCATGAGCGGCTTTGCGCGGCGCGCGCGCAGCGGCGAGTTGCCGGTGATCCATCAGAACGAGATCGCCGAGTGCGGCCTGGCCTGTCTCGCGATGGTCGCGGCGTATCACGGTCACGATGTCGACATGGCGGGCATGCGCCGACGCTTCGCGGTGTCGATCCGCGGCGCCACGCTGTCGCGGCTGATCGCCATCGCCGACCGTCTGGATCTGGCCGCGCGTCCATTGCGCGCGGAACCCGAACATCTGGCCGACCTGCGTACGCCCTGCATCCTGCACTGGGACATGAATCATTTCGTGGTGCTGAAGCGCGTCGTCCGCGGCGTCGCCGAGATCCACGACCCGGCGCGCGGCGCGGTGACGATGCCGCTGGCCGAACTGGGCCGCCATTTCACCGGCATCGTGCTGGAACTCACGCCGCAGCCCGATTTCCAGCCGGTACGCGCGCGCGAACCGATCCGCCTGCGCGCGCTGATCGGCGACGTGACCGGCTGGCGGCGCGCGCTGGTGCAGGTGTTCTCGCTCGCCATCGCGCTGGAGCTGTTCACCCTGCTGCTGCCGATGTCGATGCAGTGGGTGATCGACCGCGTCCTGGTGTCGGCGGATACCGAACTGCTGACGCTGCTCGCGCTGGGTTTCCTCGCGGCAGTGGCGTTCCAGAGCATCATCGCCGCGGTGCGCGGCTGGGTGGTGGCCGACATCGCCGCCGCATTCGAGGCGCAGTGGTCGACGCATCTCGCCGGCCATCTGCTGCGGCTGCCGCTGACCTTCTTCGCCAAGCGCAGCGTCGGCGAGGTGCTGTCGCGCTTCCTGTCGGTGCAGAGCGTGCAGCAGACGCTGAGCACCAGCTTCGTGGAAGCGCTGCTCGACGGGCTGACGGTGGTGCTGGTGCTGGCACTGCTGCTGGTGTATTCGCCGACGCTCACCGTCTGGGTGGTGGCGGGGTTCGCGGTGTACGCGCTGCTGCGCGCCTGGAGTTACCGGCGGCTGTGGCGATTGAAGGAAGGCCATCTGGCCAGCCTCGCGCGTCAGCAATCATTGCTGATCGAATCGGTGCACGGCGTGCAGGCGATCAAACTCGCCAACCGCCACGCCGAACGCGGCGCGCGGCTGGCGAACGCGGCCAACGACGCCGCGCGGCAGGATGCGGCGGTGCGCCGCGCGACCGCGACCTTCTCGGCGCTGTCGAAGCTGGTGTTCGGCGCGCAGCGGGTGCTGCTGATCTGGCTGGGCGCGCGCATGGCGCTGGACGGCGCGATGACCGCGGGCACGCTGGTGCTGTGCATCGCCTACGCCGACATGTTCGCCACCCGCGCGGGCGGGTTGATCGACAAATTCATCGACCTGCGCCTGCTCGGCGTGCATGCGCGGCGCATCGCCGACATCGCGCAGCAGCCGCCGGAGCGGGATCGTGCGGGAGATCGTGCGGGAGATCGCGCAGGCGAGTACGCCGGCCCGCCGCCCGAGGCATCACTGGAGATCGAAGGTCTGAGTTTCCGCTATGGCGAAGACGAACCGTGGGTGGTGCGCGACTGCAGTTTCCGCATCGACGCCGGCGAGTCGGTCGCCATCGTCGGCCCATCCGGCGCGGGCAAGACCACACTGGCGAAGCTGCTGCTGGGCCTGCTGCCGCCCGACGCAGGCACGATCCGGATCGGCGGTATCGACATCGCGCGCTATGGCCTGTCGAACTATCGCGCGCGGGTCGGCGCGGTGATGCAGGACGACGCGCTGTTCGCCGGATCGGTCGCCGACAACATCGCGTTCTTCGATCCCGACGCGCGGCCCGGGGCGGTGACCGAAGCCGCGCGCCGTGCCGGCATCCACGACGAGATCGCGGCGATGTCGATGGGCTACGAAACCCTGGTCGGCGACATGGGCTCGGCGTTGTCGGGCGGGCAGAAGCAGCGCGTGCTGCTGGCGCGCGCGCTGTTCCGCAACCCCGACATCCTGGTGCTGGACGAAGCGACCAGTCATCTGGATGTCGAGCGCGAACGCAAAATCAACGCGGAGATCGCCGCGCTGCGCATCACCCGCCTGATCATCGCCCATCGCCCGGAGACCATCCGCAGCGCGGATCGCATCCTGATGGTCGCCGACGGCCGGGTGGACGCGTGGACGCAGGCGCAGTTCCACGCGCGTTTTAATGAGGCTGCGGCGACGTAATTCGACGGCGTCCACAATGGCCGCGGGTCGACTCACAGGAAGTTAACACCCGGCCGCAGATCGCCGAATAGACTCGAAGCGTTCCTGCACAGCCGCCACGCGGACGCTGCGGGAACCGGGTCCGGATCTTCGATCCCCGAGTGCTTCGAGGCCGGATACCGCAGTACCGCACCGGGAATGCTTCCCGGCTGCCGTTTCTTCCTCAGGATGATTGAAGGAGTGCATTGATGTCCCAGTTCGAAGAAAAGTCCCAGGATTCCACCATCCGCCCGATCGCCCGTACGGTCGCGCGCGAATTGTCGCCGCAGGAAATCGAGAAGATCGCCGGCGGCAAGCCGACCACCACCAACGCCACCGGCCCCAACGGCGACGACCCGGGGGATCCGGGCAGCGCGATTTGAGATCGCCTTCCGATCCGCAGCGGATCGATCCGTCGCGAACGCCAGCGCATCGGCGCCGCGCGATCCTTCCGGCCACGCCGCGCTCCCTCCGGGGGCGCGGCGTTTTCGTTGCCACCGCCGCGACGGAGCGCACATGAACGTCTCACCCACCACGAAACAGCCGCTGATCCTCTCCGGCTACGCGCACGATGTGCACGCTGCGGCGGTCTGCTGGGCGCTGCGCCGCAGCGGCTATCGCCCGACGTGGGCGCGCACCCTGGCCGACGGCGCGATGGCGCCGCTGTCGCTGCACGCCGACGATCGCGCGGGTCTGCGTTTCAGCGGCGGGATCGATCACGCCCACACTTCCAGCGTCTGGTTCCGCAGGCCGCGCCTGCCCGACGCGTTCGACGGTGCGGCGGCCTCGGATCTGGCCTTCCTCCAGGACGAATGGAAACGCTTCGCCGGCAACGTCCACGCCGTGGCAGCGACCGCGGGCGACGTGTTCTGGGTCAACCGGCCCGACCGCGGACTGGTCGCCGAGAACAAACTCCTGCAGATGCGCGCCGCGCACCGCTGCGGGTTGCGCTTCCCGGCGACGCTGATGTCGTCGGACCCCGACGAGATCCGGCGCTTCTGCGCGGCGCACGAACGCATCGTCTACAAGCCCTTCGCCTCCCACAGCTGGCGCGACGGCGACGGCCGGATCTTCAGCACCTACGCGCGCGCGCTCGACGCCGACGCACTGCAGGACGATGCCGCCCTGCGCCTGTGTCCCGGTATCTACCAGGTCTGCGTGAACAAACGCTACGACCTGCGCGTCACCGTCATCGGCCGGCGCGTGTTCGCGGTGCGCCTCGACGCCCCGGCCACCGACGACGGCGTGGTGGACTGGCGCGCCGCCTCGATCGGCGACAACACCACCTCGCGCCCGTTCGCGCTGTCCGGCACGTGGGAAGCCGCGCTGCGGCGGCTGATGGAATCGCTGGGGTTGGTGTTCGGCTGCATCGACCTGGTGGCAGACGAGCACGACGAACTGCATTTCCTCGAGATCAACCAGGCCGGACAGTTCCTGTTCGTCGAACACGACACGCCCGAACTGCCGCTGCTGCGCGCGACTGCGGCGATGCTGGCGGAAGGCCGGCCGGATTATTCGCTCGACACCATCGCCGACGACGTGTCGTACGCCGCATACCTGGAAGATCCCGAGCAGATCGCGTGGTGGGAATCGGTGGCGCCGGGCATGCGCGGGAAGAACGGTGCGATTGCGGGTGTAAGCGAAGAATAACGGCAGGGAAAACGGCCGCGGCCGTCATTCCCTGCATCGACTCAACGCTGCTTCGACGCCTGCACTTCGATCGCGCGCAGCGCGCCGGCAGCCTGGTCAAGCACACCGTTGACATAGGTGTGGCCGTGTTCGGAGCCGAAGCGTTTCACCGATTCCACCGCTTCGTTCAGCACCACGCGATACGGCACGTCGATGCGGTGCTGCAGTTCGTAGGCGGCGATGCGCAGCGCGGCGCGCTCGATGGGGTCGACCTCTTCCATCGTGCGGTCGAGATAAGGCGCCAGCGCGGCGTCGAGTTCGGCGCAGTGCGCGTCGACGCCGTGGACGAGTTCCTGGAAATACACGAGATCAGCGATTTCGCGCGCCTGCTCGTGCGCGAACTGGGTGACGATATCGCGGGCATCGGCGCCAGACATCTGCCAGGCGTACACGGCCTGCAGCGCGCGGCGGCGGGCGCGAGTGCGCAGTACAGGATCGACGCCATCGGCGCGACGGTGATGATGTTTATTCATTCGCAAGTCTCCGTAGCGGACCAGGGATGGTCCGCACGCCGCATCGCACGGCGATGCGGCGGAGCCGAGCCCGGGCATGTACCGGGCTCGGCGAGCGCGCGTCGGACAGGATGTCCGATCGCGCGCGAAGGCACGCCATCGACGCCATCGACGCGACGGTGGAATTTGCTCATGGCAGTTTTTCCAGCAGGTTGGCCATCTCGATGGCGACCAGCGCCGCCTCTTCGCCCTTGTTGCCATGGTTGCCGCCGGCGCGGGCTTCGGCGTGCTCGTAGTGATCGACCGCCAGCACGCCGTTGACCACTGGCAGGGCGTGGTCCAGCGCCACTCGCATCAGGCCATCGGAACAGCCGTCGGCGACCTGCTCGTAATGGCGGGTATCGCCGCGGATCACGCAGCCCAGACCGACGATGGCAGCGTGGCTGCGGGCGGCAGCCAGGCGCGCGGCGGTGGCCGGGATCTCCCAGGCGCCGGGCACGCGGATCACGTCGACCGCATCCTCGGCCACGCCGTGGGCGACGAACGCGGCGCGGGCACCGGCGACCAGTTGTTCGGTGATGCGCGGGTTCCAGCGGCTGGCGATGATCGCGAAGCGCGCGCCTTCGGGGGCACGCAGATCGCCTTCGTAGTGAGGCATGCGGGGCGACTCGGAACGGGGGCCGGCATTGTAGCCCGTCGCCTCCTTTTTCCGGGTGCCGGCACTCCCGTGCAAGCAGTTTTCCTTCCCACGCATGCGGGCAGTTCTCCTTCCCCCGCGTGCGGGGGGTGAGGAGGCATGTTTGCGGACCACTGGTCCGCATGCATCCGAACGCCAGCAGGCACTGCCTGCTGGCCGGACAGGCCGGGATCGGGGCGCTTTGGATGCGACGACGCCTGAAACAGCCGCCTCCTCGATCCTGCCCCTCTCGCGGGGGAGGAAGACAAGCGAAGACAATCAAAAACGGATCACAGGCCCACGTACTCGACGACTTCCAGCCCGAAACCCGCCAGACCCACCTGTTTGCGCGGCGTGCCCAGCACCCGCAGCTTGCCCAGGCCCAGGTCCGCCAGGATCTGGCTGCCGGCGCCATTGCGGCGCCATTCGGCCATCGAACCGCCGCGGGCGGCCGGCTCGGGCTGCTCGCGGATGCGGGCCAACAGGCTTTCCGGGGTCTGCGCCTCGCCCAGCAGCACCAGCGCGCCGCGGCCCTCGGCGGCGATCTTGGCCAGCACGTCGCCCACCGCCGGGCCGAAATCGGCGCGACGCCAGTGCAGCGCGTCGGCCAGCGGGTTCTGCATGTGGACCCGCACCAGTGTGGGCGTGTCCGCCTCGGCGTCGCCGCGCAGCAGCGCGTAATGCAGGCCGTGGCCAATGCGGTCGCGATAGGTGTGCAGCCGGAACGGGCCGTGCTCGGTCTCGATCTCGCGCGCATCCAGCCGCTCGACGGTGTGCTCGTTGTGCAGCCGGTAGCGGATCAGATCCTCGATCGAGCCGATCTTCAGGCCGTGATCGCGCGCGAACACTTCGAGCTGCGGCCGGCGCGCCATGCTGCCGTCGGCGTTGAGGATCTCGACCAGCACCCCGGACGGCTCGAATCCGGCCAGCAGGGCCAGATCGCTCGCCGCCTCGGTGTGGCCGGCGCGGTTGAGCACGCCGCCGGGCTGCGCCATCAGCGGGAAGATGTGGCCCGGCTGCGACAAATCCTGGGGTTTGGCGTCCGGGCGCACCGCGGTGCGGATGGTGTGCGCGCGGTCGTAGGCGCTGATGCCGGTGGTCACGCCCTCGGCCGCCTCGATGCTCACCGTGAAATTGGTGCCGTGCGGCGAGGTGTTGTCGCGCACCATCGGCGGCAGGCCGAGCTGGCGGCAGCGTTCGCGGATCAGCGACAGGCACACCAGCCCGCGCGCGTGGGTGACCATGAAATTGATGTCCTGCGGCCGCACCAGCTCCGCGGCCATGATCAGGTCGCCCTCGTTCTCGCGGTCCTCGTCGTCGACGATCACCACCATCCGCCCGGCGCGGATTTCTTCGAGCAACTCCGGGATGCTTGCGAAACTCATGGGTGTTCCCTTGCGGACAGCAGCCGCTCGACGTAGCGCGCGACCAGATCGATTTCGAGGTTGACCGGATCGCCGACGCGCGTCGACGCGAACGCGGTATGCGAGACGGTGTGCGGAATCAGCGCGACTTCAAAACCTTCGGCGTCAACCACGTTGACGGTGAGGCTGACGCCATCGACGCAGATCGAGCCCTTGGTCGCAATGTATTTCGACAACGATGCCGGCGCGGCGAAGCGCCAGCGCTGCGAGCGGGCGTCGTCGTGGACCGATAGCACCCGGCCGACGCCGTCGACGTGGCCGCTGACCAGATGCCCGCCCAGACGATCGGTCGGGCGCATCGCGCGCTCCAGATTCACCGCCTGCCCCACGACCATGCCGCCGAGCGTGGTCAGGCCGAGGGTTTCGGTGGAGGCATCGGCCGCGAACGAGGCGGCGTCGAATTCGATCACCGTCAGGCACACGCCGCTGACCGCGATGCTTTCGCCCAACGCGACATCCGCGAACGGCAGGCTGCCGATGGCGATGCGCAGGCGCACGTCGCCGCCGCGCGGTTCGAGCGCGGCGACCTTGCCGACGCCTTCGATCAATCCGGTAAACATCAAATTTTCCTGCGGGCATGTAAGAAGAGTGGCCAGCGCAGCCGCTGCGTCGCGCTGGAATCGCCCCAGGCGGTCGCGATTTCCCAGGCGTGGGCGGCAACAGGATCGATGCGGCGCGCCTCGCGGTAACGTTTCACCGCGGAATAACTGGAGAAATATTCGAGCATGCGCATCAGCGGCCAGTCTGCGACGATCTCGCGCATCGGCAGGGTGGCGGTGTCGATGGCTTCAAACGGTGGCGCATCAAATAAGGGCAGAAGGTCGACGTACGCGCGATCAACGAGATAACGCTCCGCTGGCCACGCATCGCGGATGCGCGCGGCGAAGTCGCCGACCGCTTCGCGCAACGTTTCCGGCACTTCGATGTCCTGATAACCCCAGGCGACGAGCACGCCGCCGGGCTTGAGCACCCGCGCGCATTCGGCGAAGAACGCATCGCGGTCGAACCAGTGCAGCGCCTGCGCCACGCACACCGCGTCCACGCTGGCGTCCGCAAGGCTGCAGCGTTCTGCCGGCTCCACCGCGAACCGCACCTTCTCGACAATTCCGGCCTGCGCGATCTGCGACGCGCTGGGGTCGGTGGCGAAAACCGCGTCGAATACTTCGGCAAGACCGCGACTGGCCTGGCCGCTGCCGCAGCCGGCATCCCACACGAGGCCGCTCGCGGGCGCGATGTCTGCAATCCACGCGAACAGCGCCGGCGGATATTCGGGACGCGAGCTGGCGTATTGGCGCGCGACCGCAGAAAAATGATCCGGGAAACGAGGATCGGACAAGCCCGCCTCGCTCACGCGCTTGGCTCCGGCCGCAGCAGCAGGCGCATGTCGTCGCCGAGCCGGCGCGTTTCCAGCGTGCGCAGGCGGAGGCGCTGCTGCATCTCGTCGATGCGCAGGCCGTCGAACAGCGGGCGCGCGGCGGCGCCCAGCAGCACCGGCGCCACGTACAGCAGCACTTCGTCGACCAGCTCCGCGCGCATCAGCGCGCCGGCCAAGGTGGCGCCGGCTTCGACCTGCACTTCGTTGATTTCACGCGCGGCCAGCACCTGCAGCACCGCGGCCAGATCCAGCATGCCCTCGCGGATCGGCACCGACACGTGCGCGGCGTCGAAGCCGCGCGGCGGCTTGGCCTCGGGCGCGTGGATGTAGAGCGTCGGCGCTTCGCCGGCGCGGATGTGGCCGCGGCCGACCGTGGCCAGCCCGGGATCCAGCACCACCCGCAGCGGCGGCAGGAATGCAGTGTCGTCGCCGTCGTCGAAACGGACGGTCAACTGCGGGTCGTCGGCAAGCACCGTGCCGGCGCCGGTCAGCAGCGCACCGGCGCGCGCGCGCCAGCGCATCACATCGCGACGCGAGGCCTCGCCGCTGATCCATTTCGAATCGCCGTTGGCCAGCGCGGTGCGGCCGTCAAGACTGGTCGCCAGCTTCACCCGCACCCACGGCCGTTTGCGTTCGATACGCGATAAAAACCCTTGATTCAAGCGCCGCGCCGCATCGGCCATCAGTCCGTATCCGACCGCGATGCCGGCCGCTTCCAGCGTATCGAAACCGGCGCCGTCGACCTGCGGAAACGGGTCGCGCATCGCCGCGACCACGCGGGCGATGCCGGCCGCGGCCAGCGCGTCCGCGCAAGGCCCGGTCTTGCCGGTGTGCGCGCAGGGTTCGAGAGTCACGTACGCAGTGGCGCCACGCGCGCGGTCGCCAGCGGTCTGCAGCGCGACGACTTCGGCATGCGGGCCGCCAGCCTGCGCATGCCAGCCTTCCGCGATCACCTCGTCGCCGTGCGCGATCACGCAGCCGACCATCGGATTCGGTCGCGTGGTGTAGGCGCCGCGTTCGGCCAGGCGCAGCGCGCGCGCCATCATCTCGTGGTCGGTCGCACTGAATCCATGTGTCGCAGCGTCGGCGGAACCCATGCCGCTCAACGCTTCTTCTTGTCTTTGTCGGCGTGCCGATCAGCATGCCGATCAGCATGCCGATCAAACGGCACCACTTCGCCGCCGAGCAGCGGCAACTGGGTCTCCGGCAACGGCAGCTCGCGTTCGAGACGGTCGAGTTCCTCGCGGAAATCGGCCACGTCCTCGAACGAGCGGTAGACCGACGCGAAGCGCACGAACGCGACGTGATCGAGCTTGCGCAGCTCGGCCATCACGAACTCGCCGACGCGGCGCGACGCCAGTTCGCGTTCGGTGGTCATCCGCAGCTGATGCACTACCGCGCGCACCGACGATTCGATCTGTTCTTCCGACACCGGGCGCTTGTGCAGCGCGCGGTCGAAGCCGTGGCGCAGCTTGCGCGCGTCGAAGTGCTCGCGGCGGCCGTCGCCCTTGATGATCGCCGGCAGCTTCAATTCCACCGTTTCCAGGGTGCTGAAGCGCTCGCCGCAGGCCTCGCACTCGCGCCGACGCCGGATCGTCGCACCGTCTTCGCTGACGCGCGAATCGATGACCCGGGTGTTGTCGTGCTGGCAGAAAGGGCAATGCATAGTGGCTGGCGTAGGGTGGGCCCTGGCCCACCAATCTCCTTTCGATATTTGCGATGTCTATTGCCGCGATGGTGGGCCAGGGCCCACCCTACGGAAATCTGCAATCAACCGTAGACCGGAAACTTCCGGCACTGCGCAGTCACCGCGTCGCGCACGCGGGCGATTACCGCTTCGTCGGTCGGGTTGTCCAGCACGTCGCAGATCCAGCCCGCCAGCGCCACGCAGTCCGCTTCCAGATAGCCGCGGGTGGTGACGGCCGGGGTGCCGATGCGCAGGCCGGAGGTGTAGACCGGCTTCTGCGGATCGTTCGGCACGGCGTTCTTGTTGACGGTGATGTGGGCGCGACCCAGCGCTTCTTCCGCGTCCTTGCCGGTGATGCCTTTACCGATCATGTCGACCAGCATCAGATGATTCTGCGTGCCACCAGACACGATCTTGTAGCCGCGGGCGATGATGGTGTCCGCCATCGCCTGCGCGTTCTTCACCACCTGCTGCTGGTAAGTCTTGAACTCCGGCTGCAGCGCTTCCTTGAACGCGACCGCCTTGGCCGCGATCACGTGCATCAGCGGGCCGCCCTGCAGGCCGGGGAACACCAACGACTGGAATTTCTTCTCCAGTTCCTCGTTGGCCTTGCAGATGATGAAACCGCCGCGCGGGCCGCGCAGGGTTTTGTGGGTGGTCGAGGTGACGACGTGCGCGTGCGGCACCGGGTTCGGATAGACACCGGCGGCGACGAGACCAGCGACGTGCGCCATGTCCACGAACAGATACGCGCCCACCTTGTCGGCGATGGCGCGGAAGCGCGCCCAGTCGACGATCTGCGAATACGCGGAAAAACCGCCGATGATCATTTTCGGCTTGCTTTCCAGGGCGATGCGCTCGACTTCGTCGTAATCGATCATGCCCGCGTCGTTCACGCCGTAGGACACGATATTGAAGAGCTTGCCGGAAATATTGGCTTTGGCGCCATGGGTGAGGTGGCCACCGTGCGCCAGCGACATGCCCAGCACGGTGTCGCCCGGCTTCAGCAGCGCGAAATACACCGCCTGATTGGCCTGCGAGCCGGAGTGCGGCTGCACGTTGGCGTAATCGGCGCCGTAGAGTTGTTTCAGGCGCTCGATCGCCAGCGTTTCGGCGATGTCGACGTATTCGCAGCCGCCGTAATAGCGCTTGCCGACATAACCCTCGGCGTATTTGTTGGTGAGCTGGCTGCCCTGCGCTTCCATCACCCGCGGGCTGGCGTAGTTCTCGGATGCGATCAGCTCGACGTGATCTTCCTGGCGGCGGTTTTCCGCGGCGATCGCGGCGGCCAATTCGGGATCGAAACCTTCAATACGGCTGTCGCGCGGGAACATTGGAACTCCGGGGGCAGGGTGACCCCGCCATTGTAGCCCACGGCCGGGGGCGCCCCGGCCCAAAAAAAGGCGCGCCCCGAAGGACGCGCCGTTGCGTTGCATACCGTATGGTCCGCCCGGATCTCAGGCGGGGGCCGGATGGTTCAGCGGAAGATCACGCTGGCGATCAGGCCGGTAGCCACGGCGACGAGAATGAAATCGCCCCGGTCGTCGCGACGCCAGTGATGACCGCGGGGCGGCTCGCGCAGGCCGTAATAGCCGTAATCCCGGACCACGTAGGTCGGCGCGTAGCCGCGGGTGTCGTAACGCACACCACGCGACCAGCGGGGATAAGCATGCGGCGGCGGGCCGTTGCGGTAGACCACCCGCGGCGGCGGTGCGTAGCGCGGAGCCACGTAGACCACGCGGTCGCGACCATGGCGGCGATCGTGGTGGTAACGGTCGTCGCGGCGGTCGTCCCGGCGATCATCGCGATGGTCGTAGCGATGGGCGTAGCGGTGATCGTTGCGGTATTCGCTGCGGCGGTCGTCGCGGTCGTCGTGATCGCGGCGCCCGTGGTCGCGGGCCATCGCCGGCATGGAGACGGCAGCTGCGATCGCCAGGGCCAGCACCGGAAGGATGCGATTGATGCGTTTCATTCGATGCCTCATGTGGATGGCGGTTGGGCCGCGCCGAGCATGGCGCGGCGGACCTGAATGCGTTCCGTCCCGTTCGCGGTGCCGTGAACCGGTATTCAGCCGTCCAAACCTGCCCGCCACAGCACACATGGGCAACCGGGCCTGCCGTCCGTCGGGCGCGGGCCGGTATAATCGCCGCCAACCCCAGATTTTTCTTCGCGGCCCCTGCCCTGCGCAGTTGGCCGCTGCCCGCCACTGCGACGCCCGCTCCCATCGGAACGGCGTCGCGTCACACCGGAAGCCCCCATGTCGCAATACATCTACACCATGAACGGCGTCAGCAAAGTCGTGCCGCCGAAGCGCCAGATCATCAAGGACATCTCGCTGTCGTTCTTCCCGGGCGCCAAGATCGGCCTGCTGGGCCTCAACGGCGCCGGCAAATCCACGGTGCTGAAGATCATGGCTGGCATCGACAAGGACTTCCAGGGCGAAGCCCGCCCCCAGGCCGGGATCAAGGTCGGCTATCTGGCCCAGGAGCCCGAACTGGATCCGACCAAGACCGTCCGCGAAGCGGTGGAAGAAGGCGTCGGCGAGGTGCTGCAGGCCCAGGCCGCGCTGGACCGCGTGTATGAGGCCTACGCCGAGGAAGGCGCGGACTTCGACAAACTCGCCGCCGAACAGCAGCGCCTGGAGGCGATCCTGGCCACCAACGACGCCCATCTGCTGGAGCAGCAGTTGGAAGTCGCCGCCGACGCGCTGCGCATCCCGCCGTGGGATGCGATCGTCGGCAAACTCTCCGGCGGCGAGAAGCGCCGAGTCGCCCTGTGCCGCCTGCTGCTGCAGAAGCCGGACATGCTGTTACTCGACGAACCCACCAACCATCTCGACGCCGAATCGGTGGAGTGGCTGGAACAGTTCCTCGCCCGCTACACCGGCACCGTGGTCGCCGTCACCCACGACCGCTACTTCCTGGACAACGCCGCCGAGTGGATTCTCGAACTCGACCGCGGCCGCGGCATTCCGTGGAAGGGCAACTACACCGACTGGCTGGTGCAGAAGGACGAGCGCCTGAAGCAGGAAGACAACCAGGAGAAGTCGCGCCAGAAAGCCATCGCGCGCGAACTGGAATGGTCGCGGCAGAACGCCAAGGGCGGCCGCACCAAGGGCAAGGCGCGTCTGGCCCGCCTGGAAGAGCTGCAGTCGGTCGACTACCAGCGCCGTAACGAAACCAACGAAATCTTCATCCCGCCGGGCGAGCGCCTGGGCAACTCGGTGGTCGAATTCAAGAACGTATCGAAGAGCTTCGGCGACCGCCTGCTGATCGACAACTTCAGCATGCTGGTGCCGTCGGGCGCCATCGTCGGCATCATCGGCCCCAACGGCGCCGGCAAATCGACGCTGTTCAAGATGCTGATGGGCATGGAGAAGCCGGACAAGGGCGAGATCATCACCGGCCAGACCGTGAAGCTGGCGTACGTCGATCAGAGCCGCGACAAGCTCGAAGGCGACCACAACGTCTTCCAGGAAGTGTCCGGCGGCCTCGACATCCTCAACATCAACGGCATCGAGATCCAGTCGCGCGCCTACATCGGCCGCTTCAACTTCAAGGGCCAGGACCAGCAGAAGAAGGTCGGCACCCTGTCGGGCGGCGAACGCGGCCGCCTGCATCTGGCGAAGACGCTGCTGCAGGGCGGCAACGTGCTGCTGCTCGACGAACCGTCCAACGATCTCGACATCGAAACCCTGCGCGCGCTGGAAGACGCGCTGCTGGAGTTCCCGGGCAACACCTTCGTGATCTCGCACGACCGCTGGTTCCTCGACCGCATCGCGACCCACATCATCGCGTTCGAAGGCGACTCGCACGTCGAGTTCTTCCAGGGCAACTACCGCGAGTACGAGGAAGACAAGAAGCGTCGCCTCGGCGAGGAAGGCGCCAAGCCGCACCGCCTGCGGTTCAAGGCGCTGAAATGAGACCTGCGCCCGCCTTCACGGCGGGCGTTTCGCATGCGGCGAAGGCGAGTTTCCCGAACTGAGGCACAGTTCACCGGATCGGGCAGCGGACATCCTTACGAACAGCGGGCATCTTTGAAATCATGACCGACTCCCAGACCCTGAAGACGCCCCACCCGATGCGAGGCTTCATCGACCGACTCCGCGACCGCTGGGACCACGCCGATTCGCTGGTCTGCGTCGGCCTTGATCCGGAGCCGGCGAAATTCCCGGCGAGGTTCGTCAACGACCCCGACGCGATCTTCGATTTCTGCCGCGACATCGTCGACGCCACCGCCGAATACGCCTGCGCCTTCAAGCCGCAGATCGCGCACTTTGCCGCCGCGCACGCCGAAGAAGCGCTGCGCATGCTGATCATGCACATGCGTTTCCGCTACCCGCACATCCCGGTGATCCTGGACAGCAAGCGCGGCGACATCGGCAGCACTGCCCAGCATTACGCCAGCGAAGCCTTCGACCGCTACTGCGCCGACGCGGTGACCGTGAATCCCTATCTCGGCCGCGATTCGTTGCAGCCGTTCCTCGACCGCACCGACAAGGGCGTGGTGATCCTGTGCCGCACCTCGAACGCGGGCGCCGGCGATCTGCAGGACATGGTCATCGGTGGTCGCCCGCTGTACCAGCGCGTCGCCGAGAAGATCGCGCGCGACTGGAACGGGAACCGCAACTGCGCGCTGGTGGTCGGCGCGACGTGGCCGGAGCAGTTGCGCGAAGTCCGCGCCATCGTCGGCGACATGCCGTTCCTGGTGCCGGGCATCGGCGCGCAGGGCGGCGATGTCGAGGCCGTGGTGACCAACGCGCGTAGCGCCGACGGTACCGGCCTGATCATCAGTTCGTCGCGCGCGATCCTGTATGCGTCCAAGGGCGACGACTACGCCGAAGCCGCCGCTGATGCGGCGCGCATGCTGCGCGACGAGATCAATCGCTACCGCTGAGTCGGCGCCGCAGGCGACGGATGTCGCGAACCCAGTCGGAATGCGTATTTCCGCCGCGGATTTTTTGCTGCAATGCCGTATTGAATCCACAGACAGCGCACATGCGGACTTACAACGTCTTCAATTTCGGAACGATCGCAATCGCGGCGCTGCTGGCAGTCGGTGTCACCGTGCAGCGTTACGGCACGACGGCGACGGATCTGCCGCGTACAACGACACAGCGAACCGGCGATTCCGTCCGCGCTGCGGCCAAGCCCTTGCCCAGACCAGGCCGTCCGTTCGCGCCGGTGGTCGGCGCCGCACGGCCCGACCGCTGCGCCACTGCGCCGTCCGCGGGCATGATCTCGGCCGCGAAACTAGAATCCCAGACCGCCACTTATTTCGGCATCGGCAATACCGATACGGTCACGGCGGTCGAGATCGCGGCCGACTGCAGCGTGCTGGTTGCCGGTCGCGTCGGTGCCCTCGACGGCGCGACGGCGCCGCAACCGCTGGTGCAGGGCCTGACATCAAGCACCGGAATACTCGCCGAACTGATCTACGACGGTCGCGCCGTGCGCCGGCAGCGCAGTTTCGGCACGATCATCAACGACCTCGCGACCAACGCGACCGGCGACGTCCTGATCGGCGGCGATGCCGGCCTGGTGCGGCTCAGCGCCAATCTTCACACCGTCGCATGGAACAAAACCGGGCTCGGCACCGCTTCGCGCGTCGCACTGGGCAACGACGGCACCGCGGCGGCACTGTTCGGCAAGACCCTGCGGATCTTCGACGCGCAGGGCAACGAACTGGCGAACCGCACGTTCGGCGATTCGGCCGTGAACGATCTGGCGGTCGACAACGCTGGCGTCTATGTCACCGGATTCGCCCAGCGCGACGGCGGGCCGTGTTCGCAACTGCAGGTCGCTTGGATCCGCGCCTATACGAAAACCGGTACCGAGCGCTGGAAAGCCTGGGACTGGACCCATGCTGAGGCCGCAGCGACTGATTCATCCTGCGCGGACACGCGCGGCATGCGCATCGCGATCGGGCAGGACGGCGGTCTGTATTTCGCGGGCGAATCCGCGGGTGGCAACACTATCTACCGCCGTCAGAGCAAAGCGCTCGCCGAAACGGCACCCAACATCGCCACCGATGCGTACAACACCGGCTACAACACCGCGTCCAACCACATCACTTATATCGCCAGAATCGATCCGGCCGATGGTCGCGTCCAGAAAGGCCAACTGCTGCTGGCGCGATTGCCTGACACGAAAGGCAACACCATTCGTCCGCGTGCAATCACCGCCGATGAACAGGGCCGCGTCTACGTCGCCGGCGTCTCCGCGTGCTGCACCGAAAACCGCAGCGCGCTGACATTGAATGGCGCACCGCTGGCGCCTTATGCCGGCGGCGACCCGTTCATCCTGGTGCTGTCGGCGGACCTGCGCACACGGCATCTGTGGTTTTCGGCAGCCAACGGCGGCAACGGCGAAGCGCTTGGCGTTGCGGCGTCGCGCGGACTGGCGGCCTTGGGCTCGCGTAGCGATGCCGCGCCGATGGCGCTGGACCGGGCCGTGCAGGCGACCAGGCCCGCGGCCGCCACGACCGGCGGACACGTGATCACATGGTCGATCACAACGCAGTAGCGGCAGCGGCCGGAACCCTGCATCGGCGCCGCTAGCGGGCGCGCTGGGTCGCCCGCTCCTCGCGCAGCACGATCAGGCCATCCAGCACCTCGGCCCACGGCGCCGCGTGCTGCTTCCGGTAATTGATCGGACGCGACACGATCGTGCCCAGACGCAGGAGCCGTTTGTGGTCGACATAGCGCAGGCCCGCATCGCTGCCCGCCAGCACGACATTTTCGAGTGCGCCGGCGTCCGCGGTCTGCAGGACGTTGGGCTCGCCGCCCGCACCGGGATTGCCGAAACGGCCAGACAGCGCGGTGAACCCGATAACCGCCGCGCGTTTGCCGTAGGCCGCATGCAGATGGCGGCCCATCGGCGTCATGTCTGTCGCCAGTCCGTGCAATGCCTTCGCCGCATGCACGGTGGCGCACCAGACGATGAGCTTCGTGCCTGTCGGCCAGCGCCCGCGATGCCACTGGATGTTCTCGTACATGCCGAGGTCGCGACGGTTGCCGTCGCCGCCCAGCGCCATGTCGAGATAGCGCGAATACGCCGACGCCATCGCCGAGGTTTCGGATGCGTTGTTCGACGCAACGCCCGCGGCCAGCGCGGCGCGGATGTCGTCGATGCAGCCGCGCAGTCGCTGCTGCGCCGCATCGTCGAACGGATGCGCGTCGTCGTAACGCCAGCCGTTGTGCGTGTCGATCTCGCGCCGGCACGCCTCGCGCCACAGGTCAGTGAGCGGCACCACCAGCGCGCTGCCCAGTCGGCGTTTGGAATACTCGCCCATCACACCGCCGACCTGCGGGTCGATGCCCGCAATGCGGATACGACCGGCCATGGCTTCGCGATACAGGAAATCGAACAGCGGCGTCGATTCTTCCGCGCGCGCCCACAGTGCGCCGATGGCGCCGGCAAGCTGCGTCGGTGTGGCAGTCCTGTCGGCAATCGCATGCTCGACATCGAGCAGATCATAGAACTGGCTTTCGAACAGCACCGCGTCGAAACCGCAGCGCGACACCAATCGCTTCAGGATTTCGGTCTTGACCTCGAAGGTCCGCCCGCCGCCGTGACTCGCGTCCTCACCGAGCAGCACGATCTCCTTGCGGCAGACATCGCGCACGAGGCGGTCGATTTCGGTGCTTTCGGTCCTGTCGAAAAGACCA
The DNA here is from genome assembly GCA_031364125.1 of Lysobacterales bacterium. GTDB lineage: Bacteria > Pseudomonadota > Gammaproteobacteria > Xanthomonadales > Xanthomonadaceae > Lysobacter_I. Next base: position 10,083 of record JANLVT010000062.1, on the reverse strand, counting down.
TGGTCCGGCGTGCGCGCCGCGCAGGCGAACGCTGCGAACAGCAGCATCGGCAACCACGCGGCAACCGACAGGCGACGCATCAGCGCATCAGCGCCCGCATCACCGCCAGCGGAAACCGCGCCCAGATCATCGCGTACACGCATAGTCGAACCAACGCACTGCGGCCCGGCGCTTCGAACCTGCGGAAATAGCGCGCCAGCCCGCGATGTTTGTGCCATTCCACGAATACCGGCCGCGAGCGGCTGGACACGCCGCGCACATGGACGACGCGCACATCGTTGGCAACCGCGACAAACGCGCCGGCATCGCGCGCGCGGCGGCACAGATCCAGATCCTCCGCGTGCAGGCGATAGCCCTGATCGAAACCCTCGATGCGCTGCATCAGCGTGCGCGGCAGGAACATCAGCGCGCCGGAGATCGCCTGTACAGGCTGCAGCGATTGCGATCCGTCGACGGCGACATCCAGCCTGCGCGCGTCGGCGTTGCGCAGCATCGCCGCGAAATCCGGATCGCGACGACGCGCAGCGCCGTCGCGCACGCCCGCCTCGTCGACCAGATCGGCGCCGAGCAACGCCTCGCGCGCGACGCCCTGCGCGTGCGCACGCAGCCGCGCGAGGGTGTCGCGCTCGACCAGACAATCCGGGTTCACGAATGCCAGCCACGGCGCATCGCTGTCGTCGGTGCCCTGATTGCAGCCGGTACCGAAGCCCGGGTTGTCGGGATTGGCGATGAAACGCACGCGCGCATCCGCCAGCGCATGGCGCTGCACGATCTCCAGGGTGCCGTCGGTGGAAGCGTTGTCGACCACCCGGATCTGGGTCACGCCGTCGGCCGCGCGCAGGCGCGTCAGACATTCGGCGATGGTTTCGGCGCTGTGGTAAGTCACGACGATGGCGGCGATGCTGGAAACAGAAGCGTGCGGGTTTGAAGGCATTCGTCAGCGCCTGCCGATCTTCTGCGCAGCATGGGTGACGCATGGCTTCGCGGACTGGTGGCCGGCGAAGAGCAAATCCCCCCTACCCCCCTTTTTCAAAAGGGAGTATTCGACGTTGATTTCCGATTCGTCGGCTGCTTCTGACGTGGCGACTCTTCTGTTTTCTGCAACGCTGCGCTTTGCTTGCCCCCTTTGGAAAAGGGGGTCGGCGTCCGCATCGCGGACGACGGGGGGATTCGCTTTTGCGATCAGCAGCTTCATACGTCGGAATCATCGATGACTCCAGCCCCATTCGCCTCCGGCCCCGACGCATCTTCCGCAAACAGATCCGGCTGCCTGCGCAGCTCGGCGCTGTCGAACGGCATGCTGTCGAACGGCATGCTGTCGAAACGCATGCTGTCGAACGGCGCGTGTTCGTAGGCATGGGTCAGCGCCACGCGCAGCGCATGCAGCGGATCGTGCATCAGGAACTGCGCCAGCCGCGCGTGCCAGGCGGGCCAGCGTACGCCGAGGGTTTCGACATCGTCGCCCTGCGGCACGCCCTCGCCGCAGCGGGCGACGAACGCGGTTTCGCACAGGGCGTTCCGCCAGCCCAGTCCGGCCATGCGCAGCGACAGATCCACCAATGCGGCGTACGCCGAGGCATAGCTCGCGGTGTCGAGGCCGCCGGCCTTGCGCCGCGCGCTGCCGCGCAGGAACAGCGCGTGATTCACCGCCGCCGGCAGCTCGGGATGATGCGGCGGCAGTGACGCGGCAGCCCGCGCCAGCCGGGCGGGCTCGTCGGGCACCGGCATCACTTCACCCACGCGCGGCCAGGAAGCGGTTTCGCCGGCGTTGCACCAGGGCGTCGCGGTGGCGATGGCGGGATCGCGCGCGGCGCAGGCCGCGAGTTGCGTGGCCCAGCCGGGAAACGGCACCGCGTCGCTGGCGAGCAGCAGCACGTCGGCGTCGGCGCAGGCCTTGAGCATGTCGTCGAGATGCGCGGCTTCGCCGATGGGCCGCGGGCGCCTCGTGTAATCGGCCTGCAGCGCGGTGCGCGCGAGCCAGCGTTCGATGATCGCCAGACCGCGCGGACCGGCTTGGGCGTCGTCGGCCAGCCACACGCGGGTGCCCGCCGGCGTCCCGGCGTCGAGCGCGGCAAGGCAGGCGTCGAGGGCGTCGTCGTCGACGCCCACCGGCACCAGAACGACGGGCAGCGCGGTCACTGCCCGTGCGTTCAGCGGTGCGGCTGCGCCGGCACCGCGCGCAGCTTGCCCGGCGGCGGCAGCGGATCCATCGCGCGGAAACGCCGCGAGTACTCATCGGTGTAATCGCGCAGACCCTGCTGATCGCGCACGATGGTCGGGGTGATGAGGATGATGATTTCGGTGCGACGCTTGTTGTTGGTCTGGGTGCCGAACAGCGCGCCGATCACCGGCAGCCGGGTCAGGCCCGGCAATCCGCGTGAGCCCTTGGTGTCGTTGTCGGTGATCAGGCCCGCCAACAGCACGGTGTCGCCGCTCTGGGACACCGCGCTGGTCTTCAAGCGGCTGGTGCTGATGGTGCGGTTGCCGTTGGCATCGGGCGCACCGGACGGCGAGCTGATTTCCTGCACCACTTCGATGAACACCACGCCGTCCTGGGTCACGCGCGGGCGGACCTTCAGGATGGTGCCGGTGTCGAGGTACTGCACCTGACTGATGCTGTTGCTGTTGCCGAGGATCGGATTGACCGAGGTCGACACCACCGGGATCCGGTCGCCGACGTTCAGCGTGGCCTCCTGGTTGTTGCGGACCAGGATCGACGGCGTCTGCAGCAGCTTCACGTCGGTGATGCTGTCGAGCGCCTTGATCACCGCCGCGGCGTCGTTCTTGATCAGCGTCCAGGCCAGGCCAGGGCCGCTGGCGCCGCCGATGCTGGCGCCCAGCGTGCTCCATTTGCTCGGCGTACCCAGGCCCGGGGTGGTCACGTCCGGCAGGCCGTTCTCGGTGGTCGCATTTTCCAGGAACCAGCTCACGCCGTATTCCAAGTCGCCCGCCAGCGTGACCTGCGCCACCTGCGCTTCGATGTGCACCTGCAGCGGCAGCACGTCGAGTTTCTCGATCACGTCGAGAATCGAGCGCCACGCGGAGGCGGTGGAGCGCACCAGCAGGGTGTTGTTCTCTTCGATCGCCGACACCGCGACCTTGTCGCCGCCGACTTCCAGCACGACGCTGCCGCTGCCGCCGCCCGGGTTCTGGCTGAGCGAAAGCGAACCGCCGCCGAGACCGCCGGCGCTGTTTCCGGAACCGCCGCCCAGATCGCCGCCATCCTTGCCGCCGTCCGAACCGCCGCCGATGGTGTTCATCTGGCCGCCCGGAATCAGCGAATAATTGCCGCCGTCGTTGCCGCCGCCGCGATTGCCGCCGCTGCCGCCGAAGACTTCGCTGAGGCGCGCGCCGATTTCCTTGGCGGTGATGTACTTCAGTTCGTACGAATACAGTTTCATGCCCTCGCCGGCGCCGTCGATGCGCTCGATCCACTCTTCGATGTCGTCGAGGTAATCGGCCTGCGACGTGATCGCCAGCACCGCGTTGGCGCCGTCCAGCGGCATGAAGCGGAACATGCCGGCGACCGGCGATTTGCTCTGCTCGCCGAAGACCTTTTCCAGATCCTGCACGACCTTGTTGGCCTTGCTGGACTGCAGCGGATACACGCCGACCGACATGCTGGACATCCAGTCGACATCGAAGATCTGGATGGTGCGCAGGTAGCTTTCCAGCTCGGCGCGGGTGCCGGCAACGGTCAACAGATTGCGTCCGGCATCGACGGTGACGATGGCGTTGGGGCGTGCGTAGGGCTTGAGCAGCTTTTCCATCTCGGTGGCCGAGACGTAGCGCAGCGGCACGACCCGCGATTCGAAACCGCGGGCGCTCTGCGGTGAGCCGCTGCGCGGGGTGACCACGCCGGTACCCAGCGCCTGATCGGCCGGGACGATGCTGTAGCGGCCGTCGCTGTAGATCATCCGCGCGTTGTTCCAGCCGAGGATCATCTCCAGCACCGACAGCGCCTGCGCCGAACCGACCGGCTGCGGCGTGGAATAGGTGACGGTGCCCTGCACGTTCGGGGCGATGGTGTAGTTCTGGCCCAGCATGTCGCCGAGGATCGCCTTGACCACCGCATGCAGCGATTCGCCTTCGAAGTTGAAGCGCGCTTCGCCGCTGGTCGCGCCGATGTCGGGCAGGGGCGCGTTGGCGGCGGCGGCGTTGATCACCTGGCCGTTGCCGCGGCGGATCCGCGGGCGCGGACGGCCGTCTTCGACTTCGGCTTCGTTGTCCAGAGGTTGGCTGGTGACCGGATCGCCGGCCTGCGTCTGGCTACCCCGCGTCTGGCTGCTTGCGGGCTTGCCCTCGGCGCGCTTGATCTGCGGCTGTGAACCGGTGGCGCAGGCCACCAGCATCGTGCTGAGCGCAGCGGCGAAGAAAACGTAGGCGGTGGATCGCAGATTCATCATCGAATTCTCAAAGGGTGTGTCCCGGCACGGGGCCGGCGTTCTGCGCTGCATGGACGGGCCGCCGCTGAAGTCGCTCGCGGCGTGCGTGGGTTCGCGCGCAGATCGCCGCGATGGTCGCGGCGCAAAGGATGGCGCCGGAGAGCCTGTTCATGACCGGATCCTCATGGAGTTTGCCCCGGGTTTTGTCCCGATGTGCCGGGGTTCTGCGCTTCCTGCGCGGTCTGCTGGCGGATCTGGGCGCGACGCGCTTCGATGCGCTTGCGGATCGCATCCAACTGCGCCTCGGTCGTGACATTGCCGCCAGCGCCGTCGGCGCTGGCGACCGGCGCGGGCTGCGGCATCGGCTGCGGGACCGGCGGTGGCGGTACGACGCCACCCGGGCCGGGCAGGGTTTCGTTGATCACCGCGGTCGGCGCGGGACCGGTCGGCGCAGCGCCGCCGACGCCGTTGAACACCCGCAGCTCCAGGGTTTTTTCGCCTTCCGGGCCGCGGAACACCGCGCTGCGCGGCTGCAGCGAAGCAAGGCTCCACTGTGGCGCGGTCTCGACCGCATCGCCGACCTTCACCCGCACCGGCTGCGCGCCGTCGGCGGGCGGCTTGAGGATCGCCAGTTGCACGGTGGACGAGATCAGGATGCTGGTGAGGACGTAATCGAAGGTATTGACCGGCGCGGCTTCGCCGTTGCCCTCGATGGTGAACGGCTGCGGCTTGCGGTCTTCGGAGAAGATCGGGCGCTGGCCGATCTCGGCGTACTGCGCCTGCACGCCGGGGCGATCAGCGCGCGGGATGGTGGTCGACGGCAGGCGCTGCTGCTGGGTGTCGTCGGACGCCTCGCCCAGGCGCGAGCCCAGGCCCAGCAGCGAGAACGTCCACAGGCAGACCGCCCAGCCGGCGACGCCGGCCAGCAGCCAGGTCTTGGGGCTGAGACTATCGACGCGCATCGGGCGTGCCTCCTGCGGGGGGGGCGACATAGCCGTACAGGTCGAAGCTCACGTCCAGGCCGCCGCTGGTAGGCGCCTGCTCGGGCGTGAAATAAAAACGCTGCGCGGTGATGTTGAGGTTGTCCACGAACAACCGCGGCGAGCCGCTTTCCAGCGAATGCAGCACGGCCGCGAGTTCCGGCGTGCCGCAGCGCAGGCGCACCTGCACCACCGCGCGCGGGAAGCGCTCCTTGCGGGGTTCGGTGATCGGCGAGCGGGTCTGGATCGCACAGCTGCGGTTCTTCGGGCTGGCCTCCAGCACCGCGGTATCCAGACGCTGGATCAGTCCGGCGGTGGCCTGCTCGGTCGTGCTTTCGGCCATGAAGCCGGGCACGCGCGCCGCCTGTTCGCGCACCGAGGCGAGGCGTTTGCGGATCTCCGGCGCCTGCGCCAGCGTGGCGCGGGCGCGGGCGTCGCGCTCCTGCAGGCCTTCGATGCGGTCCTGCAGTTCCAGCATCGGCACCGTCCACCACGCATGGATCAGCACGAAATAAGCGACCAGCAGCGCACCGGCCAGCAGGCCGAGGGCGATCCAGCGTTCGCGGGCGGTCACCGCCGTCATGACCGGGGTCATGGTTCGCGCGCCGGGTTGGTGGCGCGGGGCCGCGCCGGTTTATCGGCGGAGGACGGCGCGATCGTGAGCTCGGCCGACAGGTTGAAGCGGTCCTTGCCCTTGGCGGGGTCTGGCATCAGTGCGCCGGTGAGGTTCATCGAATGCCACAGTTTGGATCCCTGCAAACGCTCGACCAGACGCGGCGCCTCGGAGCTGAGCCCGACGATCAGGATCCGCTCGCCCTCGATGCTCACCCGTTCAATGTAGGTGCTGTCGGGCAGCCGCCGGCTGAGTTCGTCCAGCACTTCGACCGTGCTGGGGCGGCCGCTGCGGGTCTGCTGCAGGAAGCGCAGGCCTTCGACCTGATCCACCAGTTGCTTCCGCTCCGCCGACACTTTCGCTGCCTGCTGACCGAGACGCTTGGCTTCGATTTCGAGCGCGTCGGCCGCGGCCTCGCGGTTATGGAGGATCTGCCACAACCCGGCGCCGAGCGCGACCAGCGCGACGATGGCCAGGCCGAAATTCCAGATCGCGCGCGGATCGCGACGGCGACGGCGCTGGGCGCCGGGCAGCAGGTTGACGCCGAGCGGCAAGCCGGCGGCATCGGCCATGTCGACGCCGGCCAAGGTGGCGACCAGCGGCTCGCCCAGCGCGGCCAGCGCGCGTTCGAGGCTGGCGCGCGGCACCACGATCAGTTCGGCGTCGATCTGACCGTCGCCACGACGGCCGAGCACGCGGGCGTCGTAATAGACATCGGCGAGGGTGAAGGGCGTCTGCCGATCGATCTCGAAACCGAGCACCTCGCGCAGGCGGTCGGTGGCGGCGGCGGGCAGCGAAAGCCGGCGACGCAGGCCGCCCCGCTCCGGCAACAACAGCCAGCGCGGGAGGCTGTTGATCCGCGGCGACAGCAACTGCGACAGCGGTTCGTCGCCGGCAGCCGCAGCGGCGTCCCAGGGCAGTTCGGTCAGCTCGCGGATCGGGGATTCGCCGGGCTGGGCCGGCAGGGTCAGGGCGAGCGACAGGCTGTCGTCCTGGCGGCGCAGCAGCAACCGCTGCTGGGCCAGACCGAACACCGCCCGCAGCCGTGGCGGCAGCCCGCTGGCCAGCGCGGTCGTCCACCAGGCCCAGAAGCCGCGCAGCCCCGGCCAGGCACGGGCGAAACCGCCCTGCGGCAGCTTCGACGAGGCTTTGGTGGGCGTCGCGTTGTCGGCGGTAGTGCTCAGATGCAGTCCTCGATCGATCGCACGACGCACCGACGGAGCGGCGCGCCACAGGTGAAGGCACCCCGAATCGTTCGGGGTCCGGGATTGGAAACGAACCGGTCGGGAACGAACCGGTGGAAGCTACAGGCCGTCGCGCGTTTCATCGCACGATCGCCCCTTCTTCCCAGCGCAGCGGAGTGTAGGCCGAGCCCGGCAGTCCGCTGTTTCCGGCGCGCACGACGGCGCGCAGAACCGACACGCGTCCGTCACGCAACCGCGCCCGGCTGTCGATACTATACGTGCCCGTGCCGGCACCGACGAGCGACCCGGCCTCGCCCGGTTGGCGCGGGCGCCGCCGTTCCGCGAGCGTACGCTCCGGATCGACCCCCAGCGCCCGCAGCACTTCGGCGCTGGCGTACTGCTCGGAAGGACGACCCTGGCCGCTGTAGACCGTGAGATGCGGCGCAAGTTTCGCGAACAGTTCCGGGGTCATGCCCAACACCAGCTGCAGTTCGGCCACGGTCTCGAACGGCGCATCTTTGGCGCCGTACGGCAGCTCTTCGCTGCTGTAGTCGCCATCTTCGGCGCCGCCTTCGACCTGGGTCAGGGTGTCGGCGTCGCGCCAGTCCATCATCGCGGCGGCGATCCTGCGCGCCGGCTCGCGCTCGGCGCCCACCGCCACCATCAGGCCAGCAAGCAGATCCAGATCGGCAGCATTGATGTCGACCTTGCCGGACTCGTCGACGAGGGTGATCACCACCTCCGCTTCTCCGAAGCGCCAGTCGTATTCGCGGCCGTCAGGCAGCCATTGCCGCGCAGGGTCCAGATCGACCACCCGGGTCATCGCATACTCCAGGCCGGCGCGCGCAGCCTGATCGGCGATCACGCCGTGGCTCAGCACCCGGCCCTGCAGATACTCGACCCGCGCGATCAACGCGAACGCGCCGACCACCGCGGTCAGCATCACGATCAGCCACAGCACCAGCAAAAGCGCGGCGCCGCGCGCGGAACGCCCCGCAGGCGGTATCCGCAGGCGATGGAAAGAACGGCTTGAAGGACGACTTGATGGAGACATGTGTCGAAAACGCATCATCAGATCGGCGCCCGCGAGAATCCGCCGAAGCTGGCGGCCTGCGGCAGCGACACCACCAGCGGCGGCCAGCGGTCGCCGTGGCCGTCGAGGATGTCGATCCGCACCTGCAGCGGCATGCGATCGTTCTGTTCCCAGGTGTCTTCCCAGTCGCCGATCCGGTTCTGCGCATCCAGCGCGCGGTAGCGGATCTTCACCTCGCGCAGTCCGCCGGCCAGCAGTTCCGGCGGACGCGGGCTGCGCTCGGCGTTGACCTCGTTGGCCAGCACCACCGCGAATTCGATCTGCAGGCGCAGGCCGTCGTTGTCCTCGACCACGGTGATGTCGTGCAGATGCGGGCCGCCGCGGCCGAGATAGGCCGGCAGATCGGCGACGAAACGGATGCGGTCGGGCTCGCCGGTGAAGCGCACCGGCGAGCCGGTGCCTTCCACCACATCGTAGGAAATCGGCAGCGCCGAGGCGATGCGTCGGCGCAGGAAACCTTCGACCGCGCGCATGCGCTCGTTGCGCTGCGACTGCTGCTCGCCGCGTGTCGCCGCGGCGGACGCGGCGCGCAGGGTCGCGAAGCCGAGCGTCATCGCCGCCGCCAGCAGGACAGTGGCGACCATGATTTCGATCAGGGTGAAACCCGCGGCGCCGCGACGGGCGATGCGCGAGGTTCGACTCCGCAGCCTCATGCTCGATGACGTCATGCCCGATGAAGTCATGGCACCACCCCGGCGGCATTGATGTCGGTCGGCGTGACCAGTCGCAGCGACTGCAGGCGCAGACGCTTGCGCGGACCGCCTTCGCCCCAGCTCATGATCAGATCCAGCTGCAACAGCTGCGGTGCGCCCAGCACCTGCCCCTGCGGCCGCGTCACCGACGGGTCGCGGAACGGACTGACGTTCATTTCCCAGCGGAAGCGGCCGTTTTCGAGTTCGCCATCGCGCAGGCCCACGGCCAATGCTTCGCCGACGCCGGCCTGGTCCAGCAATGTCTGCGCGTGCAGCGCGGCGCGGCCGTAATCGGTCGATGTCCGCACCTGCTTGGTCGCGTTGGTCAGCGAACCCAGCAGCAGCGTGAGGCCGAAGGCGAGCAGCGCGAACGCCACCACCACTTCGATGAGGGTATAGCCGCGCTGCGCGTGATTGCGCCTGCTGCGTCCTGCGCGGCTCATCGTTCGGCCTCGCCGCGGTGAACACCAACTTCGCCGGTCAACCAGGCGACATCGACGTTCCACACCGCGTTGTTGTGGCTGAGCTGGATGCGGCCACCGGTGGAGGCGCCGTCCTCGAAGAACAGCACCACGCCCTCGCTTTCGCGGGTCTGCACCTGACGCACGCCGATGAACTTCACGTCGAGCGTCTTCGGCACTTCACCGTGCCGGTTCTTGGCGCCGGTCCAACTGCGTTTGTCGGGCACGATGGCGAAACGCTGCACGCTGCCGGTGGCGATGGCCTGCGCGCGCGCGAAGCGCAGCTCGGTGGCGAGTTCCTTGGCGGCGGAGCGCATGCGCAGGCCGTCGATACCACCGCTCATCGCCCCGAGCAGGATCAGACTGAGCGCGGCGATCAGGGTCACCACGATCAGGATTTCCAGCAGCGTGAAGCCCTGCACGGCACGGTGCGGCGAAGTGTCGCGCCGGGCGCGGTCTGAGAGCCTGTTCATGATCTTTTTGCGAGTGCGTTGCCGCCCCACAGCGCGCTGGGCGCGACGTAAACCGCAGCCGGGCTGGTGGCCCGGCGAGGATTTGCAACAAAGCCCAGCGCGCTGTGGGGCGACAACCCGAAGGGAATGCCCCTGTTCGGGCGGCATGCGGCGTTGCGCTTCTTGCCAAGCCCACCAGGCTTAGCGGCGAAGCGCGCCTTGC
>JANLVT010000052.1:0-1632 GCA_031364125.1 Lysobacterales bacterium | reverse complement strand
ACAGGTGGTGTGGGTTGAGTACTCGCACGCGGCCTAACAATTCGTTCAAGCCGACCCCGCATCGTGGCGTCGGCCACGTGCCTGCGCTACGCTAGCACGCGTCCGCCGCCCCGCTGCGGGGCGGCTTAACTCAGGCGTTAGTTTTACCCACACAGCAGGGAGGCTTCATGAAAGGCATCGCAACGGCATCATTGGTACTGATCTCGCTTGGCTTAAGCGGCTGCGCCACCACGCAGGATCTTCGTGCAAAGCCCGCACTCATTGACGTCTCAAGCTCTAAGGCGTCGCGGGCCATTGTTGAGTGCATTACGGAGAAATGGGAAGCTTCCGGTCCTTTCGGCACGGCATTGGACGTGGACAACACCGTTCTTGCAGACGGATATGCGGTGTCGATGAAGAAAAGTGAGATTGTTCAGATGCTTGCAGACGTCCGTGACGCTGGCACCGGCTCAACCACCAAGTTCTATAAGCCGGGCTTTGTCGTCGCAACAGGCAAGTTTGAGAGCGCAGTAAGAGACTGTCAGTAAAACTAACAATTCGTTCAAGCCGACCCCATGTCGTGGCGACGGGTCGGCTTAACTCAAGCGTTATACCCGCATGGAAACTCCACAGCACTCTCGTCCACTTTGGGTTGGCCTAGTTGCCTGCACGTTCTTCGTGCCGTCGCTAATGGCCATCCTGCAGGTGTTCTCAGTAGAGAACGTGATCATTGGGCCCGTACTGGTGTTCATTCTTGGCTCGGTGATCTCTGGATTAGCAACGATGTTTGCAGCGACCCCAATTGTTCTACTACTTCGCCATAAGGGCTGGCTCAATGCCATCGTGCTGTGCATCCTTGGCGCGGCGGTTGGTGCCTCGGCATTGGGTTGGTTTGCCTTTAGTGACAACCAATACCTGCAAATGAACGACCAGTCCCTCGCCCAATGGATAGCGCGGCAGGCTGCATTCAAGGCCATGGTGCCTGGCGCAATCTATGGGTTTCTGTCCGCAGTGGCGCTGTGCGTCGGTGCGGGTATAACAATTCGTTCAAGCCGAAGCCGCTTCCGCGGCTCGGCTTAACTCCGGCGTTAGGCCTCATATGTGGCTCTTCGATCAATCACCAGATACAGCGACTCTCGTTTCCAAGTCCATCGTCTACGATGGCCATCCCATCTTGTTCGTAACACACGACGAGGATGACCACGGGTGGCAGTTCTTAGACGGGCTCAATCCACCTTCGGAGTTTGTGCACGTTTGTATGAGCCATCCCGTCAACTTGGACACATCGGTGTTGGAGCTGGCGGACCTTCCTCCCGGCTGGTGCGCCTGGAGAGATAGCATTGACCATCCTTGGTCTCGTGAGCCGCTGGCAGCGGATGACGCCTAACAATTCATTCAAGCCGAAACCGCTTCGCGGTTCGGCTTAACTCCGGCGTTGGGCTGCAAAAAGCATCTGTAGCTGACGCGCTGGCAATCGTCTTGTTCGCGGTCTCGCTCAGCTTTTCTTCTTCCGCTCGTTTCGGTCGTTGCTTCGGTCATTTCAGTTGGCCTGTTGCGGGAGTGCGCTCATGGCGCTGCGTGCTTTGCTTCGGTTGCGTGTGCGGGGATGCGCGCATGCATGCACGGGTGTCTATGCGTCACGTGCGGGCGCTC
>JANLVT010000043.1:0-140784 GCA_031364125.1 Lysobacterales bacterium | reverse complement strand
GATGGCACGGCAGCGCGACCGCTGTGGCCGCTGCTGAGCGTGACTTCGGCTTCAAGGGTCGGGTTGCCGCGGCTATCGAGAATTTCGCGGGCGTGGATCTTGCGGATTGTAGTCATTGTGTCTTCGCTTGCTCAGGCGGTTTCAAGAAAGCCGTTCTTTTTGGTGATTTGATCCAGCGCCATCAGTGTCTCCAGCAACGCCGCCATCTTCGCCAGCGGCCAGGCGTTGGGGCCGTCGGATAGAGCCTTGTCCGGATCCGGATGTGTTTCCATGAAGATGCCGGCGATGCCGACCGCCATGGCCGCGCGCGACAATACCGGCACGAACTCGCGCTGGCCGCCGCTCTTGCCATCCATGCCACCGGGCAACTGCACCGAATGCGTGGCATCGAAAACGACCGGGCATCCGGTATCGCGCATCACCGACAGCGATCGCATGTCGGAAACCAGGTTGTTGTAGCCGAAACTGACGCCGCGCTCGCAGGCCATGATCTGCTCGTTGCCGGTGGCCTTGGCCTTGCCGGTGACGTGCTTCATTTCCCAGGGCGACAGGAACTGCCCTTTCTTGATATTGACCGGCTTGCCGGCGCTGGCGACCTTCTGGATGAAGTCGGTCTGCCGGCACAGGAAGGCCGGCGTCTGCAGCACGTCAACGACGCTCGCCACTTCATCCATCGGCGTGTATTCGTGTACGTCGGTCAGTACCGGCACGCCGATCTGGCGCTTCACTTCGGCCAGCACTTTCAGGCCTTCATGCAGGCCCGGGCCGCGAAAGCTGGTGCCGGAGGTGCGATTGGCCTTGTCGAAGCTCGACTTGAAGATGAAGGGGATGCCCAGGCGACCGGTGATTTCCTTCAGCTGGCCGGCGACGTCCAGTTGCAACTGCATCGATTCGATCACGCAGGGGCCGGCGATCAGGAAGAACGGATGCTCCAGCCCGACATCGAATCCGCAAAGCTTCATCAGCCCACTCCTGTGGGAGCGACTTCAGCCGCGATTTCATGCACAGCGGGAGAAGCATCGCGGCCGAGGCCGCTCCCACATTTGGCTTTGTAGTCGCGGGCGGCGCGGATGAAGCCGATGAACAGCGGATGCCCGTGACGCGGCGTCGACAGGAATTCGGGATGCGCCTGGCAGGCCAGGAACCACGGGTGCATGGTCTGCGGCAGTTCGACCATCTCCACCAGCAGATCGTCCATCGATTTCGCCGCGATCACCAGACCCGCGTCTTCCAGCTGCGTGCGATAGCGGTTGTTGAATTCGTAGCGATGCCGGTGACGCTCGCCGACCACGTCCTTGCCGTACATGCGGTGCGCCAGCGTGCCCGGCTTCACGCGCTGTTCCTGCAGGCCCAGGCGCATGGTGCCGCCGAGGTCGCTCTTCTCGCTGCGGCGCTCGACTTCGCCGGTGGCGGTGCGCCACTCGGTGATCAGACCGATCACCGGATACCGGCTCTGGCGGTCGTTCTCGGTGCTGTTGGCGTCGGTCATGCCCAGGACGTTGCGGGCGAAATCCACCACCGCGGCCTGCATGCCATAGCAAATGCCGAAATACGGCACGCCGTGTTCGCGCGCGTACTGCGCGGTGAGCACCTTGCCCTCGAAACCGCGGTCGCCGAACCCACCCGGCACCAGGATGCCGTCGACGCCGGCCAGCGTGGCCGCAGCGCCGTCGCGCTCGATGTCCTCGGATTCCAGCCACTTCAGCGCGACCTTGCTGCGCTGGCGCAGGCCGCCGTGTTTCAGCGCTTCGGCCACGGACTTGTAGGCGTCCTGGTGATCGACGTACTTGCCGACGACAGCAATGGTGACGGTATCGATCGGATGCTCGGTGGCATCCACCACCGCCAGCCACTCGGACAGATCCGCACCGGCCGAGGCCTTGTTCTGCAGATGCAGGTGTTCGACCACGATCTGGTCCAGTTCCTGCGTGTGCAGCCACATCGGAATCTTGTAGATATTGTCGAGATCGACCGCCGAAATCACCGACCGCTCCGGTACGTTGGTGAACAGCGCGATCTTGCGGCGCTCGCTGTCGGGAAGCGGCTGTTCGCTGCGGCACAGCAGCACGTCCGGCTGGATGCCGATGGAGCGTAGTTCCTTCACCGAATGCTGGGTCGGCTTGGTCTTCAGCTCGCCGGCGGCGGCGATGTACGGCACCAGCGTGAGATGCATGAACATCGCCTTGTCCGCGCCGCGCTCGGTGCGGATCTGGCGGATGGCTTCGAGGAACGGCAGCGACTCGATGTCGCCGACGGTGCCGCCGATCTCGACCAGGGCCACGTCGAAACCTTCGGTTGCAGCATCGATGCAGCGCTTGATTTCGTCGGTGATGTGCGGGATCACCTGCACGGTGGCGCCCAGATAGTCGCCGCGACGTTCCTTGCGGATCACCGCCTCGTAGATTTTGCCGGTGGTGATGGAATTCTTGCCGGACAGGCGGGTGTTGACGTAGCGCTCGTAGTGGCCGAGGTCGAGGTCGGTCTCGGCGCCGTCGTCGGTGACGTAGACCTCACCGTGCTGGAACGGGCTCATGGTGCCCGGATCGACGTTGATGTAGGGGTCGAGCTTCATCATCGTCACCCGCAGGCCGCGGGCTTCGAGGATGGCGGCGAGGGAGGCAGCGGCAATGCCTTTGCCGAGCGACGACACCACGCCGCCGGTAACGAAGACGAGGGGAGTCGCGGAGCTGGGGGGGTTCATGTCGGCAGCGGGTCGCTGGAAAGCGATAGTCTACCGGGATGCGGACGCCGAGGCGACCCGCTGCATGCAAGAATTTGATTTCACTGGAAAAAACAACGCCCCGGCAAGACCGGGGCGTCGATGGCTGCGAAACCGGGGAAGCGACGGTTTCGGAAGAACCGGCTTCTGGAGACGCGGCTTCTGAAAAGGATGCTCAGATGTCTTCCTCTTCCTCAAGCTCGCGATCGGAGCCCTTGTCGTCTTTCGACTTGTCGCGCTTGGCCTTGCGGGCCTCGGCCGCTTCGGCCTGACGACGCTTCTCGGCCTCAGCCTTGATTTTTTCTGCCTTGGCCTTCTCGGCGTCCTGGGCGGACTGCTGGGTCGTGTCCGACTGCGTACCGGTCGCGGTCTGCGCGAACACGGCGCTGGCGGCGAGGGCGAGGCCGGCGACGGCGAACACGCCGAGCAGGGAACGGGGGCGGAACATGCCGGCTGGGATCATGCCGGCTGGAATCAGGCTTGTTGTGTCGGTCTTGCGGCTCATGATGTCTGCTGCCCGCGGCGCCACCGGGAGAGGTGGGCTTCGGTACGGACGGCGGCACCTTAGCGCCGGACGGCCCACTGCGCCATGAACACCTGCCCTGCTGCGACAGGCCGCTGGATGGCTTGACCCTGTCACGCGGGACCGCCAAGCTCGCCGGCCTCGGCGTCGCCAACCCGGCGCGCCCGTCCGGACCCACGCCCAACGCCCATGAGCAGTCGCTACAACGCCGCAGATATCGAAGTCCTCTCCGGCCTGGACCCGGTCAAACGTCGGCCGGGCATGTACACCGACACGACCCGCCCGAACCATCTGGCGCAGGAAGTGATCGACAACGCGGTCGATGAAGCCCTCGCCGGTCATGCGCGCAGCATCGACGTGGTGCTGCACGCCGACGGCAGCTGCGAAGTCTCCGACGACGGCCGCGGCATGCCGGTGGACATCCATCCGGAAGAAAAAATCCCCGGCGTCGAGCTGATCCTCACCCGCCTGCACGCGGGCGGCAAATTCAGCAACAAGAACTACACCTTCAGCGGCGGCCTGCACGGCGTCGGCGTCAGCGTGGTCAACGCGCTGTCGAAACAGGTCGAACTGTTCATCAAGCGCGACGGCAACGAATACCGGATGGCGTTCCGCGACGGCGACCGCGCATCGGACCTCGATATCGTCGGCAGCGTCGGCAAGAAGAACACCGGCACGCGGCTGCGGTTCTGGCCGGATCCGAAATATTTCGACACCGCCAAGTTCAATCTGCGCCACCTGCGCCACATCCTGCGTGCCAAGGCCGTGCTGTGCCCGGGGCTGACCGTGAGTCTGCTAGACGCCGCGACCGGCGAAAAAGACCAGTGGCATTACGAGGACGGGCTTCGCGCATATTTGAAAAGTGAACTCCTGAAGAGCGAGTTGGGCGCCAGCGAATGCCTGCCGCCGGACCTGTTCGTTGGCCAGCTCAAGAAGGATTCAGAGATCGTCGACTGGGCGGCCGCATGGGTGCCGGACGGCGATCTGGTGCAGGAAAGCTACGTCAACCTGATTCCCACCGCGCAGCACGGCACCCACGTCAACGGCCTGCGCACCGGTTTCACCGACGCTTTGAGGGAATTTTGCGATTTCCGCAACCTGCTGCCGCGCGGCGTGAAACTGGCGCCGGAAGACGTGTGGGATCGCGTCGCCTTCGTGCTGAGCGTGAAGATGACCGACCCGCAGTTCAGCGGCCAGACCAAGGAGCGGCTGTCGTCGCGCCAGGCGGCCGCGTTCGTAGAAGGCGCCGCGCACGATGCGTTCTCGCTGTGGCTCAACCAGCACACCGAACTGGGCGAGCGCATCGCGCAACTCGCGATCGAACGTGCGGCCTCGCGCCTGAAGACCGAAAAGCAGATCGTCCGCAAGAAGGTCACGCAGGGCCCAGCCCTGCCCGGCAAGCTCGCCGACTGCATCAGTCAGGATCTCTCGCGCACAGAACTGTTTCTGGTCGAAGGCGACTCGGCCGGCGGCTCGGCCAGGCAGGCGCGCGACAAGGATTTCCAGGCGATCCTGCCGCTGCGCGGCAAGATCCTCAATACGTGGGAAGTCGCCTCCGGCAGTGTGCTCGCGTCGCAGGAAGTACACGACCTCGCGGTCGCGATCGGCTGCGACCCGGGCAAGGACGACATCAGCGGCCTGCGCTACGGCAAGGTGGTGATCCTTGCCGACGCCGATTCCGACGGCCTGCACATCGCGACGCTGTTGTCGGCGCTGTTCCTGAAGCACTTTCCCGCATTGGTCGTTGCCGGCAACATCTTCGTGGCGATGCCGCCGCTGTTCCGCGTCGACGTGGGCAAGCAGGTGTTCTACGCGCTGGACGAGGAAGAGAAGCGTCTATTGCTGGAAAAGATCGAGCGCGAGAAAGCCGCGAATACCAAGGGCTTCGGCGGCGCGATCAACGTCACCCGCTTCAAGGGCCTGGGCGAGATGAATCCGCAGCAGCTGCGCGAATCGGCGATCCATCCCGACACCCGCCGGCTGGTGCAGCTCACCGTCGACGGCGGCACCGAAACGCATGCGCTGATGGATATGCTGCTGGCGAAGAAGCGGGCATCGGATCGGAAAACGTGGTTAGAAACGAAGGGTGATCTAGCGACATTGGAAGTTTGATTGGCAACTACATCACTGCCATCAGCCGTTGCGACGGCACGCATGGCGCCACAGCTGAATTTTCTGCGTGGCGCGGGTGATCTGGCCACGCTGGAATTCTGAGTGGCCATACAGATCGCACTGTTCCGCGGCATCAACGTCGGCAAGGCCAAGCGCGTCGCGATGGCCGACCTGCGCACGATGTTCGAGTCGCTGGGTTTCACGAATGTGCGCACGCTGCTCAACAGCGGCAACGTGGTGTTCGAGGGCGGCTGCAGTTCGGCCGCGTCCAATGCGAAAAGGATCGGCGATGCGCTGATCGAAGCCGCCGGCGTCTCCGCCAATACCCTTGTGTTCACGGCAGCGGAACTCGACGCCGCTGCAGCCGGCAATCCGTTTCTGGACCGCATGGACGATCCGTCGCGGATGCTGGTCGGTTTCATCGCCGCCGGTGCCGACCGCGCGCCGCTGCAGGCGCTGGTCGACGGCGTTGCGGCGGATGAACACGTCGTGCTCGGCCCGGATGCGCTCTATCTCTGGTGTCCAGACGGCATCCTGGAGAGCGTATTCGCCGCGAAAGTCGTCGGCCCGAAGTTCCGCGATCTCGTCACCAGCCGTAACTGGTCCACCGTGCGCAAGCTGCAGGCACTGGCCGCCGGAAACGCCTGAGACGGAACCGGCGACTCAAATCGAAGTCACATATAGCTGCGCATACAGCGGGTGATCCACTTCGCCCAGCAGCCGCAGGCGCTGCGATTCGGGCAGCGCGGCGTTGATCTTCTCGAAGGTGTCCAACGGCGACAGTTCCTGCGCCAGCACCCGCTCGACCATCGGTCCGATGGCTGCGTAGTCGCAGTTGCTGCGCGCAAGCTCGGCCGCGTCTTCGCGATCAAGCAGGTCGTGCACGATCGCCAGCCGGTCGCGCACGCGCTCCCATTCGCGCGCGCCGATCTGCCCGGACTGCAGGTAGCGGTCGACGATCGCTTCCCGCAGCGCGGCCAGGCGCGTGCTGCGCTGCATGTCGACCGCGAGCTGCATCTGCCTGTCGTCGAGTTCCGGCGCAGGCACGCCGGTCGCCTCGGAGACGCGCGCACCGACGGTGCGCATCTCGTCGGCATCGGGCATCCGCTTCGACAGGATGTGATCGATGGAACGCGCGTACAGCTCGATGAAGATCGGCGCGAAATTTCCGGCATCCAGCGGCAGCGGGGATCCCGCAGGGGGCTGCGCGCGCAGTGTTTCCAGCGCGGTCTGCGGCAGCATCGCGGGATCGGCGATGCAGCGGCTGCCCGGCGGCACGTTCTCGGGATCGTGGATGGGATTGGTGGTGACGGTGCAGGTGGCGTGATCGTCGTAGACCCGCAGCACATCGAAGAACAGCGGCATTGTGCCGTGGTCATATACCGCCACGGCCACCCCATCCTGCGGATGGCTGCCTGCCCAGAGCTGCATCGTCGGCATTTCCGGCACAGCGAAACGGCCGACTTCGTCGAACCCCAGCGCCAGCATTTCGTCGATCAGGCTCGCGGTGCCGGGCTGCTGCCACGCCTGCGCGGCGGGCACCAGGGTGATGCGCGCAGCGAGGCCGGCGTTCTGCGCCATGCCCGCCATCGCCGCGATTTTCCGGCGCAGCCACCAGGGCAGCGCGAGCCGCAGCAGCAGCCACAGCAAGACCACGCACCCGACAAGCGTCGCCGCGATGACCACCAGCACCAGCATCAGATTCATTCCCCAGTCCTCCGTGGCCGCAAAGGCCAGCGAGCGCGAGTGTACGGAATCCGGAGGCTGGTGCGAACCCCGTCACGGTTTTGCAATCGCCCGCCCACCTCGAACGACACACGTCGACACGGATGCGGTCACGGATGCCGACGCAGGCGGCGCAACCATGGACAAAATGCGACATTTTCCGCCTCGTCCCGCCTGCAAGATCGGCTTTTCTACGGGTGGACATCACGTTTTTTGACGCGCAAATCCGATGATCGGATGGCATGGAACGTGCTTGATGATTGTTTGCCTGACAACCGGCGCCCCCTGGGGCCACACCCGGCCCAAGTGCTGCGACTCCACATCCCCCCTTCCTAAAGGTCACGTCGAACATGTCGAACAGCCGCAAGATCTACAGCGCCGCCAGCCTGCTGTGCCTGGCCATGGCCGCCGCGCTTCCCGCCTCCGCCGAATCCGATTTCCAGACCGGCGCCGGCGCGCTCAACGCCAATGCCCGCCTCGATTTCCGGGTGGTGATTCCGAAGTTCATCCGCTTCCAGGTCGGCGGCGCCGGCAACGTCTTCGATCTGGTCGAATTCACTGTCCCGGCCGCGAATGTTGGCGATGGCACCGATATCGCCCGCACCAACGGCGGTGCCGTACCGGTGCTGTTGCAGGGCAACGCCGGCAACATCAGCCTCATCGGCACCACCCTGGGTCCGCTGAACAACGGCGCCGGTCAGAACATTTCCTACGCGGAAATCGTGCCCACCAGTTCGAATACCGCATTGGACGTACCGATTCTCCTCGATGGCGCCGCCAGCACCGCCATCACGGTCACGCCGAACTTCGGCACCCAGGTCGTGAACCGGACCGCCAACTGGTCGTACGCCTACAGCAACACCAACTTCGTCGCGGCCGGCAGCTACGGCGGCGTGAATATCAACAACGGCCGCGTCACCTATACCGCTACCTTGCCGTAATCGACGACAGCCTCGAACTGTTTGGACGAAGGGGCTGTCTTTCGAGGCAGCCTTTTTTCCAGAGGAATACGCCATGAAATCGCGTCTCGCTCATGTCGCGGCTTCGCGTCGCGCATCTGGGTCGCTACTGAACATTGCGCTGCTGGTGATCGCGTTGACGCTGGGCATCGGCAATGCCTCCGCTTACACCGTCACCATCGGCACCGGCACCAAGGCCGCGTATCTGCGCATCGGCGACGGCACCATCACCGGCGGCAACTACAACTCCGGCGGCACGCCCGCTAACAACACCACGGTCAATCTGGTCAGCGTGAACGTACCGGCCGCCGCCGTCGGCGACGCGACCGTGCAGAACATGACCGGCACCGGCCGCGTCACCAGCGATTTCGACGACTTCGCGTTCTGCGACCCGGGCCAGGTCTATATCGGCGCTTTTTTCCGTCTGCCCAACAATGCCAACCGGAGCGCGACCCTGCGCGTCACCACACCCGCGAACCTGACCAGCGCCGGCGGCGACACCATCCCGATCACCCAGATCAGCTGGACCAGCGACGGCAACGGCGAAGCCGGCGCGCAGCCGTTCCCGGCAGGCGCGTTCACCGGCGGCACGCAGACGCTGGCCACGCTGCAGCGCAATACCTGGGCGGAAAGCTGCCACAGCTTCCTTTACGCCAACGCGGTCACAGCCGCCGCGGGCACGTACAACGCGCGTGCGACCTACACGCTGGCCACGCCATGATCCGGAGCATGCTGACATCGCTTTTCTGCATCGCCTGTGCGATGCCGGCGGCGGCGGATGCGCAGACCTTTCCCGTGGACGACAGCGCCAGCCAGGTGCTGCAGTCCGCGCCGCTGAAGATGCGCTGGGACTCGCTGGTGCCGCGTCCCGGCCAGGCCGCGACCATGAGCGGCCAGGTGGTGGTGCAGGTGCGTTTGGACGTCTCGGCCTGGCAAGGAAGGCGCGGGCGCATCTATCACAAGCTTCCGGCGCTGCCGTCCGGCCCGGTCACCGTGCGCTGGAGCGCGAACGGCCCGCTGCTGCCCGGCACGCTGCGCGACGGCGAGCGCACCCTGGTCTACAGCGGTCCGATCACATCGAACCGGCTCGAAGACACCTTCCGCATGACGATCCAGGCCGATGGCGAGCGCGTGCTGCGCCCGCAGGACCTGGTGTTTTCGTTCGAGATCGAATTGGAGTCCCCATGATGACTTCCACCCGGATGACTTCCACCCGGATGACGTCAGTCCGCCTGCGCCGCGCGCTCGCGCTGGTCGCCCTGCTGTTGCCGGCCGCGGTGTCCGCACAGGAATTCGCCGTGGTGGTGACGCCGCCGCGCTTCGAGGACCGCGCGAAGGCCGGTACGATCTACCGCAACGTCATCGAGATCAACAACACCTCGTCCAAGGCCGCGCGTTACACCATGCAGACCGCGGACTGGACGCTCGACGCGCAGGGCGCGCCGGTGTTCACCCAGTCGCTGGCCGAGAACAGCTGCCGGCCGTGGGTGGGCGTGGAAGCGGCGGAGATTTCGGTGAAGGCCAACGGCAAGCGCCGCTATCGTTTCGAGGTGGCGGTGCCGGCCACCGCGCCGCGCGGCGAATGCCGGTTCGCGATCATGATCGAAGGCGAACCGCAGATCATCCAGGGCAATGTCGCGCTGCCGGTGAGCGGCCGGATCGGCGTCATCGTGTATCTGGCGATCGGCGACGCCGCGCCGGTGCTGGACGTGCTGGAAACCCGCAGCGTCGATGTGCAGGGGCAGACGCTGCCCGTGCTTCGCGTGCGCAACCGCGGCGACATGCATGCCCGCCTGGACGGTTATCTCGGCGGCGTCGACGCCAAGGGTACGAAGATCGTGCTGGTCCCGGACAGCAGTCCGCTGCTGGTCGGCGCCACCCGCGATATCCCGCTCTATCCGCAGGCGGAAGACCACGGCGCGCAGCCGCCGGTCATCGCCTATCCGCTGCGCATCAAGGGCAAGCTGGATGCTGGGGGTCAGCGTCTGGATATCGACACCACACTGGATCGATGAACCGCATGCGGATGTCGTCGACGGGTTGGGGGCTCGCACGGACGACTTTGGCGCTGGCGTTGATGTCGGCGCTGGCGCCTGCCTGGAGCGCAGACTCGTCCGGTTCCGCATCCTCGTCCACTGAATCCTCCGCCGACGCGAATTACGACCCGTTCTCGGAACTCGGCGTCGCCGCCGACAGCGACGACGGCGCCCAGGCCTATCGCGACCGGATCATCGCGCCAGAACGACTTGCGCCCCTGCCCGCCGACGAGGACGAGGAGGACACCGCGTCCGGCCCGCCGCGCGCCGTGCATCTCGAATTGATCGCGCACCGCAGCCGCTTCGCCGGCGAACGCAGCGTCGAACTGGGCGCCGCGTTCGGAGGCTTTTGGGACACCGACGGCTTCGGCGCGATTTCCGCCGACGCCCTGTTGTTCCGGAGCGACCGCGAGCGCGACGGCGGCGACCGTTGGCGCGGCAGCGCCACGCTGTGGCAGCGCGGTCTGGCGATGCCCGGCGGATGGTCGGTCAACAACGGGCTGGGCGTGCTGAACACGCCGGTGCCCGGTCTGCTGCGCGAGCAATATCGTTTTTTCCTGCCGAGCGTGCCGATGCTGGGTGGCAGCAGCGAATGGATCCAGCGCAGCCGCGGGCTGCAACTGCAGGCCGCCATCGGCCGCGGCGGCACCTACAACGGCGCGCGCATCAACGGGTTCGAACCGGGCGACGGCACGGTCGCCACCATTGGCGCGCAGTGGGCCTGGTCGAAGCAATGGACCGGCGCGGCTTCGCTGCTGGTCACCGACGGCCGGATCGTGCCCGACGACCAGGGTCTGCCCGCGTTCCAGAACGGCCAGACCCGCGCGCTGGTGTTCGGCAACAGCTGGCAGGGCGCGCGCGACAGCATCAACGTGAATCTGCAGGCCAGCGACAGCGATGGCGCGCAGGCTGCGGGCGTGTGGCTGGACGCCCGCGCCGACCGCGGCCGTTTCAGTCACCGCTATGGCGCCTTCCATCTGCAGCCGGATCTGGCCTGGGGCGCATGGCCGATCAACAACGACGTGCGCGGGGGTTACTACCGCGTCGATTTCAATCGTGCGCGCTGGAGCTGGAGTGCCGGCATCGATCGCATCGACTCGATCTCCGGCACAGGCTTCGACGGCTGGTACGGCAATGCGTTCGTGCGCTACCAGTCCAGTCCGCGGCTGGGCTACGGCGGCGGCTTGTCGGCGCGCGACAGCAGCGACAGCGCGGACAGCGGCGCGCAGGCACTGCAGTTGTTCGTCGACACCGGCACCCGCCTGGGGCAGACGCGGCTGCAGTTCGACATCGCCCGTGCCGAACGCGATGCGGACAGCTGGCAATTCCTGGTCGATCACGCGCTGCGCATGCGCGAAGGTTCGCGACTGTCGGTGTCGGCCGGCATCGGCGAGCTGGCCGACGGGCAGTCCGCCGCCGGCCGCACGATGACGCTGGCGACCTACGGCGGATTCGACCTGACCGACGATTTCTCGCTCGACGGCACCCTCCGCTGGAGCCGCAGCGAAGGCGACGACGCCTCGACCGGCGCCGGCTCGACCAGCACCGACTCCAGCGGACTCGATCTGAATCTCGGCTGGCGCTGGCGGATCGCGTCGCGCTGGACGCTGCTCGGCAATCTCAGCGAGAGCCGCGGTTCGCGCCGCTCGCCGTTCGCGCTGGACCCACTGACCAACCAGCCGGTATTCGGCACCCTGCCCCACGACCGCGCGGTGTACGTCAGCCTGCGCTACGACTACCGAGCGGGCCGCGCGCGACACGTGCTGGGCGGCGCGCCCGGCGCGGCAAGCGGCCGCATCACCGGCAGCGTCTTCCTGGACGAGAACGCTGACGGCGTGCGTTCGGCATCCGAGCAGCCCGCCGCGAACATCACCATCGTCCTCGACGATCGCTACAGCGTCCGCACCGACGACCAGGGCCGTTTCGTGTTCGAACGTGTCGCGGTGGGCGCGCACAGCATCGAAGCGATCCCGGACAATCTGCCGCTGCCGTGGTCGATCGACGAAGAACGCGCGCGGCGGCGCCTGCAGGTGGATGTACGCGGCGACGCATCGGTGGAGATCGGCGCACAGCGGCCGCGTTGATCGCGGTATTGCATGCGACATCCCGCGAAAAAAAGCTTACGAAAAAACGATTCGTAGAGCGGCCTTCAGACCGCTGCTTTTTGGTCTTCAAGGGCATTTCGAAAACTGCCGATTCATTGCCGTCACCCGCAGGCGCGGCTTCGATAGTGTGGCGCTTCTGGTTCGTCCTGGGCCGGCCTGAAGGCCGCTCTACGGGCCGCTCTACGGGCCGCTCTGGCCGGACGGCTAAGCCAAAGCCGCTTCGATCAACGCCCGGATCGCGCGCTGCGCATTCGCGGCCCGCGTTTCGTCGTAGTCGAACGTCTCTTCATCCATATAGATGCGCTGTGCGATTTCCAACTGCACCGCGTCGATGCCGTTCGCCGGATCGCCGTAGTCACGGGTGATGAAACCGCCCTTGAAGCGGCCGTTGAGCACCCAGTCGTAGCCGGTCTGCGCATGCAGGGCGGCTACGATCCGCGCCTGCCGCTTCGGCGCGCAGCTGGTGCCGGACGCGGTTCCGAGATTGAGATCCGGCAGGCGTCCGTCGAACAGGAATGGACATTCGCCGCGGATCGAATGGCCTTCCCACAGCAGCACACGCGCGTGCTCGGCGCGCAGGCGGTCGAGTTCGCCGCGCAGCGCATCGTGGTACGGCCGCCAGTAGGTCTCGATGCGCACGTCGATCTCATCCGGCGTCGGCGCCTCGCCAGGCAGATACACCGGATCGCCGGAGAAGCGCACGATCGGACACAGCCCGGTGGTGTTCTGGCCCGGATACAGCGACACGTCGTCCGGCGGACGATTCAGATCGATGACGTAGCGCGAATGCTGCGGCGCGAGGATCGAGGCGCCGAGTTCGCGCGCGAACGCGTACAGCCGCGACACGTGCCAGTCGGTGTCGGGCGCGCGCCGCGCCTCGGGCGTCATCCGCGCGGACAGCACCTCGGGAATCGCGCTGCCGTCGTGCGGCAGGCTGATCAGCAGCGGCGCGGTGCCCTGGTGGAGTCGGTAGATCGGGGGCATCGGTTCGGCGGTCTGCATGTCGGGAGCCATCGGTGTGTTCGTCGCGATTCGATCTGGATTCGATCTGGATTCGATGGCGCTCAGCGCATCAGCACCACTTCCTCGGCGCTGGTCGGATGGATCGCCACCGTGTCGCGCAGATCGTCGAGGGTGATGCCGCGCTTCAGCGCCACCGCGAAGCCCTGCAGGATCTCGTCGGCGCCCTCGCCCAGCAGATGGATGCCGACGACGCGGCGCTCTTCGCCCACGCAGACCAGTTTGAACAGGCTGCGCTGCGGCGAATCCGCCAGCGCATGCAGCATCGGCCGGAACCCGGCGCGATAGGCGCGCACCGCATCGCCGTGCTCCGCGCGCGCGTCTTCTTCGGTCAGGCCCACGCTGGCCAGCGGCGGATGCGAGAACACCACGGTTGGAATGTCCTTGCGATCGAGCAGCGCCGTGGCGCCGGCGTACAGCCGGTCCATCAAGCGACGCGCAGCGGCGATCGCGACCGGCGTCAGCGCCGGATCGGTGGTGACGTCGCCCACCGCATACACATTGTCGATATTCGTCGCGTTGGCCGCGTCCACGACGATGCGGCCCTGGTCGTCGAGCGCGACGCCCGCCGCTTCCAGGCCGAGATCGTCGGTATTCGCGCGCCGGCCGGTCGCGAACAGCAGCGCGTCGAAGCGCTCGCTCACGCCGCCCGCGACGTCGCGCAGGCGCAGGCCTTCGCCGTCCGCATCGCGTTCGACCGATTCCAGTCCGTATCCGAAATGCAGTTGCACGCCGGCCTGGCGGTAATCCTCGGCCAGCTGCGCGGCGACTTCGGCATCGAATCCGGCGAGCAGGCGATCGCCGCGGCCGAACACCTCGACCCGGCTGCCCAGCGCCTGCAGCACGCCGGCCAGTTCGACCGCGATGTAACCGGCGCCGACAATCGCCACCCGCGGCGGCGGCGCGGTCCAGTGGAAAAAATCGTCGGACACGCCGCCGAGTGCTGCACCGGGCACCTCGGGGCGCTGCGGTCGGCCGCCGGTGGCAATCAGCAGCCGTTCGCCGCGCATCGCGATGCCGTTGGCGCAGACCACGGTATGCGCGTCGCGCAGCCGCACACGGCTGGCAGACACCGCGATGCCGGCCTCGTCGAGCCGCCGGCGATAACTTTCGTGGATGTTGTGGATGTAGCGCTGGCGATGGACGATGAACGTCGGCCAGTCCAGTTCGGCCGCAGGCAGATCGAAGCCGAGCGCCCGCGCCAGTTCGATCTTCGCGCCCACGTCGGCCGCCAGCCACATTGCTTTTTTCGGCACGCAGCCGACATTCACGCAGGTGCCGCCAAGTGCGTCGGGCTCGCACAGCGCGACGCGGGCGCCGTGTTCGGCGGCGCGGAACGCCGCGGCCAAACCACCGGAGCCGCCACCGATCACGATCAGGTCGTAGTGCGTTTCCGTGCTGGCGCTCATGCGAATCGCTCCGGGCGGTAGGGTGCGGGATCAATGGCCGGCGCGCGCCCGGCCATCATGTCGGCCAGCAGCTGCGCGCTGCCGGCGCTCATGCCCACACCCATCATGCCGTGACCGGTGTTGAGCCAGGTGCGGCGGGCGCCGGGCGCACGACCGATCAGCGGCATGTCGTCGCGACTCATCGGCCGCCAGCCGTACCAGCGTTCGCGCACGTCCGGTCCGACCGGTTCGTGCAGGTACTCGCGCGCGCCGCGCTCCAGCGCACCCAGCCGGCGCGCATTGAGGCTCTCGTCGAAGCCGGAGAATTCCATCGTGCTGCCCAGACGATAACCGTCGTTCCAGGCGGTGACGCACACCGAACGCTCGCGCAGCACCAGCGGCCGTTTCGGCACGCGGCCTGGCGCGCGATAGGTGATCGAATAACCCTTGCCGGGCTGGATGATCTTCTTCATCCACGGCATCCCCAGCGCGTCGGCCGATTTCGCAGACCACGCGCCCAGCGCCAGCACCGCGTTGCGCGCGCGCAGCACGCCGTGATCGGTATGGGCGAGCACGCCCTCGCGGTCTTCGCGCAATCCGTGAAGGGCGCAGTGTTCGACGATCTCGCCGCCGCGTTCGCGGACCGCGCGCGCGAGCTCGGCGAGATAGCGATCCGGCCGCAGCGCGGCGTCGCCGCTGAAACGCAGCGCGCCGGCCACACCGGCTTTCAGCGCAGGCTCCTGCTCCTCGTAAGACTTACCGTCGATCGCTTCCACCGCCACGCCCAGTTCGCGCAGCAGCGGCAGTTCGTGCTGGCCGTGGGCGAACGCGCGGGCGTTGCGGTAGACGTAGTCCTCGCCGGTTTCGACGAATTCGCACTCCAGTGCGTAACGCTGCACCCAGTCGGCGAGCCGGCGCCGCGAATCGTCGAGCAGCGCGTACTTGCCGCGCGCGCTGGCTTCCCAGTCGCGCGCATTGCAGCGCCCGGCGAAACCCAGCAGCCAGCGCCACAGCAGCGGATCGAAACGCGGCGGGATGTACAGCGGCGCATCCGGCGTGAACATCCACTTCAGCGCGGTCGCGACCGTGCCCGGCGCGGCCAGCGGCGGCGCGTGGCTTGGGGTGATCGTGCCGCAGTTGCCGTGCGAGGCGCCGCTGCCGATGGCATTGGCTTCGAGCACGCGCACCCCGCGCCCAGCTTCCAGCAGCGCCAGCGCGGCGGCCAGACCGTTCACACCGCCGCCTGCGATAAGGACATCCACTGTGGCTGTTGTTCCGGTCTGCGGCATCGTCTGCGCGGCGAAGGGAGGAGCCGCATTATGCCGTCGCCCGGCCCGCACTGCGGCCGGTCGATGTTCGCTTCGAAGCAGGGATCAATCCTGGGATCAATCCGCGGCGGAGATGCGCATCGCCGGGACGCGCAGATAAGTGACGGCGCGCCACACCCATTCGGCCGGGCCGTACCGGTAGCGCGCCAGCCACCAGCGGCTGAACATCACCTGCAGCGCGAACAGGACGAACACGAACGGCACCTGCCACGCGCGCGGCAACTGCTCGAAATAGCCCAGACCGTAGCCGTAGAACACCAGCGTGCAGACCACCGACTGGCCCAGATAATTCGTCAGCGCCATGCGCCCGGCCGGCGCCAGCCAGCGCAACCAGCGCGCGCCGGCATCGAGCGCGCGCAGTATCCACGCCAAGTAGCCCAGACTCATCGCCTGCGAAGCCATCAGCATGAGCACGGTGGCGGTGCCGCTGGTCAGGTCCAGCCTGTCGAACGCCATGGTCGGCATCATCCAGAATGAGATCAGCATCAGGCCGAGCCCGACCGGCAGCGCCACCCAGCGCAGCGAGGCGTAAAGCCGCGGCCACGCCTGCCGCTGCACGATCGCGCCGCTGCGCACGAACCACGACCCCAGCACGAACATCGCCAGGATCTGCCCGCCCATCAGCAGCGTTTGCGGCAGCAGGAAAGCCGCGTCCTGCGCGCGCTGCCGCACCGCTTGCGCATAGCTGCCGCTGCCGTAGGCGGCGCGTTCGTCGGCCATGAGGCGGGCTATTTCCGCGGCCTGTATTTTCAGTTCGTCCTGCACGATCGCGCCAATGGCCGGATCGAACTGCGCCAACACGCCCATCGCGCTGGAGCCCGCCACCAGCAGCAACGCAGAGGCGTACAGGCCCAGCGCCCAGTACGGCAAGTGCCGGGTTGGCTCCTGGCGGAAAATAAGCAACAGCGGCAGCGCGATCAGTGCATAGATGGTGAGGATGTCGCCCGACCAGATCAGCAGCAGATGGACCAGGCCGATGACCAGCAACGCCAGCGTGCGGCGCAGATACAGCGCACCGAACGCATGCCCGCGCGCATCGGCACGCTGCATCATCACCGCGAAGCCCATGCCGAACAGCAGCGAGAACAGCAGATAGAACTTGCCCTGGACCAGAATGTAGATCGCGGCATCGACGACCCTGTCGGCGCCGGTCAGCGCCGGATTCAGGCCATCGAGCGACGCGACCAGCGGGCCGACGAAAGCTTCGATGTTCATCAGCAGGATGCCCAGCAGGGCGAACCCGCGCAGCACGTCCATCGCCTCGATGCGTTCGCTGGCGGCGATGGGGCGCGGTTCGCTCGGTTGGGACATGGCGATTGGCTGCGTTCGGGCGATGCCGCGATCTTACCCACCATGGCCGCATGAATGATGTCGTGGCCCCATACGACGACGGTCCGCCGAAGCGGACCGTCGAGGTCGATCAATCCATAGCGATGCGGAGAATCAGTGGTGGTGACCGCCGTCGCCGTGCACGTGGCCGTGCTCGATCTCTTCGGCGCTGGCTTCGCGCACGTCCACCACTTCGATGTCGAAATGCAGCGACTTGCCGGCCATCGGATGATTGAGGTCGACATCGACCACGCTCAGACCGACTTTCTCGATGGTCACCGCGCGCGGGCCGTATTCGGTCTGCAGCACCACCTGCATGCCCGGGGTCAGGCGCTGGTCGCCGAAATGCTTCTTGGCGATGCGCTGGGTCAGACCTTCGCGGCGCTCGCCGTAGGCTTCGGCGGGGGCCACGTCGACGGCGAAGGTTTCGCCGGCTTCGCGGCCTTCCATCGCCTTTTCAAGGCCGGAAATGATGTTGTTGTGACCGATCAGGATCGCCAGCGGCTCGCCGCCCTGGGAGCTTTCGGTGGCCGGTTGGCCGACTTCGCCGACGGAGTAGTGGAAACGGACAGCGCGGTCTTTCTCGATTTTCATGGGTCTGGCTCGATCTGGTTCGGGTCTGGGCCGCAGCGTGGCGGCAGGGGGCGGCTTGATCGCCACCCGGCGATGCGGCCAAGATGGCCGCCGTGAAGTACATGACGCAAATCGCGGCCGCGCATTATCCGCACTCCACCGCCCCGGCGCCATCGGCCCCGGCCACATGGGCATCGCGCGCGGCAGTCTGTGCGGCCGTGCTGCTGGGCCTTGCGCTGGCCGGCTGCGGCGGCCCGGAGACCGTGCGGAGCACGCCACCGCCCCCGGCGCCGTCCCGCGACTGGTCCGCAACCGCGCCCAACGACCCGGCGGCCGCCAACGCCGTCCTGATGCGGGCGATCGGCCTGGTCGGCACGCCTTACCGCTACGGTGGCAACACCCCGGACGGCGGCTTCGACTGCAGCGGCCTGGTCAATTACGTGTTCCGCGACATGCTCGACCTGCGGCTGCCGCGGACCTCGCGGGAGCTGGCCGCGATCCAGGGCCCGAAGATCGCCACCGACCGGCTGGTCACGGCGGATCTGGTGTTCTTCGGCAGCGGCGGCAACGTCAGCCATGTGGGCATCTACGTCGGCGAAGGCCGCTTCGTCCACGCCCCCAGCACTGGCGGAACGGTCCGCCTCGACCACCTGGACGGCACCTACTGGCGGGACCATTACACCGGGGCCAAGCGCGTCCTGAAGTGAGAACCGGGGGTGGCGGATGCCCCGTTTCGCGATCTCGATCACCTTTTCCGGCCGGGGCCTAACGAAATGTGAACCCGCCAGCGGCCATCGTCGTGCACTATCCATCCTCCTTCAGCAAAGTGCATGACGCGTGACGACCCCAGCCCAAGGCTCCGGCCGCCCCACTGCCATCCACCGTTCCACGCTTGGCAGCCCCCGATTCATGCTCACCTGCCTGCTCGCCCTCGGCAGCCTCCCGGCCTTCGCACAGCAGCGCGTCGACGCCCCGATCCCGCAGGACCCCCTCGAATTCTCGGCGGGCCTGCTGTCCGCCGACATGTTCCCGGCCGGCGATGCCATGCTCCACGGCCCGCTGACCCTGCCCGGCCGCAGCGTCATGTTCGCCAAGGACATCCGCAGCATCTTCGATGCCTCCCCGGTCGCGCTGAGCGCCAGCGCCGGAATCACCGCCCAGGGCGAAGGCCGCATCAAGACCATGCTCAAGCGCGCCCTGGCGCTGCTGGGCACCCCGTACCGCTGGGGCGGCACCAACCCCGAGGGCGGTTTCGACTGCAGCGGCCTGGTCGGCTACGTCTTCCGCAACACCCTCGGCATCGAACTGCCGCGCGTTTCGCGCGACATGGCCAACGTCGGCGAACTGATCCGCGACCCCAAGGCGGTAGTCGAAGGCGACCTGGTGTTCTTCAGCCGCCGCGGCAAGCATGTCGACCACGTCGGCATCTATATCGGCAACGGCCAGTTCGTCCATGCCCCGCGCACCGGCAAGGATGTGGAAGTCGCCAACCTGATCACAGGCTACTGGAGCCAGAAGTTCTTCCACGCCCGGCGCGTTGCCGCGCAGTAAGCGCGCGAAGCACCAGGGGTTCTCCGCAAAGGCCGCGAAAGCGGCCTTTTGCTTTCCTGCATTAGCGTCAGAACCACAGCAAGCGACGATCTGCTCCTCCCCTTGCGCATAGCGCAGGGGGAGGTTGGGAGGGGGTAGCCTCCGTAGCCCAGCAACATCGGCACTCGCCGAACCCCTCCCCAACCCTCGCCTTCGCCTATGGCGAAAGGGAGGGAGTGATTGCCTTCAACTGAGTTTCGACGCTATCAGGTTGGCTTTTAGAGGCACGCCGCTACTAAAGCTGCCTTTCGCTTTGAAGGCCCGACCGCTTGCGGCCCCGCCCCGTCAGGCACATGCTTCATCGACCGTTTATCGACGAGGGGGCAACGACGATGGGCCGCACGATCCTGGGCATGCTGTTGGGCGTGGTGACGATGATGGTCACCATCTACGCCGTCGAATCCATCGGCCACCTGCTGTATCCACCGCCCGCCGGGTTGGACCCCAGGAATCCCGAGCACCTGCAGATGATCGTCGCCGTCGCGCCCGCCGGCGCCATGGCCATGCTGGTGCTGGGCTGGACCACAGGCGCCTTCGTCGGCGGCTGGGTCGGTGCCCGCATCGCCCGCCACGCGCGCGCGGCTGCCATCTTCGTCGCACTGGTGGTGATGGCCGGCGTCGCCGGCATGATCGTCATGGTGCCCGACCATCCGAAGTGGGTCGCCGTACTTGGACTGGTGCTGCCGATTCCGGTGGCGTTGGTGGCGGCGAGGTTGGCGGGTAAGCGCGAGAAGACGTTGCCGAGGTAAACCAGCCGGCGTTTTACCCGAACTTGTACGCGGCCGCTTGGATAGAGCCACTGCATATCATTACAAGGATGCCAGCATGAACTCCGGAATATCGCTGGAAGATCGAATCAATGAACTGTACGACAATGGTTTCTACCGGAACCCACAGGACCGATTGCATGACATCGCAACCGCCGGCCATGACGTCTGGAACGCTTGGTTCGAAAGAACGCCTCCGCGAACCACACTAGATTTCAAGGGTTTCAACTTCAGCCAAGAGCCCATCGATTTTTCGGACTTCATCTTCCGCGCACCAGAAGACGGCTCGGGGTGCATCGATTTCTCGAAAGCACATCTTCAGGGATCCAACAAATTCGCACGTGCAATATTCGAGACACGAGCACTGTTCTCCGGCGCGTCGCTAGGCAGTGATAGCAGCTTTGAAGACACCGTCTTTCTAGCGGTCGCCGACTTCAAGGATGCAAACTTCGGCTCAGATGTGCTTTTCCGGAAAACGGAATTTCATGACGACGCCGTTTTTGCGAACACGATATTCCTCAGCGACGCTGTATTCGCAGAAGCCGAATTCAAAGCAAAGTCCGACTTCACAGGCGGTCAGTTCGGTAATAATACAAATTTCAGCGGCGCGCGCTTCACGCTGGAAGCCAATTTTTCGGGCAGGCAATTCGGCCATCAAACGAAGTTCAATGCATCGACCTTTCACGCCCATGCCAACTTCAAAGAGGCCAAGTTCGGTTTGTCCTGTTCTTTTTCGCAGGTCGATTTCAACAGTCACGCTGGCTTCGCACTGACAACATTTTCAAACAATGCAGATTTCAGCCAAGCGCAATTCGGATCACACGCCGAATTCGCGCAGGCAACATTCAAGGATTCCGCATCGTTTCGATCCTCGATCTTCAAAGGCCCGACGAACTTCGAGAAATCGAAGTTCGGTAACAAGGCCGACTTCCAGATATCCGTCTTTCACGACATCGCGGATTTCCAAGGAGCGTCTTTTGGAGACAGCCTCGACTTCGGCGCCGCCACGTTTCGAGCGGGCTGCCTGTTCCAGGCCACGGCTTACGGCGACCGCATCGGCTTCGAACGAACCGTGTTCCTCAGCGATGCGGATTTTTCCGCATCGATCCGCAGCAATGCCAGCGAATCGTCTCATTTCCATATCCTTTCCTTCGCCAGCGCATCCTTCCATGGCGACGTCAATTTCGAAGGACGGAAATTCAAATCCACGACGCGATTCGGACGCGCCGTCGAACCCGATGGGAGACAGGGAGATGCGACTGTATTCAAAGGCATTCCGATGTTCCACGGCTGCGAACTGCATCAGGACACCGAACTGCGGGAGACCATCTTCCAGGAAGATTTCCCGGACTCCCGGGGCAGCGACGCAGCGCGCGCCTATCGCACGCTGAAGCTGGCGATGGAAAAACTGAAGGCCACGCGCGAAGAGCAGGCATTCTTCCGGCTAGAAATGAAGGCCGAACACCCCACCCTCAAGCGCGGAAAACGCTGGCTTTCGACGCTCTACAGTCTTTTCTCGGATTACGGTTTCAGCCTGTTTCGGCCAGCCCTATGGCTACTGGCTCTCTCGATCTTGTTCGGCGCTAGCTACGGCGTGCTTGCGGATTTCTGCGCAGCAGATCAGGAATGCGTGAAGTCGGCGCTGCATGGGAACGTCGCCTCGGTCGCCGAGCGCACGACGGCCGTACTGAAATACACGCTTGCCAGCGCAGCGCCCGTTCCGGGGCTCGACAAGATGCAGACCGAGCTGCGCGCGCCGCTGTTCGGACAACATGGATGGATCGCGATTGCTTCGCTGACGATCGAGATACTCCACAAGATCATCGCTCTGGCGATGACATTTCTCTTCGCGCTTGCCCTTCGCAATCTATTCAAGATGAAGTCTTAGCGGTTCTTTCGCCACAGATACGAAACAATCCGAAAGTCTGCAACGGCGGGCCAGGGCCCGCCCTACGCCTCTTCTTCAATCCCCACATTGCTCGACGCACGCTCGTAAATCTCGCGATCGAGCAACCCCGTTTCCTTCGCCACCAGCACCGGCACCAGCATCTGCCCGGTGACGTTGGTCATGGTGCGCATCATGTCGAGGATGCGGTCGATGGCGTAGAGGTAGCCGATCACTTCCAGCGGCAGGCCGGCGGCGCTCAGCACCACGGTCGCCATCACCACCGCGGTGCCGGGCACGCCTGCGGTGCCGAAGCTGCCGAGCACCGAGGCGATCAGCACGATCAGGTATTGCTCGGGCGAAAGCGGCGTGCCGGTGTATTGGGCGATGAACACCGCGCACAGCGCCGGGTAGATCGCGCCGCAGCCGTCCATCTTGATGCTGGCGCCCAGCGGCACCGCGAACGCGGCGTAATCCTTGTTCACGCCGAGGTTGTGGGTGACGCTGCGCAGCGACGACGGCAACGACGCGAAGCTGGACGAGCTGACGAACGCCACCTGCATGCCCGGTGCGGCGCCGCGGAAGAATTTCAGCGGGTTGAGGCCGTGCGCCATCAGCAGGCCGCTGTAGACGACGATGATGTGGATCGCGCAGGCGACGTACAGCGCCAGCACGAAATTGCCCAGCGGCAACAGTTTGTCGAAGCCATATGCGCCGACCAGCGCGGCGATCAGGCCGAAGGTGCCGATGGGGGTCATCTCCAGCACGAAGCGCGTGAGCTGGATCGAAATCTCGGCGGCTTCGCCCACCAGCTTGCGCGCCAGCGCGACCTTCTCGCCGAGTTTCACCATCGCAAAACCGATCAGCCCGGCGAAGAAGATCACCGGCAGGATCGAGCCCCGGCCCGCCCGCAGCACGGTCTCGCCGGCCGCGTTCTTCGCTTCGCCGATGCCGGTCAAGGCGTGGAACGGATTCGCCGGCACTACGTTCAGCAGCACCTGCACGACGCTCGGGACGTCCTTCTGCACATAGTTCGGATCGACCGCCAGCGGAATCTGCACCAGACCCGGCTGCATGACAGTGCCCACCGCCAGCCCCACGCAGACCGCCAGCACCGCGGTGATCGCGAACCACAGGAAGGTGCGGCCGCCCAGCGCGGCCATCGACTTCTGGCCGTGCAGCGACGCCACGGCGTTGATCACCGCGAAAAACACCAGCGGCACCGCGATCATCTTGATCAGGGTGACGTACAGATCGCCGAGCGGGCCGAACCAGGTCTGAGCCGCCGGCCCCATCAGCCTGCCCGCCAGCCCGCCCAGGACGAAGCCGGCGAGCACGCGCTGCCAGAACGGAATACGGAACCAGGCCGAGATCAGGCGCATGAACGGTCTCCGGCGCGCTGCGCGCCCACATCGACGATGACGCACGATAGCCGAGCGCGGCAGCCCGGGCGAGCATCCGCGCGGCACGAGCGCATTCCACGATTGCAACGTTGGCCGGGCATAATCGGCATTTCCGCCCGAACGCCCCCGCTCATGTCCCTTCGTCACATGCCTGTTCGACACGCACTGCTCGCCTTCGCCTGCACCCTCGCGGCCAGTGCGTGCGCCACCGCACCGACCGCGGGGCCGCGGGCTTCGGCGCATCCGGTCGGCGCCATCGATGTCTCGCAGATCCGCCGTCCCGAGGGCGAGACCCCGGCCTGGTGGTTCCGCGCGGGCGCTGCGCAAGCCGCCGAACGCGGCGCGATGTCCGGCAGGGCGAAGAACGTGATCCTGTTCGTCGGCGACGGCATGAGCCTGCCCACGGTGACCGCGGCGCGCATCCTGGACGGCCAGCGCAAGGGCGGACCGGGCGAAGAGAACGCACTGGGCTGGGAGGGCTTCCCGCACACCGCGCTGAGCAAGACTTACAACACCGACACCCAGACGCCCGACTCCGCCGGCACCATGACCGCGATGGCTGCCGGCGTGAAGACCCGCACGGGCGTGCTGGGCATCGGTCAGGAACCCATGCTGGGCGACTGCGCCGGGGCGCTGCGTTCGCAAGTGCTGAGCCTGTGGGAACTGGCGGCCGGCACCGGGCTGGCCACCGGCGTGGTCACCACCACCCGGCTCACCCACGCCACGCCTGCCGCGACGTTCAGCCATACGCCCCACCGCAACTGGGAGAACGACGCCGAGATGCCGCAGGACGCCGTCGACGCCGGCTGCACCGACATCGCGCGGCAGTTGATCGAATCGCCCTACGGCAACGGCCCCGACGTACTGATGGGCGGCGGCCGCAGCAATTTCCTGCCGGTGACCGAGCGCGACCCCGAGTACGACGACAAGGTCGGCCTGCGCCTGGACGGCCGCGATCTGGTCGCCGAATGGAAACGTCGTCACCCCGATGGGCAATACGTCTGGAACGCATCGCAGTTCGCGGCGGCGCCCAAGGATGCGCCGCTGCTGGCGCTGTTCGAGCCCAGCCACATGCAGTACGAACACGACCGACCGCAGGACAGGGCCGGCGAGCCGTCGCTGGCGGAGATGACCCGCAGCGCGATCGAACGCCTGCGCGGCAACCCGCAGGGCTTCGTGCTGCTGGTCGAAGGCGGCCGCATCGATCATGCCCATCATTCCGGCAACGCCTACCGCGCGCTGACCGACACCATCGCGATGAGCGAAGCGGTCGCGGCGGCCGCGCAGATGACCTCGGCCGACGACACCCTGATCCTGGTCACCGCCGACCATGCGCACACCATGACCTTCGCCGGCTATCCGGTCCGCGGCAATCCCATCCTCGGCAAGGTCAGGGGCAGCAGCGGCGAAGGCGGCAGCCCCGGCAACTTCGCGACCGATGCCACCGGCCTGCCGTACACCACCCTGAGCTATGCCAACGGCCCCGGCCATGTTGGCGCCACCGACCAGCAGCCCGAAGGCCCGAAAACCTTCCTGCATGAAGTGAGCGGTTACCAGAAAGCCAGAGACGGGCGGCCGGACCTCGCCGACGTCGATACCGAGCACCCGGATTACATGCAGGAATCCACGGTGCCGATGTCGAACGAAAGCCACGGCGGCGACGATGTCGGCATCTGGGCGCGCGGCCCCGGCGCGGAGGCGGTGCGCGGCTCAGTGGAGCAGAACGCGATCTTCCACATCATGCTGCAGGCCACGCCCGCACTGCGCGAACGCCTGTGCGCGGCGAAGCTCTGCAACGCCGACGGCGTGCCGGTGACGTTGCCGAAGCCGGAAGAATTCAAACAGTAGAGCGGCCTTCAGGCAGCAGGCCTCCAGTGTCGAACCCATATCCGTAGAGCGGCCTTCAGGCCGGCCCAGGCAGAACCC
Source organism: Lysobacterales bacterium (assembly GCA_031364125.1). Lineage (GTDB taxonomy): Bacteria > Pseudomonadota > Gammaproteobacteria > Xanthomonadales > Xanthomonadaceae > Lysobacter_I. The sequence goes on along the minus strand of JANLVT010000043.1, from coordinate 115,396 downwards.
GGTCGGCGACGACATCAGGGCCGTGCCAACGGCCGACGAAAACGAAACGGTTGCGTATCGGAAGCAGCGGCCTGAAGGCCGCTCTACCGGGCAATGCCGGTCAGCTAAGCCATCTCTGCCGTCCGTAGAGCGGCCTTCAGGCCGCTGAAGCTTTTGCCGCGAGCGATCAGCGGCCTGAAGGCCCCTCTACAAAAACAGAATCCCGCGAATACAAAAAAACCAGTCAGCGTTAACTGACTGGCATTAGCTCTACCGGGAGCGTTTCCGGTGGCTGCCATCACAAGCGCGCCGAGCATTCGAACCGGCTATCAGAACGGCTTCGCAAGCACCAGATAAACGATCGCAATCAGCACGAATACAGGAAGCTCGTTGATCCAGCGCAGGGCTTTCGCGGAAGGCAGCGCGCGGCCCTTGTCGATGCCCTTCAGCCAGCGGCCGCAGACGATGAAATACGCCAGCAACAGCGCCACCAGCGTCAGCTTGGCGTGCATCCAGCCGCCGCCGATATCGAAATGCAGCCACAGCGCCAGACCGAACAGCAGCGCGATGCCGAACATGATGTGGCCGAAGCGATACAACCTGCGGCCCATCAGGACCAGCCGCTCGCGCACCGCCGGCGCATCGCCGACTTCGGCAATATTGACCAGGATCCGCGGCAGATAGAACACTGACGCCATCCAGGCGATCACGAAGACGAGATGCGCGGTCTTGGTCCACAGGTATGCGGTCATGAGGACATCAGCGGTACGGGCTGGACACGATAACAGATCGCCCCAGGATGTCTGTCCGGACACGCATCGCACCCTCAGGGTGGCGTATAACGTCACTTTGGAATAAAAAAAAGCTCTCGCCAAGGCCTCCGGTCCGTGGTGCCGGGAATCTGCCCCTCAGCGTCAACGATCGGAATCATCTATCGATGAGCCGTTTTTCGAGACCGCCATCTTAAAATGAGCCTATCTTCACATGACATCTTCGATAAGAACTGCGACCCTTAGATTAACCACAGATTAAAAGATGCACTGCATATTCAGCATCAATCCAACTTTTTTAGTGACGCATATCACTAAAATCCGCTTTTCAGCCGTCTAGAATGCTCATCCCGAGGCGATGGTTGGCACGCAATATGCTTCCAGTGTTGCCCACACCAGATCAGCCGTTATGAAACCGAATATAAATCCAATTGCCCCTGCTCCAACTTACGAGATCAATACGAGCATCAATATGCGGAGGACATGTCAGACCACGCTTTCGACCTTGGTCGAGAATTCGCCCTCAGTGCTGTTCACTTCGTTGGCCACAGTAGACGGGCGCAACTTCGCCCACGCCAACGGCGCTACGCATGATGCGGATCCGCAACGATCCTCGGCCGTGATGAGTTCACTGCTAGGACTGGTCGAATCCTTCAGCCGCGAAGCCCTCAAAAGCAATGTTCTGTACAACATCACGGCCACCGAACACGGCTCCATCATTCTTGTGAGAGTACCCTCCGCGGCGAGGATGCACACCCTGTGCATCTGCGCCGATGCCACCGAAAGCCTGGCGATGACGCTCCGCACAGCACTCGATACTGCCGCGATGCTGGCCAGCGTGATCGACTCGCCCACCTGACTCCATCCGCGACTGTTGCGGAAATCGGCCGGACCGGTGCGATAAAAGCACCACAAACAACCCAGCAATTCGCACCCGCTATTCAATCCGCAACTCCAAAGGAACCGATTACATGGCAAAAATTTCGCTCGAAGCCCTGCGCAGCATCGACGGGTACGTCGCTTCAGCCCTCGTCGATACCGAAAGCGGCATGCTGCTGGCCGGCGACGGATCCGGCGTGAACCTCGAAGTCGCCGCCGCCGGCAACTCGGAAGTCGTGCGCGCCAAGCGCAAGGTCGCCAACAACCTGAAGCTCAACGACACCATCGAAGACATCCTGATCAATCTGACCAAGCAGTACCACATCATCCGGCCGCTCGAAACGAACCAGAAACTGTTCCTGTACGTGGTTCTGGACCGCGCCAAAGCGAACCTGGCGATGGCTCGCCACGATCTGCGCACCTTCGAAAAGACCATCGATTTCTCCTGATCCCGGCGGATCAGAGCGTCGCCCAGGGTCGGCTCGAAGGCCGGCCCTGCCTTTTCCGTTTCCACTATCGATCCATTCCGGAATGAATCGCGCAGATATCGCTACAGTCGCGCTGAACGACCAGATGGAGCAGCGCGTACGCATCGCGGCCTCGCTGCTGCTGGCTAGCCGGGTCGATACGAGCGTCAGGCCGATCAATGCCAAAGTCAGGCTGTGGGACGGTACCCGCTGCGACCTGCTCATCGCCGACCTGTCCGATGCCTACGGGCGGCAAGCTTCTGCGATGGCAGAAAAACGCGGCACCGCCGTGCTCGCGATTGGCGATAAACCAGCCGAGATCAGCCTGCAATGCGGCGCCGTCCCGGCGAGCAGTCCCGCGCCTGTGCTCGCCAAGCATATGCGCGATCTGTTGACCCACGGCAAACTGTGCGACCCAACTGACCCAAACGACGACAGCATACTGCCCGCCCTGTGCGTACTGGCAGAAGTCCGATATCGCGGCCGCGCTGTCGATGCGGTGTGCAATGGATTGACGCTCAACATCCGCCCGGAAGCAGGTCGCATTTACGCGAGCAATCTCGGCGCCCTGCTGTCCGCGAGCGATTACTTCTCAAGCGCCGCATGGGAATTGCAGATTGCCGCGGCATCGGACACAACCCATTTGGCTGATGGCCCGAGTCGCAGTCTCGAAGCTTTCCTGCTCCACGCGGCGTTCCAGGGTCGCGCACAGTTGCCGCCTTTCCCGGAAGGCCGCTACCAGCTGCACGATTGGCCCGATGTGGGTACGGCCCCGGAATTCATCGGCGCGCTGAAAGTGGCCGGATCGCTTGTGCGCGCTCCCGCAACCGCGCGGGAATTGCAGCAGAGCAGCATGTTGGGCGAAGAAGAAGTCAACGCGAGTCTGTGGGCCTATCAAGCCTCGAATCTGCTGCTCGCCGACAACGGCGCGAACAGGGAAGCACGATCTCCGCCACCGACCGCGCACTTTTCGGGAATTCTCTCCCGTATCGCCAGCCGTTTCGGACTCACCAGGCACTGACCGCAACGCTACAGGCGTAGCGCCTCATCCGGACCTCCGCCCGGTTTCCAACCGTCAAAACGAGAATTCCCTTGGCATTCGACAGCGCAAAACTGGTATTCGCAGGCCCGGTCGGCGCGGGAAAGACGACCGCGATCCGATCGCTGTCCGACTTCGCCCCGATCTCCACCGAAATGCCCATGACCGACGGTCCGATGGGCGACAAGACCACGACCACCGTCGCGCTCGATTTCTCGCCGATACTGCTCGACGACGGCACGCCCCTGCATATTTACGGACTGCCCGGCCAGGAGCATTTCTCGCATATGCGCCCGATCGTGCTCGAGGGTGCCATCGGCGTGATCGTGGTGCTGCCAGGGGACAGCGAGCGCATCTCGGAAGAATGCGAAGAATGGATCCGCTCGATCAGGAGCATCACCCGGGATGCGGGGCTGGTGATCGGCATCACCAGGACCGATCTGTCCCGCGGCTTCCGGATGGACAATATCCGTGATGCAGTCCGCCGCTGCGGGCCGCCGATTCCGGTCTTCACGTTCGATGCGCGCGATCGCGAGCAGACGGCGCATCTCGTGCGCGCGCTGCTGCTGACCCTGGATTGAAAGCGCACGTGGACGCGCAAAGCCACGAAGTGGTGGTCGCATTCGAGCAGGCGGGTCTGGGCCTGCACAAGACCTTGTGCGAGATGCTCGATGAGCACCCCTCGCACCGCACCGAGCGGCGCGGCTGCGGCTACACCCAGGCGACCCGTTTCCTTTCGACCTACATCAACCGGCCGCGGGCCGCGGAAGATGCGTTCGATCTCGGCATCTTCGCCGATTGGCCGAAGCATCGGACCGATTCCCTCGCGCAAATGGCGATCGCCGCGGGTTGGCGACAGGGCTGGCGGGGATTGCATCGGGCAGAGCCGGAGGTGATCGACCGCCTGGCGCCTTCCGCGTTGGCGATGGCACTGGCGACATTGCCGGCACAGCTCGCCGACATCGAAACCCGTCTGCAGCGCGAGGAAAGCCGGCTGCTGCTGCGCCTGATCCGCGGCATCATCGAACCCGACGTTCGAGATGAGTACAGCAGATCGAGCATTCCCGAGATGTCGGAAAAGCCCGAAATCGGCAGTTGTTCGCAGGCCGAGGAATTCTTTCTCGAAATCGCCCACGGCCGCATCCGCCGCGGCGGACTCGTCAATCTTTTCGTGGATACGGATCACCGGCCGCTGCTGGTGGAAAAGATCGGCTTGGGCGAGTCGCATTCGGCGATGGCGGTGGCGCCGGTCTCGATCTGCGGCGTCGCCCTGCCTCCCGGCGCGCTGTTCGCGCTGTCTTATCCGGAAGATTCGGCGCCATTGCGCACGCTCGCCTGCGGGCACGCCATCGGGCTGGATGCGATCGTGCAGGCGCGTTTCCTGCGGCTGACATCGCTGACGGTTTCGCCCGAAGTGCGGCAGCGCGCATTCACCGCGCAACTCGATGCGCAGGTCCGCGGCGACATGTTGTCGCCGCGGACGACGACGATCGAAGATCTGCACGCGTTCGCATCCGCACAACTCCGCGGCGGATGAACATGCGGATCGCCGCCTTCTTCGACGATCGTTACGCACCTGCCGAAGAGCCATTGTTCGCACGGCTCGGGACGACGGCATCGAAACTGGAACGTCTCGGGCTGGTGGAACTGAGGGCGCCCGCGGCATTGCCGATACCCCTGCTGCGCGGACTGCACGATGACGCTTATCTGGACGCGTTCCTGAGCGGCGAAGAACCCATGGCGTCGCGTCAGGGCATCCGCTGGTCGCCACGCATCCGCGATGCGACGCTGGCGATGCTGGGCGGCCAACTGGTTGGCGCCGAAGAAGCGCAGCGCACCGGCATCGCGATGAACATCGCCCGCGGTTTCCACCATGCAGTGCACGCATCCGGCAGCGGATTCTGCCCCCTGAACGGACTCGCGCTGCTCGCGCACGCCTGGCCGCAGCGCAAGGTGATGGTGATCGACTGCGACGAACACGGCGGCAACGGCACCGAGGAATTCGCCGCGCGCCTGCCCAATCTCTACAACATCTCGGTGTTCGGCACGCGCTTCGGATGCCGCGGCGGGACGCGCTCATGGGCGTTCATGGTGCGGGCGCGCAGCGACGGCTTCGAACGTTATCTTGAAGCCCTGCGCGAAGCGGAAACGCTCGTCGATACGCACCGCCCCGATCTGTTGGTGTATCAAGCGGGGGCGGATTGTCACGAGGACGACCCCAAGAGCCTCACCGGCCTGACCACTGCGCAGTTGTTCGAACGCGATGTCGCGGTGTTCCGGATCGCGCGACAGCGCGGCATTCCGATCCTGTTCGTGGTCGCCGGCGGCTATCAGGGCGCAGACCGCGTCGCCCGTCTCAATGCCAATACGGTGCGTGCCGCGCGCTGGGTGTGGCAGCGGCATTCCGCGGACCATACTTGACGCCTCGCCGGCATCGGCCCGGCCGCGTCCGTTCGGAACGATCGTGGCTTCCACGACGCGAACGTCCCGGCATCGACACGGAAAAAACCATGCACAGCGCTCCCACGCAGACACAGCCGGTGCTGTTCCTCGGCCACGGTTCGCCGATGAACGCGATCCAAGACAACGCCTGGTCGCGCGCATGGCGTGCGCTCGGCGCGCGCTTGCCGCGGCCCCGCGCGATCCTGTGCGTGTCGGCGCACTGGGAAACGCAGGGCCCATGGATCACCGGCAGCGCCGCGCCACCGACCATCCACGATTTCGGCGGCTTCCCGCGGGCGCTGTTCGAGGCGCGATATCCCGCGCCCGGCGATCCGGCGCTCGCGCAGCGCGTGGTCGATCTGCTGGGCGATGCCCAGGCGCGCATCGATCCCGAACGCGGCCTGGATCACGGCGCCTGGGGCGTATTGAAACCGATGTATCCCGAGGCCGATATCCCGGTGGTGCAGCTCGGCATCGATTCGCGACGTCCCGGCGCTTGGCACATCGCGCTGGCGCGGCAGCTCGCACCGCTGCGCGACGAGGGCGTCCTGGTGGTGGCGAGCGGCGACATCGTCCATAACCTGCGTCTGTTCGATTTCCGCGATACCGCGCCGCTACCATGGGCATCGCGCTTCCGCGACCGCGTCAACGCGCTGATTGTGGAAGGCAACCACACGGCGCTGGCCGATTGGCAGACGCTGGGCGATGATGCCGCGCTGTCGATCCCCACGCCCGAACACTATCTGCCGCTGCTGTATGCGCTGGCGCTGGCCCGCGACGGCGATGCGCTGCAATTCTTCAACGACGATGTGATCGGCTCGCTGTCGATGACGTCACTCATCATCGGTACCGCATGAACGCTCCCGACAAGACCTACGACCGCGGCTATTTCGACCGCTGGTATCGCGATGCCGGCATCGGCGGACGCCAACGCCTGCAGCGCAAGGTCGCGCTGGCGGTCGCGAACGCCGAATACCATCTCGAACGACCGATCCGCAGCCTGCTGGACATCGGCTGCGGCGAAGGCGTGTGGCGCGCGCCGCTGCTGAAACTGCGGCCGAAACTGCGCTATCTGGGTTTCGACAGCAGCGAATACGCGATCCGCCGCTACGGCCCGCGCCGCAATCTGCATTTCGCGCGCTTCGGCGATTTCGAATTCCTGCGTCCCTGCCCACCGGTGGATCTGCTGATTTGCAGCGATGTGCTGCATTACCTGCCGACCCGCGAACTCGATCGCGGCCTGCCCGGCCTGGCCGAACTGTGCGCCGGCGTGGCGTTCCTCGAACTGTTCACCTCTGCGGACGAAACTGAGGGCGACGATGTCGGCTTCGTCGGCCGTCCGCCGAAGTTCTATCGCGGTCGCTTCGAAGCGGCCGGCTTCCGTTTCGCCGGTGCGCACTGCTGGTTGTCGCCAGCGCTGGCCGGCGATGCAGCCGCGCTGGAAATCGCATAACGACGACTGTTCCTGTAGAGCGGACTTCAGTCCGCTGGATTGCCTGCATCACGATCAGCGGACTGAAGTCCGCTCTACGAAAGCCTCGACTCAGCGTTTCGGTTTCTTCGCAGCGCTGCGCAGCGCTGCATCCAGCGCCAGCCGCGCCCAGGGCCGCATCGCTTCGGGCGAATCCATCGCCTCTTCCGGCGGCGTACAAGCCCGGCGCCGCCGAACTTGCGCCGGGCGGCGATACGGCCCAGCGGCGCGAACAATTCGCAGAACCAGGCGATGTCTTCGTCTCTTGAAGTCATGCGACCAGCCTACCGCAGCGGCGGGAATGAGGCAGCCGTCTCATCCGCCAACCGGGGATCGGGTAAGCTGCGTCGCAGCATTACACGTGGTCACAACAGGGGTTCGCCGATGTTGTTCTATCAGATGCACGAACTGGGCCGCGCCTGGATGGCGCCGATGACGTATTGGGCGGAAGCGAACGCACGGATGTTCTCCGCCCCCGGCAGTTGGCTGTCCGGCCTGCCGCACGCGCAGCGCGCCGCCGCCGGCTACGAACTGTTGTATCGCATCGGCAAGGATTACGAAAAGCCGAAGTTCGGCATCCACAGCGTGACCAGCAACGGCCGCGCCGGATCCGAAATCACCTATCCCGTCGTCGAACGCGAAGTGCTGCACACGCCGTTCTGCCGCCTGCTGCGTTTCAAACGCTTCTCGGACGAAGCCGACGGCATCGTCGATCTGAAGGACGACCCGCCGGTGCTGGTGGTGGCGCCGCTGTCCGGCCATCACTCCACGCTGCTCCGCGACACCGTGAAAACCCTGCTGCGCGACCACAAGGTGTACATCACTGACTGGGTCGACGCGCGCATGGTGCCCAAGGACGCCGGCGCGTTCACGCTCGACGATTATGTCGCCACCATCCAGCAGTTCATTCGTCATATCGGCGCGGAAAGCCTGCATGTGATCAGCGTCTGTCAGCCGACGGTGCCAGTACTGGCCGCGGTCTCGCTGATGGCCGCGCGCGGCGAACCCACGCCGCGCTCGCTGGTGATGATGGGCGGGCCGATCGACACCCGCGAATCCCCGACCGCCGTCAACAGCCTCGCCACCGAAAAACCGATCGGCTGGTTCGAGCAGAATCTCATCCACAAGGTGCCGGCGAATTACCCGGGCCGCGGTCGCCGCGTGTATCCCGGCTTCCTGCAGCACCTGGGCTTCCTGGCGATGAATCCCGAGCGCCACGTGATGTCGCACTGGGATTTCTATCAGGATCTGCTCAAGGGCGACCTCGACGATGCCGACGCGCACCGGCGTTTCTACGACGAATACAACGCCGTGCTGGACATGCCCGCCGAGTATTACCTCGACACCGTGCGCACCGTGTTCCAGGAACACCTGCTGCCGCGCGGCCTGTGGGACGTCGCCGGCGAGCGCGTGACGCCTTCGGCGATCCGCAACACTGCGCTGATGACCATCGAGGGCGAACTCGACGACATCTCGGGCCTTGGCCAGACGCGCGCCGCGCACAAGCTGTGCACGGGCATTCCGGAATCCCATCGCGTGCATCTCACCGCGCAGGGCGCCGGGCATTACGGCATCTTCAGCGGCAGGCGCTGGCGCGATCAGGTCTATCCGCAGGTGCGCGACTTCATCGCCAGATACGCGTCGAATGCAGCGGGGGGCACACCTGTCGCGGCGCAGCCGGGCAAACGCCGCGCGGGCAAGAACAAGTAAACAGTTTCATCGTTGCAAGAACAGTAACGATTCGCAGCCGATGTCCCTGTTTGCCGATTGCGGCAGGGATCGGCCGATGCGGGTCGTGCGCGATGACTGTACATGGCGCGGATCGCAGCGCCGACATTGACTTTGGCATGCGCGACCGTCTAACGTCAGGTGCCGTAATAACCACACGTGATGTTGCTCATATGGCCTTCCGCCATTCCCCACTCACAGCCTTGATGATCCTTGCCACCATGACCAGTTGCCAAAGCGCCACCTCCACGGGAGGCGCCGCCGCCGACGGCGCTCCCGGAAAAATCCCCGAAATCACGATCAAAGCCAATCCCTCGGCCAGCCAACGCCATCGATTGACGCTGAAGTTCGCGGGACTGCCCGCCGCGGTGACCGCGCTGAACGGTTCGCTCGATTTCGAGGTCGGCAACCGGGACTGCGTGCCGCTGGACTACGAACGCGCGGTCGGCGGCGTTCTGCTGACGCCGCAACACAGCGTGCCGATCGAGTTCACCCGCAGCGACGACGGCGCATACACCGCGACGGTGCATGCGGACGCGCTACTGAACGAGGATTACTTCGGGCTCGGCGTTTGCGAATGGTCGCTGGTTTCCGCGACCGTCCGCTTCCGCTCACCGTCTACGCCTTTCGTCGGCGGTATGGATGGAGATGCGCTGATCGCCGGGAACACCGTTACCCAGCATTATCTGGTCCGCGATTTCGCGCAGAAACCCGAGGTCATGGATGTCGTCTTCGGCGAAGATTCCGCCACGTTCTATCAGGCCAGCGCCGGTCCGCAGTTCACCCTCACCATGTCTGCCCGCAAGGAATCGCCATGACGCTGCCGAGCCGTGATTACGCCGCGCTGAGCGAAGATGCCTACCGCGATCGCAAGCCGGATCCGAACGCAAAGGTCAGCATCGGCGGCGTCGATTACCGAGTGCTGGCTTTCAGCGACAACAAGGACAACGGCTATCAGGGCACGATCTACCAGCGACTCGACACCCGCGAGATCGTCGTGGCCCACCGCGGCACCGAAAGCTCAGTGGATATGACAGGCGGCCAGTTGTACAAGGACGCCATCAAGACCGACGGCGGCATGGTCATCAATGGCGTCAACAATCAGGCCAACGACGCGATCGAGCTGACCCAGAAAGCGATGGATCTGGCAAAAGCCGAAGGCGAGCGCAGTGGCAAGACCCCGCCGGTGTCGGTCACGGGGCACTCGCTGGGCGGCACGCTTGCGCAGATCACGGCGCACAAATTCGACCTCCACGGCGAAACGTTCAATGCCTACGGCGCGGCGGGCCTGAAATCGGACATCCCCGCGGGCGGCAACGACGTCGTCAATCACGTTCGCGCGACCGATATGGTCAGCTCCGCCAGCCCGCACTACGGCAGCGTGAAGGTCTACGCCAACGCGCAGGACATCGACGCGCTGAAAGAAGCCGGCTACGAGAACAACCGCAAGACCTCGCTCGTCCCGTTCTACGGCGACATGCGAAATCCACTTGAGGTCGCCTACAACCGCGCCGGCCCCGCGCACGGCATCAGCACCTTCACCGGCTCCGCCGGTAGCCCGTCGATCATGACCGAGGCCAACCGCGCAACCGCGAACAGTTACGACCCGATGATCGACAAATACCGGGACGATGTCGGCGGCATGCGTTCGGGCGTCACCAAGGGCGCCGACAAGGTGCGCGACGCCGGCGAGTGGATCAAGGACCAGTTCTCGCAGACCGACACGCAGGTGAATCCGCGCACTGCCCCGCTGTTCGGCGACGACAAGGGATTGACGTCGATGTACGCCTCGCTGCACGGCGCCAACGTGCCGGTGGACCGGCTCGACAACCGCGCCATCGCGGCCGCGGTGCCGGTTGCGGCCCGCGACCTGGGCGGCGATGTCAGGTCCGCTGCGCTGAGTGCAGACGGCAATACGCTGTGGATGTCCAATCGTTCCGACATGTCCGATCCTTCGGCGAAAATCGCCGCGCAGACGACGGTGCCCGAACGGCTTCCCAGTCTTGCCGAGTCCGCCGGCCGGTCGGCCGAGCAGGCCCAGTCGGAGAGCAGGACTGCGCAGGTCTCGAATCCGGAACAGGAACAGCCGCAGCGTCAGGCTGCCATGCGCGCCTGAGCGCCCGCTGTCGTCTGCACGCGCAGACTCGACGGCCTGGCATCGAGCGATCGATCCAGGCCGTTTTCGTTTCTGCCGTTCTTCCCGGCGGTTCCGGTTTCGACGTCCGTTCCGTCGTCTGGAACGTCTCAGCTCGAACTTCTCAGCTCGAGCCTGCCTTCACCAGCAGATGCTTGGCCATCTGGCCGTGCGCATAGCCGATGCCGCGCACCAGATGCAGGGTCGCGAACAACAGGGCGACGCCGATTACGAACACCAGCGGCAGCGCCATGTAGCCCATCGACGTACCGAAGATGCCGTTCTCCACGCCGAGGAACACCCAGCCGCCGAAATCGGCGTTCACGTCCGCCCATCCGAACAGGACCGCCATCGGCGCTGCGATGAAGCTCAGCGATGTGCTCAGCAGGGTGATCGTGATAGTGAAATAAATAATGCCCAGCGGCAGCATCAGCAGCATGTAGAGCAGCGTCGTCCAGGTGCGCGGGTCGGCGAACATCTCGCCGATGCGCGTCATCCACGGTTTGCCGCGGCTGCTGTACAGCGGCCGGCGCGGCATGCGTTCGCCCAGCATCACTTCGACGATGCGACCTTCCAGCAGCGAGAACATGCGCACCGAGCCCAGGAACAGGATCGCGAACGGGATGCCGATGATCAGGATCGCCAGTCCCAGCGACAGCGAAAGACCGGTGACCACCCACGTGAAATAGAAGATGCCGGTGGCCAGCGACAGCAGCATGTAGAACAGCGCCGCGTAGGTGCGCGGTTCCGCGATCACGCCGAAGAAGCGCCCGAACAGCGAGCGGTGCGGACGCGGCGGCGGGGTGCGCAGCGCGGCCTGCACCTTCACTTCGGTGTCGCGGTAGATGTCGGCGACTTCGTCGGGCGCGCCGTAGCTCGACGCCACCTGCGCGATCACCTGCGCTTCGCTCATGCTGGGGTTCTCGGCCATTTCCGAGCGCAGATACTCCTCGGCGTCGTACAGCGCGTCCTGGATCAGCGCCGGATCGGCGCCGGCCAGCGAACGCCGCAGGTGTTCGAGGTAATCGGGGATATTGGTCGGCAGCGACGGCTGCGCGGTGGCGGGCTTCGCAGTGGCAGGCTTCGCAGCGGTATTCATGGCTGGCTCCCCTTCAGGACGGAATCGACGGAATCCCGGGTGGCGCCCCAGGCGGAGGTCCATGCCTCCAGCACCGTGCGGCCATGCGGGGTGATGTTGTAGTAGCGGCGCGGCGGACCGCTGATGGACGGTTCCACCAGGCTTTCCAGCAGTCCCGCGCCTTCTAGATTGCGCAGCACCGGGTACAGCGCGCTCTGCTTGCCGCTGAGTACGCCGTCGCCCTGTCGTTCCAGGGTCTTCGCGATCTGGTAGCCGTACATCGGCTCCGGGGCGGCGCCCAATACCGCCAGCAGCGCCAGCGAGACCATGCCGGCCGAGAGTTCCTTCTGGAACTTCCGCAGCAGCGCCTCGGTGGCTTCGTCGCTGATCTGTGCCGTGTTCATCCCGGTGCCCCTCATGAGGTCGACTGCGGCGATCTGCTGGATATCGTGGAGATCACTCTATGCATAACTTAAACATAGTGGACGTGCCAGAGGTCACACCAGGATCGCTCCGCCCCGCTCGGCGCGTCCCAGGCGGAAAGGACGGGTGGCCGCAGGCCGGCTTCTCGGCCAGAATCGAAGCCATTCGAAAGGAGAATCGTCACCGTGAATCTGTTCCGCACCCCATTGGCCATCGCCCTCCTGGCCGCCGCCCTTGCCGCTTCCGCGCAGAACCCCTCGCAGGCCGAACCCGCTGCAAGCAAGACCAGCTCAATGCAGGAACTGCTGGACGCTTCGAAGTCCAGCGACTGGCGCAACCTCGACCCCGCACGGACGCTGTACATGGATCTCGCCAGCGGCCGGGTGGTGATCGAACTGGCGCCCGAATTCGCACCGGCCCACGTCGCCAACATCCGCGCCATGGCCAAGGCCGGCTATTGGAACGGGCTGAGCATCAATCGGTCGCAGGACAATTTCGTCGTGCAATGGGGCGACCCGGCCACAGACGACAGCACGCGCAAGCCGCTGCCGAAAACCGCGAAAGCGAAGCTGCCGGCCGAATTCACCCGCAGCAGCAGGAACATCCCGTTCACGCCGCTACCGGATGTCGACGGCTGGGCGCGGCAGGTCGGTTTCAGCGACGGCTTCCCGATCGGACTGGACACCACCGACAGCACCGCCTGGCTGGCGCATTGCTACGGCATGGTCGGCGCCGGCCGCGACACTGCGGCCGATTCCAGCACCGGCGCGGAGCTGTATGTGGTCACCGGCCAGTCGCCGCGCCAGCTCGACCGCAACATCACCAGCGTCGGCCGCGTCGTGCAGGGCATGGAACTGCTGAGCGTGCTGCCCCGCGGCACCGCGCCGCTGGGTTTCTACGAGACGCCCGAGCAGCGGATCGCAATCCAGTCGATCCGCCTCGCTGCCGACCTCAAGCCCGCAGAGCGCCTGAAGCTGCAGGTGCTGCGCACCGACACCGCGCTGTTCACCGCGTTGGTGGAAGCCCGCCGCAACCGTCGCGACGATTTCTACAAGCGCCCCGCCGGCCACATCGACCTGTGCAATGTGCCGCTGCCGGTGCGGACGGCGCCGGAGCTTGCGGCTAAGCCGAAACGTTGAAACTGCATTCGAAGCCACCCACGAAAAAGGCCGCCCGGAGGCGGCCTTTTCTTGTTCGTGGCACCACGCTCTGGGGTCCGATCAGAACTCCTGACTGAACTTGATGCCGAACGTCCGCGGCTGGGCCGCGACGGAATACACCTGCGCCGCGCATACGGTTTCCGCGCACTGCACGTTGCGGCCGTACTGCGCGTTTTCATCGAGCAGATTCTTGATGTAGAAATCCACCGACCAGTTGTTCTTGCGCGCGCCGATGGCGAAATCGACCAGCGTGTACGAAGGCAGGTCGCCGAGGATATTGCGTTCGGCGATGCGCAGATCCGAGGTGCGGCGGCCTTCATGCACCACCGAGCTCTGCCAGTAGGCTTCGTAATCGGCGATGTCGAAGGTGTAGCGCGCGGTCAGGTTGCCCTTGTAGTCCGCGGTGACCGGCAGGCGTGTGCCTTTCGGCGCCAGCAGATTGGGGCCGCTGAAATAATCTTCGGTCAGTTCGGCGTCGAAGAAACCCACCCCTGCCGACAGGCGCAGGTTGTAGGTCGCCGCCCAGTTCACATCCATTTCCAGGCCCTGGATGCGCGCCTGGTTGGCGTTGCGGATTTCGGTCAGACCGTTCTGCCCCAGTACCGGGAACTGGAAGTCGTCCCAGATCTGACGGAACGCTGCGCCGTTGAAAGTCAGGCGATTGCCGAGCCAGGACGTTTTCCAGCCGAGTTCGTAATTGGTCAGGAACTCGGTGAGGTACGGCGGCAACGTGCCGCGGCGGTTGATGCCGCCCGGGCGATAACCTTCCGACCAGGTGAGATACATCAACTTGTTCGGCGCGAACTTGTAAGACAGATTCGCCTTGCCCAGCGTGTCTTTTTCCTGCACGTCCTTGTCGAATATTTTACAGGGCGCGCCGTTGAAAGGCGTCCAGTTGGCAGGATTGGCTCCATATTGATTGATACACGCCGCCTGGCCGTAAAGTCTTTCGACAGGCTGGCCGCTCTGCGACAGATAACCATCCGAAAAACCGAAAAATCCCTTCAAGGCATTGTCCGCGCGGAAGTGGCGGAAACCGACGGTGCCGGTGAGCTTGTCGGTAAAGTCGAATGTGAGTTCGCCGAAGATCGCTTCGTCGTGATCCTTGCGCTCCTGCTGGGTCAGCCAGATGGTGTCTTCCCAGCCGCGCACGGACAGGCTGGACGCCAGGTTATCGATGCGATAGCGCTGCTCGATGTCGTGCGACTGATCCATCCAGAACAGACCGGCGACGAAGCGCAGGCGGTTTTCCTGCGACGAGGCGATGCGCAGCTCGTGGCTGGTCTTCTTGTAGCCATCCTTCGCTTGGATGTACTGGGCAGGATTGATGAACGCCCCGTTGTCATCAACAAAATACTGGCCATAGCCAAGCAGCGTGTCGTACCAGAAGCCGTAATCGCTGTAGTCGCTCTCGGTATCGACATCGCGCTTGAGGTGGGCGAAGGCGTAGGTCAGATCGAAGTTGCCGATCTTGCCCTGCACCGTCAGCGCGGCCTGCGCCCAGCGGTCTTCGCCGAACTCGGGATAGGCGTGGCTGATCTTGCCCTCGCCGATGGTGTTGTCGTAGGCGAAGTTGCCGTTGACCTTCTGGCGCTGGCCCATGATCGTCGGCGTGATCGTCCAGTTGTCGTTGAGATCGATCTTCAGCGCGAGGCGCGCGCCGACGGTGTCGACATCGTTGTAATTGTCTTCGACGCGATCGGCGTTGTTCTGGGTGATGCCGGAAGTCGGATAGGTGCGCTCGCCGTAAACGTTGTCGATCCAGCCGGCGTCCTTCTTCTGCCAACCCACCAGACGGATGGCGGTGTTGTCGGAGACCGGAATGTTGACGAAACCCTCGGCGACGTGACCCATGCCGCCGCCGTCGATGGCGTTGACCTCAAGACCGTAGCCGGCGGCGAAACCGGCGGTATCGGGCTTGCGGGTGATCAGGCGCAGAGTGCCGGCTTCGGAGCTGGCGCCGTACAGCGTGCCCTGCGGGCCGGACAGCGCTTCGACGCGTTCGATGTCGTAGACATGCAGGTCCAGCGCGCCCTGGATGGTGGTGATCGGCTGCTCGTCGAGATAGATGCCCACGCTCGGCAGCGGGCCGGAGTGGTTGCCGTCGCCGCCACTGGCGACGCCGCGCATGTAGACCTGGCCGAAGCCCGGGCCGTTGGGCGTGATCGACACGCTGGGCAGCAGCTTGGCGAAATCCTCGAAATCGTTGACCTGCAGCTCGTCGAGCTGCTGCGCGCCGATGACGTTGAGGCTGATCGGCACGTCCTGCGCGTTCTCGGTGCGCTTCTGCGAAGTGACGGTGATGGTTTCCAGCGACGGCGTGGTGTCTTCGGCGTCCTGCGCGGCAGCCTGTTGCGCGGCGGCCGCGCCGACGAACGCCATGCTGCCGAACGCGACATAGATCGCGGCGGTCAGCGGCATCCTCGCCAGCCCGGGCGCTCGGCGGATTGCGGTGTTTCGGGTCCCTACTCGGTGTTGATGACGCATGACTCTCTCCCCAGGTCGTGGTGTATCGGTGCGATGGATAAATACGTGTGGATCAAACAGGCTTGGAACGAACGCTTTCGGATCTCCGGCGTTTCATGCGTTGGAGCTGAACTCGGGTACGGCGGGATACACCTCCAGCACTGCCCCCAGTGCGGACTTGAGCGGATCGAGCCACGGCTCGTAATGACGCCACTGGTCGATACCGTCGCGATTGATCGGGCGACGCACCTGCTCGGAGCTTGCGGTGCGCACCGGCCGATCGTTCTCGAAGAAACGCAGGCAGCCGTCCTCGAACGGCAGCCCGCAGTAATCCAGCAGGCAGCGGATCTCGTTCTCGGTGTCGTCGACCATGCGCTCGTAGACCACGCGATGCACGCGGCCTGGCAATGCATCGTCGAAGTGCGCCATCAACTCGACGTAGTCGCGGTAGTAGCGGCCGAGATCGTCGAGGCTGTAGCTGAAATTCTGGCCGCGCGCGAAATGTTGCTTGAAGCCCGAAAAACAGCAGGCCAGCGGGTGCCGGCGCGCGTCGATGATCTTCGCGTTGGGCAACATGAGTTGGATCAGGCCCAGATGCAGGAAGTTGTTCGGCATCTTGTCGATGAACAGCGGTGCGCCGGTCTTGCGCTGCACGCGGGTGCGGTCGAGGTACTGGCGGCCGAGCTCGGCGAAGGTCTCCGCCGGCAGCGCCGCCAGCACGTCGTGATAGCTGACTGACGCCTCCGCGCCGCGACGCAGCGCACGCGTCATCGCGATGATCTCCGGCAATTCCATGGTGCCTTCCACCGCGGAATGGCTGGAGAGGATCTGTTCGATCAACGTCGAACCGGAGCGCGGCAAGCCGACGATGAAGATCGGATCGGGCGCCGGATCGCCGCAGCCGGCGCGTTCGGCGAAGAAATCGCGGGTGTAGAGCTGCTTCGCCTTGGCGACCCGCACGCTGGTGTCGCCTGCACGATAGGGCATGGTTTTCAGGCGCAGGGCGTTGCCGGCGGCGTAGTGCGCGAACGAATCGGCGAAATCGGCGCGATCTTCAAGCGCCTTGCCCAGCGCGAAATCGAAATGGAAGCGATGTTCGGCGTCGAGATCGCTACGCATGAGCTGCGCGCGCATCGCCGCGATCTCATCGTCGCCGAAACGGAAAGTCTTGAGGTTGGCGAGACTCCAATACGCCTCGCCGAAGCCGACATCGAGCGCGATGCTGCGGCGATAGGCGGCGATGGCCTCTTCCTGACGCCCGGCGGTCTTCAGCGCGTGGCCGTGGCTCATCCACACCCGCGGGTTGTGCGGGTATTCGCCGAGGATCGCTTCGTAAAGCTCGATGCCGGCGTCGTATTCGCCGAGACGGCACAGGATCGCCGCCTTCAGCGTGCGGCAGCCGGGATTTCGGGCATCGTCGGCGAGCAGCAGTTCCAACTGGGCCAGCGCCGGCTGCGACTGCTGTTCGCGATGCAGCACCAGCGCGTAGTGCTGGCGCGCTTCGCGAAATCCGGGCGCGAGTTCGAGGCAGCGTTCGAGCAGATACAGCGCCTCTTCGCTGCGCCCGACCCGCACCGCCAGTTCGGCAAGCATGCGGATCGCGGCGACATCGGTGGGATGCTGTTTGAGCCAGTCGCGCAGCAGCGCTTCGGCATCGGGCAAACGGTTGTCGGCCAGGGCTTCGGCCGCCTGCAGCACGCGCGGGTCGCGCGCCGAATGGCGGACGTAGGCCAGGTACGCGGCGTCGGCGCCTTCGGCATCGCCGATGCCGCGCAGGTGGTCGGCCAGGGCCAGCCAGGCCTGCGGCAATGCCGGATTCAGCGCTAGCGCCCGACGCAGCGCGGCGATGGCGTCGTCGCCGCGACCGGCGCGACCGAGCGTGAGCCCCAGTTCGCAGTGCACCTGCGCCGCACGCGGCTGTTGCCTTGAAAGCGGTTCCAGGATCGCCAGCGCGTCGTCCACGCGACCGCGGAGGCGATGCGACGCCGCCAGCACCAGCAGCGCGGCCGGATGCTGCGCGACCACGCGCAGGATCTCGACGGCCTGCTGCCCGGCCAGTTCGGGGTCGCTGCCGAGCAGGCGCGAAGCGTGATTGAGGGCGAGATCGAGACTGGTGGTGGCTTCAGGCAAGAACGGTCCTGCTTTGTCGGGTCCGGGCAAACACTTCGGGGGAAGGCGCCGCGGGGCAAGCGCCGCGGACAGGAACCTCCGCAGGCAAAAGGGGGATCGGGCCAAGGACGCATGTCGCCATCCCCGCCCAAAGCCGAACGGACAATCTACGCCGCGGGCATTCGCGGCGTCCAGCGCAAAGCGCCGCCGCCAGCGATCACCTGCGCTAGCATGCCCGGATGGCAGAGCAACGCGACAACGACGCCCCGATCCGGCCCTACGACAAGCCCGCCGGTGGCTGGGATGCGCTGAAATCCTCCTGGCAGGCGCTGCGCCAGCAGGATGCGGTGCTGCGCGGCCCCGGCACCCTGCTGCGCACCAACCAGCCCACCGGCTTCGACTGCCCGGGCTGCGCCTGGCCCGACCGCAACCCGCATTCGACCTTCGAGTTCTGCGAAAACGGCGTCAAGGCGGTCGCCAACGAGGCGACCACGAAGCGCGTCACCGCCGATTTCTTCGCCGCACACAGCGTGGCGTGGCTAGCCGAACAGAGCGACGAATTCCTCGAAGCCCAGGGCCGGCTGACCGAGCCCATGGCTTACGACCCGGCCAGCGACCGTTACGTGCCGATCGGCTGGGACGCGGCGTTCGCGCGGATCGCCGACGCGCTGAACGCCCTCGCCTCGCCCGACGAAGCGATCTTCTACACTTCGGGCCGCACCTCCAACGAGGCTGCGTTCCTGTATCAATTGTTCGTGCGCGCCTACGGCACCAACAACATGCCCGACTGCTCGAACATGTGCCATGAGCCCTCGGGCGTGGCGATGACCGAACAGATCGGCAGCGGCAAGGGATCGGTCACGCTGGACGACTTCGAGCAGGCCGACGCGATCTTCGTGTTCGGCCAGAATCCCGGCACCAATCATCCGCGCATGCTGGGCGAACTGCGGCGCGCGGCGAAGCGCGGCTGTACGATCATCGCGTTCAATCCGCTGCGCGAACGCGGGCTGGAGCGCTTCACCGACCCGCAATCTCCAGCGGAAATGCTGAGCGGCGGCTCCACCGCGATCGCCTCGCATTATTTCCAGCCGAAGATCGGCGGCGACCTTGCGGTGGCGACTGGCATTGCGAAAGTGGTGATCGAATCCGCCGACAGCGAGCATGATCCACATGCGCTGGACACTGCCTTCATCGCTGCCAATACCCATGGTTACGACGATTTCGCCGACTGCGTGCGCGACGCCGCGTGGCCGGAGATCGAACGCGAATCCGGTCTGAGCCGCGCGCAGTTGGAACAAGCGGCGCAGGTCTATCTCGACAGTCGCGCCACCATTTTCTGCTGGGGCATGGGCATCACCCAGCATCGGCGCAGCGTCGCCACCATCCAGATGCTGACCAACCTGCTGCTGGCGCGCGGCAACATCGGCAAAGCCGGCGCCGGCCCCTGCCCCGTGCGCGGCCATTCCAACGTGCAGGGCGACCGCACGATGGGCATCTACGAAAAACCGGCGCTCGCGTTTCTGGACCGGCTCGGGGCCGAATTCGCGTTCGACCCGCCGCGCGCGCACGGCTTCGACACCATCGACGCCATCGAAGCGATGCGCGACGCTCGCGGCAAGGTGTTCTTCGCGATGGGCGGCAATTTCGCCGCGGCCACGCCCGATACGGACGTCACCCACGCCGCGCTGCGCCGCTGTGCGCTGACGGTGCAGGTCAGCACCAAGCTCAACCGCTCGCACGTGGTGCACGGCCGCGAGGCGCTGATCCTGCCCTGCCTCGGCCGCACCGAAATCGATCTGCAGGCCGGTGGCCTGCAGGCGGTGACCGTGGAAGACTCGATGAGCATGGTGCATCTGTCCGCGGGCATGAACGCACCGGCCTCGCGCGAACTGCTGTCGGAGCCGGCGATCGTCGCGCGACTCGCGGCAGCAACGCTGCCGCGCAGCACGATTCCGTGGCTGGCGCTGATCGAGGACTACGACCGTATCCGCGAGCGCATCGCGAAGGTGATTCCCGGCTTCGAGGATTTCAACGCGCGCGTACGGCACCCGGGCGGCTTCCATCTGCATCATCCCTGCCGCGAGCGCGTGTTCCCGACCAAGTCCGGCAAAGCGATGTTCTTCGCGCATCCGCTGATGGAAGAGCGCCCCTCACCCTCGCTCGCTGCGCTTGCTCTTCCCTCTTCCCGCATGCGGGGAGAGGGTGCCCGAAGGGCGGGTGAGGGGCCGCTCCTGCAGCTGATGACGGTGCGCTCGCACGATCAGTACAACACCACCGTCTACAGCAGCAACGATCGTTACCGCGGCGTGCATGGCCTGCGTCGCGTGTGCTTCATCTCGCGCGCCGATCTGGACGCGCTGGGTTTCGGCGACGGCGAACACGTCGACCTGGTCTCGGTCTGGAACGACGGCGAGCGCGTCGCGCGCGATTTCCGGCTGGTCGAATACGACATCCCCGCAGGCTGTCTCGCCGGCTATTTCCCCGAAACCAACGCACTGGTGCCACTGGGCAGCCACGCCGAGCGCGCACGCACGCCGGCCTCGAAATCGATCCCGGTCTACCTGCGTCGCGCAGCCAACACCGCAACGCCATGAACGAAGACGCCGCTCTCGCGCTGATCCGCCTACTCGCCGCGGAAAGCGAACTGTCGCTGCCGCGCGCCGCGAAGCGGCTGTCGTTGAGCGCCAGCGAATTACAGCGGGTATTGGTTGCGCTGGGCGACGACCCGCGCTTCGACGGCCTCGATCTGGTGGCGCAGCGCCGCGATGGCGAACGCCTGCTGCTGCGGCTGACCGAACGCGGACGCACGCTGTGCGCGGGCGCGGCGTGAACACCGGCCTGCGCGCCCGCGAGGCGCTGCACATCGGCGCAGACGACAGTAGTCTGCGCGAAGAATGGGTGATCGAGGAAATTCCGGTCGCGCTGCTCTATAACGATCTGTCGTTCGCGGTGATGATGGCCACGCCCGCGGATCTTGAGGATTTCGCGCTGGGTTTCGCGATCGGCGAAGGCATCGTGACGACGGCGGAAGAATTCTCGCTGGTCGACATCGTCCGCAGCGACGACGGCATCGCCCTGCACGCCGCGATCCCGCAGCGTCGCTTCGACGCCATCGAGCAGCGCCAGCGCGGCCTCGAAGGCCGCAGCGGCTGCGGGCTGTGCGGCACGTCAAGCCTGCAGGCCGCCCTGCGGCCGGCGCGAAAAGTCGGCGTCGGCCCACGACTCGGCGCGGACCGCATCCACGATGGCCTTGCGCGACTGGCGCAGCAGCAGCCGCTGAACGCGCGCAGCGGCGGCGTGCATGCGGCCGGTTTCGTCGATGGCGAGCATCTGCTCGTACGCGAAGATGTCGGCCGCCACAACGCCGTCGACAAACTCGTCGGCGCGATGCTGCGGGCGACACCGCCGCGCGATCCGGACGACGGCTTCCTCGCCATCACCTCGCGCGCGTCGTACGAGATCGTGCACAAGGCCGCGAACGCGGGCATCGCCGTGGTCGCAGCGATGTCGGCGCCGACCGATCTGGCGATCCGTCACGCCGAAGCCGCCGGCATCACCCTGATCGCCTTCGCCCGCGACGGACGGATGAACGTCTACAGCGGACGCGAACGACTGATCAACCCGTAGAGCGGCCTTCAGGCGGCCCGGGCAGAACCAGACGAACAACGACATCGAAGCCGTGCCCACGGCCGGTGCAAACGAAACAATTACCTATCGCGTAGAGCGGCCTTCAGGCGGCCCGGGCAGAACCTGACGAACAACGACATCGAAGCCGTGCCCACGGCCGGTGCAAACGAAACAATTACCTATCGCGTAGAGCGGCCTTCAGGCCGCTGCAGCACCGACCTATTCCCGACGAAACGGGCTGAAGCCCGCTCTACGGGATCTGCATTTTTTCCCGGGTGGGCTGCGGTTGCAATGCATCGCCGCTGTCGCGGGGCAGATGCGGACGATGACGTTCCGGCCTATCCTTGGCGCCTTCGTTCAGCCGGAATATTCGACATGCGCATGACTCCGCTCGCCGTTGCCCTGCTTACCGCCACGCTCGCCGCCGGCATGGCGACCGGCACGTCCGCCGCGTCAGCCGCCGCACCGACCGCCGCGAATGCGACCGCCGACTCCGTCATCGATGCGACATTTGCCGATCTCAGCAAACGCTGGCTCGATGGATTCCTGCGGCTCAACCCGATCGGCGCCACCCAGCAGGGCGACCACCGTTTCGACGCCGAGATCGAGGATCTCAGCGCAACAGGACGGTCGCGATACGTCGCATTCGCGAAAACGATGCTGGCCGAACTCGACGCCATCGACGCACGCAAGCTGTCGCGCGAGAACCAGATCGATGCCGCGATCCTGCGCAATCAGCTCCAGTCCGACATCTGGAACATGGAGACGCAGCAGGCCTGGGCCTGGGATCCGCAGATGTACAGCGGCCTCGCCGGCGGCGCCATCTACAACCTGATGGCGCGCGAATTCGCGCCGCTGCCCGAGCGCCTGAAATCGGCGACCGCACGCATGGAAAAACTGCCGGCGCTCTTCGCGCAGATGCGCGCGAACATCGATCCGGCGCGGGTGCCGAAGATCCATGCCGAAACCGTCGCCAGACAGAACGGCGGATTGATCTCGCTGATAGAGCAGTTCATCGTGCCCAACGCGGGCCAGTTGCAGGGCGAGGACCGCAAGCGCCTCGACGCCGCCATCGAAGGCCTGCGCAAGGCGGTCGCCGAACATCAACTCTGGCTGGACAAGACCCTGGTACCGAACGCCAAGGGCGACTTCCGCATCGGCCGGAAACTCTACGACGACAAGCTCAAATTCGCGCTGATGTCGACGCTGTCGCGCGCAGAGATCAAGCAGCGCGCCGAGGCCGAAGTCGTACGCGTGCGCGCCGAGATGTACAGGATCGCGCGGCAGGTCCTGAAGGACAAACCCGGCGCGCCGGAAATGCCCACCGAAAATCCGAGCGACGAACAGCAGCAGAAAGCGATCGAAGCCGCGCTGGAGCTGGCCTACGCGGACAAGCCGGCGCGCGACGCCGTGGTCGAGACCGCAAAGCAGACGCTGGCGCAGGCGACTGCGTTCACCCGCGCGAAGGATCTGGTGACGGTGCCGGACGATCCGGTCGAGATCATCCTGATGCCGGAATTCCAGCGCGGCGTGGCGGTCGCCTACTGCGATTCGCCCGGCCCACTCGACAAGGGACTGAAGACTTATTACGCGATCTCGCCGATCCCGGACGAGTGGACGGACAAGCAGACCGATTCGTTCCTGCGCGAATACAACACGCGCATGATCCATCTGCTGTCGATCCACGAAGCGATGCCGGGCCATTACCTGGAAGGCGCGTTCTCGGCGCGCAATCCGTCCACGCTGCGCGGCGTGCTGCGCTCTGGCATGTTCGCCGAGGGTTGGGCGGTCTATACCGAGTCGGTAATGATGGATGCCGGTTATCTCGACAATGATCCGCTGTTCCACCTCGTCCGCCACAAGTTCTATCTGCGCGCGGTGGCCAACGCGATCCTCGACCAGGGCGTGCATGTCGACAACTGGAGCAAGGAACAGGCGATGGCGCTGATGGTCGAGCGCACCTTCCAGCAGGAGCGCGAAGCCGAAGGCAAGTGGGTGCGCGCCCAACTGAGCAGCGCGCAGTTGCCGACGTACTTCGTCGGCGTGCAGGAGCACTTCGACCTGCGCAAGGCGATGGAACAGAAGCAGGGCAAGGACTTCAAGCTCAAGGCCTACCACGATCAGGTGCTGTCCTACGGCGCGCCGCCGGTGCGATTCGTTCGCGCAATGATGCTGGACGAGCCGATCAGGTAAGCGCGACCGGATCAACCCCGGCTCACTGGCCAAAGTCAGGAACGTGATGGCCTTCGCATCGGCGCGATTGGCGCCTTGGCCCGCCCGGCCCGGGGCCGGTATGCTTCGCGCGTCCGCCCAAGACCATATTTGCCGTCGGTTGGCTTGATGCGGACATCGCCTTGATGCAGGGCATTTCGTTGCACGGCATTTCGATGCACAGCATTGCGATGCACGGCATGGGGCGGCATCCGGCAACCGGTCATGGGAGCAATGCTTGAGTATTTTCGATTCAGTCAAACGTTGGCGCGACACTCTGCGCGGGCGCGACACTCTGCGCGGGCGCGATACGCATGCTTCGACGGCCGCCGCGCCGCAACCCGTCACCATCCCGCTACCGCCACGCCCGCCCACCCCGACGCCCGAAGAGCTGGATGCTCTGGCGGAGCGCGCGACGCCCGAGGAACTGGTCGAAGCCGCAGTGGCGCCGCCGCCGGTGGACGACGAATACGAAGGCGCGGAACGCCGCGAGAAGCCGCGCTCTAACGTCCGCCCGGGCACGCGGGTGCTGATCGTCGACGACTCGACCACCATCGTCGCCGTACTGCGCAAGATGCTGCAACAGAACGGTTTCCAGACATTCGAAGCCTACACCGCAGAAGATGCGCTGGAACTGGCGCGCGATCTGCTGCCGGAGCTGATCTTCCTCGACATCGTGCTGCCGGGCATGGACGGTTTCGCCGCCCTGCGCGCGCTGCGCCGCGAACCCACCACCAAGCTGGTGCCGATCATCATGATCAGCGGCAACGCTCTGGCGACCGAGCAGTTTTACGTGCAGCGCATCGGCGCCGACGATTTCATGAAGAAACCCTTCTCGCGTCCGGAAGTGTTCGCGCGGATCGAACGTCTGCTCGACGATGAGGGCATACCGCGCCGGGTGGCGTCGCCGGCCGCGCCTGCGGCCACGTGGTGAGACGGCGGGGCATACCGTCAGCGCCGGACATCGCGCGATAGGACAGCGTGCCGATCAGGCCATCGGCTCGCCGCGATACCAGCGGTGATCGGCGATCTCCAGCAGCGCGAAATCTTCCGGGGTATCGCCGTAGGCGTGGATCGCATCGCAAGCGTCGAGCGCATACCGCTAGCGGACACGCCGCGGCTTTTCCTCGCGCACGCACTGCGCGCCGCCGTAGCGGCCGGTGAGCGCGCCGTCCGTGACTTCGAGTTTCGAGCAGATCAGCTCAAGTCCATGCGCGCGACACCAGTGCGAGAGATAGACATCGAATCCGCCGGAGACCACCACCACCGTGTCGCCGCGTTCCTTGTACCAGGCGATGCGCGCCATCGCTTCGGGTCGAAGCACCGAGGGTAAAACCTCTCGCGCGAAGCGTTCGCCCGCCGCCAGATAATCCGCCTCGCGCATGCCGCGGAACCCGGCATGCGCGATTTTCTCGCGTATCGAGATGCCCGACACCCAGCCGAGCTTGTAGCCCGCGATCCAGGGCGCGAGCCGCAGCTTGCCGATACGTAGGCACCGCGGCGGCACCGCCGAATACACGAACACGGGCAGCATCTCGCGGGTGGTGATGGTGCCGTCGAAGTCGAAGAGGGCGAGATTCATAGCCTGCTCAATCGGCAAGACCCGCGGAGCACGCGCTGTCCTTCAGACTGCTCCTTGCCCGTTCCAGATGCTTTCGCAGCAATACATCCGAAGGGTCGGCCTCGACAGCTTTCTCATAGAATCGGACCTCCAGTTGCTCGAGCAGAACCAACAACCGACCGATCGCGTTCCTGGAAGCAAGCTCAAGCATTTCCCAGTTCCGTCCCTGGACCGGGTTATCGGAGTAAGGCATCGCTTCGAAGACCGCCAGATCCATTTCGGGTTTACCGAGAAGCTGGCGGACATCTTCGCCAAGCGTGTCGTCCGAACGCCTCAGTTCGGAAAAAATATCATCGATCACCGAAATCGATTCGCGGGCGGAATCGAACAGCTCGCCATTTTCGAGATTCTCCACGGGAATCGCCAAATCCGGAACAGGATGTTCGCTTTTCGAACGATCAATCTCTTCCCAGAATTTCTCGATGTCTCGTTTCAATCGCCAGAGAATACCCGTGCTTACCCGATAATGATCACCGGAAAATGAAAACTCATGCCCGGCCTTCATATCGCGCATGGATTGCACATCAAATCGCGCCACATCATTCGTTTCCACGTGATGTGCATAGCAAAGCAGGATCAGATTTCGGAACGAGCGTCGTTCCTCGTCATTTGAATCCGGATTGAATCTCTCCCCGCCGACATTAGCCGCCTCGATGTGACAGATCTGGCCAATAAACTGTGATCGCACGCTGATCAATTGATGGACACAGCCGGGAAACGCACACTGGTTTCCCGACAAGGCGAACAGCGCCCGCAAAGTTTCCAGCCCTGGTGCTTTCCTAGGAATTTCTGCAAGCCTCGTATAGCCGGAAAATCGATGGCATTCTCAGTAGCAAGAGAAAATTATCACCCCCGCCCATACACATCCTCATAGCGCACGATGTCATCCTCGCCAAGATAATCGCCAGACTGCACTTCGATCAACTCCAGCATGTCGTCGCCCGGATTTTCGAGGCGATGTTTGGCGCCGATGGGAATATACGTGGACTGGTTCGCGAACAGCTCGAACACGTCGTTGTTGCGGGTGACGCGGGCGGTGCCGCGGACGACGATCCAGTGCTCGGCGCGGCGTTCGTGCGATTGCAGCGACAGCGTGGCGCCAGGTTTGACCTTGATGCGCTTGACCTGGAAGCCGTCTCCCACATCCACCGAGTCGTAGCTGCCCCAGGGGCGGTTCACTTCGCGGTGCAGCGCGGCCTGGCTGCGCTGTTCGGCCTTCAGTCGCGCGACCACCTCCTTGACCTGCTGCACCTTGTCCTTCGCGGCGACCAGGATGGCATCGTCGGTTTCGACCACGATCAGATCGTCCACGCCGACCAGCGCGACGAGGCGGCGCGCGTAGGCGTAGCTGTTGCGGGTGTCGACCGCGATCACGTCGCCGTGGTGGGCATTGCCGTCGGCGTCCTGTTCGCTGACGTCCCACAGCGCCGACCACGAACCGACATCGTTCCAGCCGATGTCGACCGGCAGCACCATCGCGGCGTCGGTGTTCTCCATCACCGCGTAGTCGATGGATTCGGACGGCGATGCAGCGAATGCTTCGCGGTCGAGGCGCAGGAATTCGATGTCGTGCAGTTGGCCGTCGCGGTCCAGATGCGCGCAGGCGGCGCGTGCGGCGGCGAGAATGTCGGGACGGTATTTGCCGAGTTCTTCGAGATAGCGCGAGGCACGGAACAGGAACATGCCGCTGTTCCAGTAATAACCGCCGTCGTCCAGATAACTCTGCGCAGTGGCGGCGTCGGGTTTCTCGACGAAGCGCAGCACCTTGCGCACACCTTCGCCCATATCTGCCTGTATGTAACCGAAGCCGGTTTCCGGCGCCTGCGGCACGATCCCGAAGGTCACCAGCGCGCCGGCGTCCGCGGCCGGCGCGGCGGCGATGACAGCGGCGCGGAAGGCGGCATCGTCGCGGACCACGTGATCGGAGGGCAGCACCAGCAACAGCGGGTCGCCGCCGTCGAGCCGGGCGATCAGCGCTGCGGCGGCGATGGCCGGGGCAGTATTGCGGCCGACCGGCTCCAGCACGATCCGCGGCGTCGGCGCGCCGATCACCCGCAGCTGCTCGGCGACCAGGAAGCGGTGCTCTTCGTTCGCCACCACCAGCGGCGCGCGCCGGGACAGCGCCGCCACCCGGCGCCAGGTGGCCTGGAGCATGGTGTCGTCGCCGACCAGCGGCAGGAACTGCTTGGGATAGGCCTCGCGCGAGAGCGGCCAGAGCCGGGTTCCGGAGCCGCCGGACAACAGGACCGGCTGCACTTCCGGCGCTAATTCGATCATGGGGCCCGCTCCCGAAACGATGCCGGGCAGTTTACCCTGTCGTCTTTGCCGCCTCCGAACCGCGCATGACCCTGCAGACCCCGGTTTCCGTTTCGCCCGAAGACGCCCACGCTTCGGACCCCCGCGCCGCCGCCCGCACTGCATGGGCGCGCGCCGCCACTGGCGATGCGGCGCTCGACGTCCAGCGCGCCTCGATGGACGCGGGTTTCCGCAGTTACTGGCGCGGCCATCCCACCGCCGGGCCGCATGCGTCGAAAAGCGTGATCGTCATGGACTCGCCCCCGGACAAGGAAGCGGTGCTGCCGTGGCTGGAAGTGCGCACCCTGCTGAAGACCGGCGACGTGCGCGTGCCGGATGTGCTGGCCGAGGATATCGAGCGCGGTTTCCTGCTGCTGGAGGATCTGGGTCATCACACCTATCTGCATGCCATCGATGCCGACAACGCCGACGCGCTGTTCGACGCTGCCATCGGCCAGTTGCTCAAACTGCAGCAAGTGGCGACGCCGGAAGGCTTCCCCGCTTACGACGAAGCGCTGCTGGCGCGCGAATTGCGGCTGTTCGACGAATGGTTCCTGGGCCGCCATCTGGGCGTGGCGCTGGACTGCGGCGATCTGGAACGGCTGGAGCTGGTGTATCGGCGGCTGATCGACGCCGCGCTGGCGCAGCCGCAGGTGCTGGTGCATCGCGATTTCATGCCGCGGAATCTCATGCCGGCTGCGGATGGCCCGGCGGTGCTGGATTTCCAGGACGCGGTGCTGGGGCCGATCGCCTACGACCCGATCTGCCTGTTCAAGGATGCCTTCCTGAGCTGGCCACAGGCGCGTATCGACGCCTGGCTGGACCGCTACCACGCCCGCGCGCTCGCCGCAGGGCTGCCGGTACCGGCGCTCGCGCGCTTCCGCCGCGATGCCGACTGGATCGGCGTGCATCGCCATCTGAAGGTGATCGGCATCTTCGCGCGGCTGCATCATCGCGATGCCAAGCCGAAATATCTGGCCGACGCGCCGCGCTTCCTCGCCTATCTCGATGGCGTGGTGCCGAAGTATCCGGAGCTGGCGCCGCTGGGCGAGCTGCTGGACCGCCACGTCAGGCCCGCGTTCGCCTGACGCCTTCGTTGCGCCATGACGCGGACCACGTGCCTAACGGCACAGTCCGCGCAGCGCAGTCCATGGCACAGTGCGCGACAGGCTCCTGGGGGGATCCCGCAAGATGAAAGCGTTGATATTCGCTGCGGGTCTCGGCGAACGCATGCGGCCGCTCACCGACACCACGCCGAAGCCGCTGCTCGCGGTCGGCGGCAAGCCGCTGATCGTGTGGCATCTGGAAAAGCTGGCCGCGATCGGCATCCACGAGGTGGTGATCAACACCAGTTGGCTGGCGGCGCGCTTCCCGGAAGTGCTGGGCGACGGCAGCGCATTCGGCCTGCGCATCGAGTATTCCTACGAAGGCCCGACCCCGCTGGAAACCGGCGGCGGCATGTGGCACGCACTGCCGCTGCTGGGCAGCCAGCGCATCAGCGAAGAACCCTTCATCGCCATCAACGGCGACATCTGGACCGACTACGACTTCGCCCTGCTCCCGCAGCACCCGGCGGGCGACGCGCATCTGGTGATGGTCGACAACCCGGAACACAACCCCCGCGGCGATTTCGTGCTGCTCCACAACGGCGGGTTGCGGAGCACCACGCCGGACCCGGAGGAATTCGCCAAAACCGGCGATGCCGGCACCCGGCTCACGTTCTCGGGCATCGGCGTTTATCGGCCGAGCCTGTTCGACGACTGGCACCGGATCATCGGCGGCGCGCCCGGCGCCCGCGACACCCCACCGCGTTTCAAGCTGGCGCCGCTGTTGCGCGCAACGATGGGCCGTGCCGGCGCGACCGGCGGACATCACACCGGCCGCTGGACCGATGTCGGTACGCCGGAGCGGCTGGAGGAAATTGATCGGATGCTTCGGACCAAGGGCGACAAGGGAACCGCATGAATCTCCGCCATTGGAAGATCGATCAAACGACTGGAGGCAAACGTGGTCGAGTTGTTTGACAACGATGAGGTCGGTTATATCGAATGGATTCAGGCCAATCCACAAGGTTTCGTCGCAAACGCAGACAGGGCGCGAACTGTGCCGAATTATCCAATGGTTCACACTGCGACACATGGCTTAATTTCGAGCCCCAAGATCGGCAATTTCACAACTGGCGCTTACATTAAATTCTGTTCCACCGACTTGGAAGAACTTGAGCATTACTCGCGAAAAAATTTTAGCCGCCCGCTGACGTATTGCGCTCAATGCATGTAGCCGCATAGCGATTTATTCACGCAAATTCAGCTACGCAAGCACATTCGCGATTCAGTCGTTGCTGAACAACTGCCGCAGGAACGGCACCGTCAAGCGGCGCTGCGCCGCCAGCGACTCGCGGTCGAGGCGGTCGAGCAGCGCGGTCAGGCTGACGAGATCGCGATCCACGCGCTTGAGCAGCCAGTCGATGGCGGCATCGTCGATCTGCAGACCGCGGCGCTGAGCGCGAAGGCGCAACACTTCGGCGCGACCGCTGTCGTCCAGCGGCTCCAGCGCGATCCGCGCGCACTGCGACAGCCGCGAACGCAGGTCGGGCAACACCAGTTCCAGCGCATCGGGCGCGACCCGCGCCGCGTACAGCAGGCTGCGGCCGGCGTCGCGGGCGCGGTTGTGGGCATCGAACAGCGCGACTTCGTCTTCGCGGCTGCCGGCGACCGCATCCAGACCGTCCAGCGCGACGACATCGGCATGCTCGAACGCATCCAGCGCATCGCGCAGACGGCCGGCGGCGGCGGCGAGCGGCAGGTAAGCGATGCGCCGGCCGGCGGCTTCGGCCTCGGCGCAGGCGGCGAGCAGCAGATGGGTCTTGCCGGTGGCCGCGGGGCCGGCGATGAAAATACCGGAGACCACGCCGGCGACCGCGCCGCCGGCATCGTCCTCGCCGCGCGCCAGGGCATGCAGCTGCGCCAGCGCGCCTTCCGGTGCGGCGACGAAAGCCTCGAAACGCTGGTCGGGCGGGAAGCGCAGCGCCAGCGGCAGTTGCGCCGCGGGCACGGAAAGCGAACGCTCGTTCACGCGGGGTCCGTCGGCTCCGCGGCGTCCGCTTCGCGATTGTGGTGAGCGGTTGCGATCTCGATCTTCGGGGCGTGCGATTCGTCGCCGAGATAGAAACGACTCGTCGCGTACTGGCCATGCATGTGGCGGATCAGCACGTTCGCGACCGCCGCCACCGGCAGCGCCAGCAGCATGCCCAGGAACCCGAACAGGGTGCCGCCGGTCATCACCGAGAACACCACGGTGACCGGGCTCAAGCCGACGCGGTCGCCCACCAGTTTCGGGGTGAGGACGTAGCTTTCGAGCAGCTGGCCCACGCCCCAGACCACGAGCACGCCGACCAGATGCTGCCAGTCGCCGAACTGTATCAGCGCGGCGGCGCTGCCGCCGAGCAGTACAGTGGTCGGGCCGATGTACGGGATGAAGGTCAGGATGCCGCCGAGCACGCCCACCAGCACCCCCACTTCCAGGCCGACGCCCCACAGGCCGACTGCATAGAAGATGCCCATCGCCAGCATCACCAGGAACTGGCCGCGCAGGAAACTACCCAACACCGCATCGGATTCCTTCGCCAGATGCGCCACCGTCGCGTAGCGATCGCGCGGGACCAGACCGCCAACGCGCTGCACCAGCGTGTTCCAGTCGCGCAGGAAGAAGAAAGTGATGAACGGGATCAGCACCAGATTCGCGAACCACCCCAGCACGGTGAAGCCCGACTGGGTGACGTAGCCCAGCACCTGGGTGGCGACGCCGCTGGCGCCCTGCCAGTTGCGCTTGAGCATGTCCAGCAGGTAATCGGGATCGAGCCAGGTGGTGACTTCCAGCCCGGACTTCGCCTCCAGCCACGGCAACCCGGTCCGCACCACCCATTCCATGTAGACCGGCGCCGACTTGGCCAGCACCAGGACCTGGTTCTGGATGACAGGGATCAGGATCAATACCAGCGCCACCACCGCCAGCACCATCAGCGCGAACACCAGCGCGACCGCGCTGTTGCGCGACAGCCCGCGCCGCTGCAGGCGTTCGACCACCGGATTGCCCAGCCACGCCAGCAGCGCCGCCGCCGCGAACGGGGTCAGCACCGGCGTCAGCAACCAGATCAGGGCGCCTACGCCGATGAACAGCAACGCCCACTGCAGGCGCCGGAAAAAACGGGCGATGTCGTCGACCGACTCGGGTCCCATGCCACCGGGGGAATTGGGGCCCACTTGATAAGAACCGGAATTCATCGGTCGCCTCAGCGAAGATCGAACGTGGGGAGCGTGGTTCCGCCGGGTTCGGCGCCGGCTGCGCTTTCGCTGCCGATCAGGATGCCGCGGCTGCCGATCATCTTGCGGAAGCCGGGCAGACCGCTGATCAGGTCCAACTCCAGCACCAGGCCGTCGGTGCCGGCGCTGATCGGACGCACTTTGCGCACGACCGAAATGTCCTGCAGATGGCCCATCAGGCGGATGTAATCATCGGCGCTGTCGATGCCGGTGAAGCGGATCCGGTAGGCGCCGGCCGGGCCGGATGCACCGCTGCTGCGGGCGTAACGGCGGATCAGGGCGTCGGCGGTGCCGTCCGCGCCGCCCGCCATCGCCGCGCGCGCATCGGCGTTCTCGGTCGACCATTTCGACAGCTCGCGGCCGTTGTCGACGAAGATCCAGTCAGCCTTCCAGCCGGTGCCCTTGCGATAGAGCTTGCCGATCACCTGCATCGGCGGGCTGTAGCGCGCCGACACCCGGGCGATGGATCCGGTATCGCCGCGCCAGATCGCACCGACCGCAGCCTGCTCGGCCGCATTGCCCGAAGGCAGCCCGAGCCGATAGCCGCGTTCGATCGCGCGGTCGAGGACCGCGCGGGCGGCGTTGCCCTGGCCCAGCGCCACCAGACGCGGACCCTTGCCGTCGTCGATCGCCAGCCACAGCACCGGCTTGGGCCGCGGCTGCGGCCAGATCGGCAGGCCCAGTGCGCCGATGACGCCGTCGACCTTCGCCTGGTCGAAACGCACCACCAGCGTGGTCTTGAAGGTCGGCGCACCGTTGGCGGACACGCCCTGGTCGTGGCGGTAGTCGTAGCCGGCGACGTAATCCTTGGCGCGGCGCAGTTCCTGGCCCACGCCCGGACGGCCGGTCGAGCTGCGATCGCCGCTGATCTTGGCCAGTACCTGCGCCAAGGCCCGGGCGAAGCCGTTGTTGCGCTCGGCGTCGGTCTGGCTGTTGACCGGAACCTCGGCCTCGTAGATGCCGCTGGCCGCGGCGCGATCGCCTTCGACCCGCTGCGCCTGGGCGACAGGCGCCGCCATGGCCAAGGCCAGACACAGCCCCGTCATCCAACGCATTCCGGCCGACCACCGCACCGAACATCCACTCGACTGCCGCATTTTTACGTCCCAACCATATGGTTCTCGGCGGAAATGGTGCCACAAGTAGGGTGGGCCGGCCCATGTAGAACCTGCACCACGACAATACTCAAGCCGCGCCCGCGGCTGACGAGATCGATCTGCAGGGCTTTTTCAGCGATCCGGGTAATCCGTAGCGCCGCCCGGATACAATTTCGCCTTTCCAGCGCACTGCGAGCTGCCGTGACCCAGATCCCGCCCGCCTCCACCGGCTCCGCTGCAAACGTTCCCGCTGCCAGCGCAATGACCTACCGCGATGCCGGCGTCGATATCGACGCGGGCAACGAAGTCGTCGAACGTATCAAACCGCTGGTCAAGCGCAGTTTCAGGCCCGAAGTGATGGGCGGCCTGGGCGGTTTCGGCGCGCTGTTCGACTTGTCCGGCAAATACAGGGAGCCGGTGCTGGTCTCCGGCACAGACGGCGTCGGCACCAAACTCAAGCTCGCGCAGCAGCTGAACCGCCACGACACCATCGGCATCGATCTGGTGGCGATGTGCGTCAACGATGTGCTGGTGCAAGGGGCCGAACCGCTGTTTTTCCTCGATTATTTCGCCACCGGCAAGCTCGACGTGGACACCACCGTCGCGGTGGTCGGCGGCATCGCCAAGGGCTGCGAACTGTCCGGCTGCGCGCTGATCGGCGGCGAAACCGCGGAAATGCCCGACATGTACCCTCCGGGCGAATACGACCTCGCCGGGTTCTGCGTGGCAGGGGTCGAGAAATCCAGGATTCTCGACGGTGCCCGGGTCCGGGAAGGCGACGTCCTGATCGGCATCGCCTCCAGCGGCCCGCATTCCAACGGCTATTCGCTGATCCGCAGGATCTACGACCGCGCCGGCCGCCCGGCCGCCCTTGATCTGGGCGGCACGACGCTGGTCGATGCGCTGATGGCGCCGACCCGGCTGTACGTCAAACCGGTCCTCGAACTACTCGGCGGCACGCAGGGGAGCGACATCCATGCGATGGCGCACATCACCGGCGGCGGCCTGACCGAGAACATCATCCGCGTGGTGCCCGAAGGCCTGGGTCTGGACATCGATGCGTCGAGCTGGCCGCAGCCGCCGGTGTTCGCGTGGCTGCAGCGCGAAGGCGGCGTGTCGAACGAAGAAATGTGGCGCACCTTCAACTGCGGCATCGGCTTCGTGCTGATCGTGCCGTCCGCTGCGGTGGACGCCATCGGCAACGAGCTGGACCGCCTCGCCTTGCCGCACTGGCGCATCGGCGAAGTCACCGCCGCTGGCGATGGCGAGCGGGTTCGGATTGGCTGAGCAGGCACGCAAGAGCAGTGGATTGGGCATCCAGAAACGCATCGCGTTCGGTATCACCATCGCGATCTTCGCGATCACCTGGATCGCGCCGATCTGGCCGGTCGAGCAGGCGCTGCACAGTTCGCTGACCGTGGTCGGATTGATCTGGCTGGTGCTGCACGATCGCCGCTGGCGGATGCGTAACGGCGATTTCATCGCGATCTGCGGTTTCATCGCGGTGCACTGCATCGCCGCGCGCTGGCTGTATTCGAACGTCCCGTACGACGCTTGGCTGCGCGCCGCGATCGACTGGTCGCCGCAGGCCGCATTCGGCTGGGAACGCAACCATTTCGACCGGTTGATCCATCTGCTGTTCGGGCTGTGCTTCGCGCCGATGCTGGCCGCGCACGCTCGGCAACGCTGGGCGGTGAGCGTAACCCAGGCATTCGCGCTGGCGGTCCTCGCGATCATGGCCGTCAGCCTGATCTACGAATGGCTGGAATGGGCCATCGCGCTGCTGCTCTCGCCCGATCAGGCCGCGGCCTACAACGGCCAGCAGGGCGATGTCTGGGACGCGCACATGGACATGCTGCTGGCCACGCTGGGCGCACTGGCCTGCTGGCCATGGATCGACCGCGCACAACCCTCCATGAAGACGACAAGCGATGCCTGACGCGCTTCGCATCGCCATCCTCGCGTCGGGCGCCGGCACCAATCTGCAGGCGCTGATCGACGCCATCGCATCGGGCGGACTCGAAGCCGAAATCGTCGGCGTTTTTTCCGACAGGCCAAAATCGCAGGCGCTGCAGCGCGCGCGCCACGCCGACCTTCCAGCAACGGCGCTGTCGCCGAAGTCGTACGACTCACGGAGAACGTTCGATGCCGCATTCTTCGCGGCCGTGGATGAAGCGCAGGCCGATCTGATCGTGTGCGCCGGCTACATGCGGCTGATCTCGGCTGCGGAAGTCGAGGCGCGGCCGGGCCGCATGATCAATCTGCATCCCTCGCTGCTGCCCGCGTTCAAGGGCCTGCATACCCACCAGCAGGCGCTGGACGCTGGCGTGACCGAACACGGGGCCAGCGTGCACGTGGTCACCGCCGATCTTGACGGCGGCCCGGTCATCGCCCAGGCGCGGGTGCCGGTGCTGCCGGGCGACGATGCCGACGCCCTGGCCGCGCGGGTACGCGAGGTGGAACACCCGCTGTTGGTCGATGTGGTGCGGCTGATCGGCGAGGGCCGCCTGTCGCTGCGCGACGGGCACATCGACCTGAACGGCGAGACCTTGCACGCCCCGCTTCAGCTTGGGGCCAAGCGCCGGCTTGCATGATGCCGGCCGTCATGCGCCCATTCGCCGCCCTGGTCCTGCTGCTCTGCACCCTGCCCCCGGCAGGCGCGCAGACCGTGTCCGTGTGGACGGCGCAGGGACCCGCGCCGGTGCTGGAACCCTTCGTGGCCCGCTACGAAGCCCGATATCACGCCAAACCCGCCGGCGACGCGACCCTGAAGGTGGTTCGTCTGCAGCAACCGCAATGGCGCGTGGATCTGGGCATCGAAGGCCGCCGCGGCATGGCCGGCGTGCTCGGTCTGAACGTACAGCAGAGCACTGTATTCGACGCCATCGACAGCCTTTATCGCCCCTTGAGCCAGAGCACCGTCCGCAAAGGCCTGTTCCTCGGCCGCAAGACGGTGGGCAGCTACGATTGGGCCAAGGCCAGCGCACGCTGGCAGGGCGACGTGAAGAAGCGCCATCAACAGCCTGTCGCGCTGCTGCCGGGCGACATGAGCGGCCTGCTGATTAATCTCGCGATCATCCGCGACGCGCGCGCCGGCGCCGTCCTGCGTTATCGTTTCGTCGAGGGTGGCCGTGTCCGCGACCACCACTATCAGGTCGCCGCGGTACCGGAAACGGTGCAGGTCGGCGAATTGAGCTACTCGACCCTGCGCGTGGCCCGCACCAACGGCGGCAACGACGACACCGTCGTCTGGGTCGCACAAGGCGTACCGACCCCGGTACGCATCCTGCAGCGCGAGAACGGCGAGGATGCCGTCGACCTGCGTCTGATCGAATACCAAGGAACACCATGATTTCCGTCAAATCCTCCCGTATCGTCCGCAGCCTGCTGCTGTCCGCCGTCTTCGCCGCGTCCGCAACAGCGGTGCCGGCGCACGCGCTGGAGCCCTTCGCCGCTGATTACGAAGCCAATTACATGGGACTGTCGGCCACCGGCAGCATGACCGTCGAGCCGCAGGGCGGCGATCAGTGGAAATACACGCTGAAGATCAGCAACCAGATGGCGCAGCTGACCCAGACCACCCTGTTCGAGGACAAGAACGGTCAGTGGCGCCCGCTCTCGGGCACCGACGCCTCGCTGCTGCTGATCAAGAAGATCCGCCGCAATGCGGTGTACGACTGGGCCAAGGGCGAAGCGCGCTGGAGCGGCGACGTGAAGCCGGAACGCGCCGGCCCGGTGCCGCTGCAGACAGGCGATGTCGATGGCCTGCTGTTGAATCTCGCCATCGCCCGCGATGCGCTGACCGGCAAACCGCTGCGCTATCGCATGGTCGACGAAGGCCGCGCCAAGCCGATGAACTTCACCGTCGCCGGCAAGGAAAGCATCAGCATCGGCGGCAAACCGCGTCAGGCCACCAAGCTGGTCAGCACCAGCGGCAACAAGCAGATGCTGATCTGGGTGGTCGAAGGCCTGGCCTTGCCGGCGCGCATCCTGCAGCGCAAGGACGGCAAGGACGATATCGATCTGAAGATCACGTCGGTGCGTTGATATCGGACGCAGCTACTTCTGTAGAGCGGGCTTCAGCCGGCCCAGGCAGAGCCCGAGGCAAAATCGACGACCGGGCCGTGCCCACGGCTGGCAGGAATGAAACGATCTTGGATGTGCTACAGCGGGCTGCGGCCCGCTGCGTTTCTTGCGGATATCCGGCAGCGGACTGAAGTCCGCTCTACGGGATCAGGATCGCAGAATTAGCGTCAATCGATGCGCTTGATCTTCGCGCCCAGCGCCGAGAGCTTCGCTTCGATGCGCTCGTAGCCGCGGTCGAGGTGGTAGATGCGATCGATGATGGTGTCGCCGTCGGCCACCAGTCCGGCCAGGATCAGCGACGCCGAAGCGCGCAGATCGGTCGCCATCACCGGCGCGCCGCTGAGTTTCTCCTGACCGCGCACGATCGCGGTGTGACCTTCGATGCGGATATCCGCACCCAGCCGCTGCAGCTCCTGCACGTGCATGAAGCGGTTCTCGAAGATCGTCTCGCTGATGATGCTCACGCCGTCGGCCACGCAGTTCAACGCCATGAACTGCGCCTGCATGTCGGTGGGAAAACCCGGATGCGGTGCGGTGCTGATGTACACCGCTTTCGGCCGCTTGCCGTGCATGTCGAGGGTGATGCTGTCGGCGTCGACGGTGATCTCGGCGCCGGCCTCGGTGAGCTTGTCGATCACCGCGTCCAGAGTTTCCGGGCGCGCGGCGCGGGCGACGATGCGTCCGCCGGTCATCGCCGCGGCGACGAGGAACGTGCCGGTTTCGATGCGATCGGCAACCACATCGTGACAGCCGCCATTGAGGCGCTCCACGCCGTGCACAGTGATGCGATTGCTGCCGGCGCCTTCGATCTTCGCGCCCATCGCGATCAGACAATCGGCCAGATCGACGATCTCCGGCTCCATCGCAGCATTTTCCAGCACGCTCACGCCGTCGGCGAGCGTGGCCGCCATCAACACGTTCTCGGTCGCGCCGACGCTGACCATGTCGAACACCACCCGGCCGCCGCGCAGACGCTCGGCTTTGGCTTTGATGAAACCGTGATCGACCGACACCTCGGCACCCAGCGCCTGCATGCCCTTGATGTGCTGGTCCACCGGGCGCGAACCGATCGCGCAGCCGCCGGGCAGCGACACTTCGGCGGCGCCGTAGCGCGCCAGCAGCGGGCCCAGCACCAGCACCGACGCGCGCATGGTCTTCACCAGTTCGTACGGCGCGATGTGACTGTTGACGCTGCGTGCGTCAACGCGCACATGGCCCGCTTCGATATCGTGCTCGACCGCGGCGCCGAGTTCGCGCAGCAGCTTGATCGTGGTCACCACGTCGTGCAGATGCGGCACATTGCCGATGTCCACCGGCCCATCGGCGAGCAGGGTCGCGCACAGGATCGGCAATACCGCGTTCTTCGCGCCGGAAATGCGGACTTCGCCCTGGAGCGGCACGCCGCCGGTGACTACGATTTTCTGCATGGTCTTCTTTAGTGTGTAGGAGCGGCTGTGGAAGCGGCGGTTTTCAACAGCTGGACGCTGGTCAAACCGCGATGCTGGAATCGTAGGAGCGGCGGAAGCCGCGACCGGCAACGCAGACGCTTCCGGAAAGCGGTCGCGACTTCCGTCGCTCCTACAAAAAACGGTTACCCGGCTTCTTCAGGCGTCAGCGTCTTCAGCGCCAGCGCGTGGATCGCGCCGCCCATCAGATCGCCGAGCGTCGCATACACCATGCGGTGCCGGGCCAGCGGCAGTTTGCCGCGGAACGCTTCGGCCACCACCAGCGCCTCGAAGTGCACGCCGTCGTCTCCCTGCACGTGGGCCTGGGCGCCGGGCAGGCCCTGTTCGATCAGTTCACGGATAGTGTCGGGGGTCATCGGAGGGTCGGAGTCCTGCGCAGCGCGACGCTGCGTTCATGGGAGGTGCGGGCAATCCCGGGGTCGGGTGCGTAGAATCGCCCGCTTAGCGTAACGGAAAGCCGTCTGCTCCCCAATGGCGAATGCCTCATTGCCCCAGCCCATCCCGACCCGGGGCGCGTCCTCGGATGCAGCCTTGGTCGACAGTGGCCGCCGGGTATTCGAGATCGAACGCGACGGCCTCGACGCGGTTGCGGCACGGCTCGACGGCCAATTCAGCGCCGCCTGCCGCATTCTGCTGGCCTGTCAGGGACGCGTGGTCTGCATCGGCATGGGCAAATCCGGGCACATCGCGCGCAAGATCGCGGCGACCTTCGCCTCCACCGGCACTCCGGCCTTCTATGTGCATCCTGGCGAAGCCGGTCACGGCGATCTGGGCATGATCACCGACCGCGACGTGGTGCTGGCGCTGTCGTATTCCGGCGAATCCGACGAAATCCTGACCCTGCTGCCGGTGCTCAAGCGTCAGGGCAATCTGATGATCGCGATGACCGGCCGCGCGCAGTCGACCATGGCGCGCGAAGCAGATCTGCATCTCGACGTCAGCGTGCCGGCCGAAGCCTGCCCGCTGGCGCTGGCGCCGACCGCCAGTACCACCGCTTCGCTGGCGATGGGCGATGCCCTCGCCGTCGCGCTGCTCGAAGCCCGCGGCTTCACCTCCGAGGATTTCGCGCGCTCGCATCCGGCCGGTGCGCTCGGCCGCCGGCTGCTGCTGCACATCGCGGATGTGATGCATTCCGGCGACGACATTCCGCGCGTCGGCACTGATGCGACGCTGAGCGACGCGCTGCTGGAAATGAGCCGCAAGCGTCTGGGCATGACTGCCGTGGTCGACACCGACGGCCGGCTGATGGGGCTGTACACCGACGGCGACCTGCGCCGCTCGCTCGCGGACCCGTCCACCGACGTGCGCGAAACCCGCATCGAGAAACTCATGACCCGCAGCCCGGTCACCATCGACGCGGATGCGCTCGCGGTCGAAGCCGCACAGTTGATGGAAGCGCACAAGATCAACGCGCTGCTGGTGATCGACGGCGAATGTCGCGTGGTCGGCGCGCTGAACATCCACGATCTGCTGCGCGCGCGGGTCGTGTGAGCATGACTTCATTCGTCGATGAGACCGCACCCATCGAACACCTTCCGCTCGGCCAGCGCGCGGCCACCGACAGCATGCTGATGGCGAAGGCGGCGAACATCCGCCTGGCATGCTTCGACGTCGACGGCACGCTCACCGACGGCCGCCTGTTCCTCGACAGCGAGGGCCGCGAGATGAAGGCTTTCCACGTCCACGACGGCCAGGGGCTGGTGCTGCTGCGCCAGGTCGGGATCGAAGTGGCGCTGATCACCGCCCGCCTCAGCCCGGTCGCCGTGCATCGCGCGAACGAACTCAAGGTGCGCGTGCATATCGGCGTGAAAGACAAGCTCGCCTGCGTGCGCGAACTCTGCGCCGAACTCGGCATCGGCCTGGACGCGGTCAGCTTCATGGGCGACGACCTGCCGGACCTCGCGGCGATGCGCGCGGTCGGTCTGTCGGTCGCGCCCGCGAACGCACACACGTTCACCGGCATGCGGGCGCAGGTGCGCACACAGGCGAACGCCGGCGACGGCGCCGCTCGCGAGCTGTGCGATCTGCTGCTCGCCGCGCAGGGCAACTTCGACGAACCGATCGCGACGCCGCCCACCGGGGAACTGTCGTGAGCTGGCGCGGGCCGGTCATCCTGCTGTTGTTGCTGGGCGCTTTGGTGAGCGGCTGGGCGGTGTGGAAGCACCGGCGCCCGGCGCAAGCGGTCGCGACCGCCAGCGACCGCCCCGACTACGTGCTGCACGACTTCGAACTGATCTCGCTCGACAGCGAGGGCAAGGAATCCTTCACCCTGCGCGCGCCGCGCCTGGAACGCCGTCCGGACGACGCCACCATGTCGCTGACGACGCCGGTGTTCCAGGTGCCGGACGGCAGCGGCAAATACTGGGACATCCGCGCGAAACAGGGCTGGGTCAGCGCCG
The DNA here is from genome assembly GCA_031364125.1 of Lysobacterales bacterium. Lineage (GTDB taxonomy): Bacteria > Pseudomonadota > Gammaproteobacteria > Xanthomonadales > Xanthomonadaceae > Lysobacter_I. Next base: position 74,127 of record JANLVT010000043.1, on the reverse strand, counting down.
ACCAGAAGGAAATCCGCATGATCGGCGAGGTCAAGGCCAACAGTCCGGCCGACGATCTGCGCCCGATCACCATGAATACCGAACGTTTGAACGTGTTCCCGCGCCAGAATCGCGCCTCCACCGACGCCGTGGTGACCATCGTTCAGCCCGGCTCTATACTCCGTGGGCGCGGTTTTGCGGTGTCCACGGCCACCAAACGCTACGTGTTCCGCTCCGAGGTCCGATCCCAATATGTCACTGTCCGCCGTTGAATCCTGGCTGCCCCGCCGCCCTCTTGCCTGCCTGCCGGGCGCGTTCGCGGCCATGGCGCTCGCCGTCGCGTTGTTCCCGTGCGCGGCGTTCGCGCGAGACTCGGACCGCAATCAGCCGATGAACATCGAGGCCAGCCGTCAGGAAGGCACGCTCGACGGCAACAGCGTCAACACCCTGTCCGGCGACGTCGTCATCAAACAGGGCACGCTGGACATCCGCGCCGCCAAAGCCGATATCCACCAGCGCGGTGGCGAAGTCGTCCGCGCGGTGCTGACCGGCAGCCAGGCATCGCTCAAGCAGCAGATGGAAGACGGCTCGCCGATGACCGCCAACGCCGACCGCATCGATTACGACATGAATACCGACGTGATCGTGCTCACCGGCAATTACACCGTCACCACCCCGCGCGGCGCCACCAGCGGTCAGCGCCTGACCTACGACCTGAAGAGCGGCCGCATCGAGAGCGGCGGCGACAGCGGCCGGATCAAGATGACCATCCAGCCCTCGGCCACGCGCAAGGCAGCGACACCAGCACCGGCGCCGGGCAAGCCCTGATGCTGGTCGCGGAAGGGCTTCGCAAGCGCTACAAGTCGCGCGAGGTCGTCCGCGACTTCGGCCTGACCCTGGACGCCGGCGAAGTCGTCGGCCTGCTCGGCCCCAACGGCGCCGGCAAGACCACCTGCTTCTACATGATCGTCGGTCTGGTGCCGGCCGATGCCGGCCGGATCGTGCTGGACGGCCACGACATCACCGGCGATCCGATGTACGCCCGCGCCAAGCGCGGCGTCGGCTATCTGCCTCAAGAACCTTCGGTGTTCCGCAAACTCAGCGTCGCCGACAACCTGCGGCTGGTGCTGGAGCTGCGCTCCGACCTGGACCGCGCCGGCCGCGAACGCGAACTCGCCTCGCTGCTGGAAGAACTGCAGGTGGCGCACGTCGCCGAGCAGAGCGGCGCCAGCCTCTCCGGCGGCGAACGCCGCCGGGTCGAGATCGCCCGTGCCTTGGCCGCGAAGCCGCGACTGATCCTGCTGGACGAACCGTTCGCCGGCGTCGACCCGATTTCGGTCGGCGAAATCCAGCGCATCGTCCGTCACCTGAAGAACCGCGGGATCGGCGTGCTGATCACCGATCATCAGGTCCGCGAAACCCTGGGCATCTGCGATCGTGCCTACATCATGAGCGAAGGCGCGGTACTGGCCCAGGGCGCACCCGACGCCCTGCTGGCGAATCCGGACGTGCGCCGCGTGTATCTGGGAGAGTCTTTCCGGCTGTAGCGGCATGCTTCAACCACGTCCGGCAACCGCCATGACGGCGATTCCGGATACAGAGCGTGTCGGCCGTCTCGAAAATACCGACGAGCACCACGAAATTTCCTCGCAAGGATCGCGCCAAGGGCGGCAAAGCGGGCACGACAAGCCCTAACATATGGACATGAAACCACGCCTGCAGACATCGCTGGGTCAACAGCTGATCCTGACGCCGCAACTGCGTCAGGCGCTGCACCTGCTGCAGTTGTCGTCGCTGGAACTCGAGACCGAAATCACCCTCGCGGTCGAAAGCAACCCGCTGCTCGACTGGGACGAAAGCGAGGGCGACACCCCCGGCGGCGATGGTGCCCCGGACGGTATGCCCGAAGCCCCCGTCTTGGCGGAAACCGTCAGCGCAGATGAAGCCGCGGAGCACGACCGCGGCGGCGAAGACGACAGCTGGGAGCCCCCGGACAGCTGGAACACCAGCAGTGGAAGCAGCCACAGCGGCAGCGACGAGGACGGCATGGACCCGATGGACCGTCTGGTCCGCACAGAGTCCCTGCACGACCACCTGTCCTGGCAACTGCACCTCACCCGCCTGTCGCCGCAGGACCAGCGCATAGGCGCCGCGCTGGTCGACGCCATCGACGACGACGGCTATCTGCGCGAATCACTCGACGACATCGCCGCGATGCTACGGCCGGAACTGAACGTCGGCGCTGCCGAAGTCGGCGCCGTCCTGCACCAGATCCAACGATTCGATCCGCTGGGCATCGGCGCCCGCGACCTGCGCGAATGCCTCACGCTGCAGCTCGAACCTCTGCCCGACGATACTCCGGGCAAGGCGATGGCACTGCGGATCGTGAACGGGCCGCTGGAAAGACTACCCAAGATCGGCGCGGATGGCCTGGCCGCGGAACTCGGCGCGCCGGCGGACGACGTCGCGACCGGCCTGCATCTGGTCCGTTCGCTGGATCCGCATCCCGGCGCGCAGTACGGCGGCATGAGCGCGGACACCTATATCACCCCGGATTGCGTGATCTGGCGGCATCAGGGGCTGTGGCGCGCGGCGCTGGCCGGCAGCCACACCCGGCTGACCATCCATCGCGGCTACGAGGGCATGATCCAGCACGCCAGCAACAGCGACGCAAGTTATCTGCGCGGCCGCCTGCAGGAAGCGCGCTGGCTGCTGAAACATCTGGAAGCGCGCGGCGACACTCTTTTGAAAGTGGTGCGCTGCCTGATCCGCCAACAGTCGGGCTTCCTCGAATTCGGCGAGCAGGCGCTGCGTCCGCTCACCCTGCGCGAAGTCGCGGCCGAAGTCGGCCTGCACGAATCCACCGTGTCGCGCGCGATCTCGCGCAAATACGCGGTCACGCCGCGCGGCACACTGCCGCTACGCAGTTTCTTCGCCTCCGGCATCGGCACCGAAGGCGGCGGCGAAGCGTCCAGCACCGCGATCCAGTCGATGATCAAACGACTGATCGAAGCCGAGAATCCGCGCAAGCCGCTGTCCGACGCGAAGCTGGCCGATACCCTGAAAGCCACCGGCGTACCGGTCGCGCGCCGCACCGTGGCGAAATATCGCGAAGCGATGAATATCCCGGCTTCGCACGAACGCGTGCGCATGGCCTGAATCGCGGATTCGAAAATCGCGGATTCAAAAAATCGCGGATTCAAAATTGGCCCGAAACCGGCGATTCGCGCACTTGCTTCCGCGCCCCGCTGGGGTAACCTGTCGATAGAGCGAAGATCAGGACGACCTGCCCTTGCACTCGGCGCACGTCGACCCGATGTTCATCGATACGGAGCCTCCGCAACGTATGGAGGTTCCGGCATCGCGGTATCGGCGGGCTGGGCCCGGTGCCGCGATGCGCGACCAAGCCCGGCAAACAGAGGACATCGTCGATGCGTATCGAAACCCACGGTCACCAGATCGAAGTCACCCCCGCCCTGCGCGAGTACGTCGAAACCAAACTCTCCCGCCTGGGCCGACATTTCGAACATCCGTTGGACGTCGTCCGCACCCAACTCAGTATCAGCAAACCCGATCATTGCGCCGAGGCCACGATGCATGTGTCCGGCCGCACCCTGCACGCCGATGCCGCCGGCCAGGACATGTACGCCGCCATCGACCTGCTGGCCGACAAGCTCGACCGCCTCCTGCTGAAGCACAAGGAAAAGATGGTCGATCATCACCGTGGCGAGAGCCTCGTCGTGAATGGAGAAATCGGCTGATCCGCTGACGCACCAGAACCACTTAGAATCCGCCCACACGACCGCGGTTGGACAATGCGGCTTGCGCCGCACGTCCCCGCGGTCGTTTTTTTCGGCGACCTGTTCGTATCCTGCACCCCCACTCCTTTCAGCGAACGCTCCGTCCCCATGAACGCCAGCATCAGCGCGCGCGACCTCTACGACCAGCAACAGGAACGTCTCGACCTGCGCTGGATCGCCGGCCAGCGCGGCGAGCACCGGGTGCTCGAAGCCGTGGAAACCGTGGCCCGGCGGCCTTCGCTCGCCGGTTATCTCAACATCATCTATCCGAACAAGGTGCAGATCCTCGGCACCGAGGAACTGGCGTGGCTGGATGCGCTAGACGCGCGCCAGCGCTGGGAAACCATCGAGAAAATGATGCAGTTCCGGCCGCTGGCGATGGTGATCAGCAAAGGCCAGCCCTGCCCCGAAGATCTGCGCGCCGCCGCCGAGGAATCCGACACGCCGCTGTGGGTGTCGCCGCGACGCGGCCACGAACTGTTCAATCATCTGCAATATCACCTCGCGCGCAAACTCGCGCCGCGCCTCACCGTGCACGGCGTGTTCATGGAGATCTACTCCATCGGCGTGCTGATCACCGGCGACTCCGGCGCGGGCAAGAGCGAACTCGCGCTGGAACTGGTGACCCGCGGCCATCGTCTGGTCGCCGACGATGCGCCCGAGTTCACCCAGATCGCGCCCGACGTGCTTGACGGCGCCTGTCCCGATCTGCTGCAGGATCTGCTGGAACTGCGCGGCCTCGGCATCCTCAACGTGCGCCAGATGTTCGGCGACACCGCGGTGAAGCGGAACAAATACCTGCGTCTGGTCGTCCACCTCACTCGCCCGCACCTCGAACCGCAGGCGACCAGCGGCATGGGCATGGAGCGTCTGGTCGGCGATCTCGGCTCACGCCGGCTGCTCGACCTCGACGTGCCGATGATCACCCTGCCGGTGATGCCCGGCCGCAACCTCGCCGTGCTCGCCGAATCCGCCGCGCGCGCGCACATCCTGCGCATCAAGGGCGTCGACCCGGCCGCGGCGTTCATGGCGCGTCATTCGCATTTCCTGGAGCGCTCGTCGTCATGAGCACGCCCGCTGCGCCCGCCGCCTCGAAGGATTCCAGCCTCATCGTCGTCAGCGGCATGTCCGGAAGCGGCAAATCCATTGCCCTGAACACGTTCGAGGATCTCGACTACTACTGCGTCGACAATCTTCCGGCCGATCTGCTCGCCGAATTCGTGCGCGGCGCCACCGGCAAGAACGATATGCCGCCGAAGCTTGCGGTCGGCATCGATGCGCGCAACCGCAACACCGACCTGTCGAAGCTGCCGTCGTGGCTGTCGCAGGCCGGCGCACTCGGGCTCGATCCCAAGCTGGTGTTCTTCGACGCCAGCGACGACATCCTGCTCAAGCGTTACGCCGAAACCCGCCGCCGACACCCGCTGAGCCATCTCGGTCTCGCGCTCGCGGATGCGATCACGCTCGAGCGGCGCATGCTCAAACCATTGCGCGCGCTGGCCGATGTGATCATCGACACCAGCGAACTCAACGTCCATCAAATGCGGCGCCGGGTGATCGCCGAACTGGACCTCACCTCCGACCGCACCGTCTCGCTGCTCTTCGAATCTTTCGCCTACCGCCGCGGCGTGCCGAGCGACGCCGACTTCGTGTTCGATGCCCGCGGCCTGCCCAACCCGCACTGGGACGCGCGCCTGCGTCCGCTTTCGGGTCGCGACCGCGAAGTGCGCGAATATCTGGATACCCAGGCCGACGTGAACGAATACACGACCCAGGTCGCCGCATTCCTCGACAACTGGCTGCCGCGCATCAAGGCCGACACCCGCAGCTACATCACCGTCGCGTTCGGCTGTACCGGCGGCCGTCACCGCTCGGTCTATCTGGCCGAAACCCTCGCCGCGCACGCCCGCGAACACGGCTGGCGCGACGTGGCGACCTATCACCGCGAGCTGGAGTGATCGTCGCGCCTGCGGGCGCGGGATAGTGCAGGATCACTCGCTTCCCGGGCGCAACGTCCAGAACGGGATATTCCGGCGCAGCCGGCAACACATACGCTCGTACCTGTTCTTCGCGCGCGGTTCGCATGGCTGACATGCAGATACGGCGTGCCGCCTGATTACTTCGGCCGCCCGGGCACGAACCGCGGCGTGCTGAGCAGATAATCGCGATAGGCAGGGCTGCGCTGCTGCATATCGGCTTCCAGCAGCGGCACGCCGGACACCCGCGTCAGCAGCCAGTTCATCAGCAGCGGCGAAAACACCGTCCACGCGCCGCCCATGCTGGCCGAAGCGATCCAGATGCCCCACCAGAACACGGCCTCGCCGAAATAATTCGGATGCCGGCTGTAGCGCCAGAGCCCGCGATCCATCACTTCGTCCTGCGCCGTGCGCGTCGCCTTGAACTGCGCCATCTGCCAATCGGCCACGGTCTCGAACGACACGCCGAATGCGGCGACGGCGAAGCCGATGTACGTCAGCACGCCGGCCTCCTGCGCGCCGTTGAGCACAGGCACCACGGGCAGCACAACCAGCGTGGCCAGCACCGCCTGCAGCAGAAAAATCAGGTACAGACTCTTGAATTCGAAATTCGGCTGATTGCGCGCGCGGATGGCCTGATAGCGCCGGTCTTCGCCGTTGCCGTGATTGCGCACGGTGATGTAGATCGAGAGGCGCAGTCCCCACGCCAGGATCAACGCGATCAAGACGTACGACGCCATGTCGTCGCTGCCCATCCGCCATGCGAACAGCGCGGTGAACGCGATGAAGAAGATCGACCACAGACTGTCGACGATGCTCACATCGCGCAGCTTCACGCTGAGCGCCCACACGGCGACCGCGAGCAACGCCATCACCGACAGCGGCAGCCACACCTGATCGAGACCAGCGAAGTTCATCGATTCAGACCCCGAGTTTCTGGGCGATGGCGAAACTGATCGTGCAGACCGACGCCGACAGCACCGTGCCCCAGGCCAGATCGACCACGGTCACCAGCACCGGGAAATCCTTCATCAACGCCAGACTGGTCAGATCGAACGTGGCGTAAGTGACGAATCCGAACGCCGCACCCGCGAACAGCGCATACCGCCACGACCCTTTCTCCAGCGCGGGCGCGATCACGAAGAACACCATGCCGGCGATGAAGATCAGATAGAACAGCACCGCGGCGAACCAGTTCACGTCGGCCTTCATCAGGCCGCCGATCTGCTCGCGATAGAAATCCTTCGCCAGCACGCCCAGCCACAGCATGTCGATGGCGAAGAACACCGGCAGCGCGATGGCGTAGAGTTTGATCCACATCGGTGTTTCCTCATCTTTTATGCGGCGACTGCAGGTTGGCCCTCCGCGAACGGCCGGTCAAGGCTGTGCGTATTGGCGATGCCCGCATGTGCAAAACGCCTGCCCCGGACACATCCATACGGTATATCGCACGCTGCGGATGCAGGCGGGCCGGTGGCGAGTCGAGCGCAGCGCGCAGATGTCGCACCGAGTAGCCCGGGTGTCCGCGGAGTGGACACCCGGGGATGGGGTTTCGCATGCCTCGCACCGAAAGCCCCGGCTCTCGCTTGCAGCGAGAACCGAGCTACGTCACGGTTTCAGAGCAGTCACGGTTTCAGAACAACGTGACCGTACAGGCGCCCAGATAAGCACGGGATGCGTACAGCGCGCTCACCGGCGCATTCGCGGCCACCACGGTGGGGCCCAGCGCCGTGTAGACGCGCCACGGCGAGCCGGCCAATGCCGCCTGCGTCGTGTAATTGCCGCCCGATCCGGTGATCTGGCGCACATGGCGCAACGGGCCATAGCCGCTGGGATACGTCCAGTATTTCACCGTCGCGGTGCCGGTGCCGCAGGCCGCGCTGCTGACGTGATCGTTGGTGGTGAACCACGATGTCTGCGCGTTGGCGCCCTCCCGGGTGAAACTGAAATGGATGTGGTCGTAATGCGGGCCGCAGCTCGCGCATGGGCGGAAGCCTTCATAGGCGCGATCCGAGGTCCAGATGACGTTCTTCCAGATGATCTCGACGATGCCGAGCCGTCGCGCCTTGGAATGCGGATTGCCGTATTCGTCGGTCGCCAGGATCCAGTCGACGATGGCCTGCGCGCGCGGCTCGGTGGAATTCACGTAGAAATCCAGCGCCCGGCCTTCGCGGTGATACGAGGTGGCGCTGACATCGCACGGCCGGCCGATATGCCAGTTCGGATTGAACTGATTCGGCGGGCCGAACCAGAAGCCCAGCAGTTCGCGAAGGCGATTCGGACCCGGCTTGTTGGTCGGATCGCACAGCGGACTCTGATTGCGGGCGCCGTGCGGTTCGAGATTGTTCGGCGGATACGGCCAGCCGAGCTCGTAGACCTCGGCTCTGGCCACCGGTATCGCGCATGCAAGAAAAACCAGAAAACCCGCAACTGCGGAAACGCGTACGACAGATATCATGACTTGCTCCTTGTCCATGTCACCCCCTGCGCGCTTCACGCTACGTCAATTCCGGTTAAGGAGGTGTTACAGCATGCAGTCGGACTTGCGCAGACACGAACTGAGAACACTGGAGCATACGTTTGCATTTCCATGCAGCGAATCGTCCAGTTGATCCCCAGCGCAGCATCAGCAGCGGGCATCCCAAGTGTCCTCGAAGCGCTCCCTGGGGCTGGAGGTCGCATGCCCCACACCGGAAGCCCCGGGCCACACGGGCAGCGAGAACTTGAATATCTCGCAAGCGGGTTGACCTAGCATAAACAGGAGCGTATTTTGTCGATGCCCTCGCTGTGGCACTTAGCCAATCTAGGCTGGTGTGAACGCCGTAGGGTATACAAGGTAGCGTATCCATTGCGGATCGTTTGCCTGAGGTTTTTTTATATGGCTATTGCCACGTTTCGCATGCCCACGAAAAGCTTCCGCTCGATTCCATCTCCTCACGGAAGTTCAAAATTCGGCCTATTTTTTGCAAGCGCCGACACAGTTCCTAAAGATCTCTCCAAATGGCGCGCCGTTAATCCGCGCGAGATCAACACAAAAACCAGTGTTTATAAAGCAATCAGTGGCACCCTCGCCCAAAATCCTGAACGCTTCCATGAGCGGAATCGCGGCATCACTTTAGTTGCGAAATCCGTCGTTTACGACGATAAAAAGCAAGAAGTAGTAATAGAGTTGTCTGACGACTCGCTGCACGGCGTTGTCGATGGAGCGCATACCCTTAATGCAATAATCGACTCGCAAGATAGTGAAGATCAAACAGCAAGTGCCGCAGTTTTTTTTAAGTGCATCACAGGAGTTGATTCAACTGAAATCGCTGAAATTGCGGGCGGCCTAAATACGAGTCAACAAGTCGACCTCAAGAGTCTCGAGAATCTCCGCGACCATTTTGAACTACTGAAAAGCACTCTAAAGAATTATCCTTACGCAGATAAAATTGCATATAAGATGAACGAACCGCTGCCAGTTGATGTGCGAGAAATACTCTACTACCTCGCCATTTTCGACTGCAGTGTATACAACGACAAAACTCATCCAGTTGCACTTTTTGGTAGAAAGGAAGGCATTGTCAGGCGATTCGCTGATCAAGCATCGAACAAAGAAGGCGCAGGCGAATCGTTCAAGACATTGATCTCAAAGGCGCCTGAAATCCTCAGACTGCGCGACCTCATTGAGAAAAAAGTTCTTGAGAGACTGGATGGAAGATACAAAGCAAGTAAAACCACCCGAGTCCGCAGCGATTCAAACAAAAACAATACGCTTGTTTTTCTAAACGAGAAGGTCAATGGACGGGTACCACTTGGCTGGATCATGCCATTGCTCGCAGCATTTCGTGCCAACGTCAAATGGAAGAAAAAAACCTTTGATTGGATAATTCCGATCGAAGACCTTCTTGATACATGTATTGATGACTTGGTTTTGGGCATCAAAGAAATCCACGCACAAGAGAATAGTCGCCCTGAGTATGTTGGGAGAAATTCTTTAGCTTGGCGGATAAGCTATGACACTGTGTCACGAGCAATTCTTAAGCACGAACTATCCGAAGCCCGGGCCCGTTAATTTCCTATAAATAATCAGGGCCGGCTTAGCCGGCCCTGATTGCATACGGCGTAAAGCCAAACCTCAGCGCAGCATCGGCAGCTTTAGCCCCTGCTCTTTCGCACACGCCTTCGCAATCTCATACCCCGCATCCGCATGCCGCATCACGCCGGTGCCCGGATCGTTCCACAACACCCGCGCAATCCGCTTGTCCGCTTCCGCCGTGCCATCGCAGACGATCACCACGCCGCTGTGCTGGCTGAAGCCCATGCCCACACCGCCGCCGTGATGCAGCGAGACCCAGGTCGCGCCGCCGGCGACGTTGAGCATGGCGTTGAGCAGCGGCCAGTCGCTGACCGCGTCGCTGCCGTCCTGCATGGCTTCGGTTTCGCGGTTCGGCGAGGCGACGCTGCCGGAGTCAAGGTGATCGCGGCCGATCACGATCGGCGCCTTCAATTCGCCGTTGCGCACCATCTCGTTGAACGCGAGGCCGAGCTTGTCGCGCAGGCCCAGGCCGACCCAGCAGATGCGCGCGGGCAGGCCCTGGAAGCTGATGCGTTCGCGCGCCATGTCCAGCCAGCGGTGCAGGTGCGCGTCGTCGGGAATGAGTTCCTTCACCTTCGCATCGGATTTCGCGATGTCCTCGGGATCGCCGCTCAGCGCGACCCAGCGGAACGGGCCGACGCCGCGGCAGAACAGCGGGCGCACGTAAGCCGGCACGAAACCCGGGAAATCGAAGGCGTTCGCGCAGCCCACCTCGAACGCCATCTGGCGGATGTTGTTGCCGTAATCGAAGGTGGGAACGCCCATGGCCTCGAAGGCCAGCATCGCTTCGACGTGGACGCGCATCGACTGCTTGGCGGCGTCGACCACGGCCTGGGGCGCGGTGGTCTGCTTGTCGAACCAGTCTTCCAGCGTCCAACCGGCGGGCAGATAGCCGTGCAGCGGATCGTGCGCGGAGGTCTGGTCGGTGACCGCATCCGGACGCACGCCGCGGCGCACGAGTTCGGGCAGGATCTCGGCGGCGTTGCCGAGCAGCGCGATGGATTTCGCTTCGCCGGCTGCGCAGTAGCGTTCGATGCGCGCGAGCGCGTCGTCGAGATCGGTCGCCTGTTCGTCGACGTAGCGCGTGCGCAGGCGCATGTCGATGCGCGACTGCTGGCATTCGATGTTGAGCGAACACGCGCCGGCCAGCGACGCGGCCAGCGGCTGCGCGCCGCCCATGCCGCCGAGGCCGGCGGTGAGGATCCAACGCCCGGTGAGATCGCCGCCGTAATGCTGGCGGCCCATTTCGACGAAGGTTTCGTACGTGCCCTGCACGATGCCCTGACTACCGATGTAGATCCAACTGCCGGCGGTCATCTGCCCGTACATCATCAGACCTTTCCTATCGAGCTCGTGAAAGTGCTCCCAGGTCGCCCAGTGCGGCACGAGGTTGGAATTGGCTAGCAGCACGCGCGGCGCGTCGGCGTGGGTGCGGAACACGCCGACCGGCTTGCCGGACTGGATCAGCAGGGTTTCGTCGTCTTCCAGATTGCGCAGCGATTCGAGGATGGCGTCGTAGCAGTCCCAGTCGCGCGCGGCGCGGCCGATGCCGCCGTAGACCACCAGATCTTCCGACCGCTCGGCCACTTCCGGATCGAGATTGTTCTGCAGCATCCGGTACGCGGCCTCGCTCAGCCAGGATTTGCAGGTCTTCTCCGCGCCGCGCGGGGCGCGGATGACCCGCGACGGATCGTGACGGTTGTTCGATGAACTCATGACGGTGTCCCTGCGCCGCGGGCGCGCTGTGTGCGATGGCGAAAATAGTGCGCCGCGGCGTGGCGCATCGCCAGCGGCCCGGGACCCGGCTTGCATATCGGATGCCCGTTTCCGGAATTTTTTGCCATCGCGGCCGCGAAATGTATACGCTGTAGACATGAGCACGCCCAGCAGCACGCCCAAGACGGTCGACCGCATCCTTCACGCCGCCCGCGGCGTATTCGAGCGCGAAGGCGCGGCGGCGATGAGCATGCGCCGCATCGCGCAGGAGGTCGGACTGACGCCGATGGCGATCTATCGCCATTTCCCGAACCGCGACGCGCTGCTGAAACGGGTCTGCGACGACAGCTTCCAGGAGATTGCGCATCACTGGCACGCGCGCAATCGCGGTCCGGACGCGATGACCCGCATCGTCTCGCTGCAGGAAATCTATCTCGACTACGCGCTTGCCTATCCGCACCTGTTCGATCATGCGTTCTCGGCGCGGCGCGAAGACGCCCGGCGCTATCCCGAGGACTTCCGTGCGCGGCGTTCGCCGACGTTGAACGAAGTCGCCGACGCGGTGGCCGATGCGCAGACCGCCGGCGTGCTGAAACCGGACGACCCGTGGGAAGTCGCGCTGACGCTGTGGGCGCATTCGCACGGATTGATTGCGCTGTATCGCGCCGGCCGTTTCAGCTGCGACGCGAAGGAGTTCCGCGCGCTGCACGAACGCGCGCTGCGGCGGTTGCTGGAGGGCTTGGCGATTCAAGGCCGGAGTGAATGATGTGCGACGGCAGCGCGGGGATGACAGGCCTGAGAATCCGGACATTCGACCGGAAAAAATTGATGTCCGAAAACGGCGAGTCAGGCCCGCTGCCCGGGTCTATCATCGCGTCATGGCCACCGATTCCACCCACAGCGAAACGCTACCGCCACGCGAAATCTGCTTCCGCGCGATGGCCGCGAAGGACCATCGCTTCGACGGTCTGTTCTTCATCGCGGTGCGCAGTACGGGCATCTATTGCCGACCGGTCTGTCCGGCGGCTCCGCCCAAACGTCAGAACATCCGCTTCTATCCGAACGCGGCAGCGGCCACGACTGCCGGCTATCGCCCCTGTCTGCGCTGTCGCCCGGAACTGTCGCCCGAAGCCTTTGCTCAGGTGCGTGAAGACGCGGTACGGCGGGCGCTGGCGATGATCGCCGAAGGCGCGTTGCAGGACGATTCGTGCGGGACGCTGGCGACGCGCGTGGGCCTGAGTGCGCGCCAGTTGCAGCGTGTCTTCCTCGCCCACGTGGGCGCAACTCCGCATGCGGTGCACGCCACGCGTCGGCTGCTGCTGGCGAAACAACTGCTGACTGAAACCGCGCTGCCGGTGACCGATGTCGCACTCGCCGCCGGCTACAACAGCCTGCGTCGCTTCAACGCCGCGTTCAAGGACGGCTGCGGCATGCCACTGGGCGCGATCCGCCGGCAGAAGTCGGCGGCGCTCGCGCCCAGGGGCACGCTGACGCTGCGTCTGGGCTATCGCGCGCCGCTGGATTTCCCGTTGCTGCTGGCGTTTCTCGCCAAGCGCGCGATCCCCGGCATCGAGCGCGTGAACGCGGACAGTTACGAACGCGTCGTCGGCGCTGCGGACGCCTCCGCATGGATCCGGGTCAGTGCAATCGCCACGCGTCCCGAGCTGAAACTGGAGATCAGCGAAGCCGATCCGCGCGCGATTCCGGACATCGTGCGCCGGGTGCGGCGGATGTTCGATCTCGACGCCAACCTGCAGGCGGTGCATGCGGCATTCGCCGACGATCCGCTGCTGGAACGCGCCATCGTGCTGCATCCCGGCCTGCGCGTGCCCTGCGGCTGGGATGGGTTCGAGCTGGCGGTGCGCGCGGTGCTGGGGCAACAGATCAGCGTGGCTGGCGCGACCACGCTGGCGCGGCGGCTGGTCGATACGTGGGGCACGCAGCGTGCGGCTGCCGGGCCGATGCAAGCAGCAACGCCGCATCCCTGGCTGGATCGCGCGTTTCCGTCGCCGGAACGCCTGCGCGATGCGCCGCTGGAAACCGTCGGCCTGCCGCGCACGCGCGCCGCGACGCTGCGCGCGCTGTCCGCGGCGGTGGCGGAAGGTCGGCTTTCGTTCGAGGCCGGACAGACGCTCGACACCTTCGTCGAACGCGCGACTGCGCTGCCCGGCATCGGCGCATGGACCGCGCAGTACATCGCGATGCGCGCGCTGGCGCTGCCGGATGCGTTCCCGGCGGGCGATCTGGTGCTGCAACAGCGGCTGGCGCCGCCGGGGCTTGCGCGTCTGGGCGAACGCGCGACCGAAGCGCGCTCGCAGGCGTGGCGGCCGTGGCGCGCTTACGCGGTGCTGCATCTGTGGCATTTGCCGCCCGATACCGCACGCACGGAGGCGGCATGAGCGCCTTGTTCTTCGAGCATGTCGACACCCCGATCGGCATGCTGACCCTCGCCGCCGATGCCGACGGCCTGCGGCATATCGAATTCCCCGACAACCGCCATCCGGTGGATCGCGAAGGCTGGATTCCCGGCGCAAGCGGCGCGGCTGCGGACGTCCTGCGCACGACGCGCGAGCAGTTGCGCGAATACTTCGACGGCGCGCGGCGCGCGTTCGATCTGCCGCTGCGGCCGCAGGGCACCGCGTTCCAGATGGACGTGTGGCGGACGCTGGCGACGATTCCGTGGGGCGCGACCTGGAGCTACCGGGATCTCGCCCGCACCATCGGCAAACCCGAGGCGGTGCGCGCGGTGGGCGCAGCCAACGGACGCAATCCGCTGCCGATCGTGCTGCCCTGCCATCGGGTGATCGGCGCCGACGGCAGCCTCACCGGTTTCGGCGGGGGCCTGCCGATCAAGGCCGCACTGCTGCGGCTGGAAGGCGCGCTGCCCGCGCAGGGCAGCGGCGAACTGTTCGGCTGAGTGCGCGACGCCGATGATTCCAGCCGGCGCCGGAAACGAAACGCCCGGCACGGGGCCGGGCGTTCGGTGCGAGCGGGAACGGGCTGCGATCAGCGGATCGAGGTATCCAGGCTGCGCAGCGCGTCAGCGATGTTGATGTGGCCGGTGCGGTCCAGATCTTCGCTGCTGTAGACCCGACCGGGACCGTTGGCGCAGCGCTGCGGTTTGCCTTGCTTCTCGGCGCGCACGTTCTCTGCGGCGACGATGCGCGAGCCGGTGTTGCGCAAGCAGTTGCGGATGGGTTCGCGGGCCGGCGCTGCGGCTTCGGCGGTCTGTACGGTGTCGGTTTCGCCGCTTTCCTTGGTGATGGTCACCGTCTGGGCGACGGCGGTTCCGGCGAAAGCGGTCAGCAGGGCGGCGAGCAGAAGACGGGTCATGGCGGCGGCTCCGGTGTCCAATCAAGCGATTTCCGTACCTTACGCCGACCCGCGAGTGCTTGCCTGAACGCGCGCAGCGATTGTTTAGCCACGTCTCGGCCGGCCGGCAGTTTCCGGGCGCGCGCGATACTTCGGTCCCGCGACGGAAATACTGCCGGCATCGGCGGCGTTTATCATCCCGGCATGAAGTCTCACGCACCTCGCCCTTTCCTGTCCGCACGCTGCGCATGGCGGATGGCGGCATCGATCGCGTTGTCGATGGCGCTCCTGCTCGCCGGTTGCGTCAGCCGGCCATCTCCGTCCCGGCCGACGACGGATACCGACGCCCGGGCCTCCCGCATCGTGCTGCTGGTGTCGATCGATGGCCTGCCGGCCTCGATGCTCGGCACCGGGACGCTGCCCACGCTCGACCGTGTTGCCGCCGAAGGCGTGCGCGCCGAATGGATGAATGCCAGCTACCCCACGCTGACCTTCCCGAATCACTACACACTGGTCACCGGTCTGCGGCCCGACCGTCACGGCGTGGTCCACAACAATATGATCGACGCGCAGTTGGGCCGGTTCGTATCGAAACAAGCGAGCGCCGACGACGGCCGCTGGTGGGGCGGCGAGCCGATCTGGTCGACGCTGCAGAAACAGGGCGGCATCGCCGCGACCATGTTCTGGCCGGGTTCGCGCGCCGAAATCGCCGGGCAACGGCCGCGCTACAGCCGCGCGTTCGACATGAAGGTGACGCCCGAGGCGCGCGTACGGCAGATCCTGACCTGGCTGGATCTGCCGCAGGCGCAACGGCCGCGACTGCTCACCCTGTATTTCGAACAGTACGACGTGGCCGCGCACAACGACGGCGTGCGCGGCGACCACGCCTTGGCATCGCTGCGCCAGATCGACGCCGCGCTGGCGCAACTGCAGGCGGGGCTGCAGGCCCGCGGCCTGTACACGCGCACCGATCTGATCGTGCTGTCAGACCACGGCATGGCCGACGTGCCGCGCGACAACATCCGTTTCCTCGACGATCGACTGGACGCCTCGGCCTACGAGCTGTGGTCGTGGGGAACGCTTGTGGGGATCGTGCCGAAACCCGGCCGCGACGACGACGTGGAGCGCGCCTTTCTCGGACAGCAGGATCATTACCACTGTTGGCGCAGGGCCGAACTGCCGGCGGCGTGGCGCTACGGCCGCCATCCGCGGGTGGCGCCGATCGTGTGCCAGAGCGAGGTGGGCTGGCGCGTGCAGACCCGTGCGAAAGACCGCTGGCCGCAACCGGTGAGGGGTGAGCATGGCTACGCGCCGGAAGACCCCGCGATGCGCGCAATGTTCGCCGCGCGCGGGCCGTCGTTCCGCGATGGCGTGGTACTGCCGCCGTTCGACAACGTCGACGTCTATCCGTTGCTAGCGCATCTGCTGGATGTGAAGCCGGCGGCGAACGACGGGGATCTTTCGTCGACGGCGGCTGCGCTCAAGTAAAGCGGCCGGGCGTCAGCGCCCGGAAGCCGTCTCCGTTTCACTTCCACCAGCCGTGGGCACGGCCCTGATGTCGTCGCCGGCCGGGTTCTGCATGGGCCGCCTGAAGGCCGCTCTACGGGAATGTGAATCGCATCGGGAATGCGGATCGCATCGGAATAGGGATCACATCCCGCGAAAGCGATGCAGGAACGCCGAGCTGACCGGCAGCGCATCGTCGCGCCCGCGCAGTTGCAGCGTCGACTTTCCAAACTCGTCCTTGCGCACGCGGTCGATCGCGGACACGCGCACCACCACGCCGCGATGCACCTGCCAGAATTCGTCTGGATCCAGTCCCGCCAGCAGTTCCTTGATCGGCGTGCGGATGATCGCTTCGCCGCCGGCGCTCACCACCCGCACGTATTTGTCCTGCGCCTGGAAATACAGCACTTCATCGATGCCGATCATGCGCACGCTGTCGCCGACCGCGGCGCTGATCCAGCGGATCAGGCGCGCGGCGGACGGCCGCAGCCGCGTTTCGAGGGCGTCGACCGCCTGCATTGCATCGTCCACCTGCGCGGACGCGGCCTGCAGACGCCCGCGGATGCGTTCGACCGCACGCTGCAGGCGCTCGGGCTGCACGGGCTTGAGCAGATAATCGACCGCGCCGGCCTCGAACGCGCGCACCGCGTATTCGTCGTAAGCCGTGGTGAACACCACCAGCGATTTCGCCGCGACCGCGGCGCGGGCCACGTCCAGACCGCTGACGCCGGGCATGCGGATGTCGAGAAAGGCCAGGGTCGGCCGATGCGCGGCGATGGCTTCCATCGCGGCGATGCCGTCCTCGCATTCGGCGACGATCTGCAGTTCGGGCCAGACGATGCCGAGCATCGCGCGCAGCGCATGGCGCAGCGGTGCTTCGTCTTCGGCGAGGATCGCGGTGATGTCATTCATGCGCTCATCATCCGCCGGCCTGCGAGCGACTGTCGTCGAGCGGAATCCGCAGCTCGGCGCGCGCGCCGCGCACCGGCATACTGCGCAAATCGAAGCCGGCGTGGCCGCCGTACAAGGTTTCGAGTTGCGCGCGCACATTCGCCAGACCGAGGCCCGCGCCGAGGCCCAACTGCAGGCCCATGCCATCGTCGGTCACGCTCACGTCCAGCGATCCGGCCTCGTACGTCGCCGCTATCGTTACCTGCCCCGGCCCGGGCTTCGGCTCGACGCCATGCTTGATCGCGTTCTCAACAAGCGTGATCAACAGCATCGGCGGAAACGGCATGGCGCGCACCCGCGCATCGGCTTCAATGCCGTATTGCAGGCGCCCGGCCGTGCGCAGGCGCATCACCTCGAGATAGCTCGCGCACAGGTCGAGTTGCTGCCCCAACGTGGATTCGACCGCAACTCCGCTGTCGCGCAGACGCGGGATATTAGCGCGCAGATAATCGACGAGCGCATCGAGCGTCGCCTCGGACTGCGCAGGATCGTGGCGCACCTGCGCGCGCACAGAAGCCAGGGTATTGAACAGGAAATGTGGCTCGACCTGGGCTTGCAACACGCTCAAACGCAGCTCGGCCTGCTGCTTCTGTGCCTTGAGTTCGAGTGCGGTCCGGTCGTTGCAACTGTCGCGCCAGCGGCGCAACTCGTCGATGTAAGCTGACATTGCCCACAAACCACCAAACAACCCGAAAAAGATCGTGCTGGTGACCAGCGCAAGGATCGATTTCTCCACCGATCTTTCCGCTGACAATTTCCGCGCCTCCTCATACGGTTGCAGAACCTGATCGCAAAGATCGCGCAGCCAATCGTTGGCCAGATACGCGATCCCGGCGCTTATCAGGATCGCCAGCAATACGGCGACCTTCTCCCGCGCTACAGGAAACCTGCGATGGCGCACGAGACTCGCCAGGCCGGGCCCGAGATTCACCAGCAACATCGCCGCCAGGTACGTGTACAGCGCGACCAATGCCGCCGCACCCGGATCGCTGACTTTCAGCCAGCCGCTGAAGGTGGGGAAAAGCACCAGGACAAATCCGAACAGCAGGAACATCCACACTCTCCGCCACCACCACGGCCAACTGAAGACCGGGTAATCCTTGTAGCGCGTGAAGAAATTGTGGATTCCTACCCGGATGCCCGGCGGAAGCGCGTGATTCAAGGAGTAAGTGGGCAGAATTGGAGTTTTCATGAAACAACCTCAAAAACGGGCCTGATGACGCAGAAAACCGAAGGAAGGCAACGATGCGTCGAAGGCGAAGGTCGTCCCGCCGCCAGCATCATGCTGAAAACCGGCGTGGATGCCCAGCACTTCAATCTCGGCCCGATAACCTGCGCGCAGCGCAAACGGGCGCGCGACTTCGAGTCGCCCCTGCACGTCCAGCCAGCCGCGATCAAGCCCCGCATCGAAAGCCAGCACCTCGTCTCGACCGCCGATGCCCGCCGACTCCTGCGCAGCGGCCCGCACATCGGCGGCTCTCGTGGACAAGCCGGCGGCGGACGAATCCGCAAAGGTCCTCAACATCGAGCCGGCGGCGAACAAAAGAATCACAAGCGCGGCAGGGTAAACGGCAACGGTCATGGGCGGGTCCGGAAGCTTCGATCATGGCGACCACGTCAGACTGCTCCCTCTGTTTTCCAGCCACATGGCTTTGCGACGAACCCCCTTCGAACGGCGACGAAACCCGCTGCGCCCCGATCAACCGGCCAGCAGCCCGCGCATCGCCGACGCGAAGCGCACGGCGATGGCCGCGCCGTCGCGATGGCGGCCGCCCGTCACCACCTCGCGGCCGGCAACGGACACCGTGTCCACCGCGCTGCGGTTGCCGCTGAAAATCCAGCGGTCGGCGATGTCGGCCGGCGTCGCGCCGACCAGCAGCGGCGATGCGCCGTCGAGCGTCACCGTGTCGCCAACCAAGGCCGCGTCCGCGAAACCGCACGACTGCGCGGCGCTGGCGCGCACGCATGTCAGCAGCGTCTCGCCGACGCTGGGCCGCGCTTCGGTCGCGGCGATATTGCGGTGACGGGTCGTCAACCGCTGGCCGTATTCCAGCCAGCGCAGCTCTTCCACCGGCGAGACCGAGCTATGCGAATCCGAGCCGATGCCCCAGGCGCCGTCGGCGTCCAGATAATCGCGCAGCGGGAACAGGCCGTCGCCGAGATTGGCTTCGGTGGTCGGGCAGATCGCGACCGTGGCGCCGCTGCGCGCGATGCCGACGACCTCGTCCACATCCAGATGGGTCGCATGCACCAGCGACCAGCGCGCATCGACCTCGGCGTTGTCCAGCAGCCAGCGCACCGGACGCTCGCCGCGGATCGCAAGGCTGTCCTGCACTTCGCCGATCTGTTCGGCGATGTGGATGTGCAGGCGCGTATCGCCCGGCAATGCCGCCAGCACCGTATTCATGGCGTCCGGCGGCACCGCGCGCAGGCTGTGCAGGGCGCAGCCGACGCGCAGGGTGTCGTCCTGTTCGCGATGCAGGGTGTCGAACATGCGCAGATACGCATCGACCGTATGCCCGAAACGGCGCTGGCGTTCATTGAGCGGACGGCCGTCGAAGCCGCCGGTCATGTACAGCACCGGCAGCAGGGTCAGGCGGATGCCGGTCTCGCGCGCGGCGGCGATCAGCGCCCGCGACATCGCGGCAGCATCGTCGTAGGGGCAACCGTCTGGCGCGTGATGCAGATAGTGGAATTCGCAGACCGTCGTGTAGCCCGCTTCCAGCATTTCGGCATAGAGCTGCGCGGCAACGGCGTGCAGCGTGTCGGGATCGAACCGCGCCGCCATCCGGTACATGGTGTCGCGCCAGGTCCAGAACGAATCGGACGGATGGGTCATGCGCTCCGCCAACCCGGCCATCGCGCGCTGGAACGCGTGCGAATGCTGATTGACGATGCCGGGCAAGCGCCAGTCGGCGCCGGTTGCTGCGATCGGAGAGTTCATGGCGGAATTGTCGCCGATTCCCGCCGCGCCGCGTCCGCTGCGCCGCACCCGCTGAGCGAGCCCCGTGGGAGCGACCCGAGTCGCGACGAACAGTGCTTGAGAAAACCCTGTGGGAGCGACGCGAGTCGCGACGAATGGCGGAAAGTGTTTCCGCAGGTTGTCGCGACTTGCGTCGCTCCCACAGGGTTCGAACGGGGCGTCCGGAAACACCGGCTACACTGGAGACTGTATTCGAACTGCAGGCGGGCCGATGTCGGCGTTGGCAGGAATCAAGGTGCTGGAGCTGTCGCGGGTATTGGCCGGGCCGTGGTGCGGGATGACCCTCGCCGACCTCGGCGCCGATGTCGTCAAACTGGAGCCGATGGAAGGCGACGATACCCGCGATTACGGCCCGCCGTTCCTGGACGACATCTCCGCGTATTTCGCGAGCTGCAACCGCGGCAAACGCTCGATCGCCGCCAACCTGCGTCACCCCGACGCGCGCCCGCTGCTCGAAGCCCTGATCCGCGACAGCGACATACTCATCGAAAATTTCCGCACCGGCGCCGCGGAATCGCTGGGCCTCGACTACGCGCATGTCCACGCGCTCAACCCGCGGCTGATCTATTGCGCGATCTCCGGCTATGGCCGCAGCGGCCCCGGCGCGCAGCGGCCGGGCTACGATTTCGTGGTCCAGGCCGAGTCCGGTCTGATGTCGATCACGGGGCCGGCCGACGGCGCCGCCAGCAAGGTCGGCGTGGCCACCGTCGATCTGGCCACCGGGCTGAACGCGACCATCGCCATCCTCGCCGCGCTGCACCAGCGCATGCGCACCGGCGAGGGCCAGTACATCGAACTCAGCCTGTTCGACGTGCAGTTGCAGGGCTTGGCGAATATCGCCAGCAGCGTGCTGTTCACCGATGCCGAGGCGCGTCGCTGCGGCAATTCGCATCCCACCATCGTGCCATACCAGAGCTTCGACGCCGCCGATGGCAGCTTCGCGATGGCCTGCGCCAGCGACGGGCTGTGGGCGCGGCTGTGCGCGCTGATCGGCCGTCAGCAGTGGATCGACGATCCGCGCTGCACCGGCAACGCCGAGCGCGTGCGCCATCGCGACTGGCTGATCCCCGAATTGGCGCAGTGCTTCGCCGGCGATACCGTCGCTTCGTGGCTGGCGCGCTTCGAAGCCGCGGGCATCCCCGCCGCGCCGGTCAACAGCGTGCGCGACGCGGTGATGGGGCCGCTGGCGACCGCGCGCGGCCTGCGTATCGACGCCGACGGCATTCCGATGATCGCCAGCCCGCTGCGGATGTCGGCTTCGCCGATGACTGAACCGCAGCGCCCGCCGCGGCTGAGCGAACACGCCGATGCGATCTGCGCAGCGCACGGCATCGATGCGCAAGCGTTGCGAAAAGCAGGAGCCATACGATGAACACATCACCGCGTTGGGACGGCCTGCTGCTCGGCGCATCGTTGGCGACGCTCGATGGCGACCACGGCTATGGCCACCGCGTCTATGACAGCATCGAAGACGGCGCGCTGGGCTGGAAGGACGGCGTGCTGACCTTCGTCGGCCCGCGCAGCGCGCTGCCGGATGCGCCCGAAGCGCTGTCCAGCGAGATCATCCGGCTCGACGGCGGATGGATCACGCCCGGTCTGGTCGACTGCCATACCCACGTCGTCTTCGCCGGCGACCGTGCCCACGAATTCGAACTGCGGCTGCAGGGCGCGAGCTATGAAGACATCGCACGCGCCGGCGGCGGCATCCTGTCGACGGTGCGCGCGGTGCGCGATGCCAGCGAAGACGCACTGTTCATGCAATCGCTGCCGCGCGCGCGGGCGCTGCTGCGCGACGGCGCGACCACGCTGGAAATCAAATCCGGCTACGGCCTGGATCTCGACAACGAGCGCAAGATGCTGCGGGTCGCACGACGGCTCGGCGACGCGCTGGGCATCGGCGTGCGCACGACGTTCCTCGGCGCGCATGCGCTGCCGCCGGAATTCGCCGGCGATGCCGACGGCTACATCGACGCCGTGATCGACTGGCTGCCGGCGCTGCATGCCGAAGGTCTGGTCGATGCGGTGGATGCGTTCTGCGAAGGCATCGGCTTCACGTCCGCGCAGACCCGACGCGTGTTCGAAGCCGCGCGCGCGCTCGGCATCCCGGTGAAACTGCACGCCGATCAGCTCAGCGATCTCGACGGCGCCGCGCTGGTCGCCGGATTCGGCGGGCTGTCGGCCGATCACGTCGAATACACCAGCGAATCCGGCGTGCGGGCGATGGCCGCTGGCGGGCCCGACGGCACGGTCGCGGTGCTGTTGCCCGGCGCGTTCCATTGCCTGCGCGAAACGAAACTGCCGCCGATCGATGCGTTCCGCGCGCACGGCGTGGCGATGGCCGTCGCCACCGACTGCAACCCCGGCACCGCGCCGCTGCTGTCGCTGCGCCAGGCGATGTCGCTGGCGTGCACGCATTTCCGGCTGACGCCCGAGGAAGCGCTGCGCGGCGCCACGGTGCACGCGGCGCGCGCGCTGGGGCTGCGCGATCGCGGCATGTTGCGCGTGGGTCTGCGCGCGGATCTCGTGCACTGGCGCATCCGTCGCCCCGCGGAGCTGTGCTACTGGCTCGGCGGCGAGCTTGCGGGTACGGTGTTCATCGCCGGCCGACCCCTTGTCCATCCGCATTGAACGCCGCGAAAACCGGCATCGCCTTGGAGATCTTCATGCGCCTCGAACTGTCCGTCATGCTTGCGCTGTGCATGCTGCAGCCCGCACATTCCGCATCCGCCGCGGACGCAACGCCGGCCGCGCGCAAACTCGCGCAGGATGCGGTCATCGTCGACACTCACATCGACTCGCCCACCGAACTGATGAAGCAGTGGCTGGATCTGGGCGTCGCGCAGCCGCGTGAGTTCGACTTCCCGAAAGCGCGGGCCGGCGGTCTCGACGTGGCGTTCATGTCGATCTACACCTCGCCCGGGCAGGACGACGACGGCACTGCCGAGTCCGTCGCCAACAGGATGATCGACGCGGTCGAAAAGACTGCCCGCGACAACCCCGACAAATTCGCATTGCTGCGTTCGCCGCGCGATGTCGAAGCGCTGCGCCGGCGCGGTCTGGTGCTGCTGCCGATGGGCATGGAGAACGGCGCGCCGATCGGCGACGATCTGGACAAACTCGCATTCTTCTTCGACCGCGGCATTCGCTACATCACCCTCGCCCACAGCGCGAACAACCGCATCGCCGATTCGTCGTACGCGCAGGAAAAGAAGTGGAACGGACTGAGTCCGTTCGGGCGCGATGTGGTCGCGGAAATGAACCGGCTGGGGATGATGATCGACGTCTCGCATCTGTCCGATGCCGCGGTCGCGCAGGCGGTGGAACTGAGCCGCACGCCGGTGGTCGCCACCCATTCGGCGCTGCGACATTTCACGCAGGGTTTCGAGCGCAATCTCAGCGACGAACTGGCGAAGGCCATCGCCGCGAAAGGCGGGGTGATCCAGATCCCGTTCGGCAATGCCTTCGTCGATACCGCCTCGGCGGCGCAGACCCAGGCGTATTTCGTCGCCTACAACGACTACCAGCGCCGGCACGCCACCGGCAAGACCACGCAGACCGTGGCTGAATTCGATGCGGAGTGGGACAAGGCGCATCCGCCATTGCCGGTGAAGATGGAGGCGGTGCTCGACCAGATCGATTACGGCGTGAAGCTGGTGGGCGTCGACCACATCGGCATCGGCTCGGATTTCGACGGCGTAGGCGGCGCGCTGCCGGAAGGCCTGAAGACGGTCGCCGATTTCCCGAACCTCATCGCGGGCCTGCAGGCGCGGGGCTACAAGGACGCGGATATCCGCAGGATCCTGGGCAGCAACCTGCTGCGGGTCTGGCGGCGCGTGGAGTCGGCTGCGGCCTCGGCCGAAACTCCGGCTGCGCAGACCCGCTGACCCCAAAAAAGCAGAAACCCCGCCGGAGCGGGGTTTCAGAAGCAAGCAACCGGAACGGGTCCGATCACTCCTTGGCGGCGACCTTCTTGGCCACGGCCTTCTTCGCGGGCGCCTTGATGGCCGGCTTCGCAGCGGCCTTCTTCACGGCCGACGCGGCGGGCGCGCCGGTGGCTTTCTTCGTGGCCTGCAGACGGGCATTGCCGTAGCTGGAGTTGTAGCGCTTGCCTTTGGCTGTTCTACGGTCGCCTTTGCCCATGTGCAAATCCTCTTTTGAATCAGTGTGTTGACGTGGCTTGATGGAAGCCGGATCAGTGGAAACCGGAATCGGCGGGCCGACTCAGTATCGGGTCGCGGTCTTATCGCGAGGCGCGCATGCTACCACGCCAGCCGGGCGGTTTCGCGCGGTTCCGCGCCCTCGCGGGTATGCCGGTAGGCCCGGCGCGGAACACGGGGTCGAATTCAGGGAGATCCCACCGCGCTGGCGGCATGGGTCAGGCGCAGATTGACCATGTGCGCCGCCGCCAGCAGCAACCCGCCCATCGTCATCACCACGGCATGCGAGATCGAGTGGTCGTGCAGCGGCGAGAAGGCGCCCGCCCAGACCAGCACCAACCCCGGAATCAACAGGACCCAGGCGTGAAAACCGCGATGGCGGCGCCAGCCCAGGGCCAGCGTGGACACGCCCAGCAGGGTGGCGAACACCACGAACGCTTGGTCCAGATCGATCCAGCCACCGACTTCGAGGCCGAACGCCGGCGCCAGGGCGAGCAGCCACGGCCACAGAGCGCAGTGGATCGCACATAGGAATGAAGCGGCGAAACCGACGCGGTCGGCTTTGCGCAGAACGAGGCTGGGGCTGTGCATGACTTTTGGGGGGTTGGATTTATTTTGGAACATTATAACATTCCTGCGTCGCCCACCAGTGTACCCGCAACTCATGCCCAGTTCCTCATTGCTTCACCGTCGTCGCGCGCTGCGCAGCCGACTCTTCATCGCCCTCGCACTCGCACTGCCGGTCATGGCCTCCGCGCAGGACACCGCCGGCAAGGATCCCCGCCACGATGAAGCCAAGGATCTCGACCGCGTCGTCGTCACCGCCAGCCCGCTGCGCCAGACCGCGGAAGAACTGAGCCAGCCGGTGGACGTGCTGTCCGGCGAGAAGCTTGATCAGGCCAAATCCGCCACGCTCGGCGAAACGCTGGACAAACTGCCGGGCGTGCAGTCCTCGAACTTCGGCGCCGGCGTGGGCCGGCCGATCATCCGCGGCCTCGACGGCCCGCGCGTCGGCGTACTGTCCGGCGGCTTGAGCAGCCAGGACGTCTCCACCATCAGTCAGGACCACGCGACCGCGATCGAGCCCTTCCTGGCCGACCAGATCGAAGTGCTGAAAGGCCCCGCCACCCTGCTCTATGGCAGCGGCGCGATCGGCGGCGTGGTGAATATCGTCGACGGCCGCATCGCCGAGCGCCGCCTCGACGAAACCGTCAAGGGCCGCGCCGAACTGCGCTACGACAGCGTCAACCGCGGACGTACGGCGATGGCCCGCGTCGATGCCTCGGGCGCCGATGGCGCGCTGGTGCTGCACGCAGACGGCGTGTACCGCGATCAGGACGATTACGACACGCCCGACGGCGAACAGCTCAACAGCTTCATCAAGACCCGTACCGGCGCCATCGGCGCGTCGTTCATCGGTGCCGACGGTTTCATCGGTTTCTCGGCGTCTCGCTACGACAACCGCTACGGCAATCCCGGCGAACCCGGCGACCCGGCCGCGGGCGAAGCCGGGGTTTCGCTGGACATGCTGCAGAACCGCTTCGAGCTGAAGACCGGCATCGACCGCGATTTCTGGATCTTCGACGGCCTGCGCGGCAGTTTCGCCAGCACCCGTTACGAGCACACCGAATTCGAGGGCGCCGAAGTCGGCACCTTCTTCACCAACGAGGCCGACGAAGGCCGGCTCGAACTCACCCACAGAGCGTTCGGCCACTGGACCGGCGCGATCGGCTTCCAGGCCGGCACCCGCACCTTTGAAGCCATCGGCGAAGAAGCCTTCGTGCCGCGCACGTCCACGCGCTCGCAGGGCCTGTTCTGGATGGAACACGGCCAGTGGGATGCCTTCCAGGTGGACCTGGGCGTGCGCGCCGACCGCGTGAACACCGACGCCATCGGCCTGCCCGGCCGTACCTTCACGCCGCTCAGCCTGTCGGCGGGCGCGCTGTGGCGTTTCAACGATGCGTGGCGGCTGACCTTGAATCTGGACCGCGCCGAGCGCGCGCCGGCCGAGGAAGAATTGTTCGCCGACGGTCCGCACGCCGCCACGGGGTCTTACGAGATCGGCGACCCGACGATGCGCGAAGAACGCGCGGATCAGTTTGAACTCGGTCTGCATTACCACGGCGACCGCTTCGATGCGAAGGCATCGGTCTACGCGACGCGCTTCGATGGATTCATCTATCTGGCCGAAACCGGCACGTTCACGCCGCCGGAGCCGGGCGAGGATCCGCTGCCGATCCGCCAGTGGGCGCAGGCGGATGCCAAATTCCGCGGCATCGAAGCCGAAGTCACCGCGCGTCTGCTGGACAACGACACCGGCAAGCTCGCGCTGCGCGCGTTCGGCGATCACGTGCGCGGCGAATTGGACAGTGGCGAGAACCTTCCGCGCATTGCGCCGTCGCGCTTCGGCATGGATCTGAACTGGAATTCCGAGCGTTGGCGCGCCGCGCTCGGCGCGACGCGGGTGATGCGTCAGGACGACGTGGCCGCGGACGAAACCGAAACCGCAGGTTACACGCTGGTCGATGCGCACTTCGCCTGGCATTGGGACACCGAAAACCAGGGCTGGGAAGTGTTCATCGACGCCAACAACCTGACCGATGCCGACGCCCGCGTGCACACCTCGTTCCTGAAAGACAACGTGGTGCTGCCCGGCCGCAACTTCGCGGTGGGCGTGCGCCTGTTCTTCTGATGCCGCGTTTCCACGCAAGCGTCATGTCCCACGCATAAGCTCACGCTCCACTCGGCGCCCCCGCATCCGCCGCAGGCCGTCCACTCTCTCCCGGACTGTGCCTGCGGCGGGTGCAACTTCCACCGGGCCACGCTGGTCATCAGCGCGGCTTTTTCTTGTCGGTAAGTACTGTTCGGGGTCTGTTCGAATTCCCGTCGCTTCTGCGATGCCAGCTACAAAGAGCGCACATCCTCCCGGTAAAGCGGCCTTCAAGCGGCTGCGGTGCGTTGCTCAATGACGCCAACGCTCTGACGATTCATTCGCATCAGCCGCAGGCGCGGCATCAACCGTATTCGCATCTCTTTATCGTCCTGGGCCGGCCTGAAGGCCGCTCTACGGCTTGAGCCTGGTTTGCCCGTGCCGACGTGAAGCACCGGGAGATCCAGCGACTCCAGCAGCCTCAGCCCGCCTGCACGCAGCGCGCGCAGATGCCGTGGACTTCCAGCGTCTGCGCCTGCGGCACGAAGCCAAGCGCGCGGGCTTTCGCGTCGAGTTGCGCGACCACGCGCTCGTCTTCCAGTTCGACGGCGCTGTGGCAGCGGTCGCAGATCAGGAACGGCACCGAGTGCTGAGCGGTGTTCGGGTGATGGCAAGCGACGAACGCGTTGACCGATTCCAGCTTGTGGATGAAGCCGTTGGCCAGCAGGAAATCCAGCGCGCGGTACACGGTGGGCGGTGCGGCGGCGCCAGCGCTGTCTTCGTCGAGCGCCTTGTCGGCGCGGATCCGGTCGAGCAGGTCGTAGGCCTTGATCGGCTTGCCCTGCTCGGCGATGAGCGTCAGCACCCGGGCGCGGATCGGCGTCAGGCGCAGGCCGCGCTCGCGGCAGGCGTGCTCCACCGCATCCACGAAGCTGGGCGCGTCGTGGACATGATGGTGCGGGTCGGTGCAGGGGTGCGACATGGCTGGATGATGGCGTCAGGCGGGTCCGGACTCAAGGCGCGTTCACGCGCGATGCGTTCGGACCGGGCGCCTCAGAGCCTGTTCACGATCTCTCCATGCCTCGCGCCGGTCCTGCCGGGGCACGGAGCAAGGAAGAGAGAGGGAATGGATGTCGATCCATGACCGAACGATGACGCCGCACCGCGTCCCGGCAGGACCGGCCCTTCGGGTTGTGCCGCAGTGGCACGTTGGGAGCCGTGCGCCGCTTGACTTGACCACCAGTCAAGCACTGCGCGACGCCCAATTCCCGGCGCAATTCCTGAGGGGCCACTGCGACACAACGCGAGGCATGGAGAGATCATGAACAGGCTCTCAGCCCGAGTGCTTGCGGCCCACGCGCAAGCCATCCAGCAGCACGAACAGCGGCGGCCACAGCGCGGCGCCGATCAGCGGGGTCCACCAGTGCATCCAGCCACGGATGGGCTGGCCGAGCACGAAATGCGCGGCGGTGACGATGATCTGATCGTTCAGCAGCAGGCCGCCGATGGCCAGCGCCTGCTGCGCCATCGGATAGAAGCGCAGCTGCGGACGGAAGCGCTGCAGGATGAAGGTGATCACCGTGAGCCGCAGCGCCTGCTCGCCGAGCACGCTGCCGAAGGCGACATCCGCGAACAGGCCGACGGAGAACGCCAGACCCAGGCCGACGCGGTCGTGGTCTTCCAGCAGCCAGTAAGCCAGCACCAGCGCCAGCCAGTACGGGCGCAGCGGCTGCAGCATCGCCGGCAGCGGCAGCAGGCCGAGCAGCAGCGCGACGAACAGGCTCGCCGGAAACAGCCAGGGGCGGCGCGTGCGGCTCATCGGGCGGGCGCCTGCGGCGACGCGGCTGCGGCAGCCGTGGGCGGCGACGCGGCCTGCGCACCGGTCGGGGCCGGCTTCGCGGGCGCAGGCTGCGCGGGCGTCGCCGCGGACGGCGTGGGTCGCAGCAGCAGCACATCGCGACCGCGATCCAGCCGCGCCGCCGGTTTGAGGTCGCCGACCAGGAAGGCGCGGCTCTCGTCGCGGCGCAGCGCGGTGATGGTGCCGACCGGGAAGCCCGGGGGGAAGCGACCGCCCAGCCCGGAGGTGACGATGCGGTCGCCGACCTTCACGTCGCTGGACGTCGGGACGTTGGCGAGTTCGAGGCGGTCGCCGCGGCCGTAGGCGACCAGGCGGATGCCGTTGCGCGACACCGCCACCGGCACCGCATGGTCGGGATCGGTCAACAGCAGCACGGTCGCGGTGGACGGGCGCACATCGATCACCTGACCGATCAGGCCGCCGGCATCGATCGCCGCCTGGCCCATGCTCACGCCCTGATCGGCGCCGATGTCCAGGATCACGCGCTGGCGGGTGGGATCGAGGGCGATGTCGAGGATCGGCGCCAGCTGTACGTCCAGCCCGCCCTGCACCACCGCGCCGAGCAGGCCGCGCAGACGCGCGTTCTCGGCGGCGGCCGCCTGCAGCCGCGCGATGCGTGCGCCGCTGATCAGCAGCGCATTGCGGAGGGTTTCGTTGTCCTTCGCCAGCCGCGCGCGGGTGGAGGCGTCGTCGCGCACGGTGTCGCCGAGCTTCGCCGGCAGCCCGGCCAGGCGCCACAGCGGCTGCACGACGATCTCGATCTGCCCACGGATCGCGGTCAGCCAGCCGCCGCGGTGATCCATCACCATCAGCGCGATCGCCAGCGACAACGCGACCAGCAACCGCAAGGTGCCCGCGATCTCGTCGGAGCGTTGTGCGGAAGGGCCGGCGTAGGGAGGCACGTCAGGAAATCGTTCTGAAGTTCGCAAAGGGGTCGGAAGGTGCGACGGTCCGGTCCACGGAGGGGCCGGCGCAAACGGCCGGAGGCCGATTGCGGAGACTGGAAAAACCCACGCGTTTTGCCAGTCTCTCCGGATCGGCACAGGGATGTGCCGTATCCGGATATAGGATTACTCCGGCGAGAAGAACTCGTTACCGTGCATGTCGACCAGCTCCAGCGCGCGGCCGCCGCCGCGGGCGACGCAGGTCAGCGGGTCGTCGGCGACCTGCACGTGCAGGCCGGTTTCCTCGCTGATCAGCTTGTCGAGGTCGCGCAGCAGCGCGCCGCCGCCGGTGAGCACGATGCCGCGTTCGGCGACGTCTGCGCAGAGTTCCGGCGGGGTCTGTTCCAGCGCCAGCTTGACCGCGCTGGTGATGCCGCCCAGCGGCTCGCGCAGCGCGTCCAGCACTTCGTTGGAGTTGAGCTTGATCATGCGCGGCACGCCTTCGGCGAGGTTGCGGCCGGAGACTTCCATTTCCATGACCGTGGCCTGCGGATACGCGCAGCCGATCGTCAGCTTGATCCGTTCGGCGGTGGCTTCGCCGATCAGGGTGCCGTGGGCGCGGCGCACGTAATTGATGATCGATTCGTCGAAACGGTCGCCGCCGATGCGCACCGACTGCGCGTAGACGATGCCGTTGAGCGCGATCACGGCGATTTCGGTGGTGCCGCCGCCGACGTCGATGACCATCGAGCCGCGGGCTTCGGTCACCGGCAGGCCGGCGCCGATCGCGGCCGCCATCGGTTCCTCGATCAGATACACCTCGCGGGCGCCGGCCTCTTCGGCCGATTCCTTGATCGCGCGGCGTTCGACATTCGTCGAACCGCAGGGCACGCACACCAGCACGCGCGGGCTGGGCTTGAGGAAGCGCGATTTGTGGACCTTGCGGATGAAGTGCTTGAGCATTTCCTCGGTGTAGGTGAAGTCGGCGATCACGCCGTCCTTCATCGGACGCACCGTGGTGATGTGGCCGGGGGTGCGGCCGAGCATCTGTTTGGCCTCGCTGCCGACCGCCGCGACCGTGCGGTTGCCGCCGCCGACACGGTCGTGGCGCACCGCGACCACCGAAGGTTCGTTCAGGACGATGCCCTGGCCGCGTACGAAGATGAGGGTATTGGCCGTGCCCAGATCGATGGACAGGTCGTTGGAAAACATGCCGCGGAACTTTTTGAACATCGGGAAGCGTGCCGGTGGGGGAGCGTTACGGAGGGTGCCGGAGGGCCAAAGGCGCAAAAACCGCCGGGAAAAACTGCCGGATCATCGCGAAAGCATTCCCTGGCATCGCGGCGGTTGCAGTAGCCCGATAGGGTAACAAAAAACAGGTTCCACGGCGGGAACGTCATGCGGAAAACGCGCATTTTCCGCAACGCGGCGGCGGGATTCCGGCCACCTGCCGGCAGCCCGCAGGCCCTGCGCCGCGAGCGTGGCGGATAGACGCCCCTGCGGACGTGATGCTGGCCTCGCTGCGGGTCAACCGCTACCCTATCGGGCTGTTTCCCGGAAGAAGACACGACACGATGGCTGCCCTGATCTGCGGTTCGTTGGCCTACGACACCATCATGGTGTTCCCCGACCAGTTCAAGAACCACATCCTGCCGGACAAGGTCCACATCCTGAACGTGTCGTTCCTGGTGCCGCGGATGCGCCGCGAATTCGGCGGCTGCGCCGGCAATATCGCCTACAACCTCAAGCTGCTGGGCGGCGACCCGATCCCGATGGCCACCGTCGGCCAGGACTTCGGCCCGTACCGCGAGTGGTTCGCGGAAATGGGCATTCCGCTGGACCAGGTGAAGGAAATCCCGGAGCTGTTCACGCCGCAGGCGTTCATCACCACCGACCACGACAACAACCAGATCACTGCCTTCCACCCGGGCGCGATGATGCGGTCGTACGAAAACCACGTGCGCGACGTGCCGAACGTGAGCTTCGGCATCGTCAGCCCCGACGGCCGCGACGGCATGCTGCAGAACTCGAAGGAATTCGCCGAGGCCGGCATCCCGTTCATTTTCGATCCGGGCCAGGCCATGCCGCTGTTCAACGGCGAAGAGCTGCGCGCCTTCATCGAACAGGCCGACTACGTGACCGTCAACGACTACGAGTCGAGCCTGCTGCAGGAACGCACCGGCTGGAGCGAGGACACCATCGCCGGCAAGGTGAAGGCCTACGTCGCCACCCAGGGCCCGCGCGGCGCGCGGATCTTCACCGGCGGCAAGACCTACGACATCCCGCCGGCCCACGAACGCCGGGTCACCGATCCCACCGGCTGCGGCGACGCCTTCCGCGCCGGCCTGATCTTCGGCATCGAGAAGGGCTACGACTGGCCGACCATCGGCCGCATCGGCAACCTGATGGGGGCGCTGAAGGTCGAGCACCCCGGCACCCAGAACCAGCGTTTCGACTACGCCGAGTTCGCCGAACAGTTCAGCCAGCAATTCGGTTACGCGCTCTGACTGGTCCTCACACCGCGACGAATACCTCTCTGTAGAGCGGCCTTCAGGCCGCTGCTTTACATTTCAACGAGGCTATATTCGGACCCTTGCCCATTCATTGGCATCAGCCGCGGACGCGGCGTCAATCGTCGTCGCGCTTTCGATTCGTCCTGGGCCGGCGCAACCGTCTAATCTGCGGGCTCCCCAATACGCCGAGCCAGTCCACGCCATGTCCATCGCCTACTGGTGCATCCTCATCGCCGCCGTCCTGCCCTACGTCTGGATCGGAATCGGCAAATCCGCGGTCCGCGGCTACGACAACCGCGATCCGCGCGGCTGGGTGGCGAAACAGACCAACCCGCGAACCCACCGCGCCAATGCCGCGCACCTGAACGCCTTCGAAGCCTTCGCGCCGTTCGCGGCGGGTGTGCTGATGGCCCAGGCCGCAGACGTCGATCCGGGGCGCATCACCGCGCTGGCGGTCCCTTTCATCGTCTTCCGCGTGCTGCACGGCGTGTTCTATCTCGCCGACAAACACCTGCTGCGGTCGCTGACCTGGATGGCCGGCATCGGCTGCGTGGTGGCGCTGATGGTCCAGGCCGCGCTGCGGGCGGGTTGAGAAGCGGGTTGTTGCGTAGAGCGGCCTTCAGGCTGCTGCTTCCGATACCCAGCCGTTTCGTTTTCGTCAGCCGTAGGCACAGCCCTGATGTCGCCGACGACGGGGTTCTGCTTGGGCCGGCCTGAAGGTCTCCTACGAACGGATTTCGAACGTTCGGCGCATTTTTCGGACGCACAAAGAAAGAGCGCGCACATATAGTGCGCGCTCCCGGAGAAGATCATCCTGACGTCACCCGTGCAGGTGCGTTCCCCCCCTTGCAACCTCCGTATTGCAGCCAGCTTCCCTACCGGCTGAAGACAGAATACCGATGTGATTTCTGCTGTGAAGGTGGGGGGTATGCGAAAAGCAGCCAATCCCGGTGAGCGGACTTCAGGAAAGCGCGCTATCTCTCTGATTCTCATGCTATCAATAGTGGCATGCTACCGAAAGCAGACAGAGTGCAGACAACGTTGATAGCAGGGTGACTATTGCTGGCAATTCCAATATCTTCACGACATAGGTTTCGCAATGGCCGAATCCGCCGCTTTTCCGTGAAATGGATCACAGAAAAATGAACTCCCAGAACAGAATTCGATTGGCGCGACGACATTCCGGCCTCTCGCAGGCGAAATTGGCAGAGGCGATCGGTGTTCAGCGCAGTGCAGTCAGCCACTGGGAGTCGCCGCAGGGCAAGAATCCCAGCGTCGATCACCTGCGTTCGCTGGCGATGGTCGCCGGGGTGACCTTCGAGTGGCTGGCGACCGGTCGCGGCAAGATGCAGCTGTCCGAGGACGCGATGCTGGACTCGGTATCGGCGGCTGACGCGATACTGGTCGAGGACATGCTGGAGCTGCGGTTGATACAGGGGTTCCGGGAGGCCTCGCCGCGCACGCGCATCGCGCTAGTCGAGATCGTCGAAGAGCTCACCGCGAAGCGGGTGGGCCGCAGCCGCCCCAAGCGGCCGCTGGGAAGCGAGTAACGTCGGGCGAGCGATGCGGCCACGGCCGCCCACTCGGCGCGCATCCGACCGGAACTGATCGTTGCGGAGGCTATCCGAGCTTCATCCCCTGACCCCACTTCATCTCTGTCCTACACTGGCCCGCTGCGGCCCCTGCAGACACCCGCGCCCGGACTGATCACCATGCCCCAATTCCCACGACGCCTCTTTTTTTCCCTGGCGTCACTGCTGCTCTTCGCCGCATTGCCCGTCGCCGCCGCGATCGACGAATCCGATCTGCTGCCGGTCGATCAGGCCTACGTGCTCAGCGCCGAAGCCACCGCCGCGGACACGGTGCGGATCCGCTGGAAGATCGCCGACGGCTATTACATGTACCGGCATCGCACCAGCGTGCAGACGGTCACGCCCGGCGCGCGCAGCGGCGCGCTGACATTGCCCAAGGGCGAACCGCACGAGGACGAGTTCTTCGGCAAGACCGAAACCTATCGCGACGAACTGGTCGCCACCCTGCCGGACATCGTCGGCGCGGGCGCCACCGTTGCGCTGAAGATCAAATATCAGGGCTGCGCCGACGTCGGCATCTGCTATCCGCCGCAGACGCGCACGCTGTCGGTGAAACTGCCCTCGGCTTCCGCTTCCAATTCCGCTTCGACGCCCGTCGCGGACAGCGGCGGCTTCAATCCGCTCGCGTCGCGCGCGGGCGCATCCGGCGCCAATCCGCTGGGCAGTGTGTTCGGCAACACCGGCAAGGCCGGGCCGCTGCCGGAAGAACAGGCCTTCGCGTTCGATGCCATCGTCGGCGACGGCAACACCCTGCTGCTGCGTTTCACGCCGGCACAGGGCTATTACCTGTATCGCGACCGCAGCAGTTTCAGACTCGACGCCGACGGCATCGCGCCGGGCAAGCCGCAGTGGCCGAAAGGCGTATCGCATCGCGACGAGCATTTCGGCGAAGTCATCGTTTATTTCTCGCCGGTCGACCTGAAGCTGCCGCTGAATCGCACTCGCGCCGACGCGCAGGCGGTGACGCTGCGCACGACGTTCCAGGGCTGCCAGAACGACGGCATCTGCTATCCGCCGATGACGCGCACGGTGAAGATCGCGCTGCCCAGGGGCGAAGTGACGAAGGCGCCGACGACCGATGTCGCGACGGCAGCCGTTGCGGTCGACGACGGCACCGCGACGACAACAACAGCCGCACCCATCGCCACCGCAACACCGGACACCTCGACCGCCGCAGCCACGGACGCGCAGCCCGTCGCCGCGGGTACGGCGAACACTGCGTTGCCCGAGCCCACCGACACGCGTTCGACCGAAACCCTGTTCTCGGCGCTGCTGCTGGCCCTGCTGGGCGGCCTGATCCTCAACCTCATGCCCTGCGTGCTGCCGGTGCTGTCGCTGAAGGCGCTGGGTCTGGCCGGCAGCGGCGAAAGCCCGCAGCACGCCCGCGCGCACGCGCTCTGGTACACCGCGGGCGTGCTGGTCAGCTTCGTCGCGCTGGGCGGGCTGGCGCTGGCGCTGCGCGAGGCGGGACAGGCGCTGGGCTGGGGCTTCCAGCTGCAGCAGCCGCTGGTGGTGGCCGCGCTGGGCCTGCTGATGTTCGGCTTCGGCCTGAGCCTGTCCGGCGTCTGGCACGTCGGCGGACGCTGGACCGGCGTCGGCCATCGTCTGGCCAGCCGCAGCGGCGCGGCCGGCGATTTCTTCACCGGCGTGCTCGCGGTGGTGGTGGCCGCGCCCTGCACCGCGCCGTTCATGGCACCGGCGCTGGGCTGGGCGTTCGCCGCGCCCACCGCGTCCGCGCTGCTGGTGTTCGCCTTCCTCGGCCTGGGGCTGGCGCTGCCATTCCTTCTGATCGGCTTCGTGCCGGGGCTGGCGCAGCGCCTGCCGAAGCCCGGCGCGTGGATGGAAACCTTCAAGCAACTGCTCGCGTTCCCGATGTACCTCACCGCGATCTGGCTGGTATGGGTGCTGGCGAAACAGCGCGGCGCCGATGCCGTGGGCTGGTGGGCGCTGGCCGCGTTGGCGTTGGCGCTGGCGGCCTGGGCCTGGACCCATGCGCGCATGCGCGGCACCCGCTGGGGCCAGGTCGTCGCGATCGTCGCCCTGCTGGCGGCGCTGTTCCCGCTCTGGTCGATCTCGAAACTCTCCGCCGCCGACGCCGCGCAGGTGCAACAGCCGGCCGACTCGCGCGCGGTGCCGTTCTCCGAACAGCGCCTGACCGATCTGCGCAACGCCGGCCGCGTGGTGCTGGTGAACATGACCGCCGACTGGTGCGTGAGCTGCAAGGCCAACGAGAAAGCGGTGTTCGCCCGCGACGGCTTCCGCGAGGCGCTCGACGACGCCAATGCCGTCTACATGGTCGGCGACTGGACGGATGTCGATCCCGCGATCACCCAGTACTTGCAACGCTACAAGGCCGTCGGCGTACCGCTTTACGTGGTGTATCCGCGCGACGGCGGCGAAGGCAAGGTGCTGCCGACGGTGTTGACGCCGACGATGGTGCGTGAGGCGTTGGCGAAAGCGGCTCAATAACGATTTAGAGCCATGAATGACTTCAAACGAAAAATGATGCTCCGCGAAAGCACCTCTCGCCTGCATTCTGCGGAAGTCTTACGGAATTCTGGAGACGAATCCGACTCAGCATATTTGTTAGATCTTTTGGGATTTGAACTATTGCTGAAAATCGTATTTGAATTACGAACAGGCCAAACCCCACCAAAGCATCACAAATATGCAGAGCTTTTTAACGGTCTCCCGCTCCAAACTCAAGACGAACTGCTTCGGCTTACTGGAGAGCACATAGGCCCTTCGGCCCTTTCAACTGATCCAACCTCGGTGCTAACTGAGATTGGCAACAACTTCATTCATCTCCGCTACCCATATGACAAGTACGCGGGAATGACTCAAGACGAATACCAACAGATAGGAATCGACTGGATCGGGCGAGGCGCAAAAAATGAAGAAGCGGTTTTTCGTTACTTTCCAGAAGAGGTGTTCGGCCTCACTGCATCAATGAAGAAAATTGCGGACTATTGATAGCCCATTCAAGTCGCCGTGCGATTACGTAGATGTGATGCTCCACTCTCCGAAGCTCCCGGGTGCGGCCTTCAGCCTTACCCGGCTACATCACGATGAAATCTCCGCCAACGTTTTCAACCACCGGGAACAGAACCGTGACCACAGCCGACACCTCTCCACTCAATCCACCCGCCGCATGAAAACCCGCAACGTCCTCCTCGTCGCCACGCTCGCCGCCATTCTCGGCGCGGTTGCCGGTCTGTTGGTTTCCGCGCCCGGGCCGCTGTGGCGCAGCAAGCTGGGGCAACAGGCGCTGCAGGGCGCGCTGGATGCCAATGCCCCGCCGCCGCCAGCCGGCATCGCCGTGGCGAAAACCGGCCAAGCGATCCCGCCGCTGCGACTGCCCGATCTGAGCGGCCGCACGGTGGCCGTGCCCGAGGCCTGGGCCGGCAGACCGCTGCTGATCAATGTCTGGGCCAGCTGGTGCGGGCCGTGCATCGAGGAGATGCCGGAACTGCAGCGCTTCGCCCGCACCCAGGGCGCGGGCGGGTTGCAGGTGGTGGGCATCGCGCTGGACGAACCCGACGCCGTCCGTGCGTTTCTCAAGCGCGTGCCGGTGGATTACCCGATCCTGATCGACGCGCCCGGACCGGCCGACGCCGGCGTACGTCTGGGCAACCTCAAGGGCGTGTTGCCTTATTCGGTGCTGATCGGCGCCGACGGACGGCTGCTGGCGCGGCGTGTCGGTCCATTCGTGAGCGGCGAGCTGGAAGACTTCACCGCCGTGGCGCGGTGATCGGGCGCAACGACCGGCGCGCCGGGCAAATCGCGGATGCCGGGCAGTCGAGCCGACTGCCTTCTGCATGCGCAGGATTCCGTTCTGGTAGAGCGGCCTTCAGGCCGCTGCTTCCGATGCGCAACCGTTTCGCTTCCGTCGGCCGTGGGCACGGCCCTGATGTCGTCGCCGGTCGGGTTCTGCCTGGGCCCCCTTCGCGGAAGGAAACGACACAGCACGGCACCCGGCTGCCCCGCTGCGACACCTGACCCTGGGCGTGACTCGCCCGGCACGGCCGGCTTCCAACCTGTCAGACCTGCCAGAGTCCTGATTTTGCGACTGATTCGCGTTTGAAGCGGGCCGCGCCGGGCGCCCGCGACCGGTCGCCGGGCATTTGGCACGAACGATGCTTAGGACCTGCGATGAGCGCATCGCACTTCGCAGCGCTTGCCGCGACCAAGCACGGCCGCGCGCTTCCCTCTTCCACCAGGTACGCCTTCATGTCCGCGAATACCGTCCCGTTCCCCGTACAAAGCCGATTGTTCGGAAAGTATTTCGAATACAGACGCTACAACGACGTGGTCCGCACCATGAACGGCATGCTCGCGGGGATTCCGGACGGTCAGGCGTGCGTGCTGTCGAACTCGGAAGGACATCACCTGGCCCATGCGGCCGCGCCGATGCTGGACGCGCCGCGTCTGGCGGCCGTCGCCAGCTCGCTGGTGAACATGGCCGAAACCCTGATCCGCGACTTGGGCCAGCATGGTTTCACCGACATGACCGTGCACACCGACGCCGGCATCGTCGTGATCCAGCGGGTGCCGCGCCCCGGCCAGCAGATGGTGATGCTGACCGCGACCGGACACGAAACCAATCCCGGACTGGTGGCCAGCCTCACCCGCCACTGCGCCACCGCCATCTCGACGCTGAGCTCGGCCTCCTTGCGCCGCTGACCGCAGCCCCCTCTTCCCGCAGTCCGGCGCCGAACGCCGGATCGCACGTCGCGACCGGCCCCGGCGCCGCAGACCGACACACACCCGACAACCCGTGCAGGGCGACGGCCCCAGGCAGCAATGCCGGGGCCGTACTTTTTTCCGGCGCGTGCAGATGGGTGCATCCCCCATTCCGATTCGCTTCGAACGATCGTGGGCACGCAATCGCCGACGATGGAACGACGCACGGCTTCGCCCGTGCCGTGGCTGGATGGACGTGATCATGGCCCCGACCTGAAACCGGATGGCGCCGAAATGCTGATAGTTTGATGGCGCAATCCATTCGTCCGAGACCTGCAATGAACATGTCCGAGGCCGACGCTGCCGCGTCGCCCCACTCAGGCCCCGGTGCGCCCGGCTTTCGCGAAACGCTGATGTTCTGGCTCAGGATCGGCTGCATCAGCTTCGGCGGACCGGCGGCCCAGATCGCGCTGCTGCACCAGGAACTGGTGGAACGCCGACGCTGGATTTCCGAGAAGCGATTTCTTCACGCGCTCAACTACTGCATGTTGCTGCCCGGCCCCGAAGCCCAGCAGCTGGCGACGTATATCGGCTGGCTGCTGCATCGCACGCGCGGAGGCATCGCCGCCGGCGCGCTGTTCGTCCTGCCTTCGCTGGTCGTGCTGATCGCGCTGTCGTGGCTCTACATCGCATTCGGCGATGTCCCTGTTGTGGCCGGACTGTTCTACGGCATCAAGCCCGCGGTGACGGCGATCGTGCTGCACGCCGCTTACCGGATCGGCTCGCGGATCCTCAGGAACGGCTGGCTCTGGGGAATCGCGATCGCGTCGTTTGCGGCGGTCTTCGCTTTCTCGGCGCCATTCCCCGCAGTGGTCGCGGTGGCCGCGCTGATCGGCTACATCGGCGGACGCGTCGCCCCGGCCAGCTTCACGCCGGCCGGCGGCGGGCACGCGGCCGCCAGCGCGGCGGCCGGGCCGGCGCTGATCGACGACGACACTGCGGTTCCCGAACACGCTCGCTTCCGGTGGCGTGGATTGGCCCAGGTACTGGCCTGGGGCCTGCTGCTATGGATCGTGCCGATCGGCGCCCTCGCGCTGAGCGTGGGTTGGGACCATGGATTCACGCAGATGGGATGGTTCTTCACCAAGGCCGCGCTGCTGACCTTCGGCGGCGCCTACGCGGTGCTGCCCTATGTCTACCAGGGCGCGGTCGAAAGTTATGGGTGGCTCACGCCGACGCAGATGATCGACGGCCTGGCGCTGGGCGAAACCACGCCAGGCCCGCTGATCATGGTGGTGGCGTTCGTGGGCTTCGTCGGCGGTTATGCCAATCAATTCATGGGGCCGGAAGCGCCGTTCCTGGCCGGCGCGCTCGCCGCGTGCCTGGTCACCTGGTTCACCTTCCTGCCGTCGTTCGTGTTCATCCTCGCCGGCGGCCCGTTTGTCGAGTCCACGCGCGGCAACCTGCGTTTCACCGCGCCATTGACCGCCATCACTGCCGCAGTGGTGGGCGTGATCGTGAACCTCGCGTTGTTCTTCGGTTACCACGTGCTGTGGCCGACAGGGTTCCCGGGCGGGATGGACACCGTTGCAGCGGCGATGCTGGCCGGTGCGGCGCTGGCGTTGTTCCGCTTCAAGCTGGGGGTGATTCCGGTCATCGCGGTTTCCGCCGTGACCGGCCTGCTTCTGAAAACGATCCTTGGATGAACGCCATCGCGGGCCGGCGCACCGTCCATCGCGACTACAGGAATTGCAGCACCAGCAGCGCCAGCACCACGTATCGCCCGGTCTTGGCGATGCCGACGAGCAGCACGAACACCGCCAGCCGCTCGCGCAGGAAACCCGCGGCCAGGGTGAGAGGATCGCCCACCACCGGCACCCAGCTCAGCAGCAACGACCATCGGCCGTAGCGGCGGTACCATCCCGACGCGCGTTCGATCTGCGCCGGTTGGAGAGGAAACCAGCGGCGATGCCCGAGCCTGGCCGCCTGCGTGCCCAGCCACCAGTTGATCACCGAGCCCAGCACATTGCCCACACTGGCGACGCCCACCACCAGCCAGGGCCGGTGACCGCTCGTCAGCATGCCGGCGACCGCGGCTTCGGACTGCGCCGGCAGGAGGGTCGCGGCCAGCAGTGCGATGAGGAAAAGGCCCGGATAGAGCATCGTGGAAATGGCAGCGGCTTTCGCCGCAGGCCTCAATCAGTCCAACGCGCGTGCAGTTCGTCGATCAAGGCGATCTCTCTTCTGTCTCGATCGAACTGGAC
This sequence comes from Lysobacterales bacterium, assembly GCA_031364125.1. Classification (GTDB taxonomy): domain Bacteria; phylum Pseudomonadota; class Gammaproteobacteria; order Xanthomonadales; family Xanthomonadaceae; genus Lysobacter_I. The sequence continues at coordinate 33,225 of JANLVT010000043.1, read as the reverse complement.
GGGTGCTTCTATCACTGCTTCGTGCCGGTGGCCGGCTTGGGTTCCGGTTTCTTCGGGGCGGACTTCTGCCCGGCGTCGCAGCGCGCTTTCAGCGCTTTGACTTCGGGATAGGTCGTGTCATCGGTGAACCGGCGCGTGTCGGCCAGCTCGGCGCAGGTCCTGGGAATGGCCTTCTCATCGTCGTGGGCCTGGGGATGGGCGACAGCGTTGAGCGAGGACAGGGAGGCGGCCGTGAGGGCCAGCAGCAACATCGAACGCAGTTTCATCTCGAACTCCTTGGGTGGTGCCGGACAACCGGCGATAGGGAAAGCGCATGCCGCAGGACACCGGGTTTGCGACAGTGAATGCTTTGGAAACAGGCGCCCGGGCGCCGCACCTCACATCCGCTTCATTTCGGCGTACTCGCCGCTGGTGCGGACGACCACGCTCAGCGGGGCCTGGCCGCGGTTGCGCCAGAACCAGCCATGGTTTCCGTCGAACGCAGCCTCGAGCACGCCTTCATCGCTGGCCGCACCGCGTCCCTTCTCGTAGCTGATGGCTTCGCTGCCGCCATCGCCGTGCATGTCGAAGTTCACGACGCCGCCTTCGGCCGTCCATGCGAAATCGGCTTTCTGCCCGGCCTTCATCGCCAGCTTGATCTCGATACCCTGGTCTGGCGCGAGCTCGACGCGCATCTCGTCGCGCCACGGGCCGCTTGCGGCACCGGCGACCGCTGCGGTGGCATCCGGCGTGGTGACGTCCGGCGTGGCGGGCGCATCGCCCGCAGGCTGTGCCGGCAAGGCCACCGCCGCGTCGCTGGCGGCTTCTTCGGCCAGTTGGCCCTTGATCTCGCCCATCTCGGTCAGGCCGAGCACGCGCCCGATACCGGTGGGATCGATCGCATATTCCGCAGGCAGCACGACGGTGACCAGGAGCGCCACGGCGACGATCAGGGCGATGACGGTCGAACGCAGCAATTGACGCGATGTGGGCAGATCCGAACTCGATGGCTTGTTGTTGTGCATGAGGGGATGTCTCGATATCAGGAAATGAAGTAGCCGGTCAGCTGCATGCCGATGAGGACGAAGCCCGCCGCCATCATGGCGACGTTGGCGGTGTAGGCATGCGCCCAGAAGCTGCGCGTGCGGCGCCAGTAGCCCATGACGATCAGGATCGCGCCCAGCGCGAGAAGCTGGCCGATTTCGACGCCGACGTTGAAGGCCAGGAGGTTGGGCATCAGGCCATCCGGCGAGATGTCGTACTCGATGATCTTGGTGGACAGGCCGAAGCCGTGGCACAGCCCGAAGATCAGCGTCGCGGCCTTGGTATTGGGCTGGAAACCAAGCCATCGCTGGAAGGCGCCCATGTTGTCCAGCGCCTTGTAGACCACGGACAGGCCGATGATCGCGTCGATCAGGTAACTGTTGATGCCGACGTCGAAATAAACGCCCAGCAGCATTGTCGTGGAGTGGCCGATGGCGAACAGGGTCACGTACAGCGCGATCTGGTTCATCCGGTAGAGGAAGAAGATCACGCCCAGCAGGAACAGGATGTGGTCGTAACCGGTGGCCATGTGCTTGGCGCCCAGATAGGCGAAGGAGAGCAGATGCACACCCGAGATTTCCTGGATGTAGCCCTTGTCGCCTTCGGCGACGGCATGCGCGAGGGCGCTGCCGGCGGTGAGCAGCAGCACCAGCAGCGCGGTTGCGACCAGCAGCGGACGCCGCCAACCGGCCGCGCGGCCACCGCCTCCGGGGATGGCGGACAGTTGAGGGAATGGGTTCATGCGTGATCTTGTCTTTCGATGAATGAATGGGAGCGGCCGGGCCATGCGACCCGACCGCGATGGCTCAGGTCGCCGCATGCGCCACGGGCTTCGGTTCGGGCTGCGCATCGCGGCGGTGCATCATGCGATACAGCGCGGGCAGGACCAGCAGCGTCAGCAAGGTGGAGGACAGGATGCCGCCGATGACCACGGTCGCCAGCGGCCGCTGCACTTCGGCGCCCGTGCCGACGTTCAGCGCCATCGGCAGGAACCCCAGGCTGGCGACCAGCGCCGTCATCAGCACCGGCCGCAGGCGTGTCAACGCCCCGTCGATCACCGCGGCGTCCAGCGGCGTGCCCTCGGCCCGCAGCTTGCGGATGAAGCTGATCATCACCAGCCCGTTCAGCACGGCCACGCCCGACAGCGCGATGAAGCCCACGCCAGCGGAGATCGACAGCGGAATGCCGCGCATCCACAGCGCCAGTACACCGCCGGTCAGCGCCAGCGGCACGCCGCTGAACACGATGGCGGCGTCCTTGGCCGAGCCGAAGGCCATGAACAGCAGGCCGAAGATCATGATCAGCACCACCGGCACCACCACCGACAGGCGCTTGCTGGCCGACATCAGCTGCTCGAACGTGCCGCCGTATTCGATCCAGTAGCCTTCCGGAAGTTCGACCTCTTCGCCGATTCGCGCCTGCAGTTCCTCGACGAACGAACCAAGGTCGCGCCCGCGCACGTTGCTGGTGATGACCACTCTGCGTTTGCCGTTCTCGCGGCTGACCTGGTTCGGGCCGGGTGCGATTTCGATCTGTGCGACCTGTCCCAGCGGCACAGCGTGCAGCGCCGATGCGTCGCCCTCGCCCGCTGCCTGCATCGACGGCACAGCAATCGGCAGCGATGCCAGCGCCTTGATGTCCTGCCTGCGTCCTTCCGGCAGACGCACCACGATGTCGAATCGTCGATCGCCTTCGAAGACCTGCCCGGCGACCGCACCGCCCAAAGCAATCGACACCGTGTCCTGCACATCGGCGACCGACAGGCCGTAGCGCGCAAGGGCGGCGCGGTCGGGTGTGATGGTCATCAACGGCAGTCCTGTCACCTGCTCCAGTGTCACGTCGGCCGCGCCGTCGATCGACTCGGCCACGCTCTCGATCCGGCCGCCGATTTCGGCGAGCTGGTCGAGATCGTCGCCGTAGAGCTTGATCGCCACTTCGGCGCGCACGCCTGCGATCAGTTCGTTCATCCGCATCTGCACCGGCTGGGTGAACTCGTAGTTGTTGCCGGGAATGGCGCGCACCGCGGCGTCCATCTCGCGGATCAGGTCGGCCTTGGGTTTGCGCGGATTCGGCCAGTCCTTGCGGTCCTTGAGCATGATGAAGGTGTCCGCGACCGAGGGCGGCATCGGATCGGTGGCGACTTCTGCGGTACCAAGTTTGGCCACCACCTCTTCGACCTCGGGAAACTGCTTGATCCGCGCTTCCAACTGCCGCTGCATGCCCACCGCCTGGGTCAGACTGGTGCCGGGAATGCGCAAGGCGTGCAGCGCGATGTCGCCTTCATCCAGAATCGGAATGAATTCCGTGCCCAGGCGCGTCGCCAACAGCCCGGCCAGCACGGTCAGCAACGCTGCCGCCGCGACCACCGCTTTGCGCATGGCCAGTGCGCGGTGCAGCAGCGGCGCGTAGAACCGGCTTGCGCCTCGCATCAGTCTGGTTTCCTGCTCCGAGACCTTGCCCGTGACGAACTGGGCCACGGCGGCAGGCACGAAGGTCAGCGACAGGGCCATCGCGCCGGTCAACGCGATCACGACGGTGATCGCCATCGGATGGAACATTTTTCCTTCGACGCCCGAGAGCGCGAAGATCGGCAGATACACGGCCGCGATGATGAACAGGCCGAACAGGCTGGGCTTGATCACCTCGGCGCTGGCGCTGGCGGCCAGCTCGAAGCGCTCGTCGCGGCTCAGCAGGCGCCCGAGCCGATGCTGCTGTTCGCCGAATCTGCGCAGGCAGTTCTCGACGATGATCACCGCGCCATCGACGATCAGGCCGAAGTCGAGCGCACCCAGGCTCATCAGATTCGCAGACACCCGGTTCTGCACCATGCCGCTGATGGTCAGCAGCATCGACAGCGGGATCACCGCAGCGGTGATCAGCGCCGCACGCAGGTTGCCCAGCAGCAGGAACAGCACGACGATCACCAACAGCGCGCCTTCGAGCAGATTCTTGCGCACGGTGTCGATAGTGCGATCAACCAGCTCGGTGCGGTCGTAGACGGCATGCGCGCGTACGCCTTCGGGCAGCGTCGCATCGATGGCCTTGAGCTTCTCCGCCGACCGCTGCGCCACCGCCCGGCTGTTTTCGCCGACCAGCATGAACACGGTGCCGAGGACCACTTCCTGTCCGTTCTTGGTCGCGGCGCCGGTGCGCAGTTCGCTGCCTTCGCCGACGGTCGCCACGTCGCGGATGCGCAGCGGCAGGCCATCGCGCGTGGCCACCACCACTTCGCGCAGGCCATCCGCGTCGGCGACTTGTCCCGGCACGCGGATCAGATACTGCTCGCCGGAACGCTCGATGTAGCCGGCGCCGACATTGGCGTTGTTGCGCGCCACGGCATCCAGCACGTCGCGCATCGTCAGACGGTAAGCCAGCAATTTGGCCGGATCGGGCGTGATGTGGAATTGCCGCACGTAGCCGCCTACGGTGTTGACCTCGGTGACGCCCTTCAGGTGACGCAACTGCGGACGCACCACCCAGTCCTGCAGGGTGCGCAGCTCGGTCGGCGTCCACGCCTCGCCATCGGGGTTCTTCGCGCCGGGCTCGGCTTCGACCGTGTACATGAAGATCTCGCCCAGCCCGGTCGCGACCGGACCGAGCGTGGGCTCGATGCCCGCCGGCAACTGCGCTGCGGCCTGCTGCAGCCGCTCGGCCACCTGCTGGCGCGCGAAGTAGATATCGGTGCCGTCCTCGAAGACCACCGTCACCTGCGACAGGCCATACCGCGAGATCGAGCGCGTGTACTGCAGCCGCGCCAGCCCCGCCAGCGCGGTTTCCACGGGAAACGTCACCCGTTGCTCGGCTTCGAGCGGGGAATAACCGGGCGCTTCGGTGTTGATCTGGACCTGGACATTGGTGATGTCCGGCACGGCGTCGATGGGCAGGCGGCTGTAGTTCCAGAAGCCGAGGGCGGAGAGCCCCAGCGCCAGCAACAACACCAGCCATCGGTGCGCGATGGACGCGCGAATGATGCGTTCCAACATGATGGCGTTCTCAATCAATGATCGTGGCTGGCGCCGGACTTTTCGATGTCCGCGCGGATCAGATAGCTCTGTTCAGCGGCGTAGGCCGTTCCAGGCTTCAACCCGCCAAGTACCTCCACCCGCTCGCCATCGCGATCGCCCAGTTCCAGCATCCGCACTTCGTAGGTGTCGCCGACCTGGGCGAACACCACCGTGAAATCGCGGAAGCGCTGCAGCCCGGATTCCTTCACCGTCAGCGCGACCTCGCGGGAAGCGACGGTGACATCGGCCGACACGGTCATGCCGGGACGCCATTGCCCCGATGGGTTCGGGATGCTGGCACGGGCGACCAGACTTTGGCCGCGCGTGGCCAGCGGCAGCAGGGTTTCGATTTTCGCGAAGGCTTCGGTATCGCCGGTGGCCGATTTGATACGGATCTCCTGACCCACCGCCAATTTCGACGCATCGGTGCCGATGGCGTGCAGCTCGATCCAGACCTCGCCCATGTCGGCCATCTCGATCAGCGTGTTGTCGTTGGCGACATCGCCGATGTTGGTGCTGCGCGCCAGGACCACACCGTCGAACGGCGCTGTCACCGGATAAGTGCGCATGCTGTCGTTGCCTTCCACCACCACCAGCGTCTGTCCGCGCCGCACGCGCTGGCCCTGCTGCACCGGTACCGCGCGCACGATGCCCGGGAAACGCGCCTTGATCTGCGCGTGGCGGTTCTGGTCGATGGCGACCGTGCCCATCAGTTGCACCGTGTCGCGGATCACCGCCGGCCCTGCTTTCTCGATGACCACGCCGGCATCCTTGGCCACGGCTGCCGGAATCGTCGTGCGGCCCTCGTATGAATCGTACGACCACGTGTGCGTCTTGCCGCCATGCGTCGCGGTGACCTTCACGTCGAAGGAATGCGGCTCGGTGACCGTGCCGCTGCCGGTCAGAAAGTCGTTCTCCGGTTTGAACGTGAAGCGATTCAGCTCACCGTCCAGGCGCTTGAGTTCCACCGTCGCATCGACCTCCGCCGGTGCGACCGGTTTGTCGCCGCGATAGGCGTACAAGCGATATTGCGGCGGCACATTGGTCTCGAAGATGGTGACTTCCAGTGCAAAATCGCCATTGCGCAGCATGCGGCCGCGGTGCGGACCGCGTTCGTACTCGCCGGTGGCCGAATCGGCACCGTGATCGGCACCGTGACCGGCCTCGGCTTCGGTCGAAGCGGCTTTGTCGCCGCCGCAGGCGACCAGAGCGCTGGTGAGCGCAAGGAGGAGGAAAAGACGGGTCATGGCGCGGATCCCGGGGCAACGGCGGCGAGGCGTTCAACCTCGACCAGCAGGGTGTGATAGCGGGCGGCAGCGTCGACCGAGCGTTCGCGCAACGCGAACAGCGTGCTCTGCGCCAAGGCCACCTGCTGGAAGGAAAAGCGTCCGGCTTCGAAGCCCCGACGCGTGAACGCCAGCGCTTGTTCGGCTTTCGGGCGCATGCGGGTGCGGAGCATCTCCACTTCGGCCCGGGCATGGTTCAGTTCCTGGTACTTCTCGAACAGCGCCTGGTGGCGTTCCAACCGCTGCGCTGCGCGGCGCGCGTCCAGGGCCGCCAGTTGCGCATCGGCCTCGCTGACCGAAAACGCCGAGCGCGGCCGGCTGCCCAACGGCACCGACACGGACATCACCAGCCCCTGATCGTCCACGCCTTCGAGCCGGCGGACGCCCAGGCTCACGCTGAGGTCGGGTTTGGCGCTGGCCTGCGCGGCGAGGCGCCGGGCGACGATCGTCTCGGCGTCGAGGGCCGCCGCCTTTTGTTCGACGCCCATCGGCAATCGGGCGCTCAGGTCTTCGAACGTCGGCATGTCCGGCAGTGCGTCCAACTCGCCGGCCAACGCCTCGAAATCCGGCGTCAGCGCGCCCCATGTCGAGGACAGCGTGACCTTCGCGCTGGCCAATTCGTGCTCGGCGTGTTCGCGCTCCAGCTCGGCCTCGGCCACCGCGATTTCGGCGGCGCGCAGGTCCGACTCGGGATTGCGGGCGGCCGCAACCCACGCGGCGACTTCGCGCCGGGCGCGCTCGGACAGTCGCACGCGCTCATGCGCGGCATCGAACCGTTTCTGGTCCGCCAGAACTTCGATGAAGCGGGTCGCGGTGCGGCTGGCGATCTCGATCCGCGCAACCTCGGCCTGGTACTGCTGGCGGGCGATCTCGGCATTGCCCAGCGCCTGCCGTGCCGCGCGTTTGCCGCCCAGCTCCAGCACCCGGCTCACACGCAAGGTGGTCTCGGCCGAGTGGACCCCGCTCAGCGCGCCGGTACCGCCGACGTTCTCCAGATCGCCACCCAGCACGTAGAGTGCGGGCAGCGCTTCCCGCCCGGCCCGGGCCTGGACGGCTTGCAGCTCGGCAGACTCGGCCGCGACGGCAGGATTGGAGGACAGGGCGCGGGAGACGGCCTCCTCCAGACGCAAGGGTTCAGCGGCGCGCCCCAACGGGACGCCGCCGCAGGTCCCGGCCAAGGCCAGGACCAACAGATGACACAAGTTCACGGAAAACCTCCGAAGGATCGACGGACGACAGGCACGGGCCGCAGCGAAGCGGCCGGGCGTCAGGCGATCGGAGGCCGGAAGGGCGTGGTGAGGTTCTGTCGCGGAATCCGCGCCGAAGACGGCAACGGCAGATCCGGCATGCGGCCGAATGCGGTCGGGACCGTCAATGCCGGAGTGAGGCCGGTCAGGGTCGTGGCGATGCCGCTCTGGTGCATGAGGGCGTGGGCGCCGGCCGAGTGGTCTTTCCCTTTCCCGTCCACATCGGTGTCGTTCGCGGAGTGGTCGTGTCGATGTCCACGCCCGCCTTCGTCGTCGCGGTGATCGTGCCCATGGGCATCGGCCGTCGAGGCGAAGGAATGTTCGACGGCATGCAGGTCGCCGAGCTGCGACAGCACCGGCCCGATCATCAATCCAAGCACCAGCATGACCAGCATGCTGGCGCGCAGGAGTCGGAACAGCCGGGACGAATGGGAATGCATCTAAAACTAGGGTATCCGACGTTCATCCGGAACCTCAAGGCCCTTGCGGATCATGGGACCATCCCGACCACGTCGGCCGTCGCGCCCATTGCTTCCTTGTGGATGCCCGGCCAGACCTCGATCCGCGATGCGGACGGATGCCCGCGCCGACCCCGGACATCACGCCGCAATCCCAGGCGCGCATCCTTGCAAGGGTGCGGCGCCGGAGCCCCGCGATGACGGGGCGAAACCTCAAACGGCCGTTTGAAAACATCCGAACTTCGCCGATCTGGACACTACTCCTGCTTTCGCGCAGACTGGGCTACCAATCGAAGGATCGATTCCATGGCACGACTGCTCGTACTGCATGGCCCCAATCTGAATCTGCTGGGCACCCGCGAACCCGAGATCTACGGGAACGCGACGCTGGCCACGATCGATGCGGATCTGGCCGAACGCGCCACCGCCGCCGGGCATGTACTGGAGAGCTTCCAGTCCAATGCCGAGCACGCGCTGGTGGATCGCATCCAGGCCGCACGCGGCCATGTCGATTTCATCCTGATCAACCCGGCTGCTTTCACCCATACCTCGGTGGCGATCCGCGACGCGCTGGCTGCGGTCGCAATTCCTTTCATCGAAGTGCACCTGTCCAACCCGCACGCGCGCGAACCGTTCCGTCACACCAGTTATTTCACCGATCTTGCGGTAGGCATCGTCGCCGGCTTCGGCGCACTGGGCTATGGCCTGGCGCTGAGCGCCGCGATCCGCCGCCTCGACACCGCATCCGCCTGATCGCTCATCGCGACCAAGGCATCCACTTTCCATCAACGACCACCGACGCCCGCGCCATCGCGCCCGGGCAACGAGCGAGAAGACACCTCATGGACCTGCGCAAAATCAAGAAACTCATCGACCTGCTGGAAGAATCCAACCTGGCGGAAATCGAGATCAAGGAAGGCGAAGAATCGGTGCGTCTCGCGCGCCTGCCCCGGGGCGGCGTGGCGATGAGCGTACCCGCGCCCGCGCCGCTGCATCTGGAACACACCCCGCGCGCCGCGCAGCCCACGACCATGCCGATGCTGTCGCCGGTGGACGCCGCGACCGGCGGCGGCCGCAACGGCCCGGACCTGCCCGACGGCCACGTGGTGCGCTCGCCGATGGTCGGCAGCTTCTACGCTTCGCCGTCGCCGGACAAACCGGCGTTCGTGAAGATCGGCCAGGCGGTCAAGCAGGGCGAGACCCTGGCCATCGTCGAAGCCATGAAAATGTTCAACCCGATCGAAGCCGACGTCTCCGGCACCGTGCTCGCGATCCTGTGCGACAGCGGCCAGCCCGTCGAGTTCGACCAGCCCCTCTTCGTGATCGGCTGAGGGCGCCGCCATGCTGGATAAAGTGGTGATCGCCAACCGGGGCGAGATCGCGCTGCGCATCCTGCGCGCGTGTCATGCGCTCGGCATCAAGACGGTCGCGGTGCATTCCACCGTCGACCGCAACCTCAAACACGTGGCGATGGCCGACGAGTCGGTCTGCATCGGCCCAGCCGCGTCCAAGGACAGCTACCTCAACATGCCGGCGATCATCGCCGCCGCCGAAGTGACCGACGCCCAGGCGATCCATCCGGGCTACGGCTTCCTCAGCGAGAACGCGGACTTCGCCGAACGCGTCGAAACCTCGGGCTTCATCTTCATCGGCCCGCGCGCCGAGACCATCCGCATGATGGGCGACAAGGTCGAAGCGATCCGCGCGATGAAGGCCGCGGGCGTGCCCTGCGTGCCCGGCAGCGGCGGCCCGCTGGGCGACAACGCCAAGGAGAACATCCGCATCGCCCGCGAGATCGGCTACCCGGTCATCATCAAGGCCGCCGGCGGCGGCGGCGGGCGCGGCATGCGCGTGGTCCACACCGAGGCCGCGCTGAACACCGCGATCCAGACCACCCAGAGCGAAGCCAAGGCCGCGTTCGGCAACGAACAGGTCTACATGGAGAAGTTCCTGGAGAACCCGCGCCACGTCGAGATCCAGGTGCTGGCCGACGGCCAGGGCGGCGCGATCCATCTGGGCGAACGCGATTGTTCGATGCAGCGCCGGCACCAGAAAGTGGTGGAAGAAGCGCCCGCGCCCGGGATCACCCCCGAGCAGCGCGCCCAGATCGGCAAGGTCTGCACCGAAGCCTGCGTGCGCATCGGCTACCGCGGCGCCGGCACCTTCGAATTCCTGTACGAAGACGGCCGCTTTTATTTCATCGAAATGAACACCCGCATCCAGGTGGAACATCCGGTCACCGAACTGATCACCGGCATCGATCTGGTGAAAGAGCAACTGATGGTCGCCGCCGGCCAAAAGCTGTCGATCAGCCAGAGCGACATCGTGCTGAACGGCCACGCCATCGAATGCCGCATCAACGCCGAAGACGCCGACACCTTCATGCCCTCGCCCGGCCTGATCAAGCATTTCCACGCCCCCGGCGGCCCCGGCGTGCGCGTGGATTCGCACATCTACGAAGGATATCGAGTGCCGTCGAACTACGACTCGATGATCGGCAAGCTCATCGTGCATGGCCCGGATCGCGCCACTGCGATCGCGCGCATGAAGGTCGCGCTCAGCGAAATGGTGGTGGACGGCATCAAGACCAACATCGCGCTGCAGCAGCGGATCATGGCCGACGTCGGTTTCCAGACCGGTGGACAGAACATCCACTACCTGGAAAAGCGGCTGGCGGAGCGCAAGGAAAAGACGCTGTCGATTCTTTGACGGCGTACCGAAGCACGTGAATGGGCGCAGCGGAGCTGCGCTCCGCGCTAGAAATCCCTGTCATCCCGAATCCCCGGCTTTGCCGGGGTGAGGGATCTGCTTCTCCGCTTTCCTGCGGGCAACAAGCGGATCCCTCCGCGCGCTGCGCGCTCGTTCGGGATGACCTGCGCGTTGGCGACAGCGTCTTCCGGAAATGGAGCAGCGCGCTGAAGCGCGCTCTACAAAAAGAAACAGAGAGCGATGCCCCGCTTCAACCCGCCTCGCGCACTTTCCCGCTCACCGTATCCACCAGCACATCCGCGCACTGCGGATTGCCGCCGAAGATGTACGACACGTTCGCCCGGGCCACGCCCTGCGGGATACGCAGCGCGACGCGGGAATAGGGTTCGGTGTAGCCGAAGTGTTCCTTGAGCCGGTCGGCGTCCGGCAGGTCCATGCCGATCGGCCATTCGATTGTCGCGCCGCTGGCGATGCCGTCGACGCTCGCGGGCTTGTCGAACGTGCCGTAGCCGGTTTCCTCGACCACCAGCGTCGCGCCGCAGTCGCGCCTGAACAGCACGCGCAGTTGATCGATGGCGGCGGGATGCTCGATCAGGCCCGCGGAGGAATAGCCCTGCGCTTCGAGGAATTCGGCGTCGGGATAGAGCGTCTGGGCGCGCTGGATGGCGATCTGAACGCGTCCGTTGAAACTGAGCATGGCCATTGTGGCGGGATCCTGTCCTGATGCTGCGCGGCAGGAGCGGCATCGGCAGCGCGAGCAACGCGGGCAGGCCGCGCCGGATCGGAACTACCACGTCCCCCTGGCCGTGATGCCCGGAAATGGCGGGCACATCCCACAATAACGCAAATCGACCCGACGCCGGCCACTGCACGAACATCGAGCATTTGGCGGCACCCGCGTCGGCGCGGGCTATCATCGGGCCTCTCCGCAGCAGGACAGGACGAGGCAGGGACGTGAATCCGCAGCACGGCGCAGCACCCCGCACAGGCGCGCAGGCCGACGACCCGAACGCGCTTGAAGCCGAACTGCAGACGTTCTCGCGCACCATCGACCGCACCCTGCGCCGGCATTACGCCACCGAAGGCATGCGCCGCCTGCTGCGACAGCCGCGCCATTACCGCGAACAGGGCCGTCCGGTGCCGATGGCCGCGCCTTCGATGTGGCTGATGATGACCGGCCTGCTGATGATCGCCGCGGCCGCGTTCACCCACTACACACCGCATCTGCTGCCGCGCCTGTTGCCGCAATTGCCGCCGCAGTTTTCGCCGATGTCGCCGTGGTGGGTCGCCGGCGTGCTGATCGCGTTGATCGTCGTCGAACGCTGGCTGGTGCCGCGCACGGCGCTGGTGCGGCATCGCTTCCGGCTGATGCGGCTCATGCACACCAATGGCGAAGGCGCGTTCCCGTTCGTGTACATGGTCGCGCGCACCGCCAACAGCCCCGCCGGTTTCGGTTGGGAGTCCTGGCGCGGCACGCGCGGCGTGGAGCCGGGCGACATCGTGATTTCGATCAGCGATGCCCACGATCGCGGGCTCGGCATCATCCCGCTGCGCACCTCAGGTCGGCTGCCGATCATCGTCTGGGACCGCGACCTGCTGCAGAACGACGCCTTCCCGCCGCTGCCACCGCGCGTGCGCGAACTGGCGATGGCTTTCGACGCAGCCTGCGACCGCAACGCGAAGCATGCGGACCGGATCGAACGCAGCCGCGCACTGCGCTCCGGGCAGACGCAGCCGAAACCCGCGGTGGATCCCGCACGCGCGTGGGCCGGCGTTGCGCTGCAGCCGAACGTGAAAACGCAGCTGATCTCGCTGGCCGGGCATTTCGCCAGCGGCAGCGCCTCCGCCACCCGCGGGCTGCTGCTGTACGGCCCGCCCGGCACCGGCAAGACCCTGATCGCGCGCACCTTCGCCGACAGCATGGGCTGCGCGTTCTTTCCGCTGTCGCTCACCGATCTGAAATCCGGCTTCATCGGCCAGAGCGGCGAAAATGTGAAAGCGCTGTGGATCAAGGCGCGCGCCGAACCACGCGCGGTGATCTTCGTCGACGAATGCGAAGGCGTGTTCGGCCGTCGCGGCGGCACCAACACCGACAGCTTCGTCGAGGAAATCGTCACCGCCTTCCTCGCCCAGTGGGACGGCTTCGATAAACAGGCGCACGTCTGGGTGGTGGGCGCGACCAACCGCCGCGACCTGATCGACGCCGCGATGCTCTCGCGCTTCGAGGATCAGCTGGAAATCGGCCTGCCCGATGGTCGGCAGCGATTGGAGATCCTGGCCGGCGAATTCGCGCGCTTGACCATTCCGCCGCCGCTGCCGGCGAAGACCGAATCGCTGACCCTGGGCATGTCCGGACGCGAGCTGAGCAGCCTCGCGAAACGCGTCGCGCGCGAGCACGGCATCAAAACGCCCATCGACGACGACGCGCTGGCGGCCTTCACCACCGCGATGCGCAAACAGGGCTCCACCGCCACCGATTCGCGCGCCAGTTGGGACACGCTGATCCTCACCGACGACACGATGAAGGAATTGAAGACCACCGCCGGCCTGCTGCAGCACGCGGAAACCTTCCGCAAGCGCGGCATCGGCGTGCCGCGCGGACTGCTGCTGTACGGCCCGCCCGGCACCGGCAAGACCCAGATCGCGCGCACCCTCGCCAACGAAACCGGGCTGCGCTTCATCGCCGCCTCCACCGCCGACATCAAGCAGGGATTCCTCGGCCAGAGCGGCCAGAAAGTACGCGAACTGTTCGAGCGCGCGCGCGAATCCGCGCCGTCGCTGCTGTTCCTCGACGAGATCGACATCATCGCCGCCACCCGCGGCGGGCAGTCCGATTCCATCCTCACCGAAATCGTCGGCCAACTGCTGCAGGAAATGGACGGCATCGCTGCACAAACGCAGTCCGTCTTCGTACTCGCCGCCACCAACCGCCGCGACCAGATCGACGCCGCCGTACTGTCGCGCCTGCCGAAACAGATCGAGATCCCCCTGCCCGACCGCGACGCCGCACAGCGCATCCTCGCGGTGATGCTGGCCGGCAAACCGCTGGCCTTCGACCTCGACACCGGCACCCGCGCGCTCGCCCCGCGCACCGACGGCAAGAGCGGCCGCGACCTGCGCAGTTGGGTGGAAAGCGCGGAGCACAGCGCGGTTGCGCGTGCGATCGAGGCGGGGGATCCGGATGCGATCGTGATCGAGTTGCAGGATTTCGATTGAGCCATCAATTCGCGATGATCGATTGACGAAAGCAAGCCATTCCTTCTCCCCGCAACGCGGGGAGAAGGTGCCCGAAGGGCGGATGAGGGGCGCTCTTGGCATCGGTCGTCGCGTGGAATAAGCACAGCACAACTCCAACATTGAATCGACGAAAACCCATCCTTTTCGCCACCGCAGACATGACCGAAGCCCCCTGTAGTAGCGGCGGAAGGCGCGAAAGACGACCCGATAAAACCTTGCTGAAGCGACCCTGTCGTTCCTGACAGGTCATGCTTTCGATGAATCAATGCGAGTCTGCGCCGAGCTCGAATGGGCTGCGAAACATCAGGCGCTCGACTTCTTTGTCGATGGGGGTTGGAACTGCGCATCGGATCGTCGGAAATTACAGGGGAAAGCGTGATGGGCAAGAGTGGATCGGGTGGTGGTGGAAAAGGTGGATCCGGCGGCGGGAAAAGCGGATCTGGTGGGGGCGGTGCGAAGGGTGGCCCGAGCGGCGGTGGAAAAATTCCGGGCAATACACCTAATTTGCCTAGTCGCACAGGTAACCCATCCGGTGTCCGCCGCGGCAATGTGCCGCCGAAATAGGTGCGATCGTTTTCAGCGCATGTGGCTTCCCCGTTGAGCATTGAAGCTCACCAGGATCGACGAAAAAAGTAGACGTTTTCGTGTGGGAGCGTGCAAGCCTCTAGAAAGCAAGCGATCGCCTCGCGGAGTGAAATCCGCTATCAGTGGAGGTCGATATACGACTTCTACCTACGCAATTTGCCTAATCGCCTTGGCACACGAGAGATTTCAATGAATAATCTCCAAAAAGAAGTGACGGATTGGCTGCATACGCAAAAAGATTGGTTGCAACAAACGGCAGAGCTGCTGCTGTCAAAGGGGCCGCTCGACGACAGTGACATCATGGCTTTGGTCGAGAATCTAAAAACTACGAAAGGCCAAACTGTCAGCAATAACCGTGTTTTTAACGGACTTGAATCCAACGCCACTCAAGCAGCCGAAGTGCGCTTTAAGTCCATCAGCGACATCATTGGGATAGAAAACCTTGGGCCAAGCATTCCGCTTAACTTCGGGGAAGGAAATCTCTGCGTCATTTACGGCAACAACGGATCTGGAAAGTCTGGCTACACTCGCCTTGTCAAGAAAGCGGCTGGAAAATCAGGGGCCAAAGAACTGCGGTCCAACGTATTTAAACTGTCTCCCGCCGAGCAAAAGTGCACATTTACATTCAATGATGGCTCCGAAAAGAATGTTGTGTGGCGTACTACTGATGATCCTATTGATGCGCTTCGCGCTGTTGACATCTTCGACTCGGACGCGGCAAACAACTATCTGACTAGGGACAATGAGGCCACCTACACGCCACCAGTTGTCTCGTTGTTTGACAAGTTAGTTGGCATTATCAAGTTGATCAGGGCAAGATTGCAATTCCAACAAGCGGCGCTGGTTAGGGCCTTGCCGGCCATCCCACAGCATTACGCCGCAACCAAGTCAGGGGCGCAGTACAACGGGTTGCGGGCCAATAGCAATACAGCTGAGGTCCAGAGGATTCAAACATGGGCAAATGCAGAGGAGCAGGAGCTTGCTCAGCTAAACGAACGCTTGGCGGCCACGGACCCAGCAGCTCTGGCCAAACAAAAGCGTGCCACAAAGACTCAGATTGAACAGATCGCTAATCAGATCAGAAAAGATGCGCAGTCATATACCGAAAAAGAATTAGCTGCCATTCGGACTGAAAGGCAAGAAGCGCAGGCCAAACGGAAGATTGCAGAAGAAGCAGCTAAAGTTTCTTCCGCAAAGCTAGACGGCATAGGATCGGATACTTGGAAGGCGCTGTGGGAGGCTGCAAGGAATTATTCGCAGACCCCGTACCCTGAAAGAGACTTCCCAGTTGTAGATGACGCTCGATGCGTACTCTGCCATCAGGAGCTCGTTGAAGATGCCAAGCAGCGTCTGCAAGACTTCGAGAATTTCGTGCAAGGGGATGTAGAACAGGCAGCAGTCAAAGCTGAAACCACCTACAGGACGAATTTAGGACAACTTCCCGCGGCTCTCACCGAGCAGATTGTTACCGATCGATGTAGCGCTGCAGGATTGACCGATGATGTATTGATCTCAGGAATAAAAGCGTTTTGGCAGCGAATCGCGTCTTCACACGCGGCTATGCGTATTGAAGAAGTTGTCGAAGAAGCAGCCGCCGTTACAGTCCCACAGGAAATTCTTTCCACGCTAGAGGCGATGATCAATAGCTTTGAAGAAAAAGCAAAGCAGCACGATCTGGATGCAGCTGGATTCAATCGCGGCGAGGCAACACAGAAGAAAATAGAGCTTGAAGCTAAGCGCTGGACTTCCCTTCAATCTATAGCCATCTCTGCTGAAATTCAGCGATTGAAAGCCGTTTCCGAGTACGAGGACTGGATAAAACTGACGAATACTCAACAGATAACGATAAAGGGTGGACAGGTAGCAGAAGCAGCAATCACTGACGCCTATGTTGCTCGATTCAACAAAGAACTAGAAAACCTAAAGGCCCAGAAAGTTAAGGTCAAGCTAGTCAAGACGAAAGCCGAGAAAGGCAAGGCGTACCATGGACTTCAGCTAGACGGGGCCGTAGATGAAAATGCTAAGCTTGAGCAGGTGTTGAGCGAGGGCGAGCGGCGCATCATCAGCTTAGCCGCATTCTTAGCAGATGTAGCGGAGAAGCCTCATGCATCGACTTTCATTTTCGATGACCCAATTTCATCTCTTGATCAGGATTTTGAGATAGCCGTAGCCACACGTTTGGCGAAACTAGCTAATTCCAGGCAAGTCTTAGTATTCACACACCGGCTTTCTCTCTACGGTGCATTAGAGGACGCGGCACAGAAAATGGGTAAACCGGAGAAGATGGAATGGAAGAAAAAGCACCTTATGCAAAGATGTATTGAAACTTTTTCTAGTGTCGCTGGGCGTCCAGTCGAGCAACCAATTTGGTCGGCAGATACGGAAGAAGCGAATAAGTCGCTTTTAACAAGGCTTGATGAGGCCAAAAAAGTCGGGGATGAGAGCGGTGGCGCGGCGTATAGGGCGCTTGCCCAAGGAATTTGTACCGATTTTCGCAAGCTCTTAGAGCGGACTGTTGAAGCAGACCTACTTAACAAGGTTGTCATCCGACATAGAAAAAGTGTTACAACAGAGAATCGCCTTAGTAGACTGGCGAATATCAGCAATGATGACTGCACATTTATTGATGGTCTGATGACTAAGTATTCATTTTTCGAGCACAGTCAGTCCACCGAGAATACTTTCGAAATCCCAGACGAGGCGGACTTGCGAAAAGACCTAGAAACCTTAAAAACGTGGCGCAGCACCTTCAAAAAACAACCTGAGAATTCTGTGCTGATGTAAGTCAGCAAGGCCGTAAGGCGGAGAACCTCGTAGGGTGCATAAGCCGAAGGCGTCATGCACCGGCTTCGAGAATTCGACGACTGCCATGTCTCCATGGCGCATGACGCCTTCGGCTTATGCGCCCTACGCACGCGCCGGGGTCGGGATTGACGCCTGCTTTGGTCTGCAATCGGAATCCCGTTCGGCGTGCTTGAGCACGCCCTACGCGGCCGACGTTGGCGAATCGTTCCATCCGAACCGTGACCACGCAGATCGACGCGTTGCGCTCCCCACGCATGCGACATCGGCGCTCGCCCGTGCGTCATCGCGCGTGCCCTGCGTCGCACTACCGGAACGCAGGCCCCGGCTGCTGCGCAAAGAACCGCATCATTTCCCTGCTGGCGTCGGGGCCTTGCGGGTCGGTGTAGGAGCCGTCCGCGCTGCCGCCCGACCAGGCATGGCCGGCGCCGTGCAGCAGCCAGTGTTCCAGCACCGGGCGATGCTGGGCGTCGGTGTGCACGGTGCGCGTGTAGGCGTGGCGGCCGGGCGGGGCGTCGCGGCTGACGTGGGTGGTCAGCGCGGCGCCCGCGCCGGCCTGCGACAGCACGTGCTGGCCGTTGACCGGGTGCACGGTGCGGTCGCGGTCGCCGTGGAAGACGATGGTGGGCATCGCGCGGCCGCGGCGGGCGGGGTGGCCGGCGCTGCCCTGGCGCATCGCCGCAAACGCGGTGCTGACGTCGGTGGCCGCGCCCGGCGCCAGGCCGGAGTGCACGCCGACCGCGGCGAACAGGTCGGGATACGCGGCGCCCATGATCGCCGCCGCGGCGGCGCCGGCCGACAGCCCGGCCACGTAGACGCGCGCGGGGTCGACGTTGTGCGCCGCCATCACCGCGCGGGTGATGCCGGCGATGATGGCGGGCTCGCCGACGTCGCGGGTCTGGTCCGCGGCGTTGAACCAGTTCCAGCAGCGCGCGCTGTTGGCCGTTTGCGGCTGTGCGGGATAGACGACCAGCCAGCCTTCGGCTTCGGCCAATGCGTTCATGCCGGTGCCGGCGGCGAAGTCCTCCGGCGACTGGGTGCAGCCGTGCAGCATCACCAGCAGGGCCGGCGGCCGGGTGAGGGCGCGGCCGGGCACGTACAGGCGGTAGTGGCGCTGGCCTGCGGGGCCGGCATGGACATGGGCGTCGAAGCGCGCGCCGGGTGCGCAGGCCGGCGCCTGGGCGGGGCCGCGACGCTGGCCCTTCAGCGGCATGCTGCGCAGCTTGGCCATCAGGCTGCGGGGCAGCGGGTCCGCGCCGCTGCGGTTTGTGGTTGAGCGCGGGGCGGCTTGGGCGGGGGCGGCTTGGGCGGGCCCGGCGTCGGCACGCGGCTGCGCCTGCGACGGGTCCGGCGTCCACGCGCCGCCGCTGCCGGGAGACGGCGGCAGCATGTCGATCGGTGCGCGGCCGTGCGGGGTGTTCGATGCGGTCGTGTTCGATGCAGTGGTGTTCGCCGCAGTCGTGTTGGATGAAGTCGTGCACGGCGAGGTCGTGTCCGGCGAGCCGGTGCCTTCGCCACGCAGCACCGCCATCGCCTCGCGCAGGCGGCCCTGGCGGGTGAGTCGGGTGGCGTGGGCCATGTCGATGGTCTTGTGCAGCATGGGGATGATGTCCTGCGCTGTAGCGCGGTGGTGACGCGGTAAGCAATGACGCCGGCGGCAGGGCCGGCGGGGAATCTCAGACGATGCGGTCGCGCAGGGCGGCCTTGACCTCGGCGCTGGCCTGCAGCGCCCCCAACACCTGCAGCCGGCCGATGGTTTCGCGCGCAAGCTGCGCGCTGACGTCGGCCGCGATGATCGCCAGCCCCAGCACCTGGATGTCCAGGGTTTCGCCGGCCGCGCGCACGGCTTCAAGATCCGCCCGGGTGAACTGGCGCAGCCCCAGCTCCAGCCGGCGCCGGGCGACGGACTGGCTGACGGCGTCCTCATGGCGGTCCAACTGGTTGCGGATGGCGGTGCGGATGAAGTCGGTGCGGTTGGCGTAGAAGCCTTCCTGCACCAGCAGGTCCACCCGGCCCAAGTCCATATGGCCCAGGTTGATGGTGATTTTCTCGCTGTCGTTGCCGCGGCTGGGCAGGGTCTGGGCGCGTCTGGTCATGGGCACACCTTACAGGATCATCCATATGGATGGTATGAAGATGGTAGATGGAGGGCTGAAGCGTTAAGCTCCGCCCAGACCTTGACCCTGATGCTCCGCAAGAGCTGGCACGCACGGCCAGCGCTCACGCGGCATTGGCAGCTGCCTGTGCATACTCGCCTGCCCTTCGATCGGCCCGCTTCGCCTATGGATCCGTACAAGGTTGCCGTGACCCTGGTCGGGCTGGCGCTGCTCAGCGCGGCGTGGATGCCGCAGTTGCTGAAGCGCTATCCGCTGACCCTGCCGATGTTTTATGTGGGCATCGGGTTGCTGGTGTATTCGCTGCCCATCGACCTGCCGCCGGCCGATCCGCTGCGGTTCCCGGTGGTGACCGAGCACCTGACCGAGCTGGCGGTGCTGGTGGCGCTGGTGGGCGCGGGGCTGCGGATCGATACGCGCTTCAGCTGGCGGCGCTGGCGGCTGACCTGGCGGCTGCTCGGCATCACCATGCCGCTGACCATCCTGGGCGGCGTGCTGCTGGGCCAGCATCTGCTGGGCTATGGCTTGGCCACGGCGATGCTGCTGGGCGCGGTGCTGGCGCCGACCGATCCGGTGCTGGCCTCCGATGTGCAGGTGCACGGGCCGGGCGAAGGCGGCGAGGATCCAGTGCGTTTCGGGCTGACGTCCGAGGCAGGGCTGAACGACGGTCTGGCGTTCCCGTTCGTGTGGCTGGCGGTGGCGCTGGCGGGCGCTGGCGAGCCGATGGACTGGGGCCGCTGGCTGGCGCTGGACGTGGCGTGGCGGGTGGGCGCGGGCGTGCTGATCGGCTGGGGCGTCGGCTACGGCTTGATGTATCTGATCTTCCGGGTGGAACGCGAGTCCTCGCTGGCAACCACCAGCGACGGCATGATCGCGCTCGCCATCACCCTGTTCGTGTACGGCGTGGCCGAGCTGTGCCACGGCTACGGATTTCTGGCGGTGTTCGTGGCCGCGGTGGTGGTGCGTCAGCACGAACGCGACCACGAATACCACACCACCCTGTCGCTGTTCGCCGAACAGTGCGAAAAGCTGCTGATGGCGCTGCTGCTGATCCTGCTGGGCGGCGCGGTGGCCAGCGGCATCCTGGGCGCACTGTCGCGGCAGGAGATCCTGTTCGCGCTGATCTTCGTGCTGCTGGTGCGGCCACTGGCCGGATGGATCGGCACCATCGGCACCGGGCTGCAGCAGCGCGACCGATGGACCATCGCGGTGTTCGGCGTGCGCGGTATCGGTTCGCTTTATTACCTGGCATTCGCCCTCAACCAGGCGGATTTCCCGCGCACGCGGGCGCTGTGGTCGATGGTGTGCCTGGTGGTGCTGCTGTCGATCCTGCTGCACGGCATCAGCGCGCGGCAGGTGATGGAATGGCTGGACCGGCGGCGGACGCGTGGGCGTCGCGGTGCTTGATCCACTCGCACGGCTTTTACGTTCGTAGAGCGGCCTTGAGGCCGCTGGATGCCATCGCGAAAAAAGTAGCGGCCTGAAGATCGGCTTGCACAGAGAGACACGATCGACAGCGCCAGATCCTCTCCGGCGGATGGCTGTGCCGACGAACAACACCGAGCCCACTGGCAGCATCACCAGGCCGATCAGGATTGGTCGAGTGTTAACATTCGCGCTCTTCGCATTGATAGGGAGTGGTCGATGTCGGCAGCAAAAACAGTTTTCATGTTTTCCGGACAAGGATCGCAGTACTACCAGATGGGCAAACCGCTGTTCGATGGCGACGATATTTTCCGCGGACACATGCTGCGTCTGGATGCTCTGGCGCATAAGCTCAGCGGCAAACGTGTGTTGGAGGCGATCCACGCCGGCAACAAAGCCGACGCATTCGATCGGACCCTGCTGACGCATCCGGCGATCTTCATGACCGAATACGCATTGGCGCTGCGCCTGATCGATGCCGGGATCGAACCCGACGCAACGCTCGGCGCGAGTCTCGGCTCGTTCGCAGCCGCAGCCGTCGCCGGCTGTATGGGCGAAGAGGACGCGATGGCCGCGGTGATCGAACAGGCGAAATCCTTCGAGGATTCCTGCGAACGCGGCGGCATCATCGCGATCCTCGCGGAACCGGCGCTGTACGAAGACGAACCGTTCCTGCATGCGCGCAGCGAAATGGCCGGAGTCAATTTCGACAAGCATTTCGCGGTGGCCGCGAGCCAATCGGATCTGGATGCGATCGAAGCCGAACTGAAGCGTCGCGGCATCGCCCATCAGCGGCTTGCGGTGTCGTTCGCGTTCCATTCGCGATGGATCGACAATGCGCAGGCGCCGTTCTGCGCCTTCATGCGCAGCGTGACGCTGAAGCCGGCGACGCGTCCTGTGGTGTGTTGCGACCGCGCGGCGACGCTGGAGCCGACGCTGCCCGACAACTTCTTCTGGAGCGTAGTGCGGCGACCGATCCGTTTTCGCGACACGATCGCCCAGCTTGAACGCCAAGGCCCTTCTCGTTATATCGATGTCGGCCCCTCCGGCACGATGGCGACGTTCGTGAAATACGCGCTGCCGGAAAGCTCCTCCTCCACCGCACATGCGGTGATGACGCCCTATGGCCAGGATCGGCGCAATCTCGACGCGCTGTTGGCCACGACCTGAATCAAGAAAGCGTTACGACGGAACGACCATGACGGATTGGAGCAAGGATTTGAGCGCGGCGCTGCATTCCGGCGATGCCGACCACATGCGCGCGATGCTGTCGCGGGTGCCGCGCGAAGCGATGCGACAGATCGTACCGGCGCTGGAACACATGGCGCGGACCAGCGAGCACGAAGGCCGCATCGAGGAAGCGCTTTTCTATCGGGATCAGCTGATCGACGCCTTACCCGCCGAAAGCGCTCACGGCAACGTCCAACGCGCCGCGCGCGCGCGCCTGCGTCTGCGCCTGCAGCGCTATTCGGATGCGCTCGACGATGCGCAACGATTGACGACGGCATTGCCGGAAGACGCGCTTGGCCATCGGCTGGCCGGCGAGGCGCATGAAGGTCTGGACGATGTCGCACAGGCGCTGGCTGCGTATCGACGCGCTTTGCGCTGCGCGCCCGACGACGGTCTGGCCGCGCGCGTACGCACGCTGGACGAGGAGATGCGCAAAGCTGCGGTGCTGCGTCAGGCGCTGGACCCGGAGGCTGCGCACGAACCGCTGCGGATCGAATTGCCGCCGCCGCCCGAAGTGCTTTTCGATCCCAAGCTGTTCGATGATCCGTCGATGCGGGCCGACAGCGATGCATTCCGCATCGAAGGCATTGCCCGTCATCTGTGGCGCTACAGTGCGCAGTCGTCGGCGCGCAATGCGATACAACGCTTGACCGATCCGGTCTGGTGCACCGCATGGGATAAGGCACTGGCCGGCAGCGCTGGCGCGCGCATGCGCTTCGTCGGCAGCGAGCTGGGCGTATTCGCGCTGCGCGCACTGCGTCACGGCGCGGCGCATGCGCTGTGCGCCGAGCGCTATCCGCAGGATGCGCGTATCGCCACCGGCATGGTCCAGAAACATTTCCTCGCGCCCTGGCACGCATTGCATGGCGACGCGATCCAGCACTGGAGCGAGGAGGAGCGTCGCGCATCGTTCGAAACCTTCGCTGCTGCGATCGACATCAGCGGCAGCGGCGAAGATGCGACGATTCCGGATTGCGATGTGCTGGTCTTTCCGCAGATCGATCACACCTTGCTGGGCACCGGCATCGTGCCCGCGTTACGCGCCTATTGCGGCGATGGGCGCGCTGCACCACGGGTGCTGCCAGCACGGGCCACGCTGTATGCGATGGCGGTGCAGTGGGATTATCCCGTCGCGGCCGAATCGGTCGATGCGTCCGCGGAGGCCACGCTCGCGTTGGACGCCATCAACCGTCTGCGCTGGAGCGCATATCCGCAGTCGCTGGAACTCGGCGCCGAATTCTGGACCGCACTGACCGCACCGACGGAAATCGGCACGCTGGATTTCGCGGATTTCGCCGAAGTCGCCTGGGATCTTTCCCTGCCTGTCATTGCCGACGGCCGCGCCGATGCGATCCTGGTCTGGTTCGAATTGGAACTGGGCGACGCAACAATCCGCAGCGCGCCCGACAGCGATCTGCGCTGCATCCGCCCTGCGGTGTACTACACCGATCCGACGCCGTTGCGTCGTGGCGAATCGCTGGCGCTGCGCATCGAAGCGCAGGAAACCCGCCTGCATGTGCGCCCCTCGCCGCCGCCGATGCAGCCGCGCGCGCATGGCCTGCCGGCCTGGTACGTACCGATGCTCGGCGATGTGCGGCGCAACGCCGGATACCGCAAAGCGCTGCACACCGCGCTCGCGGCTGCCCCCTCGCAACTGGCGCTGGATATCGGCGCCGGCTGCGGCCTGCTGTCGATGTTCGCTGCGCAGGCCGGCGCCGCACGCGTGATCGGTTGCGAACAGCATCCTGCAATCGCCGGGATCGGGCGCGAACTCATCGCTGCCAATGGCTTTGCCGACAGCATTTCCCTGATCGCCAAGGAATGCCGCGCGCTCATCGTGCCCGACGATCTGCCCAGGCGCGCCGATCTCGCCATCTTCCAGCTGTTCGATTGCAGCCTGATCGGCGAAGGCGTGCTGCATTTCCTTGCGCATGCGCGCGAGCATCTGCTCGGCGCGGATGCGCGCTATCTGCCGGCCGGCGCGCGATTGCGGGCGATGGCGGTGGAGTACCGGATCGATCGCATCCTCGACGTCGACGCCACGCTGTTCAATCCGTACCGCGCATCGCCCAGCTTCATCAACGTCGATGCGCGCACGCTAGACTATCGCGCGCTGAGCGAGCCGTTCGACCTGTTCGACTTCGATTTCGCCATCGCCGGCCCCGATCCGCAGGAGCTCGCGATCGATGTGCCCGCGCTAGCCGACGGCAGCGTCGGCGCGATCCTGTTCTGGTTCGATCTGCGGCTGGATGCCGACACCGTGCTGTCGAACGCGCCCGGCAGCGGCGATGGGCTGCACTGGAAACAGGGGCTGCAGTTCCTGCCGGAAGCGCGCGTCGCCGCCGGCCAGACACTGCCGCTGGTCGCGCACCACAACGGCAGCGGACTGCGCCTGCAGTGGCAACCAGAGGGGCTGCCCGCGGATGCGTTCTCGCGAATGCCGCGCTTCGATCCGCGCTGGCTCGCGGCCAGCACCGAACTGGAACAGCAGACGCGCAATCTGCTGCAGCACTGCGCGCAGAATCCCGACGAGTTCGCCAAGGTTGCGCAGATCGCGCAGCGCATGGCCGTGCACCCGGCGCGCTACGATCTGGATCCGGTCATCGCCCAGCGTTTCATGTCGATGTTCTTCGCCGACTGAGCGCAACTCAGTTTCCTGCGAATGCGTCAGTGCCCGTTCGAAATCTCCGCGCTCTTGCGATGAAAACCGCAAAAAAACGTCCCATCGTAGAGCGGCCTTCGGGCCGCTGAAACTTCACACGGCCGCTGGATCAGCGGCCTGAAGGCCGCTCTACGGTTTTGATCGAGAGCTTTTGAACAGGCTCTCATAGGGTGTTTACAGAATCAGCTTGTCAACCGTCGAAGCAGCATTCTGGCGCTTCCGCTGGAACTGACCGACGAGGGCCGCGGGCTGGTCTATACCTTCGATACGCAGACCGAGGAAACCGGAATCGCCGCGCTGCTCAAAAGGCTGGGCGAACTGGACATCCACTTCAAGGATCTGCATTACAGCGAAAGTTCGCTGGAGGACATCTTCGTCGATCTGGTGCATGGCGGCGCACGCGGCGACGATGCAGGCAAGGAGGCGCGCGCATGAGTCCGCTTCTGAACTGGCACACGGTCCGTGCGATCTACCGCTTCGAAATGGCGCGCACCTTCCGCACCATCACCCAATCCATCGCGTCGCCGGTGCTGTCCACCTCGCTGTATTTCGTGGTGTTCGGCGCGGCCATCGGTTCGCGCATGGGCGAGATCGACGGCATCAGCTACGGTGCCTTCATCATTCCCAGGCTGATCATGCTGTCGCTGTTGAACGAGAGTATTTCCAACGCCTCGTTCGGCATCTACATGCCGAAATGGGCGGGCACCATCTACGAACTGCTGTCGGCACCGGTGTCCTACGTCGAAGTGGTGATGGGCTATGTCGGCGCGGCCGCCAGCAAATCATTGATCCTGGGCGTGCTGATCCTGATCACCGCGCGCCTCTTCGTGCCCTATGAAATCGCCCATCCGTTCTGGATGCTGTGCTTCCTGCTGCTGACCGCGGTGACCTTCAGCCTGTTCGGTTTCATCATCGGCCTGTGGGCCGATGATTTCCAGAAGCTGCAGGTGATCCCGCTGATGGTGGTGACGCCGCTGACCTTCCTGGGCGGCGCGTTCTATTCGATCAACATGCTGACGCCGGCCTGGCAGAAAATCGCGCTGTTCAATCCGGTGGTCTATCTGATCAGCGGATTCCGCTGGAGCTTCTATGGCGTGGCGGACGTGAATGTCGGCGTGAGCCTGGCCGCGATCCTCGGCTTCCTGGCGCTGTGCCTGGTGGCGGTGTGGTGGATCTTCAGGACCGGGTGGAAACTGAAATCCTGAGCGACTCCGGGCCGCTGCGCGCGGCATGTCCGCTGGCCTGCGAGGCGCTTTGAAAGCTTCCAATCAGCCGAAGTGAAGGCGGGCGGTGTGGGCGGCGGGTATGATGGGCCGGAATTCCTCGGCAGGGAACTGCGACATGGCGAAGGCGAATCCGCTTCAGGAACAACTGCTCAAGGCGGGCCTGGTCAAGAAGTCCAAGGTGGCCGAGGTGGCGCGCGAGCAGAACAAGGCCCGGCAGGGCAAAGGTCCGTCCCAGCCCAGCGAGATCCAGTTGGAAGCGGAACGCGCGCGGGCGGAGAAAACCGAACGGGATCGCGCCCTCGCTGCCGAGCGCAAAACGCAGGCGCACGCAGCTGAACTTCGTGCCCAGGCGCGACAGATCATCCACGACAGGAAAGTGCCGCGCACGGGCGAGAGCGAATACCGCTTCATCGCAGACGGCGCCATCCGCACCCTGCTGATCGACGCGGACCTGCGCAAGAAATTGTCTTCCGGCGCGCTGGTGATCGTCCGCCTGGACGAACGCTATGAGCTGTTGCCGCGAGCGGCCGCCGACAAGGTACGGGAACGCGATGCCGGCATGATCGTGCTGGACCATGGCCAGGACGGAGGCGCCGGGCCGTCCACCGCAAGCTCGGAAGAGGATGCCTACTACGCGCGGTTCCAGGTGCCCGACGATCTGATCTGGTGATCGATCCGCTCAGGCACGGATGCGATGCGTGCGACGTTTCCACGGCGATGCCGTCAGCATGCTGACGCTGGCATGTCGTCACGCGCATCGAGCTACATCAACACCTGAACACTTCGGTAAAGTTCCCGAACTCATCAGTTCATTATTAAGGTTTTGTTATGTGGCAATCCTGAGAATGCGCTCTACCGAAGCGGGATCCTCACTCTCTCCGACCGTTTCGGTCCAATAACAATCAAGAGGTCAACCCCATGAAGCGTTCTCTCCTTGCCCTGACCCTGCTGGCCGCCCTTCCGTTCGCGGCCTCCGCGGCAGAAGGCGTTTCCTACGATTATGTCCAGGGCGGTTATGTCGCCACCAACGGTGATGGCGACGCCGATGGCTTCGGTATCGACGGCTCGGTCGCGGTGCATCCGAACTTCCACCTGTTCGGCGGCTACAACCAGCAGGAAATCGACAACACCAGTATCGACATCGACCAGTGGAAGCTGGGCGTCGGCTACAACTACGGCATCAACGACAAGGCCGACCTGGTCACGCGCGTCGCCTATGAGAAGCTCGATGCCGGCAGTGGTTTCGATTTCGACGGCTACAGCGCCGAAGTCGGCGTGCGCGGCGCCTTCGGCAGCAATTTCGAAGGCTATGCCATGGCCGGCTACGAGGACTACGAGCAGTTCGACGGCGATTTCTACGGCCGAGTCGGCGCCCAGGTGAAGTTCAACCAGAACTGGGGCCTGAGCGGCGACGTCAAGTTCGCCGACGGCGACACCCAGTGGTTCGTCGGTCCACGCCTCAGCTGGTAAGCGCGGCACCACACAGGTATTCGCATTGCTTCACCCGTGCAGGGCAGGCGTAAGCCCCTGAATACGCCCATTCGCGAGCGGCCTCCCCTCCGTGTCGCGACCTGGAAGCCCGGCAATCGCCGGGCTTTCTTGTGGGGCGACGCAAACCGGCCCGGGCTTGGGTAAACTTGCAGGCCGCGCCCGGCGCGGACAGGACATTCACAGCGTTCACCGGTCAATGGGGAGATTCATGAAGAAGCAACTTGCGGCCACACTTGTGCTGGCCTGCCTGCCGTTCGCGGCCTCGGCCCGGGACAGCTTGGGCAGTTTCACCTATGTCGAAGGCGGCGTTCAGCGCGTCAGCGTGGATCTGGATTCGCTCGGCAACGACAGCCTCGATTTCGACGGCGTGGGCATCCGCACCTCGGTCGAGTTGGGCGACAACATCTACCTCTACGGCGGCTACGTCTGGTCGCGCAACGACGACTTCGCCGTCGATATCGATGCACAGCAGATCCATGCGGGCATCGGCTATCGCCATACCGTGTTCGACAACGCCGATGTGATCGCCGAGCTCGGTTTCCAGCACATCGAACTGGATGCGGACGGCCTCGAGGAAAACATCGATGGCGCGCGTCTGTCGGTGGGCCTGCGCGGCGCGCTCAGCGACAGCTTCGAAGGCTGGGTGAAGGCCAATTACGTCGACGGCAGCGACTACGACGGCGAGTTCAGCGGCACGCTGGGCGCCCAGTTCGTGATCAACGAAACCTGGGGCATCGTCGGCGAAGTCGAAGCCGGGGACGTGACCTCGCAGTACATGCTGGGCGTACGCGCGAGCTTCTGATATCGAGGGAAACGACATAAAAAAGCCCGGCAATGCCGGGCTTTTTTATGTCGTCGGGAACGTCCGTCGCAGCCACGACATTGTGCATCCGCTGCGTGTCCTTCGCTTCGATCGAAGCAAGGCACCCTTAAAATTGTGGCCCCTTTCGGGGCCACAATGGGAACATCACACAGAGAGAGATGTGTGATTAGAACTTCTGGGTGTATTTCATATAGACGAAACGACCGATGTCAAAGCCGCCGTAATAGGACACGTTAGCGCTCGGCTGTGTATACATGACCGGGCCATAGCGCTCGAACACGTTGTTGGCGCCGACCGAAATGGTCGCATCCCACGGAGCATTCCAGCGAACCTGTACATCGTGGAAAGTATTGGATCCGTTACGATTGCGACGCGTCAGCTGGCTGGTGGTGCCGGTCAATGCACCGGTCGGCGCAAAACCAACCTCATTGCACTCGAGATTGGGCGTGGTCGAACCCGTAATGAAATAGGTGCAACCTTCCTTCATCGAGGAGTAATAACGCGAGTTGAACGTTGCGCCGAACGCGCCCTTCTGCCAACCGAGGTTGAGGTTGGAGCGGATGCGGAAGCTGCTGGTGATGCCAACGGACGACAGCGGAAGGCGGGCATCGTTGGTGCTGAGGAAATAATCCTTGGAGGTGTAAGTCGTGGTGGACGAGAGCCTGAAATCGCCCCAATTCTCGGTCTTCAAACGATACGACGCTTCAAAATCATAACCTTCGATCTTGCGGAAACCGGCATTGGCGCCGGCCAGGAGCATATTGTTGACATAGCCCAGGGTTGTGTCGCGGGTAAACAGGCAACGGCTGGCGATGCCTTGGACATAGCAGTCGTTGAGCTGTTGGGTGGCGGTGTCGGTGACGATGGTCTGATCGATGCGGATCTTCCACCAGTCAAGCGACAGGTACAGCCCTTCGACGAAAGTCGGATTCCACGCAGCGCCGATCGTCTGGGAAACGGACTGTTCGGGCAACAGATTGGGATTGGAGCCGTTGTTGAACGCCACCGGCGTCTGCGAGTTCGGATTGGCGACCGGAATGAAACCCTGGCCAAGCTGGCGATAGGTGTTGCCCAGCGCGCCCAGAGCGCCAACGCCCCCGACACCATTGATGCAGTTCTGACGCGTCGTCGCGTTGGTGCGCGAGCTGCCGAAGTTGGTATCGCAGGGGTCGGTGAAGAAGGAGAAGGTCTGCGATCCGCCGCCGTACAGATCGGAGATCGTCGGTGCGCGGAAGCCGTCGGCGAACGTCGCGCGCAGCAGCAGGGAGTCGATCGGCTTCCACTTCAGACCGAACTTGTTGTTGGTGGTGTTGCCGAATGTGTCGTAATCGGAGTAGCGCGAGGCCACGTCGAAGGTCAGGCTCTTGGCCAGGAACACATCGGCCAGGATCGGCACCTGAAGCTCAGCGTAGAATTCGTCGACCGAATACTGGCCACGGGTAGGACCCGCCGCAAGGTTGGTCGAACCGCCGGTGACCGACAGCGCATCGGGGACGAACTTGCCTTCTTCTTTGCGATTTTCGTAGCCTGCCGCGAAGCTCAGCTCGCCGGCAGGCAGGGTCACGATGCTGCCCGTCAGGTTCGCACTGATCGTGGTGGTGGAGGTCTCGCCGGTCGCATTCTCCTGCTGGAACAAGTACCGCTGCAATTCGGGGTTGTTGGTCAGACCGCCCTGCGCAACGGTGCCGAAGGGCACGAAAGGATTGAAAGGTACGCAATCGGTGAACGCGATCGGCGCAGCGGCGGTACCGCACTGCACGCGGCCCTGCGCATTGAGGAACGAGGGGCCAACCGCCAAGCGCGTCCTGGCGACATTGAGATTGCCGAAGCTGCTTTGTTCCAGGCGATTGGTATTTCTCAGGTAACTGATGTCCCAATCGAAAGTACGGCTAGCGAAATCGAACGCACCTTCGAAGGTACCGGAGAAACGGTAGGTGGTGAGGTTGCTGGCGGAGACGCGCGGCACCTCCCAGGTACGACGCCACCAGTTGGCGATGGCAGTGCCGGGCGTTGGGGTGAAATAGCTGGTGGCCGAGAGCGGTGTATTGAATGACGCTGCCTGCATCGGAAAACCAGCGACCTGACGCACCGTCTCGCGATTGGCGTACAGCAGATTGGTGCGGAAGCGGAGATTGTCGGCGATGTCGTAAACGCCATCCACGTAAAGGCTCTTGCGCTCCAGCGGCGTACGCAGATCGGTCTGCTCGTTGGTATTGCTTTTGTCTAGCGTGGAGCCCGGAATGCAGCCGGTGGTAGCGCTGGCGCCAGCGGCGGGGCTGCAAGAGCCGGTGAACGTATTCTGAGGAATGAAATCGGCCGGGTTGCGCGAATCACCGCCGGGACGCAACACCACCCGGGTACCGGCGCGGACGTAGCCACCGAACTGACCCACTGTGGTCCAGCCATCGGTTGGATGAATGTCGGAGCGCGGAAACGCACTGAAAGGACGGTCACTGGCGGCGACGCGCTTTTCGTCGCCCCATTCTGCAGCGATCGTGAGCGAACCCTTGTCTCCGGTCAGGCCCATGGCGAATTCGCCGGTGGTGATGCCGCCATCGCCCTGTCCGTACTGACCGTAATAGACCGAAGCCACAGCACCATCGAAGTTCCTGCGGGTAATGATGTTGACCACGCCACCGATGGCATCGGAACCGTAAATGGACGATGCGCCATCTTTCAGGATTTCGATGCGTTCCACCGCCACGGCGGGAATGGTGGACGTATCCGCAAGCCCGGCGGTGGTGATGCCCAAACGGCGACCGTTGAGCAGAACGAGCGTACGCTGCGCGCCTAGATTGCGGAGGCTGATGAAGGTGCCGCCTGCCGCTTCGCCCGCCGAGAGCGGCTGCGCGCGCGTCAACGGCGGTGCGCCCATCGCGGAAATGTTCTGAAGGATGTCGGAAACCGACTGGAAGCCCTGTTGTTCGATTTCGGCACGGGTGATGGTGACCACCGGAGCCGCTGTCTCGGCATCGATCTGCTTGATGCGGGACCCGGTGATCTCGATGCGATCCAGATCTTGGGTTGCATCCGCGTTGTCGTTTTTCGCCTGGGCGAACGCAGTGCCTGTCCCCGCTACGGCAACAACGCTGGCGGTCAGCGCGTACGCGATCGCATCGCGCAATCTATTCGTCTTCAGAACCATTTCCTGTCTCCCCTGTGCAAATTTGATTATTCCGGCGTATCGGTCATTGGTCTGAACGAATGCCCCATTCGACCAGCCAGATTGACACCGAGCATAGAGGAGTCATCAATTTAACTAAACATTCACGAGGGCGATATTTTGTGACGGCTGGCACAATAATGCGCATTGCATTGCATTCGTGTGCTTTGCATGACCGGACGGGCCGATTTTCCGCATAGCAGGAATGGGAACGCCAGTGTCAATCGCCGAACAGGCCCTCGGGATATTCCGGTTTCTGCTGCCGCGCCATCAGCCGCTTCAGGCCTTCAGCCGGGGTGATCTCGCCCTTCAGCACATCGCGGACGGTGCTGGAAATCGGCAGCTCGATGCCGTGGCGGCCGGCCTGGCGCATCACTTCTTCCGCGGTCTGGATCGACTCGACGACCTGGCCGATCTCGCGGACCGCCTCCTCGATCGACTGGCCGCGGCCCAGCGCGAGGCCGAGGCGACGGTTGCGCGACAGGTCGCCGGTGCAGGTCAACACCAGGTCGCCGAGGCCGGCCAGACCCATCAGGGTCTCGGGCTGTCCACCGATGGCCTGGTTGAGCCGCAGCATCTCGTTGAGGCCGCGGGTGATCAGGCCGGCGCGCGCGTTGAGCCCGAGCTGCATGCCGTCGGCGACCCCGGTCGCGACCGCGAGCACGTTCTTCATCGCGCCGCCGAGTTCGGCCCCGAGCATGTCGTCGCCGGTGTAGGCGCGAAACGCCGGGCCGTGCAGCACGTCGGCCACGAGTTGCGCGAATGCGGCATCGTCGGAATGCACGGTCAGCGCGGTCGGCAGGCCGGCGGCGACTTCCTTGGCGAACGACGGCCCGGTCACCACCGCCAGCGGCACGTGGCGGCCGAGGATGTCCTGGGCGACCTCATGCAGGAACCGCCCGCTGCCGGGCTCGAAACCCTTGGTCGCCCACGCCACGCCGACCTTGGCCGGGCGGTGCGGTGCGAGCGCGTGCAGGGTTTCGGCGAACGCGTGCGAGGGCACCACCACCAGCACCAGGTCGGCATCGCGCAGCGCGGCGGCGAGGTCGGTGGTGGCGCGCAGGCTGTCCGGCAACGTGATGCCTGGCAGGTAGCGCGGGTTCTGGTGATGGCGGTCGATGGCGGCGACCGCGTCCGCATCGCGGCCCCACAGCACGGTCGGGTGACCGTGCCGGGCGATCAATGCAGCCAGTGCGGTGCCCCAGGAGCCCGCACCCACCACCGCGACGGTGGGCGCCGACCTGGTCGGCGCTGCGTCGATGGGCGGGTTCGCTTCCATGCGTGGTGTCACCGGCACGCCGGGTGCTCAGGCGTTGCCGGCGGTCTCGACGCCGGCCAGGCCGCCGTCGGGCTGTTGCGCGGCGCGCTGGCGCAGGCCTTCGGCGTACAGGGCGTCGAAGTTGATCGGCTGCAGGAAGAACGGCGGGAAACCGCCGGCCTGGATCAGCTCGCTGATCAGCTGGCGCGCGTACGGGTACAGCACGTTCGGGCAATGGGTGCCGAGCATGCCGTCGAGGGTGGCGCCGTCAAACCCGGTCAGGCCGAACAACAGCCCATCGGAAATCTGTCCGATGTTTTCCGCAAGATTCTCAGGCATCCGGAAACTCCGAGGCACGATCGGCGCCACTCCGACTAGCACAAAATTAGGGATCGGCCGCCGCGCCACCCGATCCCGCCGTTCTGTCAATGCTTTAGCTCTTATTTGCAACTCATTCGCATTTGCATTAGCATCAGCCTAAC
>JANLVT010000009.1:0-116918 GCA_031364125.1 Lysobacterales bacterium | reverse complement strand
CGGTACACATCGTCACTTTGCACCCGCAACACACGAAAACCCCCGGCCCGAAGAAACTCCGTTCGCCTCTCATCGTGAGCGATCTCATGCGGCACGGAATGGGTAGCGCCATCCACCTCGACGACAAGTTTCGCCTGCGGGCAAACGAAATCGACGATATATCTGTCGATGGGTACCTGTCGTCGAAAACGAAAACCTTCGATTTGTCTCGCGCGCAAATGCTTCCACAATTCCAATTCAGCATCGGTCATTGTTTTGCGCAGCGTTCTGGCGCGCAGTCTGCGAGTGTCCATATTGATTTCTCGTTAGGGTCGAAAGCCTTACCCCTCCCCAGCCCTCCCCTTCGCCTGCGGCGAAAGGGAGGGAGCAAAGCGGCTCGCTTCAGACGCTTGTTCAATGTCGGCCCGAACCACTCCCTCACTTTCGCCGCAGGCGAAGGGGAGGGTTGGGGTGGGGTAAGGCCGGTTGACATCGACAACAGTCTGCAACCAGACATATCCCGCATCTGTAGGAAAACCCCGCGCCGAAGAACCGGTCATTCACGCAGCAGAGCCGCGCATCGCGGCGTATGCTCCCGGTATCCGACCTCAGGAGCCATGACATGCGTCGTCCCGTCCTCGTCCTCACTGCCTGCATCACGATGGCGACCGCTGCCGCTGTCGGCGCGCAATCGATCGAACAACAGCTCAAGGACCGCCTGCTCGGCAGCGGCAGCGGCACCTCCAGCCTCAGCGATAGCGACGCCAGCCGCGGCATCAAGGAAGCCCTGGCGCAGGGCGTGGATCGTGCGGTGCGGCAACTGGGCAAGGAAGACGGCTTCTTCCGCGATCAGGCGGTGAAGATTTTCGTACCGGAGAAGATCCGCAGACTCGCCGACCTTGCGCGCCAGCTCGGCGCCGGCAGGAAAGTGGATGCCTTCGAGCTGTCGATGAATCGCGCGGCGGAAAAGGCGGTGCCTGTCGCGGCAGGGATTCTCGCCGACGCGGTACGGCAGATGACCGTGCAGGACGCCATCGGTCTGGTGCGCGGCGGCGAAACATCCGCTACCGATTTCTTCCGCCGCAGCAGCGAGCAGACACTCTATGCCGCATTCCGGCCGATCGTGGAAAAGCAGACCGCATCGGTGGGCGTGACCCAGAAGTACAAGGACTTCAGCAAGAAAGCAGGCGGCAGCGGCATGGGCGCACTGCTCGGCGGCGGTCAGGGTTCCGCCAGCAGCGCCGATCTCGACGACTACGTCACCCGCGAAACCATCGACGGGTTGTTCCATGTCATCGCGGAGCAGGAAAAGCGGATCCGGCAGAATCCGGCGTCGCGGACGACGGAACTGTTACGTCGCGTGTTCCGCTGAGCCTCGCATCGCGCGTGCCGGACGATACCCTGCTGTTTCGCCATTCGCATCGCTGTTGTTGAATATCTTCGACGACCGCATTGCAGCATCGATCAGGCTGATCCAGCCCGCATTCGAAGAGAGACTGCTGTCGCAAAAAAACGCAGGCGGCGCGTATACGATCGATTCGCCTGCTGGCCCCATGCGCGGCGGCACGGCAATCCAACGCACCACCACCACCCTCAGGGAATGATCGCAGGCTCTTCCCGGCCCTGTGCGGCCATGGAAGACGCGTCGCGTGTCGGTGTTCCTTTACCGCACCAACGTCAACAAGGATGAGTCGCCAATGGTACGCAAGACCCGGATCGGCATCGCGATCGTTTCAACGTTGCTCTCCGCACCCTTTGTCCAGGCCGCCGCACCGGTGGTCGAAATGAACGAGGCCTTCGTCAGCGAAGCGCCGATGGCCAAGGCCATGGGCGCCGCCGCATTCGCCACCCGCGAAGCCACCGCGCCCACGCTGGTCGCGCTGGGCGCGCCTGCGCTGGCCGACACGCGCGCGCTGAAAACGCGCCGCATCGATCAGGTCAAGCGCGGCCAGCCGTTCGAAGTCGGCTTCGCGCGCAACGTGCCGAACGGCAGGATCTCGCTGTCCAGGCTGGGCTGGGAACGCCAGGGCGACGGCAGCATCGCTGCGCGCTTCGGGATCTCCTCCGAAACCGCAGTCGCGATGCGCGCCGGCCTGACCTTGAACAGCAACGGCCGCGGCAATCCCGCCGGCGTCACCCTGCGGTTCGGCGGCAACGATGGACGCGTGTTCGAACAGAACGGCCGCGCGTTCGTCGGCCAGCGGGCCGGCTGGTCGCCGGTGCTGATGGGCGACAAGGCCACCGTGGAAATCGTGCTGGCGAAGGGCCAGCGTCCGCAGAACTTCAGCCTCGCCGTCGCGCAGATCTCGCACCTCGACACCAGCCCCATCGCCAGCGAAAGCGCCTTGGCCAAACTGGGCACCAAGATCGGCGAGAGCGACAGCTGCGAGAAGGACATCGTGTGCCGCGTCAATCCCACCGGCGGCTTCCTCAACGCCGAGAAAGCGGTCGCGCGCATGGTGTTCACCAAGAGCGGCAGTTCTTATCTGTGCACCGGCACGCTGCTCAACAACAGCCACTCGCCGAAGAAGCGCCTGTTCTGGAGCGCCGCGCACTGCATCAACACCCAGACCGTGGCCGACACCCTGCAGACGTACTGGTTCTACAAGGCCACCACTTGCGGCGGCACCACCCAGGCGGCAGGCGCGGTGACGCTGACCGGCGGCGCGTTCCTCCGTCATTCCAACACCACCCGCGACACCCTGCTGCTGGAACTGAAGACCGCTCCGCCGACCGGCGCGGTGTATGCGTCCTGGACCAGCGCGTCGATCGGCGCCACCGGCACCGCGATCGTCGGCATCCATCATCCGGCCGGCGACGCGAAGATGTATTCGCTGGGTTCGGTCACCGGCCTGTCGACGTCGATCGACGGCAAATCGCCGCTGTATCGCGTGGTGTGGAACACGGGCGTGACCGAAGGCGGCTCTTCTGGCTCCGCGCTGTTCACCGTCGACAGCGCCGGCACCCACCAGCTGCGCGGCGGCCTGTACGGCGGCCTGTCGTACTGCACGGCGCCGACCCAGCCCGATTACTACTCGCGTTTCTCCGACGTGTATCCGTCGATCTCGACGTACTTTGCGCCGTAAGCGTTGCTGCATCGCGAGACGAAGCGGCCCGGTTTCGCCCGGCCCGCTTCGTTATCCACCCGATACGCGTTTCGCATCGAAATCATGAAACCCCTTGTTTTTCAGGGAATTCAGTGACGTACCGATCATCGGAACGACAACGTGAGGTCATGACAATTCATCATGACCGCACGTCCCGCAGTACGAATAATATCGACGCACCCCAGCAGGCCGCCTGTCGCATCCACACGCCGACGGACTGGACTGCCAGGTCAACCGCAGACACCCGGTGCGTGCATGCACGCGAAACGTGTCGCGCAATACGGCGCCGCTCTTCGTTACAGGAAACGGGAGCGGACCCGCCGCGTTCCAAAGCAAACGCGATGCACATGCTTGCAATGGCCATGTTCGCATCGCGTCACGCGTACGACATCCGACACATCACCCATAAGGAAATAAGCTGAAATGAAGACTGCTATTCGCGTTGCTTCAAGCACCCTGCTGTTGTCGCTGCTGGCCGTCAGCGCCGCATCGTTCGCCGCCGACCGCACCGTGCGGCCGGGCATCTGGAAGGACAGCACCCCGTTCAGTCAATTCAACACCCGCATCGTCGGTGGCGTCGCGGCCGTTGGCGATCGCTCGTTCACCGTGCGCACCTCCGGCTGCGGCGGCACCATCGTTGCCGACAGCTGGGTCCTGACCGCCGCGCATTGCGGCAGCCAGACCACGGTCTACGCAGGCTCCAACAACACCGGCAGCCAGACCGCGTACAGCGTCGCCCAGTACGTCCAGCACCCGAACTACAGCGTGAACTCCACCGCCGGCAGCTACAGCAACGACTACGCGCTGCTTCGCATCAACGGCACGTTCCCGACCAACCTCATCCGCGCCAA
Source organism: Lysobacterales bacterium (assembly GCA_031364125.1). GTDB lineage: Bacteria > Pseudomonadota > Gammaproteobacteria > Xanthomonadales > Xanthomonadaceae > Lysobacter_I. Next base: position 112,981 of record JANLVT010000009.1, on the reverse strand, counting down.
ACTGCCCGACGCGACGGTGATTCAGGCCGTGGCGAAGGTGGGCGACCCGGTGACCACCCTGGGCTGGGGCGCCACCTCGCAAGGCGGCAGCGGCACGACCAGCCTGCGCGAAGTCACCATCCCGGTCGTGTCCGACACCACCTGCGCGGCTTCGTACAACGGCAGCACCGCGGCCAGCGGCCTCAAGCTCAACCCGGCCGTCCAGATCTGCGCCGGGCTTGCGGCCGGCGGCAAGGACTCCTGCCAGGGCGACAGCGGCGGCCCGCTGATCGCACCCTACAACGGCTCGATCTACAGCATCGGCGTCGTCAGCTACGGCAAAGGCTGCGCACTAGCGAACTACTACGGCGTGTATTCGGAAACGGCCGCCATGGTCACCTGGATCCGCAGCTACATCGGCGGCGGTACCCCACCCACCGGCCAGACCTACACCAACGGCGCCGACTACACGATCAGCGACAACACCACAGTCGAAAGCCCGATCACCGTCTCCGGCCGCACCGGCAACGGCTCGGCCACCACGCCGGTCGCCGTCAACATCGTCCATACCTACATCGGCGACCTGAAAGTCGACCTGATCGCGCCGGACGGCAGCCTGTACGTGCTGCACAACCGCGCGGGCGGCAGCGCCGACAACATCAACCAGACCTATACCGTGAATCTGTCGGGTGAACTGTTGAACGGCACCTGGAAGCTGCGCGTGAACGACAACGCCGGTGGCGACGTCGGCTACATCAACAGCTGGAGCGTCACGTTCTGATCGACGTTCCGCACCAGTGAACGTTGTTTTGCGCGGGCCCGGCAATCGCCGGGCCCGTTTTTTTGTTTGGCGTCTGTTTTCAGCGACGCCCGGAAGGGTTCCCGGCCGCGGAACGACCGGCGTCGATGCGCGCGAAAACCGCCTCCATGGCGACATCGCGCCGCGCAGCGATGCTGTCGGCGCTCTCGCGCGCCGGCACGTCGGGCAACAGGCCTGCATCGGGCATCGGTGTGTCCGCGAACTGCGCGATCAACGGCACGTCCAGCTCGATACCCGACCCCGGCAGGGTCATGAAGAAGAACGCGCCGCCATTGATGCCGCGCTGGTTGCCGCCGGTAGGCTCGCCGACCAGCGTACCGAGCTTGCGCAGCTGCACCGTCTGCGCAAATTCGAAGGTCGCCGAGCTGTTGTCGGAGCCCACCACCACCCAGACGCGACCTGCGAACCGCGGCGCTTTCGGCGCGATCGCGATGCCCGCCGCACCGGTGTCGTACTTCGTCAACCGGTAGAAACCGTTTCCGACATCGATCGCGCGTTCTCCCCAGTCGTAGAAACCGTCGTCCCAGGTCGACAGCGACGGACGCAACGCATCCGGCACCCGCCGATAGCGGACGCTGCGTGTGGAAATGGGCAGCGGCGTCGGCGCATCGACCATTCGTTCGAGCAACGCGGCGCCGACATTGCCGCCGCCTTCGTTGCCGCGCAGATCGATCACCAGATCGCGCGCCTCGCGCGCGGCGATATCGACGAAAACGCGATCGATGAACGCCTGCCAGTCCCAGTCTTCATGCTTGAATATCCCCCAGCCGGGCATCGTCACGACCGCGACCGATGGCCGCGGAAAGGACAGCGACCAGCCCAACGGCGAATCGTTACTCTTCGCAACCGCCGTCGTCCGCGCCGGCACCGCGTCCGCCGAGTAAGGCAGCTTGCGGATCGTCGCCGCACGCGCACGGCGTGCGCCGGGCGCGACGAAGCGGATGCGCGCCGTATCGGCGACGGTCTGCGGATAGAGCAGCGGATAGTAGATGTCGAAGGCTTCATAGCGCGTGCCCCCGCTGCGCTGCAGGGACGCGACGCGCTTGTGATCGTTGCCGCCGTCGGCGCGGGCATACGGCATCATCGCCGCCAGCAACTTGCGGGGGCGTACGCCGTCGAGTTCGACGACGCGGGTACCCGGTTCCAGATCCGCGCCGGACCCCAGATCGCGGGTGACCACCATCTCCCCATCGATCCAGCGGAACAGGAACGGCAAGCGCGGATGCTCGAACAACGCCTTCTGCACCGCTTCGTTCTGATTGAAGAAGTTCGTATAGGTATGCCCGCAGCGGATGTTGGCGGCGAACGCGGAATAGGCGAGGAACGCACGATCCAGCCGTACCGGGTCGACGAAGGCATCGCGCAGTTCGCGATAGGCGACTGCGAGTCCGGCATCGTCGAGATAGCGATGCAGGCCGGGATGAAGCGTGGCGTAGGTCGACGCCAGCACGTCGACATCGCGCTGGAGATCTTCCGCTGCGATGACCGGCAGACGTTCCTGCCAAGGGTGTGGTGTCTCATCATCCGCCGCCGCAAGCCGGCCCAGCGGTACAACGCACAGGGCAAGAAACGCCATCAGAACGGTCGACAGACGCATGGGCCTCTCCGGAGAGGTCGGGAATGTCGACCGTACGCCGACTACGCGCGCGGACGCCCTGCGGATGCAGTGCGCCCTCAGCGGGGTCGGCGTCCGGCCGCCCACACCGCCAGCTTCTCGCGGCCGATCTTGGCGTTGTGGCGGATGTCGACCGGGAACGCTTTCGGATAACGCAGAAAGGCTTCGACCTTGGCGGTATGCACGAAGCCTTCGCCCAGGTGCCGCAGTTCTTCTTCGATGCGCGGCCATTCGGTTGCCGCCACACCCGCGCGCAGTTCCACGCACAGCACCGGGCGCTGCGTACCGACGTTGCCGAGACCGACCAGCGCGGTGCGGCGCACGTCGCGATGCGTGTTGAACACCGGCTCGATCTGTTCGGTGCACAGCGTCGTCCCGGCAGCGACTACCCGCTGAGTCTTGCGACCGCAGAACCACAGCCGGCCTTCGCCGTCGTAATAGCCCAGATCGCCCATGCGATGCACGATGCGCGTCGAACCGTCCGCCAGAGTTTCGCGGATCTTCGCGATGCGGGTGGCGGCATCGCGATTGAAATAGGTATCGGTCGCGGTGGGGCCGGTGACGGTGATCTCGCCGACCAGTCCGCCTTTCACGATTAAATCATCCGACCATGTTGCGATGGCGGCATCGTCGACGCGGATCAGCCGCACCTCGTTCGGCGGCACCGGGCGGCCCACGCAGGTGCCCGCGCCCTGCTCGGTGCGCGTGCGCAGGGTCAGCAGTTCGCGGCCTTCGATGATCGCGACCGGCAGGCATTCGGTCGCGCCGTAGGGCGTCCAGAATTTCGCGTCGGGCGGCAACAACCCCAGCAGCGTCGCGACTACGTCCGCAGGCACCGGCGCGCCGGCCGACATCACCGTCTTCAGGCCGTGCAGCGGTTGACCGTGATCGGTCAGCACCCGCATCAACGCAGGCGAACCGAACAGTTGGTCCACGCCGAAACGCGCGATTGCCGCATGCAGCTTGCGCGGGTCCGCCTTGGCCGGCCGGGTCGGATCCATGTCGGGAATGATCGACGTGGTGCCAAGCGCGGGATCGAACAGCGCGAACGGCGGAAACGTCGGCAGATTCGCGCCGCCGGGCGCGATGCCGAAGGCCTCGCCCATCATCGCGATCTGCGCCACGAAATGCCGGTGGCGATACACCACGCCCTTCGGCACGCCGGTGGAGCCGCTGGTGAACAGGATCGCGGCGACATCGTCGGGCTGCGTGTCGGCGAGCTGCGGGCCGGCGTTCGCGCCATCGCGTTCGACATCGGCCAGCGTGGCGTCGGACAGGATCGCGCGCGCGCCGGTGGTGATGCGCATCCGTGCGCTGCGCGCCCAGCCCAGCAGCGCCCGCGCCAACTGCGCCAGCGGAATGCCGATGAAGGCCTCGGCCTGCGCTTCGTCCAGACACTGTTTCAACGCGCGTTTGTCGATGCCCGGATCCACCAGCACCGGCACCGCACCGGCCTTGAACAGCGCGAACATCAGCAGGAAGAATTCGGGCGTGGGCCGCACCATCAGCACCGTGCGGGTGCCGCGCACGATGCCGCGCTTCGCGAGCCCCGCGGCGATGGCGTCGCTGCGCGCGTCCAGCTCGGCATAGCTCAGCGCGATGGCGTAACCGCCGTCGCGGCCCGGGCAGCGCATCGCAATCTGGTCGGGACGCTCGCGCGCGAGTCGCGGCAGGCTGGCGGCGATGTTGCAGGGGCCGGCGGCTGCGTCGGCCGGCGTCGTGTCTTCGGCGGATGCGGTATGTGGGGTCGTCATTCGCGCATTGTCCCCCGATGGACCTGCGCCTTGCCAATCCGTGCGGAATGGTCAGACTCCGCTACCGCTCACGATGAATCCACCCGCCGCATGCAACATCCCTGCCTGTCCTGCGGCGCCTGCTGCGCCCATTACCGGGTCAGCCTGCACTGGTCCGAAGCCGAACCCGAGCCCGGCGCGCCGGACCTGGGCGGCCGCGTGCCGATCGCCCTTACCGAGACCTTCGGCCCGCATCAGCGCAGCATGCGCGGCACCTGGGCGAAGCAGCCGCACTGCGTCGCCCTGCAGGGCGTGGTGGGCACTTCGGTCGCCTGCTCGATCTACGACCACCGTCCGTCTGCCTGCCGCGACCTGCGGATGTCGTGGGAAGGCGGCGGACCTAACCCGCAGTGCGACCAGGCGCGGATCGCGTACGGCCTGGCGCCGCTGCTGCGCGAAGAGGTGGAACGCGCGCTGGCAGGTTGAGGGCGCGGCTTCGCCCAACAGGCCGGCCGCGCCACGAACGCTCAGATCCTGTTGTCGTCCAGAAACCGCCGCATCGCCGGCACCAGCAACTCATGCTTGTCTTCCAGCACGTAGTGGCCGGCGTCCTCGAATGCATGCGCTTCGGCCTGCGGCAGCGCGCTGCGGAAGGCTTCCAGGAAATGGTGGTCGAACACGAAATCGCGCAGGCCCCAGCCGATGAAGGCTGGGCGGTCGGCATACGCCGACAGGCGCTTCGCCGCCGAGCTGACCAGCGTCCACGCCGGATCGCTCTCGCGCAGCGGAATGTCCTGCACGAACCGCAGCGTGGCGATGCGGTTCGCCCATGAATCGTAAGGCGCCTCGTAGGCGCGACGCACGTCGTCCGGCATTTTCCGCATCACGCCGTCGCGCGCGGCGCCGGCCGAGAACGCATTGAAGCCGCGGATCATCAGCGCGCCGAGTTTCATGTCGCGGCCGAGCTTCAACTGCCACGGCAGCGGCTTCGCCGCCGGCAGCGGGAACGCGGCGGTATTGGTGATCAGCAGCCGGCGCACCTGCGCCTCGTGAGCCAGCGCCCAGCCGAAACCGATCATCCCGCCCCAGTCGTGCACCGCCAGCGTCACCGGCCCGTCGATGCCGAGGGTATCGAGCAGACGGGTCAGGTCTTCGACGCGCGACTGCAGGGTGTAGCGATAGTCCTGGTCGCCCGGCTTGTCCGACAGCCCCATGCCGATGTGATCGGGCACGATGCAGCGGTACGCTTTTCCCAGAGCCGGGTCCTTCAGCCCCAGCACCAGATGCCGCCAGTAGTAACTCCACGACGGATTGCCGTGCAGCATCAACACGATTTCGCCATCGCGCGGACCTTCGTCCAGATACGACATCACGATGCCGGGACGCACTTCCAGGCGCTTGGGGGTGAAGGGGTAGTCGGGGTACGAATGCATGGTTTTGATAGCCAAGTAAGTTCAGGCGTCGAACGCCGTTGTCGATCGCTGGTTTCCGGACATCTGGACGATTTCGCCAGCGGCGAACGGAGACCGGCAGCCCCGCCTGGCGGACCCCACACCGCTGCGCACGACATCGGCACCTCGCCGGCCGCGCAGTTTATCAGCCGCAAGCGCAGTGTGGCCCCGGGCCCGGGCGGCTTCGCGGGTGGATCAATAATCCCGGCCAGTCAATGCCGCTGCGTACGCTTGGCGACGCCGTGATTTGGCCTCCTCCCCCGCACGCGGGGGAAGGAGAGAACGGCCGCATGAAAACAGCCTTATGAAAGCAGCCTCATGAAAGCAGCCTCGTCGGGCAAAAAGCGCCAACGACGACATGGATCGTGCCATCGATCGGCCGGATTGCTGCTCCGGCGCGCCCTGCTCAGCCCATCGCGCGGAAGCGTCCCGCGTCTTCGCGTGCGCGGCCCATCGCCACCAGCATGTCCAGCAATTGCGGCAGTCGTTTTTTCCACGGGCCGCGCGCCGTGAAGCGGGCGGCGATCTCGTCCAGCGACAGCGGCACCGCGCTGGCGGACAGCGCATCGGCGACCGCACGCACCTGGGCGACGGCATCTTTCGGCCACGGCTGCGGCTTGATGCTGATGATCGGCACGATGTCGTCGGCCGAATCTTCTTCGGGGCCGGTGTCGAGCGCCTGCTGTTTCGGCGTTGCCTGCGGGTTCTGGAACTCCGGACGCAGCCAGCGCACGAGGCCGCGCGCTTCTTCGGCGGCGCGTTCGGCGTTCAGCGCGACCAGCCGCTCCAGCACCGCATCGTCGAAAGCGCGTTTGGCCTCGTCGCGGGTCCGACCTTCGGCGGACGCGTCGTTGCCGTGCGCAATGCGCAGCAGCGGCAGCAGATCGGACCAGCCGTAGGCGTCGAGCACGGCGGCATCCAGTTCGTCGTGGATCTGGCGCAGCACCGACACCAGACCGTGTTCGTGGATGACGCGTTCTTTCGCGCTCAGCGATTCGCCGCTGCGGAGTTTTTCCAGCACGTTGTACATGCCGGTGAGAGTGAGATCGGGGTGTGCGGCTTGTTGGCGTTTGCGGTGGGTGTCGAGGTTTTCGGCGAGGGCGCTGATATGTGAGTTTTGCTCGCCTGAACTTGCAGGAAAGGCAAACGGATCGAAACAGCGCACCTTGCTGTAGCGGGGATCGTTCCCAACACCCAGGCGACCGCCTGCGGTCAACGCCCAAGTAACGTGGACGCAACTAGAAAGGACCCCAAACTGTGCCGCGTTTTCAATCGCAAACATGACGGTTGTGCTGTCGCAGATTGTGTTCGCACCAACAAAGATGAAGGTTCGATGCTTAGCAGTCAGAGAGGTAACGATTGCACGTGAAATTTCAGCCAAAGCTGGACGAAACTCATCCCGAGAACGAGCAAATAGCCACCAATTTTGACGGCTGGGTGCATCTCGATTCTGATCTCTCTCAGGCTTAACCCTTGTCAACACCCACTGATAAAGAGCGGGATACTGGTCCCGCAGCTGATCGACATCCAGCCCAAACAGGTCGATGGCATAAATACCACGAGGAGATTGCACAACATCCCGACCAGACATTAACGGCCTAATCCACCTGGAGTAGCCTGTATAACCCGCATCCAATGTCTCTGCTGTAGCGGCATCCACAACAAACCCCTGACCGGTCAACTGGTAACCCACGCAGCTAAGCTGCGCATTGGAACTCAGGCTCGGACACGCACCTAGGTCATGACCCAAACTAAGACTTGGCGTGATTAGTCCACTCGCACACCTCAAAACAACCGCCACCTCGTCATCCGGCCCTGGTGTTTCTTCCTCCACTGTTGCAAGCATCCCGACGGCACTGGACGCATCGGCCGTCGTGAGTGCCACACGCACAGCAGCACCGTTTGATGAATCCACCCACGGGTGGTCTGGAATGCAAAACCGAATGCCGAAATTGGCGTTCGCTGCAAAATGTTTAGTTAACACCTTGCGGGAAAATTCCTGGCGAATGCTGTTGGTAGTGATCAAGCCAAAGCGCTGCAACGCACCGATATTCACCAAGTCGGCGCTGCGATCCCACCAATACATCACGAAATCGACGTTATCCGGAACATTGGAATATACGCAACGGACAGCCTCAAGATAGCCATCACCGAGTGATGCGCGAATCGTGCGTGCGCCAAGATACGGCGGATTCCCCACCACAAAATCCGCCTCTGGCCACGCGGCCTTGCGCGGGTTGATGTAGCGCTCAACGACTTTGCGCGCTGTCTCATCGGGAATCTTCTCGCCGGTGATCGGCGACACCTTCATGGTCTCGCCGTCCCAGCGCGACACCGGCACACCGCGTTCGTCGACGACCAGTTCCACATCGTCGTAGGCCAGCACCGCGTCGCGGTTTTCGATATTGCGGAAATCGCGGATCACCGGCTGCGGCGGGAACACGTCGCCGCGGGTGCGGAAGTGCCACTGCAGATAGCCGATCCACAGCACCACTTCGGCGATGGCGGCGGCGCGCGGGTTGAGCTCGATGCCCAGCAGATTGTGCGGGTCCACGGTTTCGCCGGCCGCGGCATCGGCGCGTTCGCCGCCCAGCGCGAGGCCGGTCTGGCGGTCGCCCAGTTCGTCCAGCGCGTTGAGCACTTCGCCTTCGAGGCGCTTGAGGTGTTCCAGCGTGACATACAGGAAATTGCCGCTGCCGCAGGCTGGGTCGAGCACGCGCACGGTGCAGAGGCGGTGATGAAAACGGCGAAGCTCGACGGCGGCTTCGTCGGGCTTGCCTTCGGCGGCCAACAGCAGCGCGGCGGCCTGCGCATCGCTCCATTCGGCGCGCAGCGGTTCGATCACCGTCGGCAGTACCAGGCGTTCGACATAGGCGCGCGGGGTGTAGTGCGCGCCGAGTTTGTGGCGGTCTTTGGGGCTGAGCGCGCGTTCAAGCAAGGTGCCGAAGATCGCGGGCTCGACATGGTTCCACTTCGCTTTCGCGGCCTGGATCAGCAGCGCGAGCTGCGGTTTGTCCAGAGGCAGCGTGTCCGGCTGTTTGAACAGCTTGCCGTTGAATTGCAGCACGTTGCCGGCGATAGCGGCGGAGAAACCGCCGCTGTCCATGTCGCGCCACAGCTGCGCAAGCATGCGCATGGCGATGTCCGGCTGGTCGGCGTGTTTGATCATCAGGTCGCGGAAGCTGTCGCTGGGCAGCAGCTTCACGTCTTCGGCGAACATGGTGAACAGGCAGCGCATCAGGAACTGGGCGACGGCTTCGGCGCTGTGGTCGTCGGCTTCGAGGCGCTTGGCGAGTTCGGCCAGCTGCGCGGCGATCTCGCGGGTGACGCGCGCAGACTCGCGGCTGGGATCGAGCGCGAGCGGATCGGTCCAGACCTGACGCAGACGTTCGCGCAGTTCCGGTTTGCGCAGATCGTCCAGCGCGATGCGGTGGCTGCGCGGGTCGGGAAACGGCGTGTAAGTGGCGCCGGAGCGCGAGAACTCGGCGTACAGCTCGATGCGGTTGCCAACATCCACCACCACCACGAACGGCGGGCGGCCTTCGTCGGCGGGCAGCGCGCGGGCGTACTGCTCGGCCTGGGCACGCGCGCGCAGCAGGCCGTCGTCGAAGCCTTTGGTGTGACTGGCGGCCTTGAGCTTCTTCGCCTCCAGCACGAACGCGCCGCGACGATACAGATCCATCCGGCCGGGGCTGGTGCTGCCGTCGCCGTACGCGAAGACGATGGGACGCTCGAACATGTAGTTCTGCTCAGGCGTGGGGTGCGGCGTGTCGACGCCGAGCAGATGGCAGAGGTCGATCAGGAAACTCTGCGAGGTGGACAACTCGGACGCAGCGACACCGTTCCATTTGGCGATGAATCGTTCTGCAGCCTCGTCGCTGGCGATGTCGCGCGTATCTGGAGTCATCTCGGAAAACGTCATGGCAGTCCTTTGCGGATGGGGTTCGGCGTACGGTTCGGGGTTCGCGGCTCAGACGATGTCGCGGGCTTTGCCCGGATCTTCGATCGCGGCGAAAGAGCATAGCCCAGCACCGAAGTCCGCATTCGGGACGCTACCGCCCTTCAGCTCGGCCGGATTGCGGCAGGCCTGGTTTGACGCATCGAGGATCGGGCAGTTTCGGAGCGCTCGGGACCGAGTTCGTGCAGCGACCGCACGGGACCCGCGGTATGTGTATGAAAACCGCCGATTTTTATATGCATGGCTGGGGAAATGTTCGATTTCCTGGGTTTTGTATATGTATCGCCACAGCAGCTAGAACCGTCGAGCGGTCATGCACGACGTGCGTGATTCGGCAGCAGGCTGCAACCGGCCGGTGCGGTTCCGGTGGCCGTAAGGAAAATTCCGGTCAAATTTTTTCCTTACGCTGGTCACGAAGGAAAACGGCTTGCGCCAACGCCCCGCGCCAAGGCGTCGGCAGCTACCGCTCCGGCCCGAATCTTGCCCACAGCCGCCCGAAACGTTCCGAAAACGCCCGCACCAGCCGCACATCGTCGGTGACCACCAGATTCTCCTCGTTGCCGGTGCTGGCGCCGCGGGTCCAGTTGAAGCTGCCGTTGGCCAGGCGCGCGCCGTCGAACAGCGCGAACTTGTGGTGCATGTGGAAGTCGCTGTCGTCCAGCCGCACGTCGATCCCGCGGTCGCGCAGCCGGTGCACGTCGCTGCCGGTGTCGTGGACTTTGTGGTTGTCGCTGAGGATGCGCACCGTCAGCCCGCGGCGGTGCGCGTCGATCAGCGCTTCGGTCAGGCGGTCGTCGGCGATGGTGTAGACGCAGGCATCGATGCTGCGCTTCGCGCCGAGACAGAGTTCGCGCAGCTTGCGCAGGCAGTCCTCGCCCGGCGAGAAGAACGCGTCCGCTTCGACCGCCGGCGGATCGGCGCTGGCGTCCAGGGTCTTCACCACCTGCTCCAGCCAGCGCAGCATCGTCAGCGGCGCCCGATTCTGATCATCCGGATCCGGCTGCGCCCAACGCTCGCGGACCAGATCGAAGGCGCGGTTGCGCAGATAGCGCACCCGGTCGCGGCTCAGGCTGCCGCCGAGTTCGCGCAGTTCGAATTTCTCGTCGTCGTCCAGCACCGCATCGGCCGCGCTTTCACGCAGCAGACGGTCGAGTTCGGCGAAATCCGCTTTTAAAGCACCCGTTTTCGACGCATCCGTCATGCCGCACTCATCGCTGCGTCTTGCCCAGCAGACGGTCGGAAAACTCATCCAGCGCCTGCTTCAACTGCTCCTCGCGCAGCGAGGCCGCCAGCGCCGCGCCTTCGGTAGGCGCAGTGCGTCCGCGTTTGGCGGCGGTCTGCGGCCCGCCCTGCATCGAAGTGTTCTGGATCGCGACAGTCTGCGCGGCGATGCGTTCGGCCAGCAGGGTCAAGACCTGCTGCAACTGCAGCTGCTGTTCGGCGTGACGCTCGAACCATTCCGGCAAGGGCGCGTTTGAATTCGCACTGGACAGCGTCGACACCTCGATCTCGGCGATACCCGCCGTGCGCGATTCGCCCAGGCGCTCCGACAGCCGCTCCAGCGACGCCAGGATCTGCGGCCACGGCGCATCGTTGTCGCCGCGCCCGCTTTGCACTGCCGCATCCACCTGCGGTTTTTCGAGCGCGCGCACGCCCTCGACCAGGTCGTTCAACTGCGCGACCACGCGCTGGCCGACATCGGCATCGCCCGCGCCCATCGCCTTGTTGCGCATGAAGTCGCGCTTGATCTGCGTCCAGCGCGCGGTCATCGTCTCGTCCATCACCGCGCGCAGCTCGGCGAGCTTGAGCAGGTTCTCCTCGGCGCCGGTGGTGAGCAGCTGCGCTTCGCCGGCATAGTGATCGGCGACCAGCTGCTGCAACTCCGCGGCATTCATCACCGGCGAAATTTTTTCGACGAGCTTGTTCATGTTGCGGTAGCTGCCCTGCAGCTTGAACGCGGGCTCGGTGCGGTACTGGTCGGCCTGCGCCGCACTGGCGATGTACTGCTGGTTGACGCGATAGACCACGTCGCGCACCTGCATCAAACGCTCCAATGTCGCGGTGATCTCGTTGATTTCGGCGGCGCTGTAGGCATGGCTCAAAGCGTTGGCGGAGAAAGGTTTCCCTTCGATCTTCTCGACCAGCCGATACAGATCGGACAGCTCGCGGGTCGCCAATGGCGCCAGTATCGGATTGGAGGTCAGGCAGTTCTCGACATAGCTGAGCTTGAACGCATCCTCCATGCCGCCCAGCACATCGCCGAGGTTGTAGATGTCGGCGCGGTTGGCCAGCATGTCCGGGATCTTGAACACTTCGCCGGATTCTGTGTACGGATTGCCGGCCATCGCCACGCAGAACTTCTTGCCTCGCATGTCGTAGGTGCGGGTGCGGCCCTGCCACACGCCTTCGATGCGGCGCGTGCCGTCGCACAGCGAAATGAATTTCTGCAGGAACTCCGGATGCGTGTGCTGGATGTCGTCCACGTACAGCATCACATTGTTGCCCATCTCCAGCGCGAGATTGAGTTTCTCCAGCTCGCGCTTCGCGTTGGCGTCCGGCGCCTGCGCGGGATCGAGTGAACGCACTTCATGCCCCAGCGCGGGGCCGTTGATCTTCATGAAGATCAGGCCCAGCCGGTGGGCCACGTATTCCATCAGCGTGGTCTTGCCGTAGCCGGGCGGCGAAATCAGCATCAGCATGCCCATCAGGTCGCTGCGCTTGTTCTCGCCGACGGTGCCCATCTGCTTGGCGAGGTTGTCGCCGATCACCGCCAGATACACATCGTTGATGAGCTTGTTGCGCACGAACGACGTCAGCGGCCGCGGCTTGAACTCCGACAGTCGCAGCGCTTCGCGCTCGCGCGTCACCAGCGCCTGGCGCAGGCTTTGGCAGCGGCGGACCTGCGGCAGGAAGTGCTCGCGATGGCGACGCAGGCGCTCGCCGAGATCGTCGACGCCGAGCGACAGCGTGCCCTGCACGATCCGCGGATGTTCGCCCAGCAGGCCGCCGACCTCCACGCGCAGATCGGCCTCGCTCACCCGCGACAGCGCCTCATCGCCGATCAGCAACAGCGCAACGGCTTCGGGCAGATAGTCGGCGTGGGCGGCATGCGCCGGATCGGACGCCAGCGCATCGAACCACTGCGCAGCGAGACGCCAGCGCATGCCCGGCTTGTCGCGCTGCGCGATCAGCGAGGCCTGCAGTTCGTCCCACAGCCGCTCCGCGACCAGACGTTGGCGCAGCGCGTCCAGCAATCGACGCGCGTACTTGCTGTAGACAAAAGGCTGCCGCGGATCGGCCAGCACCGCGATCAGATAGTCGGCGGCGGCCGCATCCCACGCGGCATCGACCGGCAGCGCCTGCGCATCGGCTTCGGCGCGCATCGCCGCGGCGACATCGTCGCGCAGGCTCGCAAGCCCGCCGCGATGCGCGAACACGCGATCGATGCCGTGCGCGTTGCGCGCGCGGTCGGCCCACAGCGCGGCGTTCTCGCGCTCGCGCACCAGGGTCCAGAACAGGCTGGCCCAGGCGCGAGCCGCAGGCGCGTGGACCAGCAAGCCTGCGGTGTCGCGCAGCGGCAGCAGCGCGGCCAGCAGCGCGGCGGCATCGTGGTCGTGGATGCCCTTCTCGTAACCCTCGCGATAGCGCGGCGCGGCGAAATCGCGCAGCGTGCGCGTCAACAGTTCCGGCTGTTTCGCCTGCTGCCGCAGCAGATCCAGACTCAGTCCTTCGGCATTGCGCTCCGCGGCGGACAAGACCTCGCCGAGCAGATATTCGCCGCGATACAGCTGCGGCGATTCCGATTCCAAAGTGATCTGCCAGAAATCGCGCAGCGAATCGAGTTCGGGATCGCGCACCGGCGCGAAGAATTCGGTGCCGGTCAGATGCAGGCTCAGCCCGTCGCCGCGCGGCAGCACGGTCAGGTCGAGTTCCTGGGTATTGACGCTGAAGCGATGGCGCGGGCCGAGCTTGATGACGTTGCCGCCTTCCTCGAACAGCTCGCTGCGGTCGCGCAGCGCGCGCACCGCCTGGTCGCGCACGCCCTTGAGCCGCGCCTCCACATCGTCGGCCTTCACGCTGTCCTTCAAGCCGCGCAGGCGTTCGGCCAGATCGCGCAGCTTGAGGATCAGCGGATCGCCGGCGAAGAAGGCGTTGAGTTCGTCCATGCCCGCGATGCGCGCGGTGCGGCGGCTCAGGCCTTCCAGAATCCGCGCCGCGGCGTCGGCCAGCGACTGGCTCTTGCGCTGACGCTCGTCCATCAGCGTCTGTTTGTGCGCTTCGAATGTTTCCAGCAGTTCTTCGCGCTTGGCGACGATGTCGCCGAGGAACTGTTCGTGTTCGCCGAACTGGCTTTCCAGTTCCTCCAGCTGCACCATCAGCCGCGACAGTTCCTGATCGCAGCGATCCGGATCGCGCGCCGCGGACAGCGCACTGGCGATGCTCTGGCCGAACAGGGTGAACTGCGCGCCGAACTGCGCGACCGCCTCGCCGCTGCCGAGCGTCTTGCGTCGCTGTTCGGCGCGGGCCTTGGCCTGGTTGAGTTTCGCGTAGATTTCGGAGATCGCTTCGACGATTCGGGTGCGCTTGGTCGCGTCGTCCACGCGCAGCGTTGCCATCAGCTCCGACAGCATGTCGAGATCCGACGACAACACCTGCATCTGCTGCTGCGGTTCCTTCAGTGCGGCGACGCTGGCGGCTTTCTGCGCCAGCGCATCCAATGCCTGCACGCGCTCCATGTACGGATGCAACACCTTGTCGCCGGCCAGGAATTCGCCGGTGGCGGCGCCGGTGCGCGCATGCGCTTCCAGCAGCTCCGTTTCCATCGCGTCGATCGCAGCGACATCGACGTAGCGATACTCGCGGATGGTCAGCAGACGGCCGCGCTGCGCGGTGATCGCGTTCAGCGCATCCACGCAGTCCTGCACGCGCTCCCAATTGTCCGGATGCAGCCCGCCGAGCAGCGCACCCTGGCGCTCGCCGGCGTCGCGCATCGCGTCGGCCGACTGTTTGCGGATGCTTTCGACCTTCTCGTATTCGTCCAGCACCGCTTCGCTGCTGGCGATGATTTCGCGCAGCAGCGGCGCCAGCCCGGCGCAATGCCGATCCTCGATCCAGTGATACTGGTCGAAGAGCCTGCGCGTGGTCTGGGTCAGCAGCTGATAGCGCTGCGAACTGGCGTCGGTGTCGTCAATGCCGCGCGCGAGGCTCAGCAGTTCGGAAATACCGCGGACCAGATCGGGATTGCCGATCCTGCCCATGAAGGTATTGCCGGGCGGCTGGCGCACGGCGTAATCGTCGAACGCGAACGGCGTCTGCCAGACCTGCATCGGATGGATGCGTGTGGGTTCGCTGCTCTGCGCGGTGAAGATCACCATGCGTCCGTCTTCGAGGCGCGCATACCCGTGACCGATCACCGGCGGCTGCATGCCGCGCTGGATCATGTTGTAGACGAATATCGCGATCCGCCCATCCAGCGGTTCGTAGAACAGGTACAGCACATCCTCGCCGTTGGGCGAACGGATGGTGCGCTTGAAGCGCATACCCTGCACCGCCTGATCGAAGGTGCGGGTTTCGCCGTTCTGCAGCATGTAGCCGCCGGGAAACACGATGCCGTGATCTTCCGGCAGCTGCACGCAAGCCTGGCCGATCGCATCGATGTGATGCACCTTGCGCGACAACGTGTTGTAGACCAGATGCCGCCATTGGCTTTCGCGATAGGGCAATACGCGCAGCAGGATCAGACTGCCCAGACGCGCGAAATCGATCTGCGCGTCGTCGAGCGACTGGGTCTGATCGTCGACGGGTTCGCGATAGATGCCCAGCCCGTCTTCGGTGTTGTTCTCGATCTTGACGGTGAGATCGCCGCCGGTCGTTTCCACGAACACGGTGTCGAGAATATTGAGATGCGGGTGACGGCCGTTGACCGCCAGCTCGCGGGTGGCGCGCGTCCACTCGAAGTCGTACGGCGCCGGCAGCGCGATGTCGCGCTCGCCGCGATTGTCGATGTAACGCACGCCGCCGCCGGTATCGATCTGCCAGCGGAACACGCGGACGTCCTCGATGCGTTCGCCGATCTGGAACGCCGCCAGCAGCTTGCTGTCGCGCACCACCAGCTGCAGCAGTCGCGAATCCTTGTAATAGGCCTGGAGCTCGTTGAACTCCTTCACGAAATTCGCATCGCCCAGGAAGCTCGCGGCCGCGTCCACGGGGGTGACGTCGTAGCCTTCCGCGCCTTCGACCAGACGATACAGCGAGAAGATGTCCTCGACCCGGGTTTCCTTCTTCAGGCCGATGAACACGTTGTAACCGAACAGCAGACAGTCGCCGACCTGGACGATGTCGCGCGCGACGCAGTTGTGCTCGGTGCGGATGCGCAGGCGGCCGATCACCTCCATCCGGCTGCTGCCGAACTCCTCCAGCCGCTGCGCGTTCAGCGCTTCTGAGATCCCGCGCAGTTGCTGGCCCTGATCGGTCAGCCGACGACGCAGGACTTCGTAGGCGCCGCCTTCGGCAACGGCCTTGTCCACCAGCTTTTCGGCGGGGCCGCCGGCATCCGTGGTCTGCGCCGAGGTTGTGGTGTGCTCCGACATCGCTCTCTATCCTGCTGAAATCGCTTGCTGTGCGTCGCGCCGGTCGTGTGGGACCGGCGCATCGTTGCCTTGCTGCGTGGCCTGGCGTCAGGCGTACGTCAAGCGTCTTCGGCCTGCACCGGGACTTTGGCCGGCACGTCTTTACCAGACATGTCCTTGCCGCCCAGCGACAGCAGCTTCTGCAGCACTTCCTGCACGACCGGGCTCTTGCCGGCGAAGCCTTCCACGGCCTTACCCACCGACAGCGCCTTGGCGAAGGAATCGAAGAACGCGCCTTCGCCGCCGACGATATCGATGTTCGCCTTGGACAGCGCCGCCGACAGCACTTCGGCCTGCTCGCGCGCGATGTCCTTGTTGGCCGCGATCGATGCGATCGCCTGCTCGAAGCTCTTTTCCAGCTGCATGCGGAACTCTTCGTGCGCACGCGCCTGATCGCTCAGCGAACTCAGCGCCGTGAATTTCTCGGTCAGGCCTTCTGCTTCCGAACGATACTTCTCACGCAGCACTTCGGCTTCGGACAGGCCGCGATCCTTGGTGACCTTGGCCTGCGCGGTGCCCAGCTGTTCTTCGCCGCGCGCCTGGGCGCTGAGGTTTTCTTCCAGCACCTTGGCCTGCGCCATACCCTTGTCCTGCGCGCCCTTGGCTTCGGCGGCCATGGTTTCGGCGACCACGCGTGCCTTGACCATGCCTTCCTTCTCCAGCGCCGCGGCGGTGACTTCGCGCACGCGCGCATCGGCGAGGCCCGGCGCCGCGCGTTCGGCTTCGATGCCTTCGGCCATGCGCTTCTTGGCTTCGGAGTGTTTGCCGGCGGCTTCCAGCTCGGCCTGCGCGATCACAGTCATTTCCACCGCTTTGTGCTTGGACGCGGTTTCGTCGGCTTCCGCCTGCTTGACCTGACGCACCAATTCTTCTTCGGCCTTGGCCTGCGCAGCGATGATTTTGACCTGCTTCGAACGGTCGGCCTCGGACACTTCGCGCACTTCCTTGATGCGCTCTTCTTCCTGGGCCACGGATTTCTCCACGACGATGCGGTCGCGGATCACGTTCGCGATGTCCTTGCGCTGGATTTCCAGCGCCTTTTCCTTGTCGATCCTCTGCAGTTCGACTTCGCGCTCGCGCGAGACGATTTCGAGATCCTTGGCGCGATGCACCTTCTCGACTTCGATCACCACCGCGCGCTGGCGATTCTGCTCTGCCACTTCGACTTCGCGCATGCGGTTCTGCTCGCGGATGTCCAGCGTTTCCTGGGTGGTGATGCGCGCCTGCTCGGATTTCAGCCGCTCTTCTTCCTGCACCTTCGCGGTTTCGGCCTGCTCGCGCGCCTGGATGGTCGCGATCTCGCGCTTCTGGCGCGCTTCGGCATCCGCCTGCTGGCGTTCCAGCGCCAGCATCGCTTCGCGGGTCTCGACGTTCTTCTTGGTGATCGCGAGCTGTTCGTTGCGCTCAAGCTCGTTGGTGATCACGTTCTGCGCGGCGGTCAGCTCGGTGATCTTGCGGATGCCCTCGGCGTCGAGGATGTTGCTCGGGTCCAGCGACGCTTTCGAGGTCTGTTCGAGATAGTCGATGGCCACGTCTTCCAGCACGTAGCCGTTGAGATCGTTGCCGATCACCTCGACGATGCGGTCGCGGAAGTCCTGGCGGTTCTCGAACAGTTTCACGAAATCGATCTGCTTGCCGACCGTCTTCAGCGCTTCGGAGAATTTGGCGTTGAACAGTTCGTTCACCGCCGCCTTGTCGGACGCGCGCTCGGCGCCGATGGCCTTGGCGACCTTCAGTACGTCCTGGGGGGTTTCGTTGACGCGCAGATAGAACGCGACGGTGATATCGGCGCGCATGTTGTCGCGGCAGATCAGGCCGTCCTTGCCGCGGCGATCCACTTCGAGGGTGATGAGCGAGATCTTCATCAACTCCTTCTTGTAGATCACCGGATACACGATCGCACCGGTGAAATGCACCTTCGGCGACGACGACAGGTCGTTGACGATCAGCGCGGTGCCCTGCGGCACCTTGTTGTAAAAGGCCTTGAACATCCCGAGGATGCCCAGCAAGGATACGATCACGACAACGACCGTGACCACTACGCCAATCAGACCTGCATCTGCCATAACACGCTCTCCCTCATCAAAACATGAATCACTCCCGACACGACGCGTTGTCGGCCGGACACTTGTTCTTCGATCGATCCGTTACAGCCGCTCGAACTCTTCGCACGTGATCACCCGGTAGGCGTTCTGCTGTTCCAGATATTCGATCAGCACCACGCGGTCGCCGCGCACGAACTGGCCGGACGTCTCCGCGCGTACCTGCAGGATCAGGCCCGCGCCGCCGTCGTCAAGCCACACCTGGCCGTGGGTTTTGGTGACTTCCGCGCTGCGCACTTCGGCATAGCGGCCGAGCAGCGGTCGCTGCGACACCGGCGCGAAGCGGCGCATGATCCGTCGCACCGGCGCCAGCACCATGCGCGCGAGTGGAATCGACAGCAGCAGTCCGCCGAACGCGGTGGCGATGTCCGCGACCACGCTAAGCGCGCCCAGCGTCATACCGCTCAGCACATACAGATCGAAGAAGTAGCAGAACGCCCAGCCGACGATGGCGATGATGGTGATGACCACCATGATCGGCACGCCGTGCAGGCCGAACTTCATCAGCAGGCCGCTCATGCCGCCGTGATCGGCGCCATGCGCATCGTGTCCGCCGTGCCCTGCATGCGCGCCATGCAGACCGTCCGTGCCGATGTGGTCCGGCATCAGGCCATCGAGCGTGTCGATTTCGAGGATCCCCAGCGCCGACAGCAGCCAGTGCACCGTCACCACGCACAGCAGCACGGTGTAGACCGCGGTCGGAAACGATGTCGCGACTCTCAGAAATTCATCCATGCCCATGCTCCAAACTGTGTGATCCCCATCTGCGCCGCGAAGGCGCCCGTGTCGATCGGTCAAGCATCGTGCTTTTTCTTCAGACGCGACAGCACCGCTTCGGTGCGGTCTTCGTCGGCGATGATGCCGGCCCGGCGCAGTTTCGCATCCAGCGCGTCGTCACCGACGCCATTCTTCATGGTTTGTGTTGCGTCGAGCCGTACGCCGCGTTCGGCCTGGCGGCGCTTGATGCGCTCCAGCGAATCCAGCGCAGTGCGCACGCGCACGTCCGAGCCCTCGCGGCGGTTCGCCACCGCGGCCTGCGCGCGCTGCACGTTCTCGGTCGCACGTACCGTATCCACCTGCTGCTTCAGACGATTGATCGTCGCTTCCAGCTGCGCGCTCACCTTGCGCAGATGGACGATGCCGGCCGCATATTCCTGCGCCCGCTTTGCATGGCCGCTGCGCTCGATTTCGAGCAGCGAGATCTTGGCCGCGATCTCGCGCACCAGCGCGTCCTCGCACGACTTCAAAGCTTTCAGCGCGTAGCCTTCGTATTCTTCGAGTCTGGCGTCCGCTGCCGCCATACGCTCCTGCGCCACTTTGCAGTGCGCCATCGTCTCGGAAAGGTTCGCGCGCACCCGATGCAATTCGTCGTCGTTGTCGCGGATTTCCTGATCGAGGATGCGTAGCGCCTGGCTTTCGGCGATCGCTTCGCCCAGTTCGTTGACGCCGCCGCACACGGCCGTCACCAGCCGCCGCCACAGCGCCGCGGGTTCCGGTGCTTCGGCCTGCGCGGCCGAGGCAGCCTGCGCCTTGCGACGACCGCCGGACTGATTTTTCGTCGTCATGCGGCCACCTGCAGATGCCATTCGTAGGCTTCGGTGGCGCGGATCACGTTGTCGGCCAGGGTTTCGATCTCGAACAGCACGACGGGCAGCGACGACGCTGCGCTCAATGCGCCGAACATGATGTACACCGCTTCGCCGTCGATGGTTTCGATGCCCAGCGTGGACAGCGGGAACAGCCGATGCGTGCGCAACAGTTCTTCGTTGAAGCGCGCGGCATCGCGCACCTGCGACACCGGCCACATCATCGCCTCGACCACGATCTGACGGCCGACTACCGCCATGAACAGCGGCAGGTCGCCATAGTCGTGCATGGTCAGATACAGGCCGGGCTCGGCGCCGTCGATCAGCTCGATCGAGATCGCGCCGTCGCGCACGCCGTCGGACGCCGCGAGCGCGGCGTGCAGCGCGAGCGCCGTCCACAGCGGAGAAGACTGCATCGACATGCCGGACATCACCTGCTCCCCTTGCCTTTCCTGACCCACTCGCGCCGCCTGCGGGGTGTCGCCTCGGGGCTGGCGCATCCGTCGTTCGATTGCCGCCAGTTCGTCGGCGTATTCGGACAACACCCACAACTCTTTCTTGATCAACCCCTGCTCGCGCAGGCGCTCGCGGTGGCAGCGCTGGTAGTAGGCGGAGGATCGGCGTTCCATGCATGCACGGTAAATGTCACATGTGATGGCTGTCAATTACTCACATGTGATGTCCGACAAACGGTCCTGCGCGGCACAGCGCCGTCGGTGGCCCGGAAACGAAAAAACCCGGCCGGAGCCGGGTTTCGGTGACGCGCAGAAGGCGTTGTCGCGGGTCAGGCGCTCAATCCATGCTGCTGGCGAACCTGATCGATGCGGGCCTGGACGTCCGGGTCGACACCATCGCGTTCGGCGCGGGTCAGGATATTGCCGAGGACACGCTTTTCGTCTTCGTCGACCGCCGCGTCGCGCAGGGCGAGCGCCAGCAGCTTTTCGAGTTCGGCGAGATCGAGACGGCCGTCGTCGCTGAAGACGGGGATGGAGGCGATGGCGATTTCGTGATGGCTGGGGAGTTTCGACATGGGCTGTCCTTGGGCCAGGGGCGGAAACGAAAACCCCCGGCCAAGGCCGGGGGCTAGAGGTTCGACTTTACCGAACGGTGGAGCCGCCGGGAACCCGGCTCACCAGACCACTTCGGCCATCGAGCAGTTCAGGCCCGAGCCGATACCGAGCAGCGCGACGCGGTCGCCCTTCTTCAGGCGGCCCATTTCGCGCAGCTTGCTGAGCACGATGGGCACCGAGGCGGGGCCGATGTTGCCGTGTTCGCCGAAGATGGTCAAAACCTTCTTCGGGTCGATGCCGAAGGCTTCCACCATGGCCTGGGTGTGGACCTTGCTGACCTGGTGAATGACGAATTCGTCGACCTCTTCCACCACCCAGCCCAGTGCGAGCTTGGCGGCGACGAAGGTCTTGGCCGCCAGCTTCATGCCTTCGATCAGCAGCATCTTGGTGTCGGTGACCATGCGGTCGAGGTTGCCGCGGCAGAGGCTGTTCCACTGGGTCGCGGCGCGGGTGACGCCGCCGCGGTAGCGGGGCGCGCCCGGGGCCAGCTCGGCGCGGGCGAGGACCATGCCGGCGGCGCCGCAGCCCAGGGTGAGCGTGGCCATCTCGTTGCGGAACTCGTCTTCGGTGAGGTCCGGGCTGGCCATGCGCGCGAGGGTCTTCTCGTAGGCGAGATTGGCGGTTTCGCCGTCGACGATCAGTGCGTAATCGATTTCGCCGCGTTCGATCATGCGGCTGGCGATGTCCATGCCGTTGAGGAAGGCCAGACAGGCGTTGGCGATGTCGAAGTTCTGGCAGGTGTCCGAGAGGCCAAGGTTGCCGCAGACGATGCTGGCGGTGGACGGCTCCAGGTAGTCGCGGCTGACCGAGGTGTTCACCAATAGACCGATCCGCGAAGGATCGATGCCGGCATCGGCGAGGGCCTTCACGCCGGCGAGGGTGGCGGCGTCCGACGCTTCCACGCCATCGTCCCAGAGGCGCCGGGAACGGATGCCGGCGATGTCTTCGAGCACGTTCGCCTTGATCCCGAGGCGGTCGAGGGTCGGCTTGAGCCGGTCGTTGATCTCGGCGGAGGTCAGTTGGCGCGGAGCATCGATGTGCGCCAGGCCGGCGATCGCGACGTGTTGAAACAGCATGAGGTATTCAGCCGTAAAACAGACAGGAACCGTATAAGGTACCGGCTTCCATGCCGCAGTGCATGCAAAAAGCGGGGGCGGCTCGTATTTCGTGGCTTCCAGGGCCATCCGGCGGGGCCCGAAAGGCCGATTTGCGGCTGCCAGACCGCAGGGAAGCGTGTCAGGTACGCCGCTCGCAGACCCTCTCACCCTGCCCATCGGCCCATGCCAGCGGGAATGTGGCTGCTGCACACTCGCGGCTTTGCCGTTCCCCCACAGGCGGCTGGCGCCCCGAGAACACAGGCTCGATGGCAAGACTGATCGCTGATGCGGTATCGCAGGAATCCAAGTCCGTCCATGACGACAGCTACGTGCTGTTGCTGTTCGTCTCGGTGTTGCAGGCCGCCGACACCGGCGGGCCGGTGAATGGCCTGGGGCACGAACACTTCAAAGGTGTGCTCGCCGCTGGGCGCGGTGTTCTAGATCAACATCCTGGGCAGCCAGGAAGTGGACTGGGAACCCGCCGACACCGAGGCGGCCGGCTGCTACAGCCTGCGGATCGTCCGCAAATGGGCGCGCAGCGGCGAGTTGAGCGAATGGAACAAACTCGAGGCCTCGTGCTTCGGCCTGCAGGTGCATGCCCCCCGGCGAGGGCGGCGTGGCTCACATGGGCCAGACAGCGCTGCGGCTGGAAAGCCTGGCGCGCTGAGAGCCTGTTTGAGATCGCCGTGCTGTTGCGATGGCAACCACGGAAATACGTGTCATCAGACGTAGAGCGGCCTTCAGGCCGCTGGTTCGTTCCGAGATGAGCAGCGGCCTGAAGGCCGCTCTACGGCGCGCCTCGGCTCAGAGGCAACGCCAGGCGATGAACCGCTGTTCGCCCGACACCGGCGGCGCGACGGGCTGCACGGTGTCGGCGCCAAGCGCAGGCGCTTCGTTGCGCGCCAGCGTTTCCAGTTCGTCGCGCACTTTCAGCTGATTGCGCTCGTAGAAAGCGATGCTGTCCTTCACCGACACCTCGACTTCGCCGCGCTTGTCGCAGCCGGACGGGGCCTGCTGGACCACCCGCACTCTCGATGCGCCGGGCGCCATGTGCACCCACGTGCAGGCGCTGGCGGCGAGCGTCAGCACGAAGACGGCGGCGGTGCGCCAAGCAACAGCGGGCGAAGCGGCGGTGCACAAGGATGAAACCCGCGAAGACATGATTCGATACTCCTGAAAAACGATGCCCGCCATCATGGCGGGCATCGGCTGAGCCGGGCAACAACCCCGACTTACTTCTTCACGGCCTTTCCATCCGCATCGACGATGAACACATCGCCTACCTTGAGCGCGCGCACCGGTTTTTCGATCTGCTTCAGATCGCCGACCACGACCCAGGTCAACGCGTTCGGATCGATAGTCGCTGCGGCGGCCTTGACCTGCTCCTGGGTGAGACCTTCGATCTCGGCCTTGCGCTGGAACACGTAGTCGTCGGGACGGCCATAACGGACGATGCCGCCGAGGGTGCCCAGCACGGCACCGGCGGTTTCGTAGGAACCCGGCAGGCCGCGGATCTCGGTGGACTGGATCTTGGCCACTTCTTCCGGCTTCGGCGGCGCCTTGCCGCTGGCGTATTCGCCGATCTCGCGGCGCATCTCGGCCAGCGATTCGGCGGTCTTGTCGATCTGCACCGCGGCGAAGGCCATCCACGGCCGCTGCCCCATCGCACCGGAGGCGCTGCTGTAGGAACCGTAGGCCCAATGCTTGTCTTCGCGCAGATTCATGTTCAGACGCGAGGAGAACTCGCCGCCGAGGACGGCGTTGGCGATATCGAACTTCACCGCGCCGGCATCCTTGGTGGAGGGCACCAGTTGGCCGACATAGATGTTGGCCTGCACCGCGCCGGGCTGGTCGATCAGATACACGCGCGGCTTGCGCGGGGTCGCGACGGCGGGGATAGCAACTGTAGAAGCCGCGACCGTGGCAGCCGCACCGCTGCCTTCGCCCTTCCAGTCGCCGAAGTGCTTTTCGAGCACCGGAACGATGTCCTTCAGCGTGGTGTCGCCGACCACCAGCAGGGTCGCGTTGTCCGGACGCACCCAGCGGCCGTGATAGGCGCGCAGGTCGTCGCGGTTGAGCGAGCCGATCGACGCTTCGGTGCCGGTGCCGCTGAACGGGATGGCGTAGGGATGGTTTTGGCCGTAGAGCAGCGGCGGCAGCACGCGCATCGCCGCGCCGTTCGGGCGGGCCTTTTCCTGGGCGATACCGGCGATCCAGTTGGCCTTCACGCGGTCGATCTCGGCCTGCTCGAAGCGCGGGCGGCGCAGCATGTCGGCGAACAGCGCCACCGACGGATCGAGGTTCTGCTTCAGCGCGGACAGGCCGGCGCTGGCGCCGTCGAGGCTGGCGCCGGCGCTGAGATTGGCGCCCAGCGATTCGGCGCGGTTGCCGAACGCGATGGCGTCGTAATCGCCGGCGCCTTCGTCCAGCATGCCCATCGCGAAGCTCGACGTGCCGAGCTTGGCGCCCTTGTCCGCGGCGAAACCGCCGCCGAACAGATAGCTCATCTGCACCACCGGCACGCCCTTGCGTTCGGCGAGGACGACCGTGGTGCCGTTCTTGAGGGTGGCGCGCTGCAGCGACGGGAACTTCAGTTCCGGGAAGACCGTCGTGACCGGCGCGCCGGTGCTGCGGTCGACCGTGCTGGCCGTGGTCCGGTACTTCTTGTCCACGGCGGGCAGGGTCAGCGCTGCCGGCGTGACCGCGGCGTCTTCGGGCAGTGGCTTGCGCTCGCCCGGGGTCACCACCAGGGTGTGGCTGCCCTTGCCGGCACCGAGCCAATTGACGCCGACGGTCTTGATCTGTGCGGCGGTGGCGGTGTTGATGGTCTTCAGACTGTCGCGGAAGCAGCCGGGGTTGCCGGTGTAGACCGCGCATTCGGCCAGCACGTCGGCCTTGCCGCCGAAGCCGCCGATGCGCTCCACGCCGCGGATGAAGCCGGCCTTGATCACGGCGCGGGCCTGTTCAAGTTCGACCTGGGTCGGACCGTCGCGCAGCAGGGCCTTCAGTTCCTCATCGATGGCGGCTTCGACCTTGGCCGGGTCCACGCCCTGCTTCACGGTGGCGCTGATCATGAAGTTCGAGCTGAGCTGCGAGGAATAGGCGCTCGCCTCGACGCTGTCGACCAGCTTGTCGCGGAAGAACAGGCGCTGGTCGAGGCGCGAAGCGCGGCTGCCGCCCAGCACCTGGGCGAGCAGTTGCAGGCGATCGATGTCGACGGTGCCGACCTGGGCCACGTTCCATACGCGCATGATCCGCGCCTGCGGCACCTTGTCGGCGATCGTCGAACGGGAATCGGTCGCCAGCGACGAGACATTGACCTTGGGCTGGGCCATGGTCGGCGTGGCCGGGATGTGGCCGAAGTATTTGCTGGCCTTGGCCCTGGCGGTGGCCAGGTCGATGTCGCCGGCCAGCACCAGCACCGCGTTGTTCGGGCCGTACCAGGTGCGGAACCAGTTCTTCACGTCGTCCAGCGACGCGGCGTTGAGGTCGGCCATCGAGCCGATCACGCTGTGGTTGTAGGGATGGCCCTTCGGATACAGGGCCTTGCCCAGCAGCTCCCAGACCTGACCGTAGGGCTGGTTCTCGCCCTGGCGCTTCTCGTTCTGGACCACGCCGCGCTGCTCGTCGAGCGTCGCCTGATCGATCGCGCCGAGCAGGTGGCCCATGCGGTCGGATTCCATCCACAGCGCCATGTCCAGCGCGGTGGTCGGCACGTTCTGGAAGTAGTTGGTGCGGTCCTGATTGGTGGTGCCGTTCTGGTCGGTGGCGCCAACCAGCTCGAACGGGTCGAAGAATTCGCCCGGATGGTTCTCGGAACCGTTGAACATCAGGTGCTCGAACAGATGCGCGAAACCGCTGCGCCCGGCCGGCTCGTCCTTGCTGCCCACGTGATACCAGATGTTCACCGCCACGATCGGCGCCTTGCGGTCGGTATGCACGATCACGCGCAGGCCGTTGGGCAGGGTGAACTGCTGGTAGGGGATGTCGACATCGGCGCTGCGCGCGGCCCGGGCCTGGGCCTGCGCATCGACCGGCAACAGGGACAGGCCGCCGCCGAGGGCGGCGGTCAACGAAAGCGCGAGCAGGCCATGCTTGAACACGGGCAGACGCGGACTGGCGATGGACATGCGGAACTCCTTGAAGCGTGAATGGTGTGCGGGGCACTGGGCACAGGGCCGCTTGGAACGCTCCGCCGGGAAAGCCATCCCCGTATGCACGACCACGCCGGACAGCGCCGCTTGGACAAGGATTGGCAGGCGTTGCATGCTAGCGGCCCGGCCGGGGCATGGCACTAGGCCACAAGTCCCGGCCGGCTCTGCCCCGCCTGTTCGCCGCGCATGCCCGCCGCGCATGTCCGCCGCACACGCCCGCCCCGCACGCCCGCCCCCGCATGGAGCTGCCCGCATGGCCAAACACTGTCTCGTCACCGGCGCCAATCGCGGTATCGGCCTGGAATTCGTCCGCCAGTTGCTGGCACGCGGCGACCGGGTGATCGCCACCTGCCGTCATCCGGGCAAGGCCACCGCCCTCAACACCCTGACCGGCGAATACCCGGGCCGCCTGCACGTGCTGCCGCTGGACGTCGCCAACGAGAAATCCCGGGCCGAACTGGTCCGCGAGCTGCCGCTGGTGGCCGGGCGCCTCGACCTGCTGATCAACAATGCCGGCGTGCTGCACTCGGGCGAACGCTTCGGCCAGCTGTCCGCCGCGCATCTGGACGACAGCTTCCGCACCAACGCCAGCGGTCCGCTGCTGCTGACCGAGGCGCTGGCGCCCGCGCTGGCCGACGGCGCCACGGTGGCGAACGTGTCTTCCACGCTCGGCTCCATCGCCAACACCAGTCGCTTCGGCACGCCCAGCTACAACATCAGCAAGGCGGCACAGAACATGGCCACCGCGTTGCTGGCGCACGCGCTGCGCGACCGCGGCATCCGCGTGGTCGCACTGCACCCGGGCTGGGTGCAGACCGAGATGGGCGGCGAAGGTGCGCAGATCGCGGCAACGGCGTCGGTCGGCGGCCTGCTGAAGGTGATTGACGGCCTGACCCTGGACGACAGCGGGCGCTTCCTCGACTGGCAGGGCCAGCCGCAGCCCTGGTAGACGCTCCGCGACGGTGGCACGCTGCCATTCCCACTGCTTTTGGAGATCCCGCATGCGCATTCTGGCTCCACTCCTGCTGGCACTCGCCGCCACCGCCTGCGGCTCGGTCGAATACCGCGACACCAATGCCACGGTCGACGCCGACCCGCTGTGTGCCAGCCAGCCGGACCGCCCCAACGAACCGGTGTCGGAACGCTGCAAACGCCAAAGCAGCACCTCCTACACCATCGGCAAACCGAAGGAAGAACCGCTGGACCTGAGCGGCAAATCGCGCCGGGAAGAAGATCCCCGTTGAGCTGCGCGTTGAACTGCTGGTCGAGTCGCAGACTGCGCATCCGCGGGCAAGCGGCTCCCGTATCCTTGCGCATGACCCCGACATCGACCGTCTTTCTGCTGTGCGCGCTCATCGCAGCGCCCGCCCAGGCCACCCTGCTGTCGGTCGAGGGCCACGCCCGCGACCCGAAGAGCGACCGCCTGCTCTATCGCGAGGAACACCTGTTCCGACGCGACGGCGAGCGGCCGGTCGAACGGCTGGTGCTGTACCGCTGCCCTGACGGCGTGGCGTTCGCGCGCAAACGCATCGACTACCGCAGTTCGGCGACCGCGCCGGAGTTCGAACTGGTCGATGCCCGCGGCTATCGCGAAGGCCTGCGTCGCGAAGACGGCCGGACCATGATCTGGGCCGGCACCAAACCGCCGCGCCCGCTGCGCGCATCCGACGGCACGCTGGTGGCGGACGCCGGCTTCGACGAATTCCTGCGCCAGTCGTGGTCGCAGCTGGGCGCCGGAAAAACCCGGCCGCTGGCGTTCGTGGTGCCGGCGTTCGGGCGCAGCCTGGCGTTCCAGGTCCACGGCCTCGGCCGTCACGGCAGCGGCGATACCGCGGTGCAGCGTTTCGAGCTGCGTCTCGAAGGCCTGCTCGGCAAAGTGACCTCGCCGATTTCGGTCGAATACACCACCACCGACCGGCGTCTGCGCCGCTTCGCGGGGCTCACCAATGTCCGCGACGGCCGCGGCGACCAGATCGAAGCGCGGATCGATTTCCCGGAGGCGCCGCAGCCGGCAGAAGCGCAGCGCTGGCAAACGGCGGCGGCGGTGCCATTGGCTGCGTGCAGGGTGGGGCGTTGAAGCGGAATCCCCATCGGCCGCTGGCACAATGACGCGCATGTTCGACGTCATCCTCTACCAGCCGGAAATTCCGCCGAATACCGGCAACGTCATCCGCCTGTGCGCGAACACCGGCGCGCGATTGCATCTGATCCGCCCGCTCGGCTTCACGCTGGAAGATGCGCAACTGCGCCGCGCCGGGCTGGATTACCACGAGTACGCCGAACTGCGGGTGCACGATTCGCTCGATGACGCACTTGCGACGATTGCCGAAGCCAACGCCATGCCGCCGAGGCTGTTCGCACTGAGCACGCGCAACGCCAAGCGCTACGACGAGGTCGCGTTCGCGCCCGGCGATGCCTTCCTGTTCGGGCCGGAAACCCGCGGCCTGCCCGAAGACGTGCTGACCGCCATTCCCGACGGCCAACGGCTGCGCCTGCCGATGCGCCCGGACAACCGCAGCCTCAATCTGTCGAATGCAGTGGCGGTGGTGGTGTTCGAAGCGTGGCGGCAGCATGGTTTCGCAGGCGCCTCGTCCTAGGATTTTTCCATTCGCCACGTTCGCCGGAGACTTGCACCGATGTCGAAGATTCCCGATCGAAGCGCCAAGGATTTCGATCCCGAAGTGCTGCAGTTGTTCGACCAGTACGTCCACGGCGCGATCGACCGTCGCGGGTTCCTGATCGGCGCGGCGCGCTTCGCGGTCGGCGCCACCACCGCAGCGGGGCTGCTGGCCGCGCTCAGCCCGCAGTTCGCCGCGGCGCAGGAAGTCGCAGGCGACGATCCGCGGCTGGTGACGCAGTACATCGAATTCCCGTCGCCGCAGGGTTACGGCACCGCGCGCGGTTATCTGGTGAAACCGGCGAAAATCCGCAAGCCGCTGCCAGTGGTGCTGGTGGTGCACGAGAACCGCGGCCTGAATCCGCATATCGAAGACATCGCGCGTCGCCTGGCGCTGGAGAACTTCATCGCGTTCGCGCCGGATGCGCTGTTTCCGTTGGGCGGTTACCCGGGCAACGAAGACGACGCGCGCACGCTGTTCGGCAAGCTCGATCAGGCGAAGACGCGCGAGGATTTCATCGCCGCCGCCAACATGCTGCGCAACATCGAGCACAGCAATGGACGCCTTGGCGTGGTGGGATTCTGCTACGGCGGCGGCATGGCCAACTTCCTCGCCACGCGTCTGCCCTGGCTGGACGCGGCCGCACCGTTCTACGGCAGCGCCGCGCCGCTGGAAGACGTGCCGAAGATCGAGGCCGAACTGCTGGTGGTGCTGGCCGACAACGACGAACGCATCAATGCCGGATGGCCGGCCTACGAAACCGCGCTGAAGGCCGCCGACGTGCGCTACACGCTGCTGCGTCCGCCCGGCACCCAGCACGGCTTCAACAACAACACCACGCCGCGTTACGACGCCGACGCCGCGCGCGATGCGTGGGGCCGCACGCTGAAGCTGTTCGAACGTACGTTGCGCAAAGCACGCAAGGACTGAACCTGCAGCAGTCGCAGAAACGGAAGGGGCGGCCTGCAGCCGCCCCTTCCGCGCGATGACGCCTGACGTTCACGCATGCTGCGAACGATATCGCGGCATGCCGGCGCGTCACTTCTTCGGCTTGGCCTTGCCGTCGCCGTTCATGGCCAGATAGGTCTTGTACTCTTCGCCGGTCAGCGCGCCGTCGGCATTGGTATCGGCGGTGTCGAACACCGCTTGCAGCGTCGGGATCGGCGCGGCTTCGGTCTTGTCGAGATTGCCGTCCTTGTTCACGTCGAGGTCTGCCCACGTCTTCTTGCCCGGCTCGGCCGGCGTTGCAGGGGTGGCCGGCGTCGCCGGCTGCGCCTGTGCGGCCTGCGCCTGGTCGGTGGTGGTTGTGGTGGTGTCCTGGGCGAAAGCGGCCGGAGCGGCGATCGCGGCGACGAAGGCCAGCAGGCCGGTCAGACGGAAATTGGAAGTCTTGTTCATAGCGATACTCCGCAGTGCATGAAAGAAAGATCGATGCGTCATTCACTTCGACCGGGGCCTACGTTGCAACTGGCGCGATGAATCGATGCCGCGCCGCGAATACGCGCGCAACATCGTATTAACCAATCGCAGCGCGGATCACGCTAGGGCACATCATCAATCCACCGTCGCGCGGGCCATGCGCGGAATAAACTGAACGCTCGCGAGAGCAGAATTCGCTGAACGCAACACAACCTTTACGAAATCGTCGCGCAACGCCAGCAATGCGTCCTGCATCGAAACGGCGCATCGTCGACATCGAATGCAACTCGAATGAAATTTCACGACAGCGACAGCGCGCGCTCGATCTCTTCCTTCGATGTCGGCCGCACCACCCGCGCCAGTTCTTCGCCATCGCGCAGCACCAGCACGCTCGGCCACAGTTTGATCCGGTACGAACGTCCGAGCGGCTTCCCTGGACCATCCTCGATCTTGAGATGCCGCACATCGTCGCGCGCCGACAGCGCCGCTTCCAGCAGCGGTTGCGCGCCGATGCAGTGCGGGCACCACGGCGTGCCGAACTCCAGCACGGTGGCGCCGGGCAGCGCGTCCACGTCGGCACGGGCGGGTTCGTGTTCGAGATGCTTCGATGCGTATGTCATCGGCGATTCCTCCATCGTTATGTCGTCAGCGTCTTACCGTCCGGATTGCAGATCGGCCCGGCCGCTGTCCGCTTCATTCGCACGGTACAACGCACGGCCCGCGCGCTTCAATGCCTCTTCGGATCGCAGACGTGCCTGCGCAGCATGAACGGCATATCCTCGCGCGTTGCGGACTAGCAACGCGTTACGCTGCGCTAACAACGCGGGGCGTAGGCTCCATCTGTGCTGCGACGCAATGTCGCAGCGTCCACCGGCGCCGCAATTCCCCCCACTCTTCGCGCCGGGTCTCTTTCCGTCATCGGCGCCTGTCTACATCGACAGCCTCTCCCGTCGACGGGATTCGCGGCGACAGCCGCCTTCGACCTGCGCGGATCGCTGTTCGCGAAACAGCACGGGTCGCATCATCGAGAACAACACCATGAATACCCAGACCACCACACCGCAGAACGCCGTCAAAAGCACCGTGCAGGACAAGAACCTCGTCGACACCGCCGCCGCCAACGGTTCCTTCGCCACCTTCGGCAAGGCCGTGGAACAGGCCGGGCTCAGCGAGACCCTGCGCGGCACCGGACCGTTCACCGTGTTCGCGCCGACCGATGCCGCGTTCGCCAAACTGCCCGCGGGCAAGCTCGAAACACTGATGAAGCCGGAGAACAAGGCTGAACTGGCCTCGATCCTGAAGTATCACGTGGTCAACGGCCACAAGAGCGTCGCCGACATCGGCAAGTGGGAATCCGCGAAGACCGTCAACGGCCAATCCGCGCCGATCAGGATGGCAGAGGGCCAGTTCACCATCGACGGCGCCCACGTCACCAGCGGCGACATCAACGCCAGCAACGGTCTGATCCACGGCATCGACAAGGTCAATCTGCCGGCCATCGCCGCCGTCTGATCCGCTTCAGTCGTATCGCAACATCGCAACACGACGGCAGGGTTCGCCCTGCCGTTTTTGCGCCCACGTCTTTGCGCCCGCGTCGCGGATCAGCGTGCGTCAGAACTGGCCGCGCTCGGTGCCCGCCTGCCAGCGCGCCGGGTCGGGCCTCCAGTCGCCTTCGCCCAGCACCCGGATGATGAGGTGCTCCAGCGGATAGCCAAGCCAATGCTCGGCCGACACGCCCGCGTCGCGCTGGTCGGCCTCCAGTACGAATGCGCGAAAGGCGTCCTCGCCATGTGCGGCGACCGCGGTGATGCGCTTGGCCAGATCGTAGGACAGCATGTTGCCGTCGCCGGTGCGCAGGAACGATTTCCCCGACCAGAATTCCTGCAGGGTGTCGGCGTTCCAGAACGCCGCGTGCTTGGCCTTGATCTCGTGCGGTTGATACAGCGCGCCACGCGGGTCGGCGAGATACGGAAAGATCGCCTGCTCGGTGTTCACCGCAAGCCCTTCGTTGAGCCAGGCCGGGATCGGCAGGTGCGACAGCATGCAATGCGTGAGCTCATGCGCGATCACCGGCTGCATGCGCTCCATGTCGCCCTCGAACAATGCGAAATGGCCATAGCCGGCGTGGATGAATATCCCCGCCGACATCGCATACTCGCCGCCATCGTCGGGATAGTAGTGCGCGATATAGTCGTAGTATTCGTCCTGGCTGGCGAACACCATGACCACATGTTTGCCATTGCTGCGCTCGGTGGCGATCTCCAGCAGATTGCGTGCGATGCGCCGACGCAGCGACTGGCAGAACTGCATGAAGATTTCGACCGGGCGGTCGTCCAGCGCCGAGAGCAGCAGGAAATCGGCGGATTCGTGGATGCGATACGGCGGCGAAGCTGCGGGCAACTTCGCCGCCATCGCCTGCAGCCAGCGGCCTGCCGCAGCCGTCCAGAACGCATCGCGCACCGCGGGTGTCCACTCGGGCCGCTCGGCCTTGGAGATCTCCTCCCACACCGGCAGCGGCAGACGGGTGTCGTCGTACCAGATCATGTCGACTTCGTGCATGTCGACGTCGGGCATGTCGACGTCGGGCATGTCGGCGGCCGTGAGCGCGGTCGCTTCGCGGGCGACGGGCGTGGAACGCGACGCGGATCCGACGCCGAACAGACTCCGCAATGTCTTCAGCATGGTTCCGCGCCCCCTGCGCTGCGCCGCGCGGCAGCCCGCATTCTACCGATGCGGTGCGCGGACGCGGGGAGTACGGCCGTTCTGAGGCGCCACAGACGCCACGCGTGCCTTGGTCGAACAGTTGGATGCACGCATCGTCGGCGCAGCGGTGTTGATCGAACTGACCGCACTGCGTGGACGCGAACGCTGGAACGGCACCGCGCCGCTGAAGGCCGCGCTGGTGGCGTGAGACGCCGGCAGCGGCTTTTCGATACCGCTTAGCCCAGCGCAATGGCAGATCCCGTGAACGGCACCACCAGGGTGTAACCGTTCGGCGGCGGCACGATCGCCGTGCTTGCCGCAGTGCCGAACTGGGTCACGCCCTGCCCGAGACTCTGCGCGAGGTCGTGGGGCCGGCCGCCGAACTCGAACGGCCGGCTGTCGATCAGGTGCGCCGTGAAGACATTGTTGCCGAACAGCAGTTGCGCGGACGCGCCCGTGCCGGTCTCGACCGTGGTGCCGACCACCAGACTGGTGCGGATGTAGTCGCAATGATTCATGCCTGGGCCGTTGTATCCGAACGCAACGTCGTGCGTACCGGTATCCACGCGCTGAAAATCGAAGTAGGCCGTCGCGCGGCCGGGACGATGCGGACAAGCGCACGACGTTGCCTGCCGATCCTCAATGGCAATCCCACGAATACATCACCCGGCTGAAATCCCCGCGCGCGAGATCTTCCGGCGCGATGAAGAAACCGCCGACGCCCGAGTCGCCCCACATCATCTGATCGTCGGTATCGAGCTGGAACAACAGCTCGAAGCGATCGTCCGTACGCGGATCCTGCTGGGTGAAGAACGGGTAGCCGCCGATCTTGTGGCCGCCGCGGCCGTTGCGCTCGTACACCGCATCGAACAGCGCATCGGCATCGAGACGGTGCGCTTTGGCGTATGCCTCGATCGCCGCGTGGGCGTCGCCGCCCAGCAGCCGGTCGAAGCGGTGATCGTGCACGCCCAGCGTTTCGGTCGAGGCGCTGAAACGCATGCGCCGCGGTCGCGCCGGATCGTGCGGCAGAGACTCCGCCGCCGGGACTTCGACTTCGCGGTGCCCGGCGCGCGTATCGGGCCAATACACCACCCGGAAATTCCGCTGCGCGCTCATGGCGTCGGCGGTCATGCCCGAGTCGAAGTCGGCGCCGTAGTGATCGTTTGACGCGATGAAGAACTGCAGCAGGCCGGCCTTCGGATAGCCATCGAGCGACGGCGGCAGTTCCGCCAAGTCGATCTGCGCCAGCAGATGCAGCCGCGCGCCGTTCGCGCCGACGGGATAGTCGCGGCCCTCGGTCCAATACGGGCGCCCGCCGACCTTGCTCGCGCGCGGATCGTCGTCGGTCGTCGCTTCGAGCCGGATATCGACGCTTGGACGCTGCGTGGCCTGCAGCGCGGCTTGGTATTTCGCGAGAAACGCATCGGCGTCCGCATCGGCAATGATCGGCTTCGCTGCGGGAAGCCGCGCCTGTACGGCCGCGGTCGGCGTACGCACGCGGCTGCGCTGGATGATCGCGCCCACCACCACAACGATCGCCAGCAGCGCAAGCAAGATCAAATATCGCATGAAGTCCGGAATCCGGTCGATGGCAGGATTCCGATATTGCCAGAACATCGCTACGGCGAACGCGCCACCTCTCGCATCCGGTCGCCGATCGATGGCAAGGACGCGCGCTGCCCTGTTCCGCCGGCAGCGCCCGGCCTCAATCGATCCCGTGTCCCTCGCGGATCGCCTGCAGGCGATCGCGGTAGTACAGCGCATCGACGACCGCCCGACTGCCGCATCCGCACAACGCGCTGGTTACGGCGCCTGCAGCACCGCGCCGTCGGCGAGGATGCGGTATTCCACCGGCGACACCGCCAGTCCCTTGCCGTCTTCCTCCAGATGCTTCACCTGGGCCGGCGTGAGTTCCTTGCGCGACAGCACGCCGTGCACTTCGGCGCGACCGGCGCTGTCCTTGGGCACCAGGAAGGCGTGATCGGCGAACATCACCCGTGCGGTCTTGCCGTTGTCCTCCAGCACGATCCAGCAACCCTTGGTCTGGCAGACCTCAGTGATGCGGCCGCTGAAACGCGCGGGCTTGCCGGCATGCGTGTCGAAATCGGCGACCGCCTGCCAGATCGGCGTGGACGCGCCGTCCGGCAGCGGCTTGCCGTAGGGCTTGGCGTCGCCGGCGTGGACGGCGGCGGCGAAGATCAACAGCGGGACAACGGCGAACATGCGCATGGCGCGGCTCCGATGGGAAAAGTGCGGCCACGATACCGCGGCTGCGTGGGTGTGGCGAGGTGGCGTCACCGCATCGTCGCATCCGGTTTCGGCCGTTCGGCCTGGCACACGAATGACTGTCTTTTGATATGGCGGCACGATCACAATATTGCCCAGTTCCCAACGGAATCGATGGATCCATGCTCGACCACGCCCAACTGCATCGCGACGGTTATGCCATGCTCCGCGGCCCGATCCCGCTGGAATGGCTGCAAGATCTTCGCGACGCGTTCGATGCGGGCGTGACGCCGTCGGCGCAATGGCCGGTACCGCGCGGCGCGGACTGGCGTCATTCGATGCTGGATCTTGATGAGAAGGTGCAGGCCGTCTGTCGGCTGCCGTCGCTGCTGGCCGCGGTGGGCGCGTTGATCGGCGAGCGGTTCTTTCTCGCGCAGGTGGAAGGCCGCGAACCCCTGGCGGGCGGCGGCCAACAGGGTCTGCATCGCGACCTGTCGGCGCAGCGGCCCGGCGATACGGTGAACGTGCTGGCGTTTTTCGACGACTTCGGCCCCGCGAACGGCGCGACGCGTCTCGTCCCCGGCACGCATCGCCCTGCGCCGGGCGAACCGCCGCCCAGCGTCGACGATGAACTGCGATGCGTGCAGCTGGAAGGCCGCGCAGGCGACATCGTCGTGTTCGATGCCGATCTGCTGCACGCGGGCAGCCTGAACACGAGCGGCGCGCGTCGGCGCAGCATCCTCATCGGTTATTTCGCCGAGCCCCGCTACGCCGCGCATCTCGAAACAGCGCATCTGCGCAACATCCGGATGGACACCCGCGAGCGATTCGATCCGTAGGGCAGGCCTCGCACCCGCCGCTTTTCGCCGTATCCAGTAAATATTGGATGCTTCGTTCGATCGGCGGGTACGAGAGCCGCCTTACGGGCCGTCCGCGCGCGTCGCGATCCAGTTGAACAGGAAGTCGCGGTGTTCGGCCCAGGTCTGGCCGACCGCCTTGCCATCGATCAGACACACGGCGGTGTGGTACGGCCCCTTACCGTCGCTGGTGCGGAAACTGGCGCACAAGCGCCCACGGTCCTGCTTCCAGCGTCCGGCCTCGATATCGCTCTGGTAGAAGCTGCCCTTCACGCTGTGATCCGGCGCAAGCGTCAGCGTCATGGGCTGGGTGTAGGGTTTGCCCGGCTCAGCGGAAAGATCCACGACCCAGGCGCCATCGAGCGATGGCTCAGCCGCGGATACGCAAGTCGCACAGGACAGCATGGCAATACAGACGATGGCGCGCATCCAAACCTCCAGTCATGCGGAAATACCGCACGGCATTCTGCACCGGATCCGAAGTCCTACGCGCGGACCCGACGCCCGTCCCGGCGCGGGCCGAAGGACGGCAGTGCGTCGCATTCGATGCACCCGGCTCGCTGCTACCATCCCTCCGGCCGTCGACCACCGGTCCAACGGCATCAACCACATCAAGGAGGATTCACATGCGACACCATCATCGCGCGCTGATCATCGGCACGCTCGCCCTCTGCTCGCTTCAGGCGCTGGCCGCAGATTATCCGCGCCTGGACCAGGCGCTGCCTGCCAACGTCAACGTCGCCGCCATCCACCCCGTCTTCGATTTCGATGGCGATGGCTGCCTGCCCAGCGCGGGCATCAGCCGCTACGGCGAACAGAACGGCGGCTTGAATCCGTCGGGCAGCATCACCGGCGGTTGCCGCCGGGTCGATTTCATGAACTACAGCAACACCCTGCATCGCTACGCCTGCATCGACAGCAGCGGCAGTCGCTATTGCGGGCATTTCTTCTCGCTGTACATGCTGAAAGACCAGATCAGCGCTCTGGGCGGCGGGCATCGTCACGATTGGGAACATGCGGCGGTATGGACGCGCGACGGCGTGGTCACGCATGCGGGCTACAGCGCGCACGGCAAGCTGTACAACGCCGCCACGGCATCTCTGCCGATGCAGAACGGCCACGTGAAGATCGTCTACCACAAGGATGGCGTCCTTACGCACGCGCTGCGCTTCGCGTCGGCGGGCGAAGTGGCCGAAAACCCGTACGGCCAGTTCGTGCTGCCTGCGCTCACCAGCTGGTACACGCTGCGCGGCGCCAGCCTCGACAACGCGGCGATGCGCAGCCGCCTCAATTCCTTCGACTACGGTTCGGCCACCATCCCGATGAAGGACAGCAACTTCCTCAGCAATCTCAACACCTATCGGCCGGCAGGGTATCCCGCGTTCACGCAGGCCGCGATCAACGCGTCGCAATAGCGAGTGCTTCACGCGCGCCGAGCGTCCAGATCCGCTGCTTCATCGCGGCGGATCCGGCGAGCCCGCCCAATCCGCGGGTAGAACACCATCAAGGACGAAACGATGGAATGAGGAATACGGCCAGTCGCCCGGCCGCTGCGCCCAGCCGTGCTTGACCGGATTGCAATGGATGTAGTCGATATGGTGGCGCAGATCGCGTTCGTCGCGGATCAGGTGTTCCCGAGCGGCGTTGCCAGAACGCACGTTCCCGTTTTGAAGTCCGCGATGGCGATCTGTACCCGCGATCATCGACGCATCGGGAAAATTCACCCTTGATGCGGTTCCATCGGGCAGGAAAATCCGCATCGCTTTCCGGCAACGACCAGATACAGTGCAGGTGACCGGGCAACACCACGAACGCCGGCATCGCGAACGGACGCCATGCCCGCACCACCCGAAACGCATGCGCCAGCGCATTGATGTGCTCGGTCAATATCGCAGTCCGTCGATCGGCAACGGCGACAGTGAAGAAATACGTCCCGCCCGGGACGAATGCGCGGCGATAGTTCGGCATCGCCCATCATCGCCATCCCGCACGCATCGCCCCATCAGACAAACCCTCGCATCACCGTCAGAAAACCCCGGTGATCGTAGATCGTAGGGTGGGCCCCTGGCCCACCGTCTCGCCGATCACGAAAAATCCAAGCATCAAGCGGATGCATGTCCGGGATTGCTTGCGATTCAGTTGGCTTGGTTCAAGAGCGGTGGGCCAGGGGCCCACCCTACTTGCTGCTACCGCTTCTTCGCACGCAATCGCTCTGCCTTCTTCAAGTCCGCTTTGGCTTTGTCCGCACGACCGAGTTCGGCGTGGAGCTCGGCGCGCGTTTCGTACAGCTGCGGATCGTTCGGCATCAGGCGAATGGATTCGTTGAAGTCGGCCATCGCGCCCTTCTGGTCGCCCGCCAAGCGCTTGTGGTTGCCGCGCGCCGCGAACCAGCCATGGCGCGTCGTGTCCATCACCGGCGGGTCGTCGATCAATCGCGTGCATGCGGCAATCGCCGCCTTCACGTCGTCCGGATACATGATGCAGGTCTTGATATCCTGCGAGTTGTCGGAACAAGCCGTCGTGGCGACGGCGAAAAGACCAGCAAACATCGTGCCTGCTCGGCGGATCGGATACATGGGAAATCTCCTTTTTCGAATGTCGTCGTCTGCTTGATGCCTTGTAGTTATCGTAGGGTGGGCCCCTGGCCCACCGTCTCGCCGATCGCGATAAAACCAAGCATCAAGCGGATGCATGTGCGGGATTGCTTGCGATTCAGTTGGCTTGGTTCAAGAGCGGTGGGCCAGGGGCCCACCCTAGTTGCTCCGTAGGGTGGTGGTGAGCGCAGCGAACCCCACCCATGCGCCCCGTCCGCCGCCCCGCCAACAAAGAGAAACGGCCACGTTTTGGCGGCCTTTTTTGAGTTTTCTTGAATGTCGTCGTGTCTGTTACGGCCATGGGTGGGGCTCGCTGCGCTCACCACCACCCTACGAGTCCACCTTACGCGTTGCGCTCACCCCACCCTACGCGCTCAGCTTCATGAGTCGTCGTCACCCGCGGGACGGCCGCTTCAAGGTGGCGGGTTTCACCCGCCTTACGAGTTACGAATTTTAGTGCGATCCGCCTCGCGAGCGTAAAGAGGCACCCGCATTTTTTAAAAGCCCCCGAACGCGCGAAATTGAATAAGTCGTTTCTACAGACAACTCTCTGATTGACTTTCCTAATTCATATCGGATCTTTAATTGCTCCCCGATATCTTCAGCATCAGAGGTGCTTAATCTAGCGTAGGAAATAAGCTCAGGAAGCTCTATTTCTCCTCCCGTATAACCCTTATGCTGGCGCCCCCTAGGCTCAATGTCTGAAGACGCCTCCGCACCCCAGCAGGCCCATCCTGGCTGTGGGTATCGCGCGAACATTTCTAAGCATGGGCCTGGCGAGCAGCGCTCAATAAAACTGTATTGCTCATCTGGCTTTCGCGAATGTTCGCGCTTTCGGGTCTCAATCATATTGACCTGACTTCGAGCAGGCGGCAGGGTTCGCATCGAACCTCGCACACCGAACAAGATTATCTCCGTAACATTTCTAAAATAGAAACCAACTCCGCGCCCATCAGGCCCCCCATCCTTCCGTCTCTTCGCCCAGACAACATTCGATATGTATCGAAAGCCCCAAGCCTTCATTACCTCTAATCCTTCAGGCAACAGGGCATTGGGTACCCACAAATACAAGTGAGAATTTCGAGCAGCAACAGCCGAAACAGGCAGAGCCATGATCGACTCCAGATCCATAGTCGCATA
This sequence comes from Lysobacterales bacterium, assembly GCA_031364125.1. Taxonomy (GTDB): domain Bacteria; phylum Pseudomonadota; class Gammaproteobacteria; order Xanthomonadales; family Xanthomonadaceae; genus Lysobacter_I. The sequence continues at coordinate 73,230 of JANLVT010000009.1, read as the reverse complement.
GCGATCAAGCCGTCTATGCTCGGGCGCTACTTTTCCTGTTCTATTTGTAAACCGCCAAGGTGGATCGGCCAAGATAGTTTTCCACCCCCCATCTACGTGCGGCAGAGGCGCGTGATGCTCTTGGGGTAACAGGTTTTTTTTCACAGCGCCTCTCCAGAAAAGGATCTTGAGGCGAAGTTTATTAGATCTTGGCCAACTTGTCTTGCAATTAATGCTGGAAAGTTGCCTTGGAAATGAACACGGATAAGATGGGGCATCCCCCGCCATCCCCTCTCGCTAATCGGGGTATCAACTTCTGATCGTTTGTTGTAGTAGTCGTATTCAGGATGCGCCTCGCCGCCTCCGGGGGCATCCCACTTTGCAAAGCAACTTTAAGCGCTAGCTCTCGAAGATCAAGCGTCCGAGAGACCAAAACGCCGCAATCAATAAGCGCTGCATCATATAGCGCTCGATAAGCACTGATATCTCTATCCAAATTGCCATCCTTTGCGTTCCACTCGACATCCAATGCGATGCGGTCTCTGAAGTTATCGACCTTGTACCCCTGATTTAACGTCTCAGTGATTGATGACGGCAAGTTTTCACTGGGCTCGCCACGCCATGGCGTGAGCTTCAATGAGAGTCTGATCAGAGTATCAACGCGAGCCTCGCGCCATCCCCATTCACGAAAACTACTATTCAAACGGGCCGCCAAATCACTCTCCTGCCCACCTGGGGTGAGCAGATCGGCAGACGTAAACACAAACTGATTGAGAACTTCAACGATCTGGCTAAACGCTACAGGATTCGTTATGTGCAAAATCTTGGCGGCATTTCGCGTTTCAGCAAACCTGTAGCGCTGCAGCACGCTATCAGGAAATACTTCTGCAAATGAACTCGTAAGCTCCAAATCGCCAACTCCCTTTTAACGTTAGGCAGACGCCGTGCACGCAATTCTAGCTAACTAACCCTCACCCACACTTTGAATACCCACAATTAAGACAAGTAGCACACCCATCCATAATCACAATCGCCTTCGCACTGCACTTGTGACACATCGTCGCCGAAGGCGGAAAACTCACGCCTTCGCCAGTCACCTCGATATCCTCCTCCCGCGCCACCGCAGCAACTGCCGTGGCGACTACATCAGACTTTTTTTTTGCGCGATTCTCTTCGTACGCCCGGCGCTTCTCGGCAATCAAAGCCCGCTGAGCATCGCTCATATCCGGATCGTGCATCAGACCAATCGTTTTCAGATGGTCTTCAACGATCATGCCCAGTTCGGCGACCAGCGACGGCATGTACACGCCGCCGGCCTTGAAGTAGCCGCCCTTGGGGTCGAACACGGCCTTCATTTCCTCGACCAGGAAGGTCACGTCGCCGCCCTTGCGGAACACGGCGGACATGATGCGGGTGAGGGCGACGATCCACTGGAAGTGTTCCATCGACTTGGAGTTGATGAAGATCTCGAAGGGGCGGCGCTGTTCGTGCTCGTTGCCGGCGTTGAGCACGATGTCGTTGATCGTCACGTACATGGCGTGTTCCACCAGCGGGGATTTGATCTTGTAGGTGCTGCCGATCAGCACTTCGGGGCGCTCGATGCGCTCGTGCATCTGGATGACGTCGGCGACGGGCAGCGCGGCTTCGGCCTCGACGGTCTCGCGCGGGACGGAGGCGCCGGGGGCGGCCTTGTCTTCGGGTTTGACGACGGCGTAACCCTTGATTTTCTTGTCGATCTTGACGGCCATTGAGCGTATTCCGGATGCGGTGTTGGTCTGTTTGGATGTGTTTGGGCGTGTGTGTCGTTGTTACCCTTCCCCGGCCCTCCCCTTCGCTGCGCGAAAGGGAGGGAGAGAAGCGGCTTACTTCTTCTTGGCTGTTTTCTTGGTGGCTTTCTTTGCAGTTTTCTTTGCGGCCTTCTTCGGCGCGGCTTTCTTGGCGGCTTTTCTGGCCGTCGCTTTTTTGGCCGTCGCTTTTTTGGCGGGCGCTTTCTTGGCGACGGCCTTCCTGGCGCCCTTCTTGGCGGGCGCCTTCTTGGCGGCGGCCTTCTTCGCGACCCTCTTCACCGCTTTCTTGGCTGCGGTCTTCTTGACGGCGACTTTCTTCGCGGCTTTCCTGGCGGTCTTCTTCGCGGCCTTCTTGGCGCCGGTGACCTTGGCCTTCACCGTTTCCACGGCGGAAGCGGCCTTGGCCTTGGCGCCGTCGACAGCCTTGCCGGCGGCCTTGCGGGCATTGCCGGCGGTCTTCTTCGCTTTCTTCATCGCTTTACCAACGGCCTTGCCGGCCTTGGTGTTGGCGACGGCATCGCCCATTTCCTTCGCTTTGTCGGCCATTGCTTCGGCGGCGTCGGAAATCGCTTCCGTAATCACATTGCCATTGCTCATGGTGGTTCCTCGTCAGGGGATCAACAGGATTCACTTCATCGTGCATCCACGGGCGGTTGCCCGTGTGCGGAATGTAGCGCGATCCGTGGTGGTGCGGTGAAGTGGGTGGAGATTGGGGAGACTGATTTCGTTGACTCTTTTCCCCTCCCCAACCCTCTCCCGCTTTGCGGGGGACGGAGTCTTAAAACTTGCCGTAGTAGCCTTCTTTCAGAGCGTCGAAGAGGTTGGCGGCGGTGTGCATTTCGCCGTCGTATTCGATCTCTTCGTTGCCCTTGACCTCGATGAAGCTGCCGTCTTCCAGTTCGAAGCGGTACAGGGTGCTTTCGAGGTCGGCTTCCTTCACCAGCACGCCCTGGAAGGCGGCGGGGTTGAAGCGGAAGGTGGTGCAGCCCTTGAGGCCCTGTTCGTAGGCGTAGCGGTAGATGTCCTTGAAGTCTTCGTACGGGTAGTCGGTGGGGACGTTGGCGGTCTTGGAGATGGAGCTGTCGACCCAGCGCTGGGCGGCGGCCTGGACGTCGACGTGTTCTTTGGGGCTGACGTCGTCGGCGGCGATGAAGTAGTCGGGCAGCCTGGCGGCCGGGTCTTCGCTGTAGGGCATCGCCTTGGCGTTGATCAGTTCGCGGTAGGCCAGCAGCTCGAAGCTGAAGACGTCGACCTTTTCCTTCGATTTCTTGCCTTCGCGGATGATGTTGCGGCTGTAGTGGTGCGCGAACGAGGGCTCGATGCCGTTGGAGGCGTTGTTGGCCAGCGACAGGCTGATGGTGCCGGTGGGCGCGATCGAGCTGTGGTGGGTGAAGCGCGCGCCGACGTCGGCAAGTTCGTCCACCAGCTCGGGGGCGACCGCGGCGATGCGCTGCATGTAGCGGCTGTATTTGGCGTGCAGCACCTTGCCGGGGATCTCCTGGCCCAGCTTCCAGCCGTCCTTCGCCATTTCCGGACGCTTGCGCAGCATCTCGGCGGTGACGGCGAAGCGTTCTTCCATGATCGGGGCGGCGCCCTTTTCGCGGGCGAGCTGCAGGCCGACTTCCCAGCCGGCGACGGCCATGTCGCGGGCGATGCGGTCGGTGAAGTCCAGCGACGGCGCGCTGCCGTACTTCATGCCGAGCATGGTCATGGTGCTGCCCAGGCCGAGGAAGCCCATGCCGTGGCGGCGCTTGCGCAGGATCTCGTCCTTTTGCTGCTGCAGGGGAAGCCCGTTCACTTCGACCACGTTGTCGAGCATGCGGGTGAACACGCGCACCACTTCCTTGTATTCCTCCCAGTCGAACGTGGCCTTGTCGGTGAAGGCGTTGCGCACGAAGTTGGTGAGGTTGACCGAGCCCAGCAGGCAGGCGCCATACGGCGGCAGCGGCTGCTCGCCGCAGGGATTGGTGGCACGGATCTGCTCGCACCACCAGTTGTTGTTCATCTCGTTGACCTTGTCGATCAGGATGAAGCCCGGCTCGGCGAAGTCGTAGGTGGAGACCATGATCATGTCCCACAGATGACGGGCGCGGATGTGCCCGTAGATCTTGCAGGCCACCAGGCCGTCGTCGCGGCTGATGTAGTTGGCGTGGGTGGGCCATTCGCGCCAGACCACCTGCTCGGCGCTGTCCAGGTCGATGTCGCCGACTTCCTTCTCGTTGATCGGGAAGACCAGCGGCCAGTCGGCGTCGGTCTCGACCGCCTGCATGAAGCCGTCGGTGATCAGCAGCGACAGGTTGAACTGGCGCAGGCGCCCGTCCTCGCGCTTGGCGCGGATGAAGTCGCGCACGTCAGGATGGGCGACGTCGAAGGTGCCCATCTGCGCGCCGCGACGGCCGCCGGCCGAGGACACGGTGAAGCACATCTTGTCGTAGATATCCATGAAGGACATTGGGCCGGAGGTGTAGGCACCGGCACCGGCGACGAACGCGCCGCGCGGGCGCAGGGTGCTGAATTCGTAGCCGATGCCGCAGCCCGCTTTGAGGGTGAGGCCGGCTTCGTGGACCTTTTCGAGGATGCCGTCCATCGAGTCGGTGATGGTGCCCGACACGGTGCAGTTGATAGTCGAGGTGGCCGGCTTGTGTTCCAGCGCACCCGCATTCGAGGTGATGCGGCCGGCGGGAATCGCACCGCGGCGCAGCGCCCAGAGGAAGCGTTCGTACCAGTACTTCCGCTTCTCGCCGCTGGGCTCGGCGTCGGACAGCGCGCGGGCGACGCGCTGGTAGGTGCCGTCGATATCGGCATCGACGTCTTCGCCCTGCTTGGTCTTGAGCCGGTATTTCTTGTCCCAGATGTCCCAGGACGCCGGCTGCATCGGAATTTCGGCAGCGGCGCCCGCTTTCGCGACCGCTTCAAGACGCACAGTGCTCATCAATGTCTCTTCCTCGAATGTGTGACGGCGGCGGCGTGGCCGCGACCTGTTTTCTGATTGCCGGAAGCGGAGCCCCTGCTCTACGCTGCCAACGGATTCTGTGATGCGGTTCCGGGTCAAACCGCGAAGCGATGCTCCTTTAACGACCCGGTATTGCTCGCCTATCTCCTGTGTTTCCTGATGCGGCGACGCTTTCAGCCCCGATCTTCCGTGGAACAAATGTTTCCGTGAAACACCATCGGTAGGGCTGCGGGCCACTCATACCCCAAGATATAGTGGCGCTGCGGGGGGCCAAGCTACGCCCCGGAACGGTGCAAGTCAACGGCTTGACGGCCCGAAAATCATGTCTTACGCGCGGCGGCACCGGTCCGGACCCCCGGCTGGCGGGGCCGGACCGATTTGTGACCGGTTTCATGCCCGGTTTAGGCCGTCTCCGGGAGACTCCGGACCCCTGGGCAGGCCATCGGACCCGGCCTCCGGGACTTGATTCCTGGCGCGGCTGCCGCGATCTTCAGGCCACGCCGCGAATGCCCGCCACGCCCTTCCGCGCGCCCACCCGGACCCGCCCATCGACACCGTCAAGACGCCCATGACCGCCCCCGCCGAACGCACCCGCGTCAATAAGACCTCCCTGCTGCTAGCCCTGACCGCGGCCGCCGCGTTCGGGGGGTTCGCCGCCACCTGGATCCGCGAGGGCCTGCAGCCGCCGGTCATGGCCGCACCGACCGTGCCGGCGACGATGCCGGCGGTGGCGGCGCTGCCGACCGCAACCGGCGACGGCCAGGCGCTGCCCTCGCTGGCGCCGATGCTGCAGCAGGTGATGCCGGCGGTAGTGAGCGTGCGCACCAAGCAGCGGATCCGGGTCAGCCCGTTCGCCGACCCGATCTTCCGGCGCATGTTTCCGGACATGAGCCAGGAGCGGATCAACGAATCGCTGGGCTCGGGGGTGATCGTGGATGCCCAGCGCGGGCTGGTGCTGACCAACCATCATGTGATCGAGGGCGCGGACGATGTTTCGGTGACGCTGGCCGACGGCCGCGAGCTGAAAGCCGAGTTCCTGGGCTCCGACGCCGACACCGACGTGGCGCTGATGAAGATCCCTGCGGAGAAACTCACCGCACTGTCGCTGGCGAACTCCGACCAGCTGCGCGTGGGCGATTTCGTGGTGGCGGTGGGCAACCCGTTCGGCGTCGGCCAGACCGTGACCTCGGGCATCGTCTCGGCGGTGGGACGCAGCAATCTGCCGGGACTGGGCTTCCAGAACTTCATCCAGACCGACGCGTCGATCAACCCCGGCAACTCCGGCGGCGCGCTGGTGAATCTGCGCGGCGAACTGATCGGCATCAACACCGCCAGCTTCAATCCGCGCGGCAGCCAGGCCGGCAACATCGGCCTGGGCTTCGCGATCCCGGTCAGTCTGGCGCGCAACATCATGGAACAGTTGCTGACCGGCGGCGCCGTGCGGCGCGGCACGCTGGGCATCGACAGCCAGGACGTGGACGCGCGGATCGCGGACGCGCTGGGCCTCGATCAGGCGCGCGGCGCGGTGGTGACCCGTCTGCATCCGGATTCGACTGCGGCGCGCGCGGGGCTGAAGGTCGGCGACGTGATCGTGGCCGCCAACGGCCAGCGCGTGGACGACAGCGCCTCGCTGCGCAATATCCAGGGCTTGCAGCCGGTGAATTCGAAGATCGCGCTGGACGTGCGTCGCGACGGCAAGCCGCTGAAGATCACCGCTGCCCTGCGCGAGCAGCCGCGCGAGATCGACGGCGCCAACCTCGACCCGCGCCTGGCCGGCGCCAGTTTCGCCGAACTGCCCGAATCGCTGCGTCGCCAGGGCGCGTCCGGCGTGCTGGTGGATGCGGTGGCGGCGGGCAGCCGCGCCGCCCGCAACGGCCTGCGCAAGGGCGACGTGGTGCAGGCCGCCAGCATCGGCCAGTTCAGCGACCTCGGCGGCTTCCGCGCCGGTTTCGGCGATCGCCCGGATCCGCTGGTGCTGCGCATCTGGCGCAACGGCGGCCAGGGCGATCTGCAGATGCGATAAGCACGGTTTTCGCCGCAACCCCGTGCAATTCGCCCGCTGCGCGCATCCGCCGCGGGCGTCGGGCATCGGGCTGCGGCCAAAGGATTAAGCTCGCCGTCTTTCCTGCGCGGACGCCGACATGGCCGACAGCATCGACATCAGTCCTGATTCCGTCGCCAGCGACCCGCAGGACTACGACAGATCTCCAACTGCCGAAGCGGCGCCGACGCCCGCACCGACGCCCCGCCCGCGCTCTTCGACCGCCGCGATTGTGCTGGCGTCGCTCGCGGTGGCCTACACCCTGTGGGCGACCCAGGAACTGCTGCTGCCGGTGCTGCTGGCGATGTTCTTCGCGCTGATCGGCAACCCGATCATCCGCACGCTGGAAAAAATCCATATTCCGCGCTTCGTCGGCGCGCTGGCGGTGCTGTCCGCGGGCCTGGCCTGCGCGGTGCTGCTGGGCAGCCTGATGGCGGAACCCGCGGGCAAACTGATGCGGGAGATGCCGCACCAGCTGCGCGAGATCGCGCCCAAACTGCGCGCGGTGGTCAAGCCGGTGCAGGATGCGAAGAAAGGCGCGGAAAGCATCGCCCGCGTCGCCGGCGGCGAAGACGTCAACGCGGTGCGGCTGGTCAGGACCGAGGTCAACGACCCGTTCCGCTCGCTCACCACGACGCCGAGGATGATCGCGTCGGTGCTGGCGGTGGTGCTGCTGACCCTGTTTTTCATGATTTACGGGGCGAATCTGCAGCGCAGGGTGTTGGCGCTGCTGCCCGGCTGGCAGCAGAAGAAGCTGACCATGGACATCCTGCAGTCGATGGAGCGCGAGATGTCCCGCTATGTGCTGACCATCACCATCATCAACACCCTGCTGGGTCTGGCCTTCGCGGGCGTGCTGGTGTGGCTGGGACTGGCGATCCCGGAAGCGTTGATGTGGGGCACGCTGGCGGCGCTGCTGAACTATGCGCCGTACGTGGGGCCGCTGATCGGCATCATGGCCATGATGGTGCTGGGCTTCGTGCATTTCGACGCGCCGCTGGAGGCGCTGCTGCCTTCGGCCATCTATCTGCTGCTGCACACGATCGAAGGCCAGTTCGTCACGCCGATCCTCCTCGGCCGGCGCATGGCGCTGTCGCCGCTGGTGCTGATTCTGGGGCTGATGGTGTTCGGCTGGCTGTGGGGGATCATCGGCCTGCTGCTGGCGGTGCCGCTGTTGGCCTGCACGAAGGTGGTGCTGGAACGGGTCGACGGCCTCGGCCCCTGGGCACGGCTGCTGGAGTGATCCGGTGGCGCATGGCCAACGACACCGGGCGGCGGCCGAGAGCGCACGCTAAACTCGCGCCGTGAACTTCACCATCCGCGCCATCACCCTCGACCTGGACGACACCCTCTGGCCGTTCCCGCCCATCGGCGCGCGGATCGAACGGGTGCTCGACGACTGGCTGCGCACCCACAGCCCGCGCACTGCCGAACGCTTTCCCATCGTGGAAATGCGGGCCCTGCGCGAACGGGTGTTCGACGCCCATCCGCATCTGCTGCACGACATGAGCGCGCTGCGCCTGCTCACGCTGGAGCACGCGTTCCGGGAGGCCGGCGACGATCCGGCGCTGGCCGGCCCGGCCTACGACGTGTTCTACGCCGAGCGCAACCGCGTGGAGTGCTATCCCGACGCGATCGACGCGCTGGCGCGGATCAGCGCGAAGCTGCCGGTGGCGGCGCTGAGCAACGGCAATGCCGATCTGGCGGCGATCGGGCTGGATCATCATTTCGCGTTCCAGCTGGGCGCGCGCGAACACGGCGCTGCCAAGCCCGACCCCGGCATCTTCCTCGCCGCCTGCGAACGTCTCGGCTGCGCGCCGGGCGAAGTGCTGCACGTCGGCGATCACATCGAGATGGACGTGCTGGGCGCCGCGCGCGCCGGCCTGCGCACCGCGTGGGTGCATCGCGACGACGCACGCGCGCAGCATCCGCACTGGCCGCACGACGACATCGCGCCCGATCTGATCGTCGCCGATATGGCCGCGCTGGCCGATCTGCTGGACGGCATGGCAGACGCCGCGACCGATCCGCACCTTGCAACGCATTCCCACGGGATCCGAACATGACCGCTCTGCCCGGCCTCATCGCCACCGCCGACTACGCCGTAGATACGCATGCGCTGCCGCTGCATGCCGTGACCTCCGCGGCGTTCGCGGACTGGTCCGCGCAGCAATCGCCGACGCTCCAGGCCTGGCTGAAAGCGCAGCAGTTCACCGCAGCCGCCGGCAGCCACGCGCTGCTGCCCGGCAGTGACGGTCTGGCCGGCGCGGTGCTGGGCATCGGCGACGCCCACGATCCCTTCGCCTACGCACATGCGCCCTACGCATTGCCCGCGGGCGACTGGCGGCTCGCCGATCCGCTCGACGACGCCGCGACGGCAGCTATGCAGTTGGGCTGGGGGCTGGGCAGCTACCGCTTCACCCGCTATCGCGACGCGACCCGCGCCCCGGCGCGGCTGGTCTGCGACCTCGATGCCGACACCGCGGCGCAGGTCGCGGCCTGCCTCCGCACCCGCGACCTGATCAACACCCCGACCGAACACATGGGTCCGGACGAGATGGAAGCCGTCGCGCGCTGGATCGCACAAACCCATGGCGCCGACATCGACGTGCTGGTCGGCGACGATCTGCTGACCCACAATTTCCCGGCAATCCATGCGGTCGGCCGCGCCTCGCACCGCGCGCCGCGGCTGATCGTGCTGCGCTGGGGCGACGCTGCGCATCCGCACGTCGCTATCGTCGGCAAGGGCGTGTGCTTCGACACTGGCGGCCTCGACATCAAGGCCGCCGCCGGCATGCGCAACATGAAGAAGGACATGGGCGGCGCCGCGCACGCGATCGCGCTGGCCGAGCTGATCATGGCGCGCAAACTGCCGGTGCGGATCACCCTGCTGGTGCCGGCGGTGGAGAACGCGATCGCCCCGAACGCCTACCGCCCCGGCGAAATCATCGCCACCCGCAAGGGCGTGAGCGTCGAGATCGACAACACCGATGCCGAAGGCCGCATCGTCCTGTGCGACGCGCTGACCTACGCCGCCGAGCAATCGCCGCAGCTGATCCTCGATTTCGCCACGCTGACCGGCGCCGCGCGGATCGCGCTGGGCCCCGATCTGCCGGTGCTGTTCAGCAACGACGATACCCTCGCCAGCGATTGGCTGGCCGCCGGTCATCGTTGTTTCGACCCGCTGTGGCGGATGCCGCTGCATCGTCCCTACCTGCGCTACCTCACCAGCGGCATCGCCGATCTGGCCAACAGCAGCGCCACGACCATGGCCGGCTGCATCACCGCCGCCCTGTATCTCGAACGTTTCGTACCGGCGGAACTGCCGTGGGCGCATCTGGATGTCTACAGCTGGAACGACAGCGACCGCCACGGCCGCCCTGCCGGCGGCGAAGCGCAGGCGCTGCGCAGCTGTTACGCGATGTTGAAGACGCGCTTCGGCTGAACGCTGCTCCGGGCCGAAGCCGGCGTCCGCTTGCGTCGCATCGCCGCCGGCCACACTTCGTTGCATTCGACACGACTACAGGATTTCCATGAAGACGACATTCCCCCGTCGCGCCTTCATTGCCGCCGTCGCGCTGGTCGCCGCATGCTTCGCGTTCGCCGCTGGCGCGCAGCCCGCGCGCAAACCTGCGACGGCCGCGACCGCGACGGCGGCGACCGTCGCCACCCCGGCGGCGCAGCGCGCCGTGCTGGTGATGGGCGATTCGCTGTCGGCGTCGTACGGACTCACCGCGGCGCAGGGCTGGGTGTCGCTGACCGCGCAGAAGATCGCGAAGGAAAAGCCCGGCTGGCGCGTGGTCAACGCCAGCATCAGCGGCGAAACCACCGCCGGCGGCGCGGCGCGCATCGCGGCCGAACTCAAGCGCCACAAGCCGGCCGTGGTGGTGATCGAACTCGGCGCCAACGACGGCCTGCGCGGATTGCCGCTGGCGCAGACCCGCGCCAACCTCACGAAGATGATCGCCGCGGCGAAAGCCGCGAATGCGAAAGTGCTGCTGATCGGCATGCGCCTGCCGCCGAACTACGGCCCCGACTATACCCAGGGCTTCGAGCGCGCATTCCGCGAACTCTCGCAGCAGCACAAGACCGCATTCCTGCCGTTCCTGCTGGAACCGGTCGCGATGGACGACCGCGCCTTCCAGGCCGACCGCCTGCACCCGACCGCCGCGGCGCAGCCGAAACTGCGCGACCACGTCTGGCCCGCGCTGGCGCCGCTGCTGAAGTAAACGTTCCGTTGTTCTGCGTCGCTGCGTCGCTGCCTCCATGCCGCGCGGTGGCGCGTGCGCGGCGGCTCGCGCGGGCCTTCGCGCTGAACTTCGCACCGCAACCTGAATCCTTTCACTCGCGCTGCATCCGCGGCGCACGGGCCCGCGTAACTGTCCCCGTTCCGGTCTTCCGCGCCACCTCCGTACCGCCCTCCCCGGCGCGGAAGACCGGCCTTCCCCCACGACGAGAGACGCACACCATGAAAATGAAACTGCTGACGGCCGCACTGGCCACCACCTTCACGATCGCCGCCATCGCCCAGGCCGGCAACAAGGCCGAAAACCCGATGGTCGGCGGCGCACCGATGCTGGTGACCAAGGACATCGTCGACAATGCGGTGAACTCGAAGGATCACACCACGCTGGTCGCCGCGGTGAAAGCCGCCGGTCTGGTCGACACGCTGAAAAGCAAAGGCCCGTTCACCGTATTCGCGCCGACCAACGCCGCATTCGCCGCGCTGCCGGCCGGCACCGTCGACACGCTGCTGAAGCCGGAGAACAAAGCCACGCTCGCCGGCATCCTCACTTATCACGTGGTCCCGGGCCGCATCGACAGCAAGGCGATCGCTGCGAAGATCAAGGCCGGCAAGGGCACCGCCACCTACACCACCGTGCAGGGCGAACCGCTGACGTTCAAGGCGATGGGCAGCAACGTCACCGTGACCGATGCGAAGGGCAACAGCGCCAAGGTCACCATCGCCAACGTGTATCAGAGCAACGGCGTGATCCACGTGATCGACAAGGTACTGCTGCCGAAGTAACCGACAGCGATCCGATATTCCATTGCGATGCGATTCGCGGGCGGCTTCGGCCGCCCGTTTTTGTTTGCGCGCAGGCATCGTTCGCACGCCGCACGACTGCGCTACCGCCGATCCATTCGTCGAGCCGCTCGTCGACTTGTGAAAAAAATGTTTGCAATCGAAAAAAGACGGGTGTAACGTGCGCGCCCATCGCAGCAGCGCTTTTACACCAGCTTTTTTTCGCCGCTGCCGGAACACCACGAATTCCAGCCGAGTCCTCCGATGAAACCCGCCTTCCACACCGCCAACCCGTTCGAAACGTCGCGCTTCCGTCGCGATGCGGACGCACGCGCGCTGTCGAAAGATTGCGGCAATCGACGCCTGCGGCGCAGCAACGGCACACACCACGGCTGATCCCTTTCCGGAGATCGGCCGCCCCGATCTCCGAGGCACGCGAACGCCCTCGGATACCCATCCGGGGGTTTTTCTTTTCGCGTCCGCAAAAAACGGTCGGCAAACACGATTTCCCGAACGATTCTTTCGAATCGTTGCATCGAGACGCGCGCGAAATCTTCGCGACGCGAAAGGCTTCGCGCTGCTTTTTTCCGGGCATGCGAGCCGATTCGAAGCGACCCGATTTGAAGCGACACGATCAAGCCAGCAAGTTCCGAAGCATCCTGCCGCGAACGTCCGGACAATGAAGTCCGCGCACGGGTCGCGCAGTCGCGGAATCCACCATGAGGCACGCAAGTGCTGCGTCGCGATGCTCGACGCGGGTGGCGGCAGCGATCCAAACGACACGGATGCGTACGCGCACGCGTCGCGGGATCCGAAGCATCGACGGGGAACACATATGACTATCCGTGCGACCGCGCATACCGGCGCACGGCCTTGAATCGAGAGACACGCATCATGCGCCATGACATGTACAAGGTGATCGTCGAGCGGCCGCGCCGCGGCGGCGGCCATCGCAACGAAATACCCGCACCGGACGACCTGGAGGATTCTCCGCGCCAGGAAGGCCTGCGCAAGCGGCATCGCAGCCGCAAATGGTTGAACGAGAACCTGCGCCCACTGGAGCGCTTCCTTGCGTCGCAGGTCGGCCGTCCGTGGGACAAGGTGTATTCCGAACTCTGCGCCGGCATCGATCGCCGCAACACCGTGCAGCAGCACATCCATCAGCATCTGGAGGATTTCGTGGCGATCAGGGTGGTCGAGATCGATGGCGAACTCTTCGCGAACCGACGTTGGCGCGTGCATCAGCCGCTGTCTTCGTCATGGTCCGCGAAATACTACGTTCACCCCGAACACGGCATTCTCCTGATCAACCATTTCCGCATCGATACGCGCCGGAAACAGCGTCGGCAACGTCAGATCGCGCATGCAGAACGCCACGGAGGCGTACGCCAGGATCTCCGCGTGATCGACCCGGTCAATCAGTTGCATCGCATCGGAGGCGTCTGGTACCGGATCGAAGTCGCACCGCTGCCCGGCATGCAGATCGCGGATGAAGTCCGGATCGATGCGCTGCGCAGGATTCCGGTCGATCAATGCCCGGCATGGGAGGACGGCAGGAAAATCGCCAGCAATCTCACGTTGTTCGGACGTCATGACGTCTACGCCCGCAGCAAACGTCAGCTCAACGCACGCGAACTGAAGCAGTATCGACTCTCCAACGACAACGCCTGACATCAATCACCGCGCCGCCGCATTTTCTGCAACGGCGCACTGGACACCGACATGAGCACATCATTATTCCAACTTCTGCACGCCGAAGAGAGCGCCACGCCGATCAAGGGCTGGGTGCGGGGCGTGCCGCTCGAACCGGAAGCGCACCAGCAGTTGCGCAACATCGCGTCCATCCCGTTCGTCGGGCCGTGGGTCGCAGTGATGCCCGACGTGCATCTGGGCAAGGGCGCGACCGTGGGCTCGGTCATCCCGACCCGCGGCGCGATCATCCCGGCGGCGGTCGGTGTGGATATCGGCTGCGGCATGGCCGCAGTGCGCACCACGCTGCGGGCGAAGGATCTTCCCGACTCGCTGGCGCAATTGCGCAACTCGATCGAACGCAGCGTGCCGGTGGGCAACGGCAAGGGCGGCGACCACCGCAAGCTGCCGGACAGTATCGAGACGCGCATCGCCCAGTCCGGGCTGGTCGAACGGCTGGATGCGATCAAGGCCAGGCATCGCAAGATCCGCACCGACAAACTCGACAAGCAGATCGGCACGCTCGGCGGCGGCAACCACTTCATCGAAATCTGTCTCGACGAAGAAGACGCGGTGTGGGCAATGCTGCACTCGGGATCGCGCGGCACCGGCAACCTGATCGGCAGTTACTTCATCGAGCGCGCGCGCGAGCAGTTGGCGCATCGGGTGCTGGGTTTCCACGTGCCCGACCGCGATCTCGCATTTTTCATGGAAGGCGAGCCGCTGTTCGACGACTACGTGGAAGCGGTGTCGTGGGCGCAGGACTACGCGCGCGCCAACCGCGAGGCGATGATGGCCCGGGTGCTGCACGAGATGCATCACCGCTTGCCGAAGTTCCAGCTGGAAAAGACCGCGGTGAACTGCCATCACAACTACGTGCAGCGCGAGGAACACTTCGGCCAATCGCTGCTGGTCACCCGCAAGGGCGCGGTCAGCGCACGCGCGGGCGAGCTGGGCATCATTCCGGGCAGCATGGGCGCGAAGAGTTTCATCGTGCGCGGCAAGGGCAATCCGGACAGCTTCTGCAGTTGCAGCCACGGCGCGGGTCGCAAGATGAGCCGCACCGCCGCGCGTCAGCGGATCACGCTGAAGGAACACCGCGAAGCCACGGCGCACGTCGAATGCCGCAAGGACGAAGGCGTGATCGACGAATCGCCCGCCGCCTACAAGGACATCGACGCGGTGATGGCGGCGCAGAGCGATCTGGTCGAAGTGGTGCACACCCTGCGTCAAGTGGTGTGTATAAAAGGGTAAGCCAACGCACCTGCACGGTCCTGCCGTGCACATCAGGAACGAAGACGCCGTGCATCACGCACGGCGTCTTTTTTTCATGCGAAACGAACGGTCAACCGCAGCAGTAACACTGCAACGGCTTGCCCGGACCACCCGGGCCGAGATCGCCGCCGAAACCCGGGCATTCGGTCCTGCATGCCCAGGCATTGCAGCTTTCGTACCGGGTACCGGCAGTGCCGGTCTCGGTGGCGATGGCCTGAGCGGCACCGAAACCCATCGCCGCAACGAACGCGGCCCCCAGGATCAGCGAACGGAACGACACTCTGCGCATCTTCATATCGACACTCCTTGTTGACGCTGCATGTCGCCTTCCTGGCGACATGTGCGGCGGAATGGACGCGCCCTCCCTGGCGCGGATATCGCGGCAACGCATTTATTCCGACGCGCAGCAATCGCACAGCGGGCCGCCGTTGGGCATGGCCTGTGACGTCCCGCCAGCTTCGCCGCAGAGGGACATGCACGGCCACACGTCGTCACAGTAGCCGCGCTGCTCCTTGCCTGGCCGGTCGGTGGCGCTGGCGAACGCCCGCATCGCGCCGACGAATACCGCGGTCAGCAGACCCTTGCGCCAGAACGTTCCTGTCGTTTTCATTTCAGCTCCCTGTGCGTGGCCGCGGCGGCGCATCCTTGCGTCTCAGTTCGGCGAGCAGACCATCGGCCTGTTCCCTGGTATCGAAAACGCCCTGAATCGCGTGACGGACGCGACCCTCGCGATCGATCGCGAGCAGCAGCGGTAGGCCGCGCGCGCGGTACAGCATCAGTTCGCGCGGCGCGTTCAACAGCGCGACCGGAAAGTCGAAGCCATGCGTACGAACGAACGCGTCGGCCTGCGCGGCATCGCACTGACAGACGCCGATCACCGCGACGCGATCGCCGAACTCCTTTTTGATCGCGCGCGCAGTCTCGGCCACCGTCGGCGCGGAAGCGCGACAGTACTGGCAGGTGTGATTGAAGAAGAAGAGGATCTGTCGTTCGCCGGAGGGCTCACCAAGCGCGAGCTTCGCGCCGTCGAGCGCGGTGGTTTCGACTACCGGCACATACATGCCGGGATACGCGTACGCGGCGCGATCCGTCAGCCAGTCGCGGTCCGCGCGCAGGCCGCGATTCTGCCAACCGAGCAGGGCGACGAGCACGCTCGCCGCCAACAATGCGATCCATACGAAGACCGAGCGCCACATCCTGGTGACCCCGTGAAACACGATGTCCGCATACTGCGAGCCGCTTCCGCGCGCGTCAAGCGCCGCGCCCGCGTTCAGGCTGCGGTGTGCGCTTGCTCACGCTCCTGCTGCTGCAGCGTCCACATCTGGGCGTAATGCCCGCCGCGCGCCAGCAGTTCGCCGTGGCGTCCGCGCTCGACGATCCGGCCCTGATCCATCACCAGGATCTCGTCCGCGTTCATCACCGTGGACAAGCGATGCGCGATGACGAAGGTCGTGCGCCCCTGCGCGATGCGATCGAGTTCGGCCTGGATCGCTTTTTCCGATTTCGAATCCAATGCGGACGTCGCTTCGTCGAAGATCAGGATCGCGGGATTCTTCAGCAGGGCGCGGGCGATGGCGACGCGCTGTTTCTCGCCGCCGGAGAGTTTCAGTCCGCGTTCGCCCACTTCGGTTTCGTAGCCGTCGGGCAGACCGACGATCGACGCGTGGATATGCGCGGCGCGCGCGGCCTGTTCGACCTCTTCGCGGGTCGCATCGGGGCGGCCGTACAGGATGTTGTAATAAATGGTGTCGTTGAACAGCACCGTGTCCTGCGGCACGATCGCGATCGCCTTGCGCAGCGATGCCTGGGTGTAATCGCGCACATCGCGCAGCACGCCGTCGTCGCCTTCGATCGCGATGCTGCCGTCGTCGACATCGTAGAAACGGTACAGCAGCCGGCCGAGCGTGGACTTTCCGGAACCGGAATGACCCACCACCGCGAGCGTGCCGCCGCGCGGCACTTCGAAACTGACCTCTCGCAGGATCTCGCGGCGCGGGTCGTAGCCGAAGCGGACGCGATCGAACACCACCTTCGGTTGCGTCGCGCGCAGCGGCACCGCGTCGTCGCGGTCGCGCACGTCCATGCTTTCGTCGAGCAGCCCGAACAGGCGTTCGAGATTGGTGAAGGCCTGTTTGACCTCGCGATACATCATGCCCAGCATATTCAGCGGCGCCGACAGCTGCAGCAGCACCGCGTTGACGAAGACGAGACCGCCGATGGTCATCGTGCCATCGACCACGCCGGCGGCCGCGCGCCACATCATCGCGGTGACACCGAGCGCGACGATGGTGACCTGGCCCAGATTCAGAAGGCCGAGGGTCTTGCGGCTCATCACCTGCGCTTCCTCGCGATGCTGCAGGCTCTGGTCGTAGCGTTTCGCTTCGTGCTCTTCGTTGCCGAAATACTTCACTGTTTCGTAGTTCAGCAGCGAATCGACCGCGCGCTCGTTGGCGCGGGTGTCGGCTTCGACTGCGGCGCGGTAATAGCGCGTGCGCCATTCGGTGATCATGAACGTGAAGATCATGTAGGCGATCAAGGTCGCGATGACGATCGCCGCGAAACCCCAGTCGTACATCCACACCAGCACGCCGGTGACCAGCACGATCTCGAACAGCGTCGGCAGGATGGTGTAGATCATCCAGTCGAGCAGATCGGAGATCGCGGAACCGCCGCGTTCGATGTCGCGGGCGACGCCGCCGGTGCGGCGGGCCAGATGGAAGCGCAGCGACAGCGCGTGCAGATGCCGGAACACCTGCAATGTGACCCGCCGCGAGACCCGCGCCATCACCCGCGCGAACACGATCTGGCGCACTTCGGCGAACAGGGTCATGCCGACGCGCGACGCGCCGTATGCCAGCAGCAGCGCCACCGGCATCACCAGCACGGCCGCGGCACCGCCCTTGTCGAGTGCGCCGATGTCCAGCGCGTCCACCAGTTTCTTCAGCACCAGCGGCACCGTGAGACCGGCAACCTTGCCGGCGACCACCAGCGCCAGGGCCAGCAGAATGCGGGTCATGAACGGGCGCAGATACGGCACCAGCTCGCGCAGGATCTGGCTTTCGCTGCGGGCGTTGGCGACCTTGGCCGCGGTCAGCGGCATCGATTCTGGCGATTCGGGAGCGGCTGGTTCGACGGATGCGGCGGGCGGCGTTTTCATCGCGGCATGATGGGGCCGCTGCGCGTGGAATCAAAGCCGGAATCGACTTCAGAATCCCGTTCTGTCGGCGCCTTTGCGCCATGGTTGCGGCCATGCTTCACTGTCGCGCATGGCCGTGTATGTGGACAACGCAGTGTTCCAGTGGCGCGGGCGGCGCTGGGCGCATCTGCTGGCGGACGATCTGGACGAACTGCACGCCTTCGCGGCGCGCCTGGGCATGCCGCGGCGCGCATTCCAGGACAAGCGCAGCGGCGCGCATTACGACATCGATAGCAGGATGCGCGAAGTGGCGCTGCGCCTGGGCGCCGAGCCGGTGTCGCGACTGCAGGATCGCGAGCGCATGCGTGCGATCATCGCCAATGCGCGGCGGCAATGGAGTGGTTATGTTTCCGATGCAGTCGCCGAGGCAACCGATGGCGGCATCGACGTGTCCTGATGATCGATGATGTTGTCACCCCGCACTCTGGAGAATCCGATGTCCGCTTTCGATCTGTCGCCACCCAGCGACGCCCAGCGCGAGACCCTGGCCGCTGCGCTGTCGCCGGAAGAACGCCGCGTGCTGCTGACCCACGGCACCGAGGCGCCGTTCTGCGGCGTGTTCCTCGACAACAAGCGCGAGGGTGTCTACGGCTGCCGCTTCTGCGGGCTGCCGCTGTTCCGCTCGAACGCCAAATTCGATTCCGGCACCGGCTGGCCGAGTTTCTTCGCGCCCTACGACGAAGCCCACATCGGCCGCATCCGCGACGCGAGCTACGGCATGGTCAGGGTGGAAATCGTCTGCAAACGCTGTAGCAGCCATCTCGGCCACGTGTTCCCGGACGGCCCGCCGCCCACCGGCGAACGTCATTGCCTGAATTCGGTGTCGCTGGACTTCGTCGGCGCTGGCGAAGCGCTGCCCGACCCGCTGGCGCGCGGCGAAAGCGTCGCCTGAAGGTCGCCGGGTAGGCCGCCGGCGGGCGATTGCGTATCCTTGGCCGTCTTTCGCAGCCCCGGCTCCATCGCCATGACCGATACGCTTCCCGACCGCCTCAGCAACGATCCGCGCAGCCCGTTCTACGACGCCGAACTGCTGGAACGCGGCATCGGCATCCGCTTCAACGGCGTGGACCGCAACAATGTCGAGGAATACTGCGTCAGCGAAGGCTGGGTACGGGTGATCGCCGGCAAGGCGCTGGACCGCCGCGGCCAGCCGATGACGATGAAGCTCAAGGGTACGGTCGAACCCTACCTTCGCGGCACCGAAGCCGAATAAGTCCAGCGGCATCCGAATCACGCCGCGGGACCGCAGCCTTCACTTCGCGGCCGCGCCGCCGAGGTGGCGCGACAGGAATCCGAGCAGTTTCGTGTAGAACTCGCGCTGGTGCGGCTCGGTGTAGAAGCCGTGTCCCTCGTTCGGGAAGTACAGGCTTTCCACCGGCACGCCGGCCTTCTTCAGCGCCTTGTCCATCTGCTCGGTGTGCTCCACCGGCGCGCGCAGGTCCTTGCCGCCCGCGGCGAGGAACACCGGCACCTTGATCCGGTGCGCGAGCGTCGTCGGCGAGATCGCGGCCATGTCGTCGCGATCGCCCAGCCAGTCGTTCGCCCAGTTGCGCATCGCGCGCGCCGAACGGGCATCGTCCTTGTGCATCTTCTCCAGGTTGTAGACGCCGACGTAGCCGGCGGCGCAGCGGTAGATGTCGGGCTCTTTCGCCGCGCCCATCAGCGCCGCGTAGCCGCCGTAGCTCGCGCCGTAGATGCAGATGCGCTGCGGATCGGCGATGCGCTGGGCGATGGCCCAGCGGGTAGCGTCGGTGAGATCGTCCTGCAGTTGGCCGCCCCACTCGCGCGCTCCGGCCTGATGAAAACGGCGGCCGTAGTTGCCCGAGCCGCGGTAATTGACGCGCAGCACCGTATAGCCGGCGGCGGCGAGCATCTGGGTCTCGTTGTCGTAGCCCCACTCGTCGAACACGCCGAACGGGCCGCCGTGCGGCAAGAGCACCATCGGCTGCGGCGCGCCCGCGTCCTTGCCCTTCGGCTGGGTGAGATAGCCGTACAGCTTCAGGCCATCGCGCGCCGCGATTTCGACGCTGCGGGTGGGTGGTAGATCCGCCGGCTTGAACCAGCTTTTGCGGCTGAACACCAGATCGACCTTTTTCTTGGCGGTGTCGAACAAATAGAAATCGCCGGGATTGCGGTCGCTCCACACCTGCACCAGCAGCAGCTTGCCATCCTTGGTCGCGGAGGTGACCGCAACCGCGCTGTCCGGGAAGGCTTTCTCCAGCTGGCGATAGAGTTTCGCGGTGGGCGACTGCGGATCGAAGAACCGGGTCTGCACGCGATCGTGCATGAAAGTGGCGCCGACCGGCGCATCGCTGTCGACGGCACGCAGGGACGCGTAGGGATCGACGATGGGATCCGCGAGCAGTTCCTTGCGTTCGCCGGTCGCCGGATTCCAGGCCAGGATCGCATCCGGCCCGGCTTTACGCTCGGTCTGCAGGTATGCGGTCAGGTTATCCGCCGAGAAACCCAGTGCGTATTCGACGACACCGCTGACCGATTCGTCGTTGACCAAGACCCAGTCTGCGCCCTGCTTTTCGCGGTAATAAAGCTTGCTGACGTTGTCGTTGCCCGCGCCGCGCGCGAAGCGGGCCACGCCGGCATTGTCGGTGGTGAAGCGCGCGTTGCGCACCGGCGCCGCCGACACCGCCCGGCGCCGACCATCGTAGACATCCATCCTCTCCAGCACCGTTTCCGGGTTCTCGCCGTAGGCCACCGCGGTGATGAGGACGTAGCGGTCGTCGTCGGGCAGATCGTCGTGCATCAGCGTGTAGGTATCGGCATAACGATGGGTAAGCCATTTTCCGCGCTTGCCGTCGACGTTGACCGCAACCAGTTCGCCAGTCGGGCTGGGCACGTCGTTGCGGCCGATCTTTTCGGCGACGCTGGCCATCACCCGTTCGTCGTTCACCCACCAGAATTCGTCGACGATCGCGTTTTCGCCGATCGCCAACTTGGCGGTGACCGCCTTGTCGCTGCGCCGCAGCACCGCCAGGATGGTGCGGTCCTCCAGCGGCACCGTCGCGGCGTAATACTCGCCGCTCGGCGAAATCTTGATGTCCTGATAACCGTCCCTGCGGAGGAACGGGGTCAGGTCGACCGGTTTAGGGGCGGCCTGCCTGGACGCAGATTCCTTCTGCGCGGCCTGCGGAGGATCGATCTTCTCCTGCGCCGAGGCCGGAAACAACGCCCACAGGGCCGCCGCGCAACACCACACCCGCCATCCGCTCATCTGCATTGTCCGCCCCCTGCGCGGAACCTGTAGCGGGTCAGGATACGCGAGCGCCCGCCGCCCGCCGCTGCGACAGGCCGACAATGCCGGCCCGTCGCTGGATGCTTACTTGGCGGATCGAACTCCGGCAGTCAACGACGGTCCGGAGGATCCGCGGCGAAACCGTTCGGGAACGCCTGCGGCTGGCCCCGGCGACCGCTGTCGCGGTAGGACGGCGACATCACACCCATCGCGACCAGATTGTCGATGTCGTCGTAACGCAGCTGCGACACCTGCGCCGGGGTACGCGAAGCGCGAACGAAGTCGGTGCGGCTGACCGGCGACCACTCGCGCATGCCGTGGCCAGTGCCGATGCTCTGTGCCGGCGCCCTGTTGCCCGCGTACGCGGAATCCGCAGCGGCTTCCGACGCCCGGCGCGAGGCCTGCGGCGACGCCGGCGCGGCCTTGCTCTCGGCGCGGCCGGCCTGGCCGCGGTAGCGATCGCTGCGTTCGTAGTCGCGGTCGTCGCGGCTGATCGGCGCCGGCTCGTAGTAGGGCTGCGGCTGCGCGCGTTCGCGGAACACCGCCACGCCGATCACGCCCACGTTGTCCGGGCGGCCGGTGCGCGCGGCATAGGTGTCGGGCAGGTCGGTGAAATAGAACTGGGCCACGTCCTGCCAGGATTTGCGCCAGCCTGTGATCTCGGTGCTCTGCCACGGACCCAGCACGTAGCCGGTCTGGCCGGCGGCGGCGGTGTCGCCGCTGATCGCGTTCACGCCGTCCACCGACAGCACCACGAGTACGCGCTCGCCGGTGGTGTTGGTCATGCGCACGCTGTAGCGGTGGCCGGGAACGCCGGGCACCCAGTCGCGACCGCGATGACGGTATTCGGGCAGCCATTCGCCGGTATCGCGATCGACGATATCGACATCGACCAGCGGTTGCGCCGACAGCGGGCTGCAGGCGGTGGCGGCGATCAGGGCGGCGGACAGCAGCAGGACGGTAGGGCGCAACATGACAGGCTCCGTGGTGGTGGTCCGGTGTGGACACTGACCTTCAACGCGCCGCTTCCGGGAACGGGGTTCCGCATCGGCGACCGGATTTGGCGCCGGCATCGCGGCACCGGCGCGGGATTCAGCCGCGGGTAAACTAGCCGGCCGTTTGCCAAGTATTCCCCCGCGCCCATGACCGTCACCCGCGTCCTCACCGGCATCACCACCTCGGGCATCCCGCACCTGGGCAACTACGTCGGCGCGATCCGCCCCACGGTGGCCGCCAGCCGCACCGCCGGCACCCAGAACTTCTATTTTCTGGCCGACCTGCACGCGCTGATCAAGGTGCAGGATCCCGCCAGGGTGCAGCGCTCGACGCTGGAGATCGCCGCCAGTTGGCTGGCCTGCGGCCTGGAGCCGGACAACGACCGCGTGTGGTTCTATCGCCAGAGCGACATCCCGGAAATCGCGGAGCTGACCTGGTTCCTGACCTGCGTCGCCGGCAAGGGCATCCTCAACCGCGCCCACGCTTACAAAGCGGCGGTCGACCGCAACACGGCCGAGCAGCAGGATCCGGATTTCGGCATCACCGCCGGCCTGTTCATGTACCCGGTGCTGATGGCCGCCGACATCCTGGTGTTCAACGCGCACAAGGTGCCGGTGGGGCGCGACCAGATCCAGCACATCGAGATGGCGCGCGATTTCGCGCAGCGCTTCAATCATCTCTACGGCGATCACCTGGTGCTGCCCGAAGCGGCGGTGGAGGAACACGTCGCCACCCTGCCCGGTCTGGACGGCCGCAAGATGTCGAAGAGCTACGACAACACCATCCCGCTGTTCTGCACGCGCGAAGAATTGAAGAAACTGATCTTCTCGATCGTCACCGACTCGCGCGCGCCGGGCGAAGCCAAGGACACCGAAGGCTCCGCGCTGTTCCAGCTCTACCAGGCCTTCGCCAGCGCCGAAGAAACCGCGGCGCTGCGCGACGCCTTCGCGCAGGGCATCGGCTGGGGCGATGCCAAGCAAAAGTTGTTTGAACGCATCGACGCCGAACTTTCGCCGATGCGCGAGCGCTACAACGCACTGATGCAGGAACCGCAGCGGATCGAGGAGATGCTGCGCGAAGGTGCCCGCGTTGCCCGCGAACGCCACGGGTTGCCGCTGATGCGTCGGCTGCGGGAGGCGGTGGGGTTGCGGGATTTGTCGAGCATCGCCGACAGCTCCGCAAAACCCACGAAGGAAAAAACCCTGTTGCCGCAGTTCAAGCAATACCGCGAAGACGGAAAATTCCATCTCAAATTGAGCGATCTTAATGGCAGCCTTTTGATCTGGACCCCGAAAGGTTTCGATACCCCGAAAGAGGCAGCAAACTGGATCACACAGTTTAATAATCATGGCGAGAGGGCGCTGGACATGATCAATGACCCATGCATTCAGTGGAAAGATAGTCGGATTGAATATATCCGCACTATTTTGCATGCGATAAAAGAAGCCAATGCCTTGAAAACAGATTCTAAAAGCGACAAGCATTCATAGCTGGCGATTCTTGAGGCCGATCCGCAGCAGATTCTCGATTTCGAAACCGCCCCCCAGTAGCGACTTCAAAGACCCTGGATCCCGCCATCGCCGAGGGACGACGATCGATAGCAGATCGATCGGCTATTCCTATCGATGCGCTTATCGATCACGCCGACCCGCCTTTCCCCCTGAGCGCAGCGCAAGGAAGCAGTAACAGGACGAATCTGAGGCAATGATGATATTCAGCCGCGGCAAGGATCTGTACAACCCCATCAATCTAGACAACGGCGCCTGAAAGGATTTCCCAGCCACGCTCCCAGACCCGAAGGGCGACGCACAAGGATGTGCGTCGTGTTCCGACCGAGCCAAGGATTGGCGAGTCGGAACATCCCGACCAGACTGGCTTGGCAGATGTGCTTCGTCGGGGAAGGCCGTTTTCTTTGGTTCGTTTCTTTGACTCGCGCTGTGCGCTCGCCCCTTCGGGGCCGGCTTCGCCGTTCGGGCGCGCTTCGCGCGCCTCGTGGGCCAACAAAAGAAATGAACCGGCCGCGCAGCGGACGAACGCTTTTGATCCACCAAAACACGCGAACGCACCCAACAGCTGATGCGTTGAAAGCATGGATCCCCGCCTTCGCGGGGATGACGATCAAAAGCGGTCGCGTCACTTCGCCGAGCACTGCCGCGGATCATCGCGACTTCCGTCGCTCCCACAAACGCAGGTTTCAGGCTGCACGCGAATCGCGCCGATCAGCCCCTCCCCTTGCGCGCAGCGCGGGGGGAGGTTGGGAGGGGGGCAGGGCTGCGGCAGAACTCAATTCGGCCCAAAAAGCACCCCACCCCGACCCTCCCCTTCGCCGAAGGCGAAAGGGAGGGAGAAAAGCCCGCGAACGCCAAACCACTGCGCCCTTGCAAGTCTCAAGGGCATCGCTGATTGAAAGGGAGGGAGCAAGGCAGCATCCGGAAACGCGCGAGGCGGCTTTGATCGACGTAGGCACGTTGCGAGGAACGCTATAGCTCGGGGCTGAAGCTCCTCCTACAAAAACGGCTAAAATCGCCGGATGAATTCTGCCGTCGAACTCAATCTCGCCCTGATCCTGTTTCTGCCGTGGTTCCTGATCCTGGGCGTGCTGTATTGGGTGTATCCGCGCCAGCCGCGCCACGTCGCGCGGGTATTGTTCGATATCGCGGCGCTGGCGCTGTCGGTGGCGGCGTTCGTGTGGAGCATCCACTGGTCGCACGCCAACGCCGATATGCAGTACGGCCGGATGTGGCCGCAGGTGCTGGCCACCGCGCTGGGTTACGGCGTGTGGCTGGGCGTGATGACGCTGGCGTTCTTCGTCCGCAGCGGCTGGCTGCGCCGCCTCGCACAGGGTTGGCAGGCGCAAAGCTGAGCCCATGGGCTGACCACGGGTTGGGCGTGGCGCCGCGCTCCGGGTGATTCATCCGCGCCACGCAGAAACGCTGGCCGAGGGGGCCACGCACCAAGTGTCATGCGCATCGCTCCGATGCCTGCGATGGCGATGATGTATGCCGATTGCAGCGATTCGATGCGTGCGGCGTCGCCGGAACGATCTCCGCGCCGCGCCCAGCGGTTCTGTCGTTCAGCGGCTGCGCTTCCGGGACGGCGCAGGCTTGGTGGCGTCGATCCGGGCCTCGTCTTCCAGTTTGCGCTGCTGCGCCTGCTCGCGCTCCAGTTGTTCGATCATCCGCCGGTGCAGCGCCTGCACGACCAGCGACTGATAGATCGGATGGATGCCGCCGTGTCCCAGCGCGGCCCACAGCACATCCTTGTCGACGCTGTTGGCGAACACGGTCACGCGCTCGAAATCGGTCAGCTCCGGCGTTTTCTTCGCGCCGATGACGGCGACGAACTCGCTGTAATCCATGCGTGTCTCCCGTGGGGGGCGATACCGCCGGGTCCCACGATGTCACAGAGCGCGGATGTCGCGGGGCGCGGTCGCAATGCGGAGTCTCAACGTGGATCAGGAATCCCACCACATCAGGAAATCGTGCCACAGGCGTTTGAAGAAACCGGCTTCGACCACGCCTTCCACCGCGACCAGCGGGGCTTCGATCACGACCTTGCCGTCCAGCATCACCCGCACCGTGCCGATCTTCTGTCCGGCCTTGATCGGCGCGACCAGGGTCTTGGGCACGTCCATCAGCGGTTTGAGTTCGGCATAGCGGCCGCGCGCGGTGCTGACCAGCAGCGGCTGATCCAGGCCGAGCTTCACGACGTCGGTGGTGCCCTTCCAGACCTTGTGGCTGGCGATGACCGCATCGGCCTGGTACAGGCGGTGGGTTTCGTGGAAGCGGAAACCCCAGTTGAGCAGGGCCAGCGAATCGACCGCGCGCTCTTCCTCGCTCTTGGCCTGCATGACCACGCTGATCAGGCGCTGGTCGCCGCGCTTGGCCGATGACAGCAGGCAATAGCCGGCGCCGGAGTGGTGGCCAGTCTTGATGCCGTCCACCGAATCGTCGCGCCACAGCAGCAGATTGCGGTTGCGCTGGGTGATGGGGCCGACGGTGAATTCGCGCACCTTGTTGAAGGCGTACTGGCCGGGGAAATCGCGGATCAGCGCGCGGCCCAGCAGGGCCAGGTCGCGGGCGGTGGAGTAATGGCCCTCGGCCGACAGGCCGGTGGCGTTGACGAAATTCGTGTTCTTCAGGCCGATGCGCTTGGCGTAGTCGTTCATCAGCGTGGCGAACGCGGCTTCGCTGCCGGCGATGTGTTCGGCCAGCGCGATGGCGGCGTCGTTGCCGGACTGGATCACCATGCCCATTTCCATCTGCTCCAGCGGCGCGGTCTTGTTGACCTCGAACCCGCTGTAGCTGCCGTCGGTGCCGGCGCCGCCAGTGCGCCAGGCGTTCTCGCTCATCATCACCTTGTCGGTGGATTTGATGCGCTTGGCCTGCAGCTCCGCGGCGATCACGTACGAGGTCATCACCTTGGTGATGCTGGCCGGTTCCAGGCGCAGGTCGATGTTCTCGCCGGCCAGCACTTTGCCGGTGGCGTCGTCCATCACCAGCCAGGCCTGGGCGGTGACCGGCGTGGGCGCATCGGGAATGGCCAGCGGCGGCGGCGCGGGTTTCGCTGTCGCGGGTGCGGCGGCGGGCGTCTGCGCCAGCACCAGGCCCATCATCCATACCGCGCAGGCGGCGCCCAACCCTATGCGTACCGCCCCCTGTCGCAACGCACCCAACGTGTTCATCGAATCCAGTACTCCGGGAAAAACGGCCGCGCGGCCGTCGAAAACAAACGATTGAAAGACCACCAGCCGATCATCTTGAAGCAAGCGGCGAAAGATTCCGATACGCGGGCTGCGGTTCCGGCGAATTGCCGCGAATCGCGCCATCGGTCCCGATTTATCCGTGCGCGTTCATTCGCGCACGATCTGCGCCGATACGAAGCCAAGATCGGCCGCGCGCGCGGAAAGTTCCTGCACCCGCGCTGCCGGCACCGGACCGATGCGCAGGCGCCACACCGGCTGACCGTTCACCGAAGCCTCGTCGATCCGCAGCGCCTCGATGCCGCCGGCCTGCAGCGTGTCGCGGGCGCGCTCGGCGTTGTCGCGGGCCGTGAACGAGGCCAGCTGCAGCAGCACGTCGCCTGTTTTGTCGCTCGTCCCGGCACGCGCCACCTGGGTGGATGATGGCGACGCCACGGGCAGCACAGCGGTGACAGGCAGGGCGCCGATCGCCTGCTTACCGGCGGCAGGCTGGCTGGCATCGGGCTTGCCGGCATCGGGCTTGCCTGCGTCCGGCTTGCCGGCGAAGCGGATACCCTGCGCCTGCATCCAGCGCTCGAATTCATCGGCCGACACCGAGTTGTCCGCCACCGTCGCCGGCGTCGGCTTGGCCGGCGGCTCGGCGCGCGCGGTGCGCTCATCGGGGCGTCCGCCGCGGCCATCGGCCGGGGTCAGGGCGCGGACTTCGACCCTGGCCGTGCCCTGCTTCGTGAACCCGAGTTTGGTCGCGGCGGCAAAGCTGAGGTCGATGACGCGGCCGGCGTGGAAGGGGCCGCGGTCGTTGACCCGCACCACCACCGATTTGCCGTTGGCCAGGTTGGTCACCCGCACGTAGCTCGGCAACGGCAGCGATTTGTGCGCGGCGCTGAAGGCGTACATGTCGTACACCTCCTGGTTGGAGGTGAGGCGGCCATGGAATTTCTTGCCGTAGTACGACGCCATGCCTTCCTCGACATAGCCTTCGGCGCTGTCGCGGACCTGGTAGCGCTTGCCCAGCACCGCGTAGCTGCGGTTGCCGACGCGCGAACGCGGCTCGTCCTTCACTTCGGGTTCGGGGATGGCGTCGACGTCGATGATCTCGTCCGGCGCGCTGTCCTGGATGTGCGGCGCGTACAGGCCGCCGGCCACGTAATCGCCGCGCTTGGTGGGATCTTCCACCGCGGGCGCGTACGGCGAGCGCTTCGGCCCGTGGGCGCTGCGGTTGCGATGGTCGTGATCGCCCTCCCCGGCCGGGGCGGTCGCGCGCTCGGCCTGCGGCGGCGCGGATTTCTTCGGCGCGGTGCCGCAGGCGGTGAGGGCCGACAGGGCGATGGCCAGCGCGACGATGCGCGGCGCGGCAATCATGGCTGCGCCCCGGCGCGAATCTCCTGCGCCAGCTGATGCACCGCCAGCGCGTACATCGGCGAGCGGTTGTAGCGGGTGATCACGTAATAGTTGCGATAGCCCAGCCAATGCTCGCGACCGGCGGCGCCGTCCAGGTTCACCACCGTGGCGCCCTCGCTCGCGGTGTCGCGGGGCGTGGGCTCGCCGGCCATGGGCCGGTAGCCGCGCGCGGCCAAGGCCTGCATCGCATGCACCGGTTCGAGGTTCTCGGGCACGAATTCAGCCTGCTGCGCGTCGAACTGCGCGCGCGCCACCACCGGGCCGCCGGCCTGCCAGCCGTGGATCACGAAGTAATTGGCGATCGACGCGAACACGTCGGGCTTATGAGTCAGCAGGTCGCGACGGCCGTCGCGGTCGCCGTCCTTCGCCCACAGCCGGTAGCTGGACGGCATGAACTGGCCCATGCCCATCGCGCCGGCATAGCTGCCCTTGAGCGCCGGCAGATCCAGCTGCGGCTCCTGCGCGGTCAACGCGAACAGCTGCGCCAGTTCCCCGGCGAAGAACGGCGCGCGCCTGGGATGGTCGAACGCCAGCGTGTACAGCGCGTCCAGCACCCGGTAGCTGCCGGTGTTGCGGCCGTAGGCGGTTTCGACGCCGATGATCGCGACGATATATTCCGCCGGCACCCCGGTCTGCGCCGAGACGCGGTCCAGCGCCTCGCGATTCTCGGCGTAGAACGCCCGGCCGCCGTCGATGCGCGAGGGAGTGACGAAGATGGGCCGGTAGTCGCGCCAGGGTTTCACCGCCTCGGCCGGGCGGGTGATGGCGTCGATGATGCCCTGCTTGTAGTCGGCCTGCGCCAGCGTGTCGCGGATGCGCTGCGGCGCGACGCCGTAGGTCGTCGCGGTGTAATCGACGAAAGCGGCGATGCGCTGTTCGCGGGGAATCGCCGGGTCGGTGACCGCCGGCGGCGCCACCGGGCGTTCCGGCGGCTGCGGGACTTTCGGCAGCAACATCGCGGCAGGTGCGGCCGGTGCTGCGGCGGGCTCCGGGGCGGCGACGAGGGCCACGGGCTTCGGAGGCGGGGACTGGGTGGCGCAGGCCGCGAGCGAGAGGCTCAGAACGGCGGCGGCGGCGCGGGGGAAGGCACTATGAATCAAGGGCTTACGCCTCGTTTTGCAGATCAACGGCGAGAGGTTAGCACGCGGAGGCAACGCCAACTGTCCCGGGGTTCAGGTTGAACGCCGTCCGAATCCTGCGCAATGGCCGCTATGCTTGCCCGCCTTGCCAGACAACACGTCCCTCTCCATGCCCCAGACCATCCCCACCACCGAGCTGTTCCTGATCGCGATGGTCATCATCTTCGCAGTGCCGTATCTGATCTGGCGACTCGGGCGCACCGATTATTTCGCGCCGCTGGTGGTGGTGCAGATCGTCACAGGCGTTCTGCTGGGACCCGGCGTGCTGGGTGCGCTATTTCCCGATTACTACACTTTCATCTTCACCAAGGACGTGATCCAGTCGCTCAACGGCGTGGCCTGGTGGGCGGTGATGCTGTTCGTCTGGCTGGCCGGTATCGAACTCGACATCGGCGAGGCCTGGAAACAGCGACGCGAAAGCAGCGTCACTGCAGGCATGGCGCTGGGGGTGCCGCTGCTGTTCGGCAGCATCGCAGCGTTGGTGCTGCTCAACTTCGATGGCTGGATCGGCGAAAAAGCGCAGACATGGCAGTTCGTCGTGGGCATCGGCATGGCTACCGCAGTGACCGCGCTGCCCATCCTGGTGCTGTTGATGGAAAAGCTGGAGATTCTGCGTCAGCCGCTGGGTCAACGGGTTCTTCGCTATGCAAGTCTGGACGACATCGCGATCTGGGCGGTGCTGGCCATCGTGATCATGGATTGGGGAAGGTTGGAACGTCAGGCGATCTTCATCGCGCTGTTCGTTCCGGCCTGCTGGGCGTTCCGCAGAGGCATGCTGCGCCTGCCGGAAAGCGATCGTTGGTATATCGCACTGATCTGGCTGGCGGCGGTGTCGTTCGGCGCGGACTGGTCCGGCCTGCACTACATGGTGGGCGCATTCCTGGCCGGCGTGGTCATGGACCACCACTGGTTCGATCAAAAGAAACTCGATGTGCTGCGCCACAACCTGCTGCTGGTCGTCATGCCGGTGTATTTCCTCAGCACGGGACTGCGTACGAACTGGGAAGTGGGCGGCGCGATGGTGTTCCTGGCGGCGGGTTTCCTGCTGGCCATGCAAATCGCCGGCAAGCAGATCGGTGTGCGGGTCGCAGGCAGAATTCTGAATTGGAAGCCCGGCGAAGCGTCGATCATCGCCTGGCTGCTGCAAACAAAGGCGCTGATCGAGATCATTTTCGCCACGGTGCTGCTCGACAAGGGCATCATCACCAGCAGTACGTTCACCGCGCTGCTGCTGATGGCGCTGGCCAGCACGATGCTGACGATTCCGATCGTAGCGCCGAAACTCAAACGCATGCGCGAGCTGATCTCGCGCGGCGCATGAGCGCATCCTCCCGCACCCGTCCCGCCATTCCCGAGGAACGCGCATGACCTTCTCTCTCCGTCTCCCGCTGGTTGCCGCGCTGATCTTCGCCACGTCAATGATCGCGCCCGCGACCGCCGATGCCGCCGAACGGGTGCACTGGCCCATCGCCTGGAAGGCCGGCGACGTCGCCAGCTACGACAGCGAATCGGTCGTCCGCGAGACCGAAGATGGCGCGACGAGCGTACGCCGCGTCACCGACCGCACCGGCATCCGCACCCTCGAAGCCGACGACAAGGGTTACGCCCTGGTCTGGACCACGCAGGACAGCCGCGTGGAAGCGGTGGAGGGCGACCGCAGCTTGATCGACATGCTCGCGCCGATGCTGGACGAGCTGGACGGCGTCGAAGTGGTGGTGGAACTGGACCGCGACGGGCATTACCGCCGGGTGCGCAACCTCGATGCGGTGGCGACCAAGGTCCGCGGGGCGATGCTGCCGGTCTTCGCCACCAACCTGCAGAAGATGTTCGACGTCGCCGACCCGAAGCTGGCGAAGGGCGACCACGAGGCGCTGCTGACGCTGGCCAGGAACAATCTGCAAGCGTCGATCGACGGCATCGTCACGACGCGCAGCGTCGAGGCGATGTCCAGCGCGCAGGCGAAGGCGATCACCGCGTTCGTCGGCAAGCCGCTGGTCGTCGGCAAGCGCTATCGCGACGACGCGCCGATGGAATCGCCGCGGGAAGGCCTGCCGCTGCAGGCCAGTCGCGAATACGTGCTGAGCCTGGTCGACGGCGATCCGGCGCTGGCGCGCATCCGCTGGACCCGCACGCTGGATCCGCGCGGCGACGCGAAGATGCTGTGGATGCTGGTGGACGAACTCGTCGGCAACGCACCGGCAGCGCGGGAAGGCCGCCCCGCCAACCTGGTGTTCATCGAGGAAGGCCTGGTGGTGTTCGATCGCGACACCGGCGCGGTCGAGATGCTGGAAACGATCGAAATCAGCCGCTACGGCAAGGCGCACGACGAGCACGAACGCTACCGGATGCGCCGCGTCGGCAGCGCGCGCACCTGGGCGCAGGAAGAGGCTGCGGCGAAGCGCTGAGCCGACCGCTCAGCGCGGGCTTTCGGCGCCGGGATCGGCGCTGGTTTTCAGCGTCGATACCGCAGCAGACGCCCGCGATACGGCGCACGTTCGTCCTCGTCGAAGGCGCAGCGGGTCGCGTCGACGCTGTAGTCCTGGTCGTGCAGGGCGTGACTCAGCAGATTGCCGAACCCGCGCCCCGGGTGGGTGATCATGATCTCCGCACCCGCGCGCGCATGGCGATGCAGCAATGCCGCCAGCTGCGCCACTTGCTGGCGTTCATACAGCACATCGCTGCCGATGATCAGGTCGAAGCGGCCCAGCGGCGCGTCGTCGATGGGCCACGGCAGGTCGCGATAGGCAACGACCGGCAGGCCGTTGCGCGCGGCGTTGTCGCGCAGGAAGGGTTCGGCCAGCGGGTGATGGTCGCTGGCGGTGATGTCCGCGCGCCGGCGCTGCAGCACCAGACTCGCCAGACCCAGGCCGCAGCCGACTTCGAGGATGCGCTTGCCGGCGATGTCGAACACCGCCATCGCGCCGGCGAGGATCCGCCCGGCAGGCCAGAGCTGCCCGAACAGGCTCCGCTGCGCCGAGCTGATGCCGGCGCGCTCGGCCAGACTGTCGGGATCGGCGTATTGCTGGCGGTCGGTCAGCGCGCGGATGCGGTGGTCGTGGCCGCCGAGCTGGAGATCGATGATCCGGGTGCGGTATCCCGCACCGGCGCTGTCGCCGGGGATGCGCGCTCCATCGGCCGGACCGCGCGGTGGCGGCGATCCTGCGAAAGAGCAGCGGAACGGGCGACGGTGGCAACCGGCCGGGCGTGACGCGGGCGTGCCGGAACGTACGCCGGACCAGCCCATCGTGCGGCGTTACAAAGGCTTCAGGGGCGCGACCCGTAGAATGCCGCCCATGCGTCCCCTGCCCGCCCTGCTGTGCCTGACCCTGCTGTGCCTGCCGATCTGCGTGCAGGCGCGCACCGTCTACCGCTGCGTGCGCGACGCCACCGTCAGTCTGTCCACCGCGCCGGAGCCCGGCTCGAAGTGCGAGCCGAAGCAGATCGACGACAACGCCGTGCAGACCCCGAACCTCTGGGGCGAGATGGGCGTATTCAGCGGCACCCTGTACGAGCGCGAGCAGGACGGCAAACCGGTGTACGGCACCCGCAACCTGCCCGGGTCGCGGGTCTATCTGCGCTTCACCGTGGAGACGCCGCCCGGCGAACCCGCGCACGAAGGCCTGGGCAAGGTCGACACGCCCAAGCTCGACCGCCACGCGCGGCTGTTCAAGGCCACCGCCAGGAAGACCGGCGTGGACGACGCCTGGCTGCGCGCCATCGCGCATGTCGAAAGCGGTTTCGAAGAGAAGGCGCTATCGCCCAAGGGCGCGCAGGGCGTGATGCAGCTGATGCCGGCGACCGCGGAGGAATACGGGGTGAAGGATGCGTTCTCGCCGGCGGATTCGATCGACGGCGGCGCCCGCTATTTCAAGATGCTGCTGAAGCGTTTCAAGAACGATCATGTCCTCGCCATCGCCGCCTACAACGCCGGCATGGGCGCGGTCGCGCGCTACAACGGCGTGCCACCGTACCGGGAAACGCAGGCGTATCTGGAGAAGGTCCAACTGCTGTATCGCGCCTACAAGGCCGCGCTGTCGCCGCCCCCGCTGCGTCCGGCAGATGCGGTGCCCACGATCGATAAACTGCACCCCGATAAACTGCGCACCACCCTGCCCTGATGCCCTCCAACGCCGCGCGGCTTATCGCCCGCATCCAGACAAGACCGGCCCCATGACCCGCGACCTGCACATGATCGGCTTCGACGCCGACGACACTCTCTGGCGCAGCGAAGACTACTACCGTGACGCGCAATCGGAATTTGAACGCATCGTCGGCACCTACGTTGACCTGGGCGACGCCCACGACCGGCTGTACGCGGTCGAGAAGCGCAACATCGCCCTGTTCGGCTACGGCGCCAAGGGCATGACGCTGTCGATGATCGAGGCCGCGGTGCAGATCACCGACGCGCTGATCAGCGCGCACGACTTGCACCGCATCGTCGAACTCGGCAAGGCGGTGCTGCAGCATCCGGTGGAGCTGCTGCCGGGCATCGGGGATGCGGTGGAAGCCATCGCCCGCGACCACCAGGTGGTGCTGATCACCAAGGGCGACCTGTTCCACCAGGAAGCCAAGGTGCGCCAATCCGGGCTGTCCGCCCTGTTCCGGCGGATCGAGATCGTCAGCGAGAAGGACACCACCACCTACACCCGGCTGCTGGAAGAGTTCGGCCTGGCGCCGTCGCAGTTCGCGATGATCGGCAACTCGCTGCGCTCTGACATCCTGCCGGTGCTGGAACTCGGCGGCTGCGGCGTGCACATGCCCTACCACGTGACCTGGGCGCACGAAGCCGAGGCCGTGCCGCCTTCCGCGCTGGACGCACTGGACAGACTGCGCAGCGTCCGCGAACCCGCGGAGTTGCCGGCCGCGGTGCGTTCGCTGGCGGCGGGCTGAGCATCGAATGAATCTGTTCCGCACCGCCGGAAACGTTAAATCGATGTTCACAGGACGCGCGGCATCGTCGCATCCGACCGCACTGTCGCGGTCTGCCGGAGATCCCACCATGTCGTCCCTCACCCGTTGGCTCGCCCCCGCTGCCCTCGCCGCCGCGCTCGGCGCCGGCGCCCTGCTTCCCGCCCCGGCCCGCGCCGACGACAGACGCTCGGACGACATGATCCGGGTGATCGTGGATGTCGCCGATATCGCCTTCCGCAGCGGCCAGCCCTATTACCGTCACGGCAGCTATGGCTACGACGACCGTCTGATCATCGAACGCGACCGTCGCGGCCGCCCCGTGTACTACCGCTACCTTCCGCGCGACGGCGGTTATCGCAACGGTTACTACGGCGACGACGACTACAGCCGCAACGGCTTCGTCCGCGACCCGTACGGCCGCTACAGCCGCCAGCGCTGCGACAGCCGCGGACGCTGCCGCGTCGAGTATTACGACCCGCGCTACGACCGCAGCGGCCGCGATTACGGCTACGACGACCGCGGCTATCGCGGCGATGATGGCGATCGCTACTGGGACGGCCGCCGCTGGCGCAATCGCTACTGAGCGCCGCGACTGAACGCCACGACTGAGCGCGGCAACTGAACGCAGCCACTGGGCGCCGTTCCTTCCTCGTTCCATAGCGCGCCGCGCCTTTCCGCGGCGCGCTGCATTTCTGAATCCGGGGCCACGGGATACGCGCTTCGGTCCGGCGGGCTTCCTCGCGGCCCGGCTTCCCCGCATCATGCAACCATGCCCACTCTCCAAGCAGGACCCCCGACCATGCGCAAGCTCATCGCAGCATCACTCCTCGCCTTCGGCCTGGCCGCCGGCAGCGCGCAGGCCCAGGACTTCACCTTCGGCTGGAACCCGCGCAGCGGCGACGTCTGGGTGGACACTTGGCTGGGCGACATGAACCGCTACGGCGGCCGGTACCGCGACCCGTTCGTCGACGAACTCGTCCGCTACCACGGTGCCCCGCGCGATCTGGCGGTGGAGCTGCTGACCCAGCGCCGCTGGGCGCCGGGCGATGTCTATTTCGCCTGCGCGCTGGCCAAGCTGGCCGGTCGGCCGTGCCGGTATGTGGTGGATCTGTGGGAACGCGACCACGGCCAGGGCTGGGGCGCGATGGCCAAACGACTCGGCATCAAACCCGGCTCCGCCGAATTCCACCGCCTGAAACGCGGCATGGTGCCCACCTACGACCGCTGGGGCCGACAGATCGAGATCGACCGCGATCTGGAACGCGACTTTCCCGGCCGCGGCAAGGGGCCGAAGCACGGCGGCAACGACCATCGCGACCAGGGCCCGGGACACAAAGGCAAAGGCCCGGGACACGGCTCCGACAGCAGCGCCGGAAAGGGCAAGGACAAAGGCAAAGGTAAAGACAAAGACTGAAGCCTTGACCGCGGCCCATACCATCCATCGCGGCGGCTGTCATTGCTGCCGCGTCCGCTTCGAAGTCGACGCACCCGCAACGGTCGATGCGCTCGACTGCAACTGCTCGATCTGCCGGATGACCGGCTTCCTGCACCTGATCGTGCCGGCCACGCGCTTCCGGCTGCTGTCCGGCGCGGATGCGCTTACCGAATACCGCTTCAACACCGGCGCTGCGCGACATCTGTTCTGTAGCCACTGCGGCGTGAAGGCGTTCTACGTGCCGCGCAGTCATCCCGATGGCTACAGCGTCAATGTGCGCTGCATCGATGTGGGCACCATCGAAGACATCGTCATTTCGGCATTCGATGACAACGACCGCGACGCCGCGACTGCGGCCGTCGCGCATCTGTCGAAAGCGTAAAGCCTCGGAACCTGTTTGAATTCTCATCGCTCTTGCGATGAGAAATCTCAAACGCATTCATCCCCCACTCGTATCCCGTAGAGCGGCCTTCAGGCCGCTGCTCCAATGTAACGCCGCGCTTTCGGCGGCCTGACCAGCCGTCCGGCTGTTGAACCAGACCGCTGCTATCGCGCGTCCCGGCTGCACTCCGAGATCGTCATCCTGTAGGGGATATACAGCAGCAACTCCGCCGCCGAAGCGCGCTCCCACTGGACCCGGCTGTTCAACCCATCGATCTGGACCTTGCAGTCCAGCGTCATCGCGTCCATCAGCCGCTTCGAGTCCTTGGCGATCGCGTCGATCAGTTCGTAGCGGAAACGCTCCGGCTTGTTCATCACCAGCGCGGTATCGCCCTTGATGTCGATCACTGTACGGCCCACCCTGTCGGCGCTGCGGACGAAACGACGCATCTCGGCGATGATCGTCTCGGCCTTGGCCGGGTCGCCGCCGATGCCGACGCGGATCTGCAAGGAAACCTGATTGGTGTCGGGACGCTTGCCGTCCTGCTCCAGATCGACCCGATAGTTGTCGCGATTCAGCGCGACCCGGTATTCGTCGACGTAGAACACGACGTAGCGGCCGCCCGCGGACGCGATCAACTTCGCGATGGTCTCGTGGATCTCGCGCTTGCGCATCTCCGCATCGCGGCTGTCGTTGCCCAGCACGATGGTCTGCAGCAGATAATCACCGGGCTTGGTCAGCGACACCGCCGGCGTGTCGAGCAGATCGTCGTAACCGATCCTCGACCCGGTCACCACCACGGTATCGAGCTCGTCGGAGGAATCGCTGTCCTGCGCGGCCGCAGACGATGCGAAGGCCAACACGCACAGCAGCCACAGCGATTTTCTCGACATATGATTCCCCCGGCATTGATCGACTCATCCGATGGTGTACCGTCGCGCGAACGGCCGCAAGCGATACCACCGTTCCCGCATGCTTGAGCGGGCGTTTACGACGACGGCGACATCCACGCATTGCATTGACCGTCCGCCGATCCGGTTTTCGTTGTTCCAGATCAATCACCGTGGGAAAGGAATTACCATGAACACTGTCGCGCCGATCGCCGATACCGGACGCCCAGAACGGCCCGCCACCGTGGGCGCCGCCATCGCACTGTCGGGCGGCGGCTACCGCGCCATGCTGTTCCACACCGGCGCGCTGTGGCGCATGGGACAGATCGGGTTCTACAGCGGAAAACCGCTATCCCGCACCGATGCCCACGGCCTTCGCAGCGAAGTCGGCCGGCTGGAGCGCATCTCCAGCGTCTCCGGTGGCTCGATCCTAGCGGCGAAATTCGCGCTGGCATACGACAGTCTGTCGCCGCTCGTCGGAGAACGCTTCGACGACGAATACAGCCGTCAGGTGGTGGCGCCGATCCGCACACTCGCCGGCATCACCCTGGCGGGCATAAGCAAACGGGGCGTCTGGGAAGTGCTCAAGGACATCCTGCTGCCCGGCAGCATCAACGACCACATCGCCGCCGCCTATGACCGCCATCTCTATCAGGGCAAGACCCTGCAGGATCTCCCCGACAGCGTGCGCTTCGTCATCAATGCCTCGAACCTGCAATCCGGTGCGCTGTGGCGGTTCTCGAAACCATTCATGCGCGACTGGCGCGTGGGCGAAGTCAAACACCCCACAGTCAGTCTGGCGCGCGCGGTCGGCGCATCCTCGGCGTTTCCGCCGGTGTTGGCGCCCGCGATGCTGAAGCTGCGCGAGCAGGACTACACGCCGGGTAGCGGCGCGCAGGGCGACGCAGGGT
This sequence comes from Lysobacterales bacterium, assembly GCA_031364125.1. Classification (GTDB taxonomy): domain Bacteria; phylum Pseudomonadota; class Gammaproteobacteria; order Xanthomonadales; family Xanthomonadaceae; genus Lysobacter_I. The sequence continues at coordinate 35,267 of JANLVT010000009.1, read as the reverse complement.
TGCAGCGCAAGCCCTTCACCACGTCGCCGACGCTGGCCGATGGCGGGGTCTACGACAATCTGGGGCTTGAGACCTGCTACAAAGGATTTCTGACACTGTTCGTGAGCAACGCCGGCAAGCCCTTCGCCGTGGACGGCGAGGTGTCGCGCAACTGGGTTTCGGTCGGCGCCCGCTGTCTGGACATGGTCGACAACCAGGTGCTCAACCTGCGCAAGCGCTTGCTGATCGGGGCCTACAAGGCCGGCGAACGCAGGGGCGCGTTCTGGGACATCCAGCAGAGCATCGCGACATACACCTGCGCCGATCAACTGCCCTGCCCGACCGGGAACACGCGCAGGCTGGCCGCGGTCGCGACTGATCTCGCCGCCAAGGATGCAGCACTGCAGGAGCGTCTGATCAATTGGGGCTACGCGGTCGCCGACGCCTCCATCCGCTCGTGGTTCGATCCGACGCTGACGCCGCCAGCAAGGTTCCCGTACCCGGGCAGCGGGGTCTGAAAGCCTCCTCCCGGGGCCAGCCGGCGCACGCATTGGAGGAGATGAAACAGCATGACGACCCAGGTCCTGGCGCCACCGCAACCTGAAGAACGGCAAGGTCCGACCACGGCCGAATGGCTGCGTCCGGAGGACCGCCTGCTGTTGGGCGAAGCCGGTTTGCGGATGAGCGAAGCGGACTATGCGCTGGCGGTCGCGGGGCTGGGCGTGCGCATGCCCGCATTCGATGAGGACGGGGATAAGGACAACGAATCGCCAGCCACGATCTTTTGGTCGTGGACGACGTTCTCCACTGTGCTCGCTTATGTATTGCCGCTCGCGACCTCCGGCTCCGGCGCTTCCGCGACGGCAGACGCGCATCCCGCATTCGACCAAGATCGGTTGCGGACAGCGCACGCGCACTGGCGCACCCATGCCGGCGAAGGCAAACCACGGATCATCCATCTGCTCGACTGGGATCTGGTGGAGGATGTCCGCCCGCTGATCCGCATCCTCCAGCATCCCGCAGTCGGCGCCGCCGCGGTGATCCTGGACGAGGATGCGCCCGAATTCGATGCCAAATGGCAGTGGCCGCTGCGGATCTCCGCGTTTGTCGACGATGCCGCAGCATTGCCGCTGGATCGCCTGCAGGAGATGTGGCCCGCGCATTCGCTGAGCGAAGTGCAGACGCTCGGCCGCGAGCACGCACGCAGCGAACTGCTGGTGGTGCGCGGAGGCCTCCGCGAGGCATTGTCGAAAATCCTGTCGCTGCCTTACCGGGTGCGCACCAGTCACCTGCTGTTGCTGGCGCCGGCCGATGGCCGGCTGCATCAGGACCATGCATTGCTGAAAGCGTTGATGGCGCAGACCCAGGCCGGCGCGATATCGCTGGTTCCGCTGGCGTCGGAGCACCTCGACACCGCGCTGAACGCGCTGATCGAACATGTCTCGCACAACGAACCCTATCCGGCCGCCGTCGCCGCCGCGTTCGCCTACACCCAGACGCAGGCGCTGCACATCATGGATCGGCGACTGGGGGCGGCCGCCAAGCTTGACTCGCTGACGTTCAAACTCGCGGACGACCTGCTGCGGCTACCCGAAAGCGAATCGCTGCTGCTCGCGGACACATCCGCATCGGTATCGGTATCGATGTCGGAAATCGGGATCGCCGAGACATCGTCGGCGCACGAGATCGGCACGGCGCTGGGGGCGCGGCGCATGCGCTTCGACAACGAAAGCGGAGGCGCGACCACCATCAAGGCGCTCGTCGCAGCCAGTCGCGAAGCCTGGCGCGAAAACGCCGAACGCGAAGTGCCGCGTTTCCTGCAAGGGGATCTGCGTGAACTCGGCGCGGTTGCCGATGCGCCGGAGCCCCGGCATCTGGTGGTCGGGCGCGACTACCGGCTCGATGTATTGATCGCGGCGGAAACGCTGGGCGGGATCGTCGCCGACCAGGCCTTCGACGACAGCCAACTCGATTGGCGCACCGCTACCGTGCATCGCCTGCAGGTGATGTTCACCGAGATCGGGCAGTGGCCGGAACCGGTGCTGGGCCACCTCGACCTGCCGCGCAGCGGCACCAGCAGTCGCTGCCAGCTGCTGTTCCGCCCGACCCGCCCCGGGCCATTCGCCGGCCGCGTCACCCTGTATCACCGCGGCCGGGTGCTGCAGACCGCGTTGCTGGAATGCACGGTACTGACGGGCGACGAAAGCGCAGCCGTCGACGAGGTGCCGCTGAAGTTTCGGGTCGAGGCCTGCGTGCGCAGCCGGATGGCGACCCTGGACGAGCGCCGCCGCTTCGACGCCTGCGTGGTGCTCAACCACAGCGCCGGCGGTATCGCCACTGCGGCGGTCGCCGGCGAACAGGGCGCCAACATCAACAATCTGGACACGATCCGGCCGTACATCGTCGAGATCAACGCCGCCATCACTGCAGTCGCTATGGATTCCGCGCGGCATGCCAAAGGACTGAACACCGCCGCCAATGCCGCGCTGCTGTGCGAACTGGCCAATGCCGGCAACTGGATCCATCGCGGACTGGTGGTCGATCAGATTCAGCGTTCGTCCGCCGCCGAAGCGTTGCGCAACGCCGAATATCTGCAGATCGTGAGCATGCGGCCCGACGACCCGGTGCCGCTGGAGTTCGTCTACGACTATCCGCCGCCGAAAGACGGCGCGAAAGTCTGCAGGAACGCCAAAAAAGCACTGCAGAAAGGCAAATGCCCGGGCACCTGCCGGCCCGATCCCGACGCGGGCGAAGCCGACCACGTGTGCCCGATGGGCTTCTGGGGCCTGAGCCGGGTGATCGAGCGCCATCAGTTCGACCCGGCACTGGGACACGACGCCAGAATCAAGTCCGAGCCGGTGCGGGGCGGCGGGCGCGATACCCTTTCGTTGCGCGGCGATCTGCTCATCGCCACCAGCGACCAGGTGCCTACCAAGCAGCGCAACGCCTTGCGCACCCAGACCAGCGGCTTCTGGAAAAAACACGGCAACACCATTCCGGTGGAATCGTGGGAAGAATGGCGCGCCGCGGTCGCGGAGAAGAAACCGGTGCTGCTGCTCGCACTGCCGCATGCCGGCGGCACCGGCACCGATATTTCCCTTGAAATCAGCGGCAAGACGCAGCGCAGCAACCGCATCAACCAGCGCTTCGTGCGCGCCAAAACCGCGACGCGGCCACTGGTGGTGCTGTTCGGTTGCGACACTTCGGATACCGCCACCGTCGAAGCCGTGACCGCTTACACCCGGCATGTCGCGGTTTTCCGCCAGGCGGATTCGGCGCTGGTGTTGGGCACGGTGGCCACAGTGCTGGGCGAGGGCGCGGCCAAGGTCGCCGTGGCCCTGGTCAAGCGTCTGGTGGAGCAGGCCGCCAAGGGACAGGCCGACGGCGCCAGCATCAGCTTCGGCGAAGTCTTGCGCGACACCAAGCGCCAGGCACTGATCGACAGCCAGATGCTGGCGATGTGCCTGGTCGCGTACGGCGATGCCGACTGGCGCTTGACCTGACGTCGAGCGCATTGACAGACGCGCATCGACAGACCTGCATCGACACATGCACATCGAGAGGGACACTGATATGCCCGCACCGTTCTTCAACATCGACATGTTGCCCGCCCGTCACGGCGATTGTCTCTGGATCGAATACGGGCGCGGCAAGCGCGTGCGCCGCATCCTGATCGACGGCGGTCCGGTCGACACGTTCCCGGCGCTGCGGGAAAAGATCGACGCCATGCCCGCAGGCGACAAGGTGTTGGAGCTGGTGGTGCTGAGTCATGTCGATGCCGATCATGTCGAAGGTCTGGTGCGCCTGTTCGCCGACAAACCGCTGCCGTTCCTGCCGCGACAGGTGTGGTTCAACGGCTGGCGGCAGATCGCCAGGCCGGCGGATCTCGGCGCTCTGCAGGGCGAATTCCTCAGTGCGCTGCTGGTGCGCCGCGCACCCAAGGCGTGGCGCGCGGATGGACCGGCCTGGGTGGTGCCCGATGACGGCCCGCTGCCGCAATACACATTGCCCGGGAACATGCGCCTGACCCTGCTCTCGCCCGACAGCAAGGCTATGGCCAGGATGGCCAAGGCTTGGAGAAAAGCGATCACCAAATTCGACCCGGGCGACCTCGAAGCCGCTTGGGCCGCATTGGCGAAGCAGAAGAAATTCCATCCGACCGCCGGCCTGCTGGGTGGCGGGCCCAAGCTCGACACACTGCTGTTGTCCCAGTTCATCCAGGACCAGGCCGCGCCCAACGGCAGCAGCATCGCCTTCCTCGCCGAATTCGCCGACAAACGCGCCCTGTTCCTGGCCGACGCGCACCCGGGCGTAGTCTGCGCGTCGATTGATCGCCTTTGCGCCGAACGCGGCATCGACCGGTTGGAGGTGGATGCGGTGAAGGTTTCGCACCATGGCAGCAAGGGCAACACCAGCAAAGCGCTGCTCGACCGGATCCGTTCGCCGACCTATCTCATCAGCAGCAACGGCGACCAGTTCCAGCATCCGGATGCCGAATGCATCGCACGGATCATCGCCCATGGCCGCCCGCAGCATCTGCATTTCAATTACCGCAGCCCGTTCACCCGCCCCTGGGTGCTGAAGAGTGCCCAAGAGAAATACGGCTATGTCGCGCACGTTCGCGATGAGGAGGAGCCCGCGGCACGGATCGCGCTGTAGCGGGACATTGCCTGCGGCGCAGGCAACAAGAACGCTGGCGTCTCATCCAGGAGACCGATGTCATATTCCGGATGACGACTTTCGCCTGGACATGGATCTGCGCGGCACGCGCGCGGCGCCACATGCACAGGGACTCAGCGCAGGGACTACCAGGGACTGAGACACCCACTATTTGCTATTGAACCCCAGGTTGCATCGACTCAGCGCAAATCAGTCCCCTGCGTCATGCGAACTTTGCTTGATATCGGGGACTGACCGATCATCGACCACGCAGCATCCTCCCGCTCACGGGCCACGATATTTCCATTTTCTGTCAGTCCGGCCGCGCGATCTTCTGCGCCAGCCCCAGTCCCTTGACCCACCGCTGGCCGATACGCTGTGCGACAGCAATCAGATCGCGTGCTTCACCAACAACGCGCCAGTAACCCGATCCAATCGCGTTCACCCGCATGGCCCAGCGCTGACTCGTCGGATCCAACGACTGCAGCACCGGCGACGCGTCCCAGTGAATCGCACCGCGCTTGCCTTCTCGCAGGTGTCGCCCGGTCCAGTCGACCAGTTCCAGATAGTCGTCCGTGCGAATCGGCAGACAGCGCAACAGCGAGCCCGATGTCGGCAACAAGGATTGCATCAACATGGCCGGATCACGTTTGGCGTGATTGATGCGCTGCTGCGCGCTGGTGTGGTCGGAGTCCTCAAGTCGCGCGGCTATTCCAGCGCGAATCGGGTTCAAATCCACATAGGTCATCGCAGCAAGTACGGCGCGCGTATCGCACAGGAGCTGACACTTGTAGCGACCTTCCCAGAACCGCCCTTTGCAGCGATCCTCGGCATTCGCGCGTCTGGCGATCGGTTCGGCCAAGCAACGCATCAACCACGACAGGTCGCCCAGCCGCCGGCGCAGCTCGGTCAAATACGGCAAATCTTGCAGAATGCGTTGCCGCTTGTGCTCGCGGGCATGAAGGCTATCGTTTCGTGGCGGAAACAGCCTCAGCCAGCGCTCGACGACCGTTTCATCGTCCCAACAACCGACATGAGTCGGATCCATATGTACCACGATGTGCAAGTGATTACTCATCACCGCATAGGCGAGCACATCGGCGGCGAAGCAGGAAGCGACGAGGGCAATCCGCGCCTGCACCCAGTGTCTTCGGTGCTCGAACGACTGACCGGTGTAATCGTCGATGCCGCACAAGAACGCACGCCGTACGCAGCGCTGGACGCAGTGGAACGTGCTTGCGGTACCTGACGGGACAAGTTGGGATCGCGGCTGGGCCATGGCTGGCATCCTAGGCCAGCGGCAGGGCAGCAGCCGTCAGGAAATAGCGCAGATGGCTGTAGGGAATTTCTGGTTTGTGGGTGTCCTTGTTCCCTGTCCCGTACCGACGGCTCGAAGCCAGCCACTGCCAAAGCCCGCAACGCGCTGACGCCACCGCTCCGGATCGCGATCGATCGTCGAGAGGATCGCCGGTGCATCCTGCGCAATGTGTCCACGCTTGCCGGGCGCGAGCGTCCGGCCGGTACAGTCGAGGATCTGCAGATAGTCCGCCGCGCTGAGACGTAGCACAGGCCGAAGGTCGCCCAGGACCGGGCGCAGCGGCATGGCTGCGGATTCCGGGTGTGCGCGTATATGTTCGATACGAACGTGTGCGCCCGTATGCGTGGCGCGATCCAATCGATCGGCGACGCCTGCACGGATCGGGTTGAGATCGACGTAGGCCATCGCCGCAAGCAAAGCCCGCGTGTCGCACAGTGCCTGGCACCTGTATCGCCCTTCCCAGAAAAGACCTTTGCAGCCGTCCTCGCGATTGGCCCGTCGCGCGATCGGCTCGACGAGGCAACGCATCAGCCAGGACAGGCTGCCAAGCCGGCTGCGGATCGTCTCCAGTCGGGCCGGATCGGCAAGCAGACCCTGTCGCTTGGAATCGATGGCGCTTTGCGACGGCTCGCGCGGAGGAAACAGGCGCACCCAGCGCGTGGCGATCTCCTGGTCGGCGTACCGTGCCGCCGTGCCCGGATCTATCCGAAGCACGAGGTACAGATGATTGCTCATGACCGCGTAGGCTTCGATGGCGACGGCGAAACATTCGGCCATGAGACGGATCCGGCTTTCAATCCAGTCCTTGCGATGTTCAAACGATCGCCCCGTGTACGCATCCGTCCCGCACAGAAAGGCCCGTCTGACGCAACGCTGGACGCAATGATAGGCGCCTTCTGCATCGACGAAAACGAGTTCGGAGCGGGGACGGGTCATGGGAACAGCATCCCGCTTCTGCAGCACGGGAAGTATCAGTCAACCTCCCGGGGCACTGTAGGAATATTCTGAATTGTGGATGTCCCCGTCTTTGCTGTGGTTCCGGGGCAGTTGTACCGGGGGTTGTGTAGCTTCGTACAGGAAGAGCGATGGGTATCGCGATGCTCGACCCAGCCTCTGGGGCCTTACCCAAATTGTCTGACAAACGGATGTCCGACATTGACGCACACGTCCGTTGGTTCGGGTGAGTGGCAACAACTCGTCTGCACCGAAGACCCGACATGCGTCATGAAAAAAGCGGCGGAGGCAGTCAGTTCAACGTGGCGAGATCGCGGTGGAATGCCAGACAAGTGAGTTAATTGCCTTTCACCCCTCTAGTGGAATGCAAGGATCGAAATCGGCGATGTCTCGCGGCGCCTCGATTGGATTCCGCCCATGCTTTACCGGCAGTGCCGTCAAGACAAAGGGCCAAATTGACCAATCAACCTGAGGGAGAATCGAGCTATGTCAAGGGAATATTCCAAACCAAACAACCCCGAACTATTCGCATGTGTGCTTACGGGCCTCCGTCTCGCGGCCGGGGAGCGAGAACCGCAGAATGACCTCGAGCGCAGCTTGCTGGAGGCGATGCGCGGCGTGGGTTTAGAGACAGATATCAGCAAACCGATGATAAACGCCTTCGAGAATAAGCCGGAAAATGATCGGAACACCTACCTCGGCCCCATGGCAAAGCGCGGATTCATCGTCCCCGACGACTCCGGCGCGACGGCGGGCGGGCAGGATGCCATTCGTGGGGACGGGGTGGGCCGCACGTTCGGGCGGATCGAAACCAGATCCGCGCCCACTGCGGACGCCCACAACACCGGCGTTAGCACTGTGTCAACCGCGCGTGTCCTCGGGAATGAAGTCGTCATCCCTCCAGACGGTGGAACGGTATCGACGGGGGAAACTGAGACCGTCAAGTACATTATCCGATACGTAGGTTTGTGGTGCCAAGATGAGACCAATGGACCGGGTTCTGATGAAATCTATATCGTCACCCAAGCCGCCCATACCAACAAAGAACAAACGAAGGTGTGGGATGCAATCCGCCATCCCGTGAACTGGCCGGATAAATTTTACGGCGATGTGGACCGAGGCAATGAGTTTGATGGCCCGATGGCCGTAGTATGGTGGGGAAATCCAGACCGCGTTGATATGGTCGTAACCGTTTTCGAGCACGACCACGGCGATCCGGACAAGTATCGCGAAGAGATTGATTATCTCGTCAAAGGAGTGATCGCTATTGCCGGAAAGTTCTACCCACCTGCGTTAGTTTTGCAAGCCGTGAGCGGCACGATCACTGACATTATCAACTGGATGGTCGACACCGGAGATGATCTTTTGTCCACCGAACCGGTAAGTTTCACGCGGGAGCAACTTGAAGAATCCACTATGGTAAAGGGGCGAGCCTATTACATGGGAACCAAGAGCCCGGGATTTCTCCAACCGGCAATTCCCTGCACCACTAAAATATTTCAGCATTTCGTGACCAAACATCGCGCGGATGGCGCGGAATATGTCATCGGCTTCGATATTGAACGAGACCCACCGCCGCCCTCACTTCCGATCGGCTGACGAGACAAGGACACCCACTATTGTGGGCCGGACCACCCACCCCTGCCTTTCGTCCCATGTGATTAGGTGTTGTAGTTAACTACACTACCTACGCATCTGGCGTTGAAGATTCGTCGCCGACGGATCGCCGGGGCGGGAGATAGGGCCATGTCGCAGTGCGAACTTTCCTTGAAATCAGTTGGTTACCGGTACTCCGGCGGCCATCATGCGGTCAACGGGATCGATCTGGATCTCGGCCCGGGCATCCTGGGCCTGCTCGGACCGAACGGTGCCGGCAAGTCCACGCTGATGCGGATCCTGGCGACGATGACGCGCGCGACCAGCGGCCGGGCGACCTGGAACGGCGAGGATCTGGCGGTGTCGCCGAATACCCTGCGCCACACCCTCGGCTATCTGCCGCAGGATTTCGGGGTGTATCCGGCGCTGAGCGCCCGCGAATTCCTCGCCTTCCTGGCCGCGGTGAAGGGCCTGTCCGGGGCGAAGGCGCGGGAGCGGGTGGACGCCTGCCTGTCGCTGGTCGGCCTGAACGATGCCGCCGACCGCCGCCTCGGCGAATTCTCCGGCGGCATGCGCCAGCGGGTCGGTATCGCCCAGGCGCTGCTCAACGACCCGATGCTGTTGATCGTGGACGAACCCACGGTGGGCCTGGATCCGGAGGAGCGCATGCGCTTCCGGCATCTGCTCACCGACCTCGCCGGCGAACGGCTGGTGATCCTGTCCACGCATATCGTCTCCGACGTGGAGGCCAGCGCGACCGCACTGGCGGTGATGAGCGCGGGCGAGCTGCGCTTCCACGGCACGCCGGATCAGTTGATCGCGCGCGCCGATGGCCACGTCTGGGACTGGACCATCGCGCCGGAGCGGCTGGCCGAGGTGCGCAAGCAGTTCACGATGTGCGGCTCGCTGCGCCGGCCCGAGGGCATCCGCGTGCGGGTGATCGCCAGCGAGTGCCCGCATGCCGACGCGCAGCCGGCCATACCGGAGCTGGAAGACGCTTACACCTGGCTGACCGGCACTGCGGCAGGCGCCAGCGCCGCCGGGGCGCACTGACATGGCCGCGTGGCAGCGTTTCTTCGCGATCCTGCAGGCCGACGTGCGCGAGCGGATGCGCACGCCGCGGTTCTGGGTGGTGCTGGCATTCATGGCCTGGGCCACCTGGTGGTGCTTTCCGCCGCTGGAATCGGACTACAGCACGCTGTCGCTGGTCGACGGCTCGCGCGGCCGCTATTCCAGCGCGTGGGCCGGCATGGGGCTGGGGCTGATCTACAGCACGTTCCTCAATCTCGTGGGCTTCTATCTGGTGCGCGGCACGCTGACCCGCGACATCGAAACCCGCGTCTGGCAGTTGCTGGTGACCACGCCGATGACCCGCGGCGGCTATCTGCTGGCGAAATGGGCCAGCCACATGGTGGTGTTCGGGATGATCGCGGCGGTCGGGATCGTCATCGCCCTGGCCGCGCAGTGGGTGCGCGCCGAAGACCGGCACATCGATCTGATCGAACTGCTCAAGCCGCTGCTGCTGCTCAGCCTGCCCAGCCTCGCGCTGAGCGCGATGTTCGCGATCTGGTTCGATCTGGTGCCCTGGCTGCGCCGCACCGCGGGGAACGTGCTGTTTTTCGTGGTGTGGACGGTGATGCTGACCGTCTCGGTGGCGCCCTACGACGGCCAGTCCAAGGCCGACCCGCAGGGCTGGACCAGCGATCCCAGCGGGATGATGGTGGCGGCGCGCGAGTTCAGCCGCGTGCGCGAAGCGCAGACCGGCAAGCCGCTGCCGTTCGGCTTCAATCTGGGCGGCGACGCGACGACGGCGGACAGCGTGCGTTTCGATTGGCCGGCGTGGCAGCCCGACGGCAAGCTGGTGGCCAGCCGCGCGCTGTGGCTGGCGCTGGCGATGTTGCTCACGCTGGCGGCAGCGCCGCTGCTGGACTGGGCCGCGGCGCGCGGCCTGTCGACAGCGAAGGCGCGGTCCGGCGCCGGCCGCTCGATGCGCTGGCTGAACCGGCTGCTGGATCCGTTCGCGCGCGGATCGCTGGGGATCCTGGCAGTGGCCGAACTGAAGCTCGCGCTGCGCCAGCGCCCGGCCTGGTGGTGGCTCGCCGCGCTCGGCGCTTTGGGCGCTCAGACGTTCGCGCCCGACGAAGGCATGCGCATCGCGCTGCTGCTGGTGTGGCTGCTGCCGCTGGATGTGCTGTCGCGCGGCGTGCTGCGCGAACGCGACCACGGGACGGGCGGGTTGGTGTTCACCGCGCCGCAGGTGTTGTCGCGTCTGCTGGCGGCGCGGTTCCTGGTCGGGTTCTCGATGCTGTTTGCGCTGAGCCTGCCGGCGATGCTGCGGCTGCTGGCCAGCGAACCGCTGGCCGCGCTGGCTGCGCTGACCGCGATCGTCTCGATCACCAGTTGGGGCCTGTGCCTGGGCGCGCTGTGCCGCAACGCGCGGCCGTTCGAGCTGCTCATGATCGGTGCGGCCTACGCCTGCCTGCAAGGCGCGACGCTGTTCGCCGTCGCGACCCATCCGGTGTGGACCCTGACCGTGCACGGCATCGGCCTGCTGCCGGCCTGGCTGCTGCTGATGTGGGCGTGGCCGCGGCTGGCGCGGCGTTGAGCCGCGGCGTGTTCGCGACCGGCCTCAGTGGCAGCCCTGCTCCGCGGCGGCGTGGTCGTCGGCAGCCAGATCGTCGAGGATCGGGCAGTCCGGACGGTCGTTGCCGTGGCAACGCTCGGCGAGTTCGTCGAGCGTGCGCTGCATCGCGCGCATCTCGGCGATCTTGGCGGCAAGCGCCGCGGAATGGCTGCGCGCCAGCGCCTTCACCTCGGCGCTGGCGCGATTGCGGTCGTCCCACAGTCCGAGCAGGGCTTCGATCTGCTTCATCGAAAAACCGAGTCCGCGCGCGCGTTTGATGAAACGGATGCGGTGCAGGTCGGCCTCGCTGTAGATGCGGTAACCGGCGAAGGTGCGGCCGGCCTGCGGCAACAGGCCGATCGCTTCGTAGTGGCGGATCATCTTGGCGCTGGCGCCGGTCAGCGCTGCGGCCTCGCCGATGTTGTGCAGGCCCTGGCCGCGGGCTTCGGCCAGTTCGGGGCGCATGGCGGGTCTGGGCATGGCGGACTCCTGGGCCTGTGATTCAGCGCTGCGGCGGCGACCAGCGCCGCAGCAGCAGGGTGTTGGCGACCACGCTCACCGAAGAGAACGCCATCGCCGCGCCCGCGAACACCGGATCGAGCAGACCGAAGGCGGCCAGCGGAATGCCGACGATGTTGTAGGCGAACGCCCAGAACAGATTCTGGCGGATCTTGCGCACCGTGCGACGCGAGATGTCGAGCGCGGCGGCGACCAGACCCAGGTCGCCGCGCATCAGGGTGATGCCGGCGGTATGCATCGCGACATCGGTGCCGCTGCCCATGGCGATGCCCACGTCCGCCGCGGCCAGCGCCGGCGCGTCGTTGATGCCGTCGCCGACCATCGCGACGCGACCTTCCGCAGCCAGTGCGCGCACCGCGTCGGCCTTCTGCTCCGGCAGCACGTTCGCGCGCACATCGTCGATGCCGAGCGCCGCGGCCACCGCACCCGCAGCCCCGGCGTTGTCGCCGGAGATCATCACCGTGCGCGCGCCGAGGGCGCGCAGCCGCGCGATCGCCTCCGCGGCGCCGGGGCGCGGGCGGTCGCGGAACGCGAGCAGGCCGAGCAGCGCGGCGCCGTCGGCGCCCACTTCCGCAAGCCACGACACCGTGCAGCCGGCGCCGGCCAACGCATCGGCGCGCGCCGACAGCGGCGACAGATCGACGCCGGCCTCGGTCATCATCCGGCCGCTGCCCAGCAGCAGCGTGCGCCCCTCCACCACACCACGAAGGCCGCGGCCGGGGACCGCACGCACCCCGGCGGCCGGCGACAGCGGCGTGTCGCCGTGCGCGGCCAGCACCGCTTTCGCCAGTGGATGTTCGCTGCCGCTCTGCAGCGAGGCGGCCAGCGCCACCATGCGCGCCTGCCGGCCGTCGACAGCCACCGCTTCGTCCAGCGCGGGCTTGCCTTCGGTGAGCGTGCCGGTCTTGTCGAAGGCGACGATTGACACCTCGTGCGCGAGTTCCAACGCTTCGGCATCCTTGATCAGAATGCCGGCGCGCGCAGCGACGCCGGTGCCGGCCATCACCGCGGTGGGCGTGGCCAGGCCAAGCGCACAGGGACAGGCAATGACCAGCACCGCCACCGCGTTGAGGATCGCCGCGTTCCAGTCGCCGTTGGGGAAGCCCCAGCCCAGCAGTGCGATCAGCGCGATCGCCACCACCACCGGCACGAATACCGAGCTCACCCGATCGACCAGCTTCTGGATCGGCGCCTTGCCGGCCTGCGCGTCCTCGACCATCCGTACGATCCGCGCCAGCGCGCTTTCCGCGCCCACCGCCGCGGTACGCACCGCCACCAGGCCTTCGCCGTTCACCGCGCCGCCGGTGACGCGATCGCCTTCGCCCTTGCTGACCGGCAGCGATTCGCCGGTGATCAGCGACTCGTCGGCGTGGGTCAGGCCTTCGACGACCGCGCCATCGACCGGGAAACGCTCGCCGGGGCGCACCACCACGATATCGCCGACCGCCACATCGCTCACCGGCACATCGACTTCGCGCCCGTCGCGACGCAGCCGCGCCCGGGTCGGTCGCAGCGCATGCAGCGCGCGGATCGCCTCGGTGGTCTGGCGCTTCGCGCGCGCCTCCAGCCATTTGCCCATCAGGATCAGGGTGATGACCGCCGCCGAGGCTTCGAAATAGAGCGCAGGTTGGCCGTGCTGGTGGCCGCCGGACAGGCCATCGACCGCCAGATACGGCACCAGCAGGTGATACGCGCTGAGTCCGTATCCGGCGGTGGTGCCCAGCGCGACCAGCAGATCCATGTTGCCGCTGCGCGCCTTCAGCGCGCCCCAGGCGGCGCGATAGAACCGCGCGCCCAGCCAGAACTGCACCGGCGTCGCCAGCAGCAGTTGCAGCCAGCCCGGCAACATCCAGTGTTCGCCGAACGGCAGCGCCAGCATCGGCGCGACCAGCGGCAGCGACAGCGCGGCGGCGAGCAGCAGATGCGTGGTTTCCTTCGCGATGTGCGGCGCGGCGACGGCGGCCGCCTCCTGCGGCAGCGTCGCGATGTAGCCGGCTTCAACCACTGCGGCGATCAGACGCGCGGCCAGTTCGGCCTCGTCGTCGGCGATCGCGCGTACCCGGGCGCGTTCGGTCGCGAGATTCACGCTGGCCTCGATCACCCCGGACACGCCGCGCAGGGCGCGCTCGATCCGGTTCACGCACGAAGCGCAGGTCATGCCGCCGATGACCAACGCGATCTCTCGAGTGGGCAGCGAATAGCCGGCATCGCTCATCGCCGCGCTCATCGCCATGGCGAGCGCCTGCGGATCGGTACCGGCATCGGCGTGGACATCGGCGACTTCGGTCGCGGGATTGACGCTGACATCCGCCACGCCGGGGACAGCGCGCAGCGCGCGCTCGACCCGGCCCACGCACGAGGCGCAGGTCATGCCGACGACGGGAAAGCGGAGGGACGCGGGCGGCACCGGGATCGACGCCGCCCCGGTGGGGGCGTTGTTGCTGGGACTCATCGCACTCGCCTCGATATGGAGTGCCGGGAAGTTGCGGCCTCCCATGATGGCAAGGTCAAGGTCCGTCCTTGGGGGCATTGCGGGGCCGCGGGCATCTCCCCATTCATTGGGGGCGGTCGTTGACCTTGCCCCCATGGCAAGGCCCAGGCTGCCCGCGTCGGCACTGTCGCCGACGTCCCAGAGGACTTCTCCATGAAATTCACCGTCGAAGGCATGCGTTGCGGACACTGCGTCCGCGCCATTACGCGCGCCATCCACACACTGGATCCGGAGGCGCGGATCAATGTCGACCTGAGCGCCGGCATCGTGACCGTGGTCGGCGATGTCGCTGCGGACCAGGCCGCTGCCGCCATCGCGGCGGGAGGCTATCCGGTGACCGCGATCGATCCGGTCTGAAGGCGGTTCTGCCCGTTCAAGCCGATCCAGACTTCCGGAGTACACTTCCGCCATGCGTCCGTTCCCGCTCCTGCTGCACATGCTGCTCAGCCTCGCCCTGGTGGCGAATGGCATCGGCGCGGCCATGGCGTCGGCGCACGCAGGCTGCGCCCACTCGGCAACAGCCGCTGCACCGTCCGTTGCCGGATCTTCGATTGAACAACCGGCGGTCGACGAGCCGCCCTGTCACGGCGACATGGCGCCGGAAGCGGCAGCGCCGATGCAAGATACGGGCCACACCAGCCTGCCGGGCGATGCATCGTCTACCCACGCGCATGACAGCGGCGATGATTGCGACGGCGCGTGCACTTGCGACTGCACCGCCCATTGCCAGGCCGCGCTGATGCCGCCGACGCCGATGCTGCATGCCTCCGCGCGCATCGCGCATGCGGAGGCTGCCGCGTACACCCATGCGACACTCGCATTGCCCCATCCGATCCGACCTCCCATCGCCTGACCGCGCTCCGCGCCCATCCGGGCGCCATCGTCGCGCTTCGCGCGCATCCGTTCCGTTCGATCCGACCGTGCCGCGCATGTGCGCACAGGCTGTCTGGCAGTCTCGGTTCTGGAGTCTCGGTTGGCGCAACGATGAACTCGAATTTTGGGCTCCGCCGCAACAATCGCAGGTTCATCATTGCTGGCAACGGATGCCCACCGCATCGGTGTGGCTGGGTTGCACAACTTTTTTGCAACCCGCTGCAAGGCGGTTCCGCACTGCTGTTGAATGCAGTCGCCACTAGCCAGACGACCGCTCACGACCCCACTTCGGGCGATACCAGACTTCCGCTTGCGGCACTGCGCCGCAGGTGTTCACGAGGGTTATCCATGCACCAGATTTTTCGCCGCGCCGTTCTGGCGTTGGCCATCAGCGCAACGCTGAGCAGTTGCGCGTCGCTGTCGCCGCGCGCGGGCGATCAGAATATCAATGATTTGCTCAGCGCCCGTCGCGGGCCGCAAGTCGAATGGTCGGCCTTGATTCAACCGCTGGAAGAACGGCAGGCGATCGATGAATGGCTGGGCGCGCCGATGACGGCCGAGACCGCCGTGCGCGTGGCCATGCTGCGCAGCCCGCGCTTGCAGCAGGAATACGCACGACTTGGATTGGCTCGGGCAGAAGTGCTCGAGGCCGTGGAGATTGCCAATCCACGGCTGGGCTTGTCCCGCTTCTCCTTGAGCCCGGGTGCCGGAACCAACCGCAGTGCCGCACTGAGTCTGCCGCTGGTCGATCTTTTGGTGCTGCCGGTGCGCGCGCGGTTGGCCAGAGCCGAGTTCGAACGCGCCCAGTTGGAAATCGCCAGCGCTGTGCTGGGTGTTGCCGCCGACGTTGAGGCGGGCTGGTATCGCTATGTCGGCGCGCGACAGGTCGCCGATATGCGCACTGCCGTCGCAGAAGGCGCTGACGCTTCGTCCGAGCTGGCACAGCGTTTCTTCGACGCCGGAAATATCACCGAGCTGCAGCTCAATCAGGAACGCGCCGCCGCCAGCGAGGCCCGCATTGCCGCAGCGCAAGCGCGCGCTGAGGCGGGCCGCGCGCGGCTCGCGCTGAATACGCTGATCGGCCTGAGCGGCACCGATGCGCAGTGGGCCACCAGCGACCGTCTGCCGCTGCCGGTCGCGAACGAGGACGATCCCGCACAGTTGGCCGCGCTGGCACGGGCCAGCAATCTGGAACTGCTGGCCGCACGTCAGCAGGCCGACATCCTGGCCGATGCGCTGGGGATCACCCGGCGCCTGCGTTGGCTCGGCGGCAGCGAAATCGGTTACGAGCGTGAGAAGGAAGCGGATGGCAGCCGCCTGCGGGGGCCGACGCTGGATCTTGAACTGCCGATCTTCAACCAGGGACAGGCGAAGGTGGCCCGCGCCGAAGCGCTGTTGGCGGAAGCCCGGGCGCGCGTGGCAGTGGCGGAGCTCGGCGTCGACAACGCCATTCGTCTGGGTGGTGAAGAAGTCCGCGAACTCAGCAGCATCGTCTCGATCCATCGAGAGGCGCTGATTCCGCAGCGCGAAATCGTGGTCAAACGCAGCCAGCAGGAACAGAACTTCATGTTGATCGGCGTGTTCGAGCTGATCCAGGCGAAGGTCAAGGAATACGACGCCTACCAAGGCTATCTGGAGTCGGTGCGCGACTACTGGCTCGCGCGGACCGAGCTGATGCGCGCCGTCGGCCAGCGGCTGCCCAGCGATGCATCGGTGGCTGCGCGAACGCCCAGCGTGCAGGACATTCTCAAGCCGGCCGCCGATGCATCGATGCAAGGCATGGACCATAGCGGTCACAGCGGTCACACCATGTCGCCGCCCGCCGATGCGCCTGCTACAGGCGAAATGCAGGGCATGGACCACAGCGGCCACAGCGGCCACAGCATGACGCCGCCTGCCGATGCACCTGCTGCAAACGAAATGCAGGGCATGGATCACAGCGGCCACAGCATGTCGCCGCCCGCCGATACACCTGCTGCAAGCGAAATGCAGGGCATGGATCACAGCGGCCACAGCATGCCGCCGCCACCGGATCCAGCACCAGAGGACCAGGACCCGCCCGACCCGAAGACCGAAGACCACAGCGCCCACGGAGACAAGCCATGAAGATCACTCGCCGCGACATCCTGCTGGGCGCCGGCGCCGGGCTGGTATCCACCGTCGCTACCACCGTGGCCAAGGCCCAGAGTCATGAAGGCCACGACATGGCGAACAAGCCGGAGATGAAGCCGCCTGCAGCGACACCCAAGGCAGGGCCGGCCGTCGCACGGCCACGTCAGGCCCAATCCAAGGTCCGCACGCTGAATGGCTGGACCTTGCCGTACCGCATGAACAACGGCGTGAAGGAGTTCCATCTGGTCGCCGAAGAGTTCGAGCACGAGTTCGCACCCGGCTCCAAGGCGATCTGCTGGGGCTACAACGGCTCCACGCCAGGGCCGACGATCGAGGCGGTCGAAGGCGATCGTATCCGTATCCTCGTTACCAACCATCTGCGCGAGGCCACCACCATCCATTGGCATGGGCTGCTCCTGCCCAGCGGCATGGACGGCGTGGGCGGATTGAACCAGCCGCAGATCAAACCGGGAGAAACCTTCGCCTACGAGTTCACGCTCCGGCAGCACGGCACGCATATGTATCACCCGCATGCCGACGAAATGGTGCAGATGGCGATGGGCATGATGGGTCTGTTGATCATTCATCCCAAAGGCGGCGAAGCGGTGCGTATCGACCGCGACTACGCGCTTCTGCTGCACAACTTCGCCATGCACCCGGGCACGCGCCGGCCGGACCCGGCGGTGATGCAAGACTTCGACCTGTGGACCTTCAATTCCAAAGTATTCCCGGCGATCGAAACCATCGTCGCCCGCACCGGCGAGCGCGTGCGTATCCGCGTTGGCAATCTGTCGATGTGGAACCACCCGATCCACCTGCACGGTGTGCAGTTCCATGTCACCGGCGGCGATGGCGGCCGGATGCCGCGCTCGCAGTGGCGCTCCGAAGTGACCGAGATTGTCGGCGTCGGTCAGATGCGCGATATCGAGTTCACTGCCGTACCCGGCGACTGGGCGTTCCATTGCCACATGTCGCACCACACGATGGGTCCGATGGGGCATGACGTGCCCAACACCATCGGCGTGAACCAGCGCGGAGTGGAAGCCAAGATCCGGCAGATGCTGCCGGGTTACATGGCGATGGGCGAGAACGGCATGGCCGAGCATCAGGAACATACCGATAGCGGCCATATGGCCGGCCCGCCCAACACCTTGGCGATGATGGTGGGCAAGGGGCCGTTCGGCAATATCGAAATGGGCGGCATGTTCACCGTGGTGAAAGTGCGCGACGACATCGCGCCCGGCGATTACAGCGACCCGGGCTGGTATCGCAACCCCGAAGGCACCGTCGCCAAGCGCGTCAGCACGGATCCGGCATTCGGCAATCCGCCACGACGAAAGGCATAGCACGTACTTGCAGACATGGCGCCGCGATCGATTGCGCGTGGCTGTTCACCGGCATCGATTCCCGATGCAACGCTTCTCCCCCTTCAAGGACCGTTTCAATGGCACTCATGACCCGAAAATCGCTCATCGCCATCTCCCTGCTGGGCGGTGGCGCACTGACGCTGGCGGGCGGATTCATCTGGTTCGGCCTGTACAACATCGCCGCCGACGATACCCATACACGCCCGGTGTACACCGTGCTGGAAACGCTTCGCGAACGCTCGATCGCGGTGCGCGCGAACAAGCTGCAGGTTCCGGATCTGTCCGATCCCGCGCGCATCAAACAGGGCGCGGGCAATTACAACGCGATGTGCACCGGCTGCCACCTCGCGCCGGGCATGGCGGCAACCGAAATGAGCATGGGCCTGTATCCGTCTCCACCCGACCTCACCAGGATCACGGTAGACGCCGCCGAGGCCTTCTGGGTGATCAAGCACGGCATCAAGGCCTCGGGTATGCCGGCCTGGGGAAAGAGTATGCAGGACGAGTACATCTGGAATATCGCGGCATTCGTGCAAACGCTGCCCAAGCTCGATCAAGCGCAGTACAACGCGCTTGTGGCGAGCAGCGGCGGCCACTCGCACGGCGGTGGCGAAACCATGCCCCACGACCACGCCATGCCCGGCATGACCGACGAGAATCACCACGATGAGAACCACCACGATGAGCAGCCCGCGCATCACGACGATGCGGGGTCTGCACCGCATGCACATGGCGCGACGACAGAGCATCGCGACGATGCCAAGTCAGCGCCACAGGTGAAAAGCGCTGCGGCAGGGCATCACGATGATGCAGGCTCGGCGCCGCATCAGCACGGCGACGCAACACCGGAAAAAATCGAAGCATCCGACCATACCGGTCACGACCACCAGCACTGATCTTCGTTGATCTTTCCGACCTGCACGCACACTTGCTCAAAGGAACACCCATGCCCCGCGTCGCACCTCTCGCATTGCTATCCCTCACGGTGGCCTGTGGCCTTGCACTCGCTGGTCCTGCATTCGCCGATGGCAAACACGATCACGCTGCGGAACCGCCAAGCGCAGTGGCGATCTGGTCTGGGTCGCCAGCGAAAGCGAACTGCACCGAACTGTCGATGGCAAAGCCTCGACGACATTGAGCACCGAAACCATGATCGTCCGGCGTTTCGGCACCGCCTGGAAAATCGTCCACATCCACTGGTCGTCGCGACCGAAGCGGTGAACATCATGAAATACAGAATGGGATACAGAATGAAATCCAGAACACTCGCATTGACCATGACGCTGTTGGCGGCCACCGCCTGCGCGCAGTCGGACGCCAACGATATCGAAAAAAACGCAACCACCGCCGCGCCGCGAACAGACGCGGCTGCCGGGGCCGCAGCGGCAGCGGTCTCGCGAACCGCATCGTCGCGTGCACCGGCGAGTTTGCCGAAGATGGTGGTGCACAAGACCGCGAGCTGCGGCTGCTGCGGACTATGGGTGGATCACATGCGTCGTGCCGGCTTCGAGGTCGAAGTGCGCAACGAAGACAATCTCAATCCGATCAAGGAAGCGCTGGGCGTGCCTTACGGCAAAGGCTCATGCCACACCGCGGAAGTCGGCGGTTATGTCATCGAAGGTCATGTGCCGGCCGAGGATGTCCTGCGCCTGCTGACGGAGAAGCCGGATGGGCGTGGCCTCGTGTTGCCGGGGATGCCTGCCGGCTCGCCCGGCATGGAGATGCCGGATGGGCGCGTGCAGCCCTATGCGGTGGAACTGGTCGCAAAGGATGGCAGTACGTCTATCTTCAGCCGGCATGGCGAGGGCGCATCGCGGGCATTTCCGCAAGGATAAGGCTTCACTCTTGAGTGTAGTCGAGGGCTCAAGCCGGGTCATTGCCACTCAGGATCACATTCGCGATGAAGATCGGTGAACTCGCCAAGCGCTCGGGGTCACGATCGACACCGTGCGCTAATGTGAACGGGAAGGCCTGCTGCGGCAGGCGCAGCGTCTGGCATCAAACTATCGCACCTACCATGCCAGCGAACTGCGGCGCCTGCAGTTCGTCCGCCGCGCGAAAGCGCTCGGGTTCACGCTCCCCGAAATTCGCGAACTGTTGGCTCTTTCCCAACAGGCGGAAGCGGACATGGCAGCGATGAAAGCGGCGGCTTCGCAGAAGCTCAGCGCTGTGGATGAAGGCATCGCCGAGCTTCTTCGTTCCGTGAGAGGCTGAGTGCGTTGCTGAGCGTGTACCCGGGCATGGATTGCTGACGCAGCGCCCCATTCTCCAGGCGCTTACCGAGGAGTCCGTATGAATCCGCAGGACGAGTCCCATCATTCAGACGGCCCTCCCTCCCCGCCTTCCGGTTGCTGCGCACGCAAACCGTCCGATACCGTCGCTACCGCAATCGACCCGGTCTGCGGCATGCAGGTCGATCCGGCGACGACACCCCATCACGCAGAGCACACCGGCGTCCAATACCACTTTTGTTCGGCGCGCTGCCGTGAGAAGTTCACGATGGCTCCGGGCAAGTATGTCGCGCCGGCATCGCCTGTCGTCGCCGATCGCACCGCTGTGCACGCCGGCACCCGCTACACCTGCCCCATGCATCCGGAGATCGTGCGCGACGGCCCCGGCACCTGCCCCATCTGCGGCATGGCGCTGGAGCCGATGCTGCCGTCGCTCGACGACGAGGACAACCCGGAACTGCGCGATTTCTCGCGACGGTTCTGGTTCACGCTGCCGCTGAGCATCGTGGTGCTCGCCCTGGCGATGCTGGGCCATCGCTTTTCGCTGCTGCCGGTGCAGACCCGCACCTGGCTGGAATTGGCGCTCAGCCTGCCGGTGGTGCTGTGGGCCGGCTGGCCGTTTTTCGTGCGCGGCCTCGCCTCGCTGCGCACCGGCAACCTCAACATGTGGACCTTGATCGGGACCGGCGTGGCGGCCGCGTTCGTCTACAGCCTGGCGGCGACGTTGGCGCCCGGCTGGTTTCCGGCGTCCTTTCGCGAACATGGCCGCGTCGGCGTGTACTTCGAGGCCGCCGCGGTGATCGTGTCGCTGACCCTGCTGGGGCAACTGCTGGAACTCAAGGCGCGTTCGCAGACGTCGGCCGCGATCAAGGCGCTGCTGCGGCTTGCGCCCAAGACCGCGCGGCGGATCAACCCCGACGGCAGCGAAGAAGACATCCCGCTGACCCATGTGCATCTTGGCGACCGCCTGCGCGTGCGCCCCGGCGAAACCGTGCCCACCGATGGCGATGTGATCGAAGGGCAGTCCAGCGTCGATGAGTCGATGCTCACCGGCGAAGCCATGCCGGTGAGCAAGCGCGTCGGCGATGCGGTGATCGGCGCCACCATGAATGCCTTCGGCAGCCTGGTGATCCGCGCCGGCAAGATCGGGGCCGACACCGTGCTCAGCCAGATCGTACAGCTGGTGGCCAACGCCCAGCGGTCGCGCGCGCCCATGCAGCGGATGGCCGACAAAGTGTCGTACTGGTTCGTGCTGGCGGTGCTGTCGACCGCGTCGATCACGCTGCTGGTGTGGGGCTTCTTCGGGCCGGAACCGTCGTGGGTCTATGCCATCCTCAATGCGGTGTCGGTGCTGATCATCGCCTGCCCCTGCGCGCTGGGCCTGGCCACGCCGATGTCGATCATGGTCGCCACCGGCCGCGCCGCCAGCGTCGGCGTGCTGTTCCGCGACGCCGAAGCCATCGAAACCCTGCGCAGGATCGATACGCTCATCGTCGACAAGACCGGTACCCTCACCGCAGGCAAACCGGCGTTCCACGATGTCGCCGGGCTGCCCGGCTTCAGCGCCGACGATGTGCTGCGTCTGGCGGCCAGCTTGGATCAGGGCAGCGAGCATCCGCTGGCGGAAGCGATCGTGACCGAAGCGGTGGCGCGCGGCTTGGCGCTGGAGGCCGCGGTGGAGTTCGAGTCGGCGACCGGAATCGGCGTTCGCGGCAAAGTCGCGGGTCGCTCGCTGGCCTTGGGCAATACCGCGTTGATGGATGAGATGGGCGTCGATGTCGGTGCATTGACCGCTTCGGCCGAGCGCCTGCGCGCGCAAGGCGCCAGCGTGATGTTTCTCGCCGTGGACGGAACGCCCGCCGGCTTGATCGCGGTGGCAGATCCGATCAAGGACACCACCGCAGAAGCGCTGACTGCGCTGAAAGCTGCGGGCATCCGCCTGATCATGGCGACTGGCGATGGCGAAACCACCGCCCGCGCCGTCGCCAGCGCGCTGGGCATCGAAGAAGTGCATGGCGAAGTGCGGCCGAAAGACAAAGCTGACCTGGTCGCGAAACTCAAAGCCGAAGGACGCCGCGTGGCGATGGCCGGCGACGGAATCAACGACGCGCCCGCGCTGGCCCTGGCCGACGTGGGCATCGCGATGGGCACCGGCACCGATGTGGCGATGTCCAGCGCGCAGGTCACGCTGGTGAAGGGCGACCTGCGCGGTATCGTTCGCGCGCGGCGCATCTCCGAAGCCACGGTGGCGAACATGAAGCAGAACCTCGGCTTTGCGCTGCTCTACAACGCCCTGGGCGTGCCGATCGCCGCCGGCGTGCTGTACCCGGTGTCCGGGCTGCTGCTCAGCCCGATGATCGCCGCGCTGGCGATGAGCCTCAGTTCGGTGTCGGTGGTGTCCAACGCGCTGCGGTTACGGCACGCCAAATCCGAAAGATGATGCCCGTATATCGCCGAACGTATATCGCCGAACGAAGATGCGCCACACCCATGTGGTCGCAGGCCCGACGCTCTGGTTCTGAAAGCTCTGGTTTTGAAAGCGGGCGCCGCCGGATAGTCCGGCGGCGCCCGCCCATGCCGGCGCGACGGTGCGGTTACACCACGTGCCAGGTCCAGCCCAGCCATTTGGGCGTGTAGTTGCGGCGGTACTTGGTCACGCGCAACCGATACGTGCCGGTCGTCGGCGTGACGAAATCGACGATCTCATACGTGTTGTCCCAGCTGTACGAGCCCGCGACGACATTGCCGCCCGGACCGATGATCTGCATGTCGAGATCAGCACCTGGACGACTGCGAATCGGCACGGTTCAAAGACACATCGCGCGACTGTTTCGCCCAGAGGACGACGTCCACCAGCGCGGCAGGATCGGTATTCGCGATCCTGTCGACCAGACGCTTGTCCACTCTGCCGTATCTGTCTACGTACAGCCCCTGTTCCCTGCCGATCAGCGATTCCAAGGCCAGCTCTTCACCGGCATCGCCGAGTGCGATGGAATGCACGACTCCGGATGTCTTTCAGCGAAAACTTGCAGTTGCAGAAGATCAGGTTCTGCAGATCGAAGGCGCCGGCTCCCAGATTCTCGAGCACCAGGTGGCGAGCGCGCGTTGCTTCGGTTACTCCTGTCCTGCCATGAATTGCTTCTCCAGTGAGGCAAGGGCTTGCTGACGGCCGCTGTGCGCGGCCGCGACATCTTGGCTGATGAGCTTCGATTCCGCCGACAAGCGGAGACGACGAGCGATCGACCTCCCTGTCGCCGTTGTCTGCGGATGACTCCACCTGCGCATCGCGATCGAACGCGACGGCAGACGGGCCGGCACCGCGCCGGCGCGTCCTGCGCGGCGAAGGTGGCGGGAGTAATGTGGTACCAGCGCTTTTCGGGCTGAAACTGTCAGACACGACAGACTATCGACGTGCCGGCATCGGCACGAGCCGCCGATCCCTCGATCCTTCAGCGGATCAACCCCGCCGGAACGTCCAGATCGATCGACAGCGCCAGATGGTCCGACCACGCCGCGGCCATGGCCTGCATGCCGCTGCAGACGAGACCATCGCTGACCAGGATGTGGTCGATCGCTTTCTGCGGACGCCAGCTCGGGAAGGTGTGCACGGTGCAGGAGGGCGGCTGCAGGCGGGTGCGCTGGAACAGCAGCGACATTTCGGGCTGTTCGGCGGTGCAGTTGAAATCGCCCATCAGCACACTGTTCGGATGGTCCTGCAGCAGTTCGCCGATGAAGGCCAACTGCGACCTGCGCGAACCGGCGCCCAGCGAGAGGTGGGCCACGGCGATGGTCAGGCTGTCGGCGTGGCGCCCGAAACGCGCGACCAGCACGCCGCGGCCGGCAATCCGGCCCGGCAGCGGATGGTCGCTGACGTCGACCGGCTCCATCCGCGACAGCAGCGCATTGGCGCTGGACGCGACCATGCCGACCCGGCGGTTGGGTTGGTGGCTCCAATAATCGAAACCGGCGCGCTCGGCGAGGTAGTGGGTCTGATTGGTGAAACCCGAGCGCCAACTGCCCGGGTCGCTTTCCTGCAGTCCGACGATATCGTGTCGGGCGGCGAGATCGGCGATGGTGTCCAGCGAGGCGCGCTTGTTGCCCGCGGGCAGCACATGCGACCAGCTGCGGGTCGCGTAATCGCTGTAGCGACGGGTGCTGGTGCCCGCCTGGATATTGGCGCTGAGCAGCCGCAGCCGCCGTGTCGCTGACGCGTTGGCGGCAACGGTAGCGGCGGGCGCCTCCATCCTTTCGATGCCGGATTCCTGCAACTCAGGGGGCCGCGGCGGCGGCCGGCGCGGCGGCCTGGGCGCGTTCGTGGGCGATCAACGCGCCGGCGATGTTCAGGCGCTCTTCCCAACTGCGGCCACCGAGCACGCGGTACTTGCCGTTGACCATCAGGGTCGGCGTGCCGGTGACCTGCTGGGCCTGGATGTACTGCCGCGCCTTGTTGAACTTGCCGGTCACCGCAAAACTCTTCATGTTGGCGGCGAACTGCTTGGCTTCCACGCCGAACTGGGCGTAGAACGCGGCGAGATCGGCATCGCTGTCCTCGCCGCGCTCGCCCTTGAGCTTGCCTTCCAGATGGATGGCGTCGTAGGTGGGGGCGTGCGCCTTTTCGGCGATGCCCATGGTCTGGGCGGTGTAGAAGCTGCGCACGTACTGGTCCCAGTTGCCGCCGAAAGGCGCCGGCACGTAGGTGAAACGCACGTCCGGTCCGAGGGTCTTCTTCCAGTTCGCCACCAGCGGTTCGAACGACGCGCAGGCCGGGCACACGAAGTTGAACACTTCCACGACCTCGATCTTGCCGTTCAGCGGTTCGAACGGCTGACCGTTCTTGATGATCTCGTAATCGGTCCCGAGTTTCAGGCCCGGAATCGCGCCGTTGGCCGGCGCGGCAGGCGCGGGCGCGGCGGCATCGGCGGCAGGCGCGGCTTCGACCGCAACGGGCGCATTCGGATCGGCCGAAGCCTTCGCCAGCGCTTCGGCCGCGGCCATCACCTCGGCGTCGTTCGGCGCGGTTTCCGCCGTGGCCGCCGGAGCGGCGGCGGTCTCTTCTTCCTTGGCGGTGCAGGCGGTCAGCGCAAAGCCGGCCAGCAGCGCGAAAATCAGGTGTCGCTTCATCGTGTGTCTCCTGTCGTGTTGCGGATACTGCGCCCGAGGCTTTCCGGCATCGGCGCATCAGCGTTGTTTGCTCTGCGTCGACTCGACGCAGCGTTGGCGCGACTCAGCGTTTCTTGGCCGCGGCCCGTTCGATCGCGATCAGCCCATCGACCACCCGCATGCGCTCTTCGAGCGCGCGCGCGCGGACCACATACTTGCCGTTGACGACCAGCGTCGGCGTGCCGCCGACACGGTTGGCGACCGCAAAGGCCTGGGCCCGCGCCATGCGCTGGGCCACCTCTTTGGACTGCATCGAAGCCATCATCCTGGCGCGGTTCAGACCGTGCCTGGCGAGCCAGGTTCCCAGCTCTTCCACCGTGACGTTGCTGCGCGGCAGCGCGCCTTCCTCATGGATGGCGTCGAACAGCGGCTGGTGGATCTTCGGCACCGCCTTCGCGGCATCGGCGGCGAAAAAGGCCTTGGCGTAAGGGTCTTCAAGATCGAATGCGGCGGGGATGTACACGAAGTTCACGTCGGCCGGGATCTTCTTCTTCCAGGCATCCACCATCGGCTGGAAATCCGCGCAGTGCGAGCACCAGTAGGCGAACACTTCGGCCACTTCGATCTTGCCGTTCGGCGCCTGCCAGCGCTGCCCCTTTTCAAGCACTTCGTAATCGACGCCGGGCTTCGGCGGGCCGGACGGCGCCTGAGCGCAGGCGGTCAGCGGGAAGACAAGCAACAGCGACAGGAAAAGAGAACGCAACATGGAGGGCATCCTGCAGGGTGAATGAAAAAACGCCAGCGCAGAGGATGTCCGGGCCGGCGTCGCGATTCAAGCGGAAGAACAGAAGGAAGACATCGAGGCGGCGGATACGTTCATGGGAACAGCACCCGCATGAACGACGACGCGCCGGAGCGATCCGTCCGCGCCCGACCGGCGGACGCGGAGGGCGGGCATCACCCCTGCTCGCCGCGCGGGTGCAGGCCCTGCATGTAGCTGGACAGCGACTGGATTTCCTCATCGGTCAGCGGCTTGGCGATCGTTGACATGATGTGGAACAGAGTCGCGTCGCGCTCGGTGGTGGTGCCGGTGCGGTATTCCTGCAGACGACGGGCGGTGTACCACGCCTGTTGGCCGCCGACATGCGGATAGGCGGGGCCTGGGTTGCCGGCGCCGGCAGGACCGTGGCAGGCCATGCAGGCCGGAATGCCGCGGCTGGTGTCGCCGCTGCGGTAGAGCTTCTGGCCGACTTCGTAGAACTTCATGCCCTTGTTCGGGCCTTCGGCGATGGCGGTGTCGTCGGCGATGCCGGCGCCCGACTTCTGGGTGGCGTAATAGGCGCCGATGTCGCGCATGTCCTGCGCGCTGAGGGTCGCGGCGAAGGGCTGCATGATCGCGTTGACGCGCTCGCCACCCTTGAACAGCGCCAGCTGGCGGGCGATGTAGCGCTCGCTCTGGCCGGCGATGCGCGGATAGAGCGACGGGTCGGTGGCGTTGCCGTCCAGGCCATGACAGGCGGTGCAGCTGGCAGCCTTGGTGGCGCCAGCCTTGGGATCGCCGGCCTTGGCCTTGGCCAGCTCGGCCACGATCGACGCATCCAGCGGCACGGCCTGGACCGGCGCGGCTTCGGGCACGGGCGTGACCGTGGTCTGGGCGATGGCGGCAGCCGCCGCGATCGCGAGAACCGCAAGACCGGCGAAACCGTAGGCACGGGCGTGACGCATGCTCAACACTCCAAATGACGAGGCGGGGCCGGCGAAATGCCGGCCACAGACCGAAACCGTGGAATTATCGTCGTCGCACCGGAGCCGGTCAAACGGCAATCGTGCCGGGCCGTGCGATCCTATGCCCATGGCTACCCCTTCGAACCCGTTTCATCGCTCCGGCTATCTGCTGGCCGCCCACACCCCGCGCCAGCTGCCGCCCGACGGCGGCTGGGAAGTCGCGTTCGCGGGCCGCTCCAACGCCGGAAAGTCCAGCGCGCTCAATGCCTTGTGTCAGCAGAACGCCCTCGCCCGCGTCTCCAAGACCCCCGGCCGCACCCAGCAACTGGTGTTCTTCGACATCCCCCCGCACGAAACCAAATATCTGGTCGACCTGCCCGGCTACGGCTACGCCAAGGTGCCCAAAGACCTGCAGGCGCACTGGCAGGCCTTCCTGGCCGACTATTTCCGCAGCCGCGAAGCCCTCAAGGGCCTGGTGGTGGTGATGGACATCCGCCACCCGCTGAAGGACTACGACCGCCAGATCCTCGGCTACGCCATCGAAAACGGCCTGCCCGTCCACGCGGTGCTGACCAAGGCCGACAAACTCGGCCGCGGCGCCGGGCTGAACGTGCTGCAGGCCGTCCGCAAGGACCTGCAGACCAGCTACGGCGACAGCGTCAGCGTGCAGACGCTGTCGTCGGAGTCGAAAGCCGGCGTGGAGGAATTGCGGCAGGTGGTGGCGAGGTGGTTGGGGATCTGACTACCCGCTGCGATCGGTTTACGAAGACGCAATGTCCGCCGTGATGGACAGCTCAGGTCACAGACTCGAAAGCTGCTGCCCGAATCTGGACATGCGATGCACCGGATGAGTCTGTAGGCTGGGCTGTCAAGCCCAGCTGGAACCGCGGCGACAGTGCTGGGCTTGGCAGCCCAGCCTACGGAACTGCGGGCGTTTCGTTCCAGCTCGTAGGCTGGGCAATCAGGCCCAGCTCGAATCACTACAGGCACGCTGGGCTTGGCAGCCCAGCCTACGAAACTGACCTGCAGGCTTTATTTGGCCGGCAACGGCTCGCTCCGGACGATCTCGCCGCGACGGTCGTAGCGCCGCGCGGTATCCAGCCGGCCGTCGCCGTTGCTGTCGAACTCGCCTGAGACCGGAAGACCATTGTCGTAAAGGATCGACTTGACCACGTTGCCCTCCGGGTCCAGCCACTCCTCGCGGAACACCACGCCCATCAAATATTCGCCGCGATAATCAATCTTGCGATCCAGTCCGTCGTCCACCACCCAACGCTGCGGTTGGTTGTGATGGAAGCGTGTGACCGTTTCGTAACCGCCGTCGAAATCATCGTCGCTCTCGATCGTGTCGAGATCACCGTCGAGTCCGTAATGAAACATCTGATCCGCCTTGCCGTCGCGATTACGGTCGGATTCGACGCGCTCCATACGCTCGCCCACGAAGAACGCGCGTTCATCGGCACGGCCGTCGCCGTCGTAATCGATGCTGCCGCCGTCCGACGGCCGGTTGTAGATGGTCCACACCATCGCCGCGCCAGTCAGCGCGCCGAACAGCAGACATCCGATCACCGTGAACACCGAAACGCCGCGACGAACGGGCGGCGATGAAGCAGCATGCTGCGCGATGTCTTCCGCGTCGTCCTCGATCGGTTCCACATCGGCGCTTTCCCATCGCTCGACGACGGCGCGCGCGGCGGCGTAATCGTCGTTGCCCACCTGCACCATGATTTCGGTGTTCGCCGGCAATTCGCCAACAGCGCCCTGCAGATACTCGCCTTGGATGAATGCGTGGATGCCTTCCGCTTCCAGCATCTGCCGGATGAGATGCGCATCGGCGATGTTCGCGGCGCGGTAGATGATGATCATGCGTTGCCCTCTGGGGTGGCGAAATACGCCGGATACGGCCGGCACTATGCGGCATCGCGCAGCCGCGGATCCATCCACGCGCGCAGCGCATCCACCAGCGCGTTGATCGCGACGATCAGCGCGCCCACCACCAGCACCACGCCCAGCACCAGGGTGTAATCGCGATTGAGCGCGCCCTGCACGAAATAGCGGCCCATGCCGGGGATGCCGAACACCTGTTCCACCACCGCCGAGCCGGTGACGATATTGATCAGCGCCGGCGACAGCCAGGCGACCACCGGCAGCAGCGCCGGCTTCAGCGCATGCGCGAACAGCAGGCGCGCTTCCGACAAGCCGCGCGCACGTGCGGCGGTCAGATATTCGGCGTTGAGCGTATCGAGCATCGAGGCGCGGGTCAGCCGCGCGCAATAGGCGAGGTTCGGCAGGGCCAGTGCGATCACCGGCAGCACGATGCTGTTCCACTCGCCCCAGCCGCCAGCCGGCAGCCAGTGCAGCGTCACCGCGAACAGCAGCACCAGCAGCGGCGCGACCACGAATTTCGGCACCGCCAGTCCCAAGCCCGCGAACAGCATCAGCCCGCGATCCAGCCACGAGCCCGCGCGCAGCGCCGCCCATACGCCGACCGGAATGCCGCACAGCAGCGCCAGCAGCAGCGCGAGGCCGCCGTTGAGCAGCGACACCGGCAGCGCCTGCGCGACCAGTTGATTGACGGTGTAATCGGGATATTGGAACGACGGGCCGAGATCGCCGCGCGTCACGTCGCCCAGCCACGCGACGTATTGCGCCGGCAGCGACCGATCGAGCCGATACTTCGCCTCCAGCGCGGCCTGCACTTCCGGCGGCGCGGATTTTTCGGTGTCGAACGGCCCGCCCGGCGCGGTGCGCAACAGCACGAAGCACAGAGTGGCCAGCAGCCACAGCGTCAGCAGCGCTTCGAGCAGGCGCGATGCGAAGCGTTTCATCGATACACGCTCAGAGCCTGTTCATGATCTTTCCACGCCTCGCCCCGGCAGGACCGGCCCTTCGGGTTGTGCCGCAGTGGCCCGTTGGGAGCCGTGCGCCGCTTGACTTGACCACCAGTCAAACACTGCGCGACGCCCAATTCCCAACGGGCCACTGCGACACAACGCGAGGTATGGAGAGATCATGAACAGGCTCTCAGCCCGCGATCTTCGCCAGCGCGGCGTCGATGCGCGCCACCGCCTCGTCCTGCCCGGCCAGATACACCGTGTGCGAGATGTCGGGGCTGACCTGGGTGCCGGTGATCGCCACCCGCATCGGCTGCGCCACCTTGCCCATGCCGAGGCCCAGCGCCTCGGCGGTCGCGTGCAGCGCCGCGCCGACGCTCTCCACGGTCCACGCGTCGAGGTTCGCGAAACGGTCGCGGGCATCGGTCAGCGCGGCTGCGGCCTCCGGCTTGAGGTGTTTGGCCACCGCGGCTTCGTCGTATTGGGCCAGCGGGCGATACCAGACCGCCGCGCGCTCGGCCATGTCCTTCAGCGTCTGCACGCGGTCGCGCAGCGCGATCACCACATCCGCCGGCGCCGGGCCGCGCGACAGGTCGAAATCTTCATCCTGACGCTGCGCCTGCTGCAGATGCCATTCCAGATGCTTCGCGACCGCGGCCGGGTCATCGCTCTTCAGGTACTGCTGGTTGAGCCAGCCAAGCTTGGCCATGTCCAGGCGCGAGGCGCTGGGGTTCACGTCGTGCAGCTCGAACAGCGCGATCATTTCGTCGATCGAAAAGATTTCCTGATCGCCATGCGACCATCCCAGCCGCACCAGGTAATTGAGCAGCGCATGCGGCAGATAGCCGCCATCGCGATACTGCATCACGTCGGCGGCGCCGGTGCGCTTGGACAGCTTGGCGCCGTTCTCGTCGAGGATCATCGGCAGATGCGCGAAATTCGGCACCGCCGTGCCCATGCCCATCCCGATCAGCGCGCGATAGATGTTGATCTGCCGCGGGGTGTTGTTGACGTGATCGTCGCCGCGCACCACGTCGGTGATGCCCATGTCGATGTCGTCCACCACCACCGCGAAGTTGTAGGTGGGATAGCCGTCGGGGCGGAAGATCACCAGATCGTCCAGCTCGGTGTTGGCGAACTCGATGGTGCCCTTGACCTTGTCGTCCCACGACACCGTGCCGTCGAGCGGATTCTTGAAGCGGATCACGCGATCGGGCACGTCGCGGTAACCGGCGTTGCGTTCGCGATAGGCGCCGTTGTAGCGCGGCTTCTCTTTCGCGGCCAGCGCGGCCTCGCGGACCGCATCGAGCTCCTCGCGGGTTTCGTAGGCGTAATAGGCGACACCAGCGGCGACCATCTGTTCGGCGACCTCGCGATAGCGGTCGAGGCGCTGGGTCTGGTAGATCGGGCCTTCGTCATAACCCAGACCCAACCAGTCCATGGCCTCCAGGATCGCGTCGATCGCCGCCTGGGTGCTGCGCTCGCGGTCGGTGTCCTCGACCCGCAGCACGAACTGGCCGCCGGCATGGCGCGAGGCCAGCCAGCAGTACAGCGCGGTGCGGGCGCCGCCGATGTGCAGATAACCGGTCGGGCTGGGAGCGAAGCGGGTGCGGATGGTCATGCGGATGGCGCCGGGTGCGTAAAGGCGGGCATTTTACCCCAGAGGGCGCAATGGCTCGGGCAAACGATCAACCGCGAGCACCTGCAACCCATTGGAACTCAACCCACGCGTTGTCATCCCGAACGCCCGCGCAGCGGGTGGAGGGATCTGCTGATGCTTCTTTCCGATCAAGCAAAAACAGATTCCTCAGCCGATAGAGCCGGGATTCGGAATGACAGGAATCTATGCTTTCCAGCGCCCGACCGTCCTTTCAGGCCGCTGTCCGCCACTACAATTCCCCCATGACCACCCTCTTCATCTCCGATCTGCACCTCGACCCCGAACGCCCGGAGATCACCCGGCTGTTCGGCGAATTCATCGACGGCGAGGCCCGCAGCGCCGACGCGCTGTACATCCTCGGCGACCTGTTCGAAGCCTGGGTCGGCGACGACGATCCGTCCGACACCGGCGCCTTCGTTGCCGCGAAGCTCCGCGCGCTCAGCGACAGCGGCGTGCCGGTGTTCTTCCAGCACGGCAATCGCGATTTTCTCGTCGCCAGCGATTTCGCAGGCCGCGCCGGCGCACGGCTTTTGCCCGAAAACGCGGTCGTCGTGCTGTACGGCACACCGGCGCTGCTGATGCACGGCGACACGCTTTGCACGGGCGATCTCGCCTATCAGGCGTTCCGCGCGCAGACCCGCAACCCCGCCTGGCGAGCGCAGTTCCTGTCGCAGCCGCTGGCCGCGCGTGTCGCTTTCGCCGCGCAGGCGCGCGCCTCCAGCCAGCAGCGACAGCAGGCGATGAAACACGACGACCGCGCGCAGTTCGAGACTGTCACCGATGTCGCGCCCGACGCGGTGCGCGACACGTTCGCGCGCTACGGCATCGACACGATCATCCACGGACATACCCATCGCCCGGCGATCCACGCGCTGGAAGTCGACGGCCGCGCCTGCCGACGCATCGTGCTGGGCGACTGGTACACGCAGGGTTCGGTGCTGCGCGTGGATGCCGATGGCATGCACTTATCGGCGATGCCGCTGTAGGAGCGCCGGCTTTCAACAGCCGAACGGCTGGCCGACGCGCGACAGGCAATTCCTTGTGGGAGCGACGCAAGTCGCGACGGTTTGTGGTTTTCGGTGTAATCAACGGCCTGGCGAAAGCTGCGTTCCGTCGCTTCTTTGTAGACCTTGGCGCAGCGTGTTTCTTCACCCACCCGCACCACGTAAACCATCGCCTCCTTGCCACTCATCAGCTGGCGCACCACGGTGTCGATCAGGCCTTCTTCAATCAGGGGTTGCAGTCGTTTGGGTGGTTTCATGGGCTCTATTTTGCGCCCGGCCCGCAGGCGCGCCCTCTGGTGCAGGCAAAAGGCGTTGGCCAATGGATTCCGGGTATTTTTTACCTGCCGCCCTAGCACCTCGTTACTGCGCTTGCACCGTGCAATCCAACGGCGGGGCGGGCATGCCGGGCCGGGGACATCGACAGTGTTACGAGGGAAAGCCGGTAGCGGCGACGTTGCTGTGCCGGCAATCCTGCTGCCTGAATACGCAAAAAGTTCTCAATCGCAGCGTTACCGCCCGGCAGCTGCCGCTAAAACTGGGGATATCCGGCGCCGGTCACGAGCCGTAGCATCAAAGCCTGTTGATCACAACAGAAACCTCTGCCATCGCAGCAGGCGCACCGATTGCAGTACGTCGACCAGCATTTATTTGGGGAATTTATTCAGGGAGGAACCATCATGACCAGGAAAACAAGCATACCCACCCGCCCCGGCTTCGGCCGGACTTACTGGCACTTGCTGGCGTGGATCGGCTGGACATTTCTGGTGCTGGGTGTGTCGGCGATGTCGCTGAAGAATCGCGATGCGCTTCAAACCATCACCGCAGCTCATTTTTCGTGGGAGGTTGGCGCGGCAGATACCGAAGTGGCACAGCGCTTTGGGCAGATTGATACTGCACCGCTGATGGCTTCGCCGGTTGCGGCAGAGCCTGACCCAGGATCGGCCGCGATTGCGAGCTACAACTAATCGGGACAGGGCAGCCCCGCAGGTTCAACGGCCAGGAACTAAAACGTGCCGCTGAACGCGCCGCCATCGGCCAGTACGTTTTGCCCCGTCATGTAGGCCGCATGCTGGCTGCACAAAAACGCGCAGATGGCACCAAATTCTTCCGCGTTACCAAAGCGCTGGGCCGGAATGTTTTTACGGCGCGCATCCATCACGGTCTCAATCGGCTGGCCCGTTTTTTTGGCAGCCCCGGCCATGGTGCCGCGCAGGCGGTCAGTATCGAATGCGCCGGGCAGCAGGTTGTTCAGCGTCACACCCTGGGCGGCAAGTTTGCTGCGCGCCACACCGGCCACAAAACCCGTCAAGCCACTGCGTGCGCCATTGCTCAAACCCAGAATGTCGATGGGCGCCTTGACCGCGCTGGACGTGATGTTGATGACGCGGCCAAAGCCCCGCGCCGCCATGGCGTCCACCGTCGCCTTGATCAGTTCAATCGGCGTGAGCATGTTGGCATCGACCGCCTTGATCCACGCGTCGCGGTCCCAGTCACGGAAGTCGCCCGGTGGCGGGCCACCTGCGTTGGTGACGACGATGTCGAAGTCTTTGCGCACCGCGAACACAGCAGCGCGGCCTTCTACTGTGGTGATGTCTGCAGAAACAAATAACACTTCAGCCCCCGCAGGACGTGCGCTATCAGCTATTAATTTGGTAGCAGCCGCCTGCAGCGCTTCGGCACCACGTGCCACGATGAGCACGTGTACACCTTCGCGCACCAGCGCCTGGGCGCAGCCGAAACCCAGACCCTTGCTCGCGCCGCAGACCAGCGCCCATTTACCGGCAATACCTAAATCCATGATGATTCCTTTGGGTTGATTAAAGACGTTGAATGAAATTGTGAACCTGAAACGCCGATGCGATATCCAGCGGGGGAGCGCAGAGCCCTCACCCCAACCCTCTCCCAGAGGGAGAGGGAGTAAGCCCGGGGCGGCAAGAAAGAACGTGGGAGCTTCATCTGGATCGGGTAAAGACGAAAATTCCCGCAATGACCAGAACGCTTCCCGCAGCCACCCAGGCCGTGAAAGGCTCGCCCAGAATCAGCACGCCCATCAAAATAGTCGACATCGGGCCGATCATGCCGGTTTGCGCGACCAGGCTGGGGCCCAGGCGCTCAATCGCCATCATGATTAGCAACACGGGCACGGCCGTGCAAATGGTCGCGTTCAATACCGAGAGCCAGATCACTTCGGGAGCGACGACCGCCGCGCTTAAGGGCCGGAG
>JANLVT010000073.1:0-9687 GCA_031364125.1 Lysobacterales bacterium | reverse complement strand
GTTGTTACGGTTGATGACCCGGCGATACAGGTCGTTCAGGTCGGACGTCGCGAAGCGGCCGCCGTCCAGCGGCACCAGCGGGCGCAGTTCCGGCGGGATGACCGGGACAACGGTCAGGATCATCCACTCGGGCTTGTTGCCGCTGTCGAGGAAGGCCTCAATCAGTTTCAGGCGCTTGGACGCCTTCTTGGCCTTCATTTCAGACGGGCTGTCGGCCAGTTCGCCGCGGTGGCGCTCGGCCTCCGAATGCAGGTCGATGCCCATCAGCAGGTGGCGCACGGCCTCGGCGCCGATCTCGGCGGTGAAGCCGTCATCGCCGAACTCTTCCTGGTAGCGATAGAATTCGTCTTCCGTCAGCAGCTGGTTCTGCTTCAGCGGGGTCAGGCCCGGCTCGGTGACGATGTAGTTCTCGAAATACAGGACGCGCTCGACGTCCTTCAGGGCCATGTCCAGCATCAGCGAAATGCGCGACGGCAGGGACTTCAGGAACCAGATGTGTGCGACCGGGCTGGCCAGTTCGATATGGCCCATCCGCTCGCGCCGGACGCGGGCCAGGGTGACCTCGACGCCGCACTTTTCGCAGATGATCCCCTTGTACTTCATCCGCTTGTACTTGCCGCACAGGCACTCGTAGTCCTTGATCGGGCCGAAGATGGCGGCGCAGAACAGGCCGTCGCGCTCGGGCTTGAAGGTACGGTAGTTGATGGTCTCCGGCTTCTTCACTTCGCCGTAGGACCACGAACGGATCATGTCCGGCGATGCCAATGCGATCTTGATCGCATCGAAGTCGAGGGCCGGACGCTGCTGGTTGAACAGATTGAGCAGATCTTTCATTTGATTTCTCCGGGAATCTGGAAGAGGGACTGAGCGTTCGGGGGTTGTTTCGGGGGCTCCGGGAGCGAATCCGTCGGCGATGCGCCGCGGCTCCTATCTCCGGGAGCCCGGTGCCCGGTCTCAGGTCTCTTCCAACTCCATGTTGATGGCCAGCGAGCGGATTTCCTTGACCAACACGTTGAAGGATTCCGGCATGCCGGCGACCATTTCGTACTCGCCGTCGACGATGTTCTTGTACATCTGGTTGCGGCCCTGCACGTCGTCGGACTTCACCGTCAGCATTTCCTGCAGGGTGTAGGCCGCGCCGTAGGCTTCCAGCGCCCAGACTTCCATCTCACCGAAGCGCTGACCGCCGAACTGCGCCTTGCCGCCCAGCGGCTGCTGGGTGACGAGCGAGTACGGACCGGTCGAACGCGCGTGCATCTTGTCGTCGACGAGGTGGTTGAGCTTCAGCATGTGCATGTAGCCGACCGTGGTCTTGCGATCGAACGCCTCGCCGGTGCGACCGTCGTACAGCTGGGTCTGGCCGTTCTGCGGCAGGTCGGCGAGTTCGAGCATGCGCTTGATCTCGGATTCCGCCGCGCCGTCGAACACCGGGGTCGCCATCGGCACGCCGTCGGTGAGGTTCTGCGCCAGACGCAGCAGTTCGGCATCGCTGAACTGGCCGAGGTCGACGCGCTGACCGTGGAACTTCTCGTCGTGGTTGTAGATATCGTCGAGGAACTTGCGCAGGTCGGCGAGCTTGGCCTGTGCGTCCAGCATGCGCTGGATCTTCTGGCCCAGGCCCTTGGCGGCCCAGCCCAGATGCACTTCCAGAATCTGGCCGATGTTCATGCGCGACGGCACGCCCAGCGGGTTGAGGCAGATGTCGACCGAGTTGCCATCGGCCATGTA
Organism: Lysobacterales bacterium; assembly: GCA_031364125.1. Lineage (GTDB taxonomy): Bacteria > Pseudomonadota > Gammaproteobacteria > Xanthomonadales > Xanthomonadaceae > Lysobacter_I. Next base: position 7,959 of record JANLVT010000073.1, on the reverse strand, counting down.
GGGCATGTCCTGCACAGGCACGATGTTCGACACCACACCCTTGTTGCCGTGGCGGCCGGCCATCTTGTCGCCCGGCTGGATGCGGCGCTTCACCGCGAGGAACACCTTCACCATCTTCAGCACACCCGGGGCGAGGTCGTCGCCCTGGGTGATCTTGCCGCGCTTGTCGGCGAAGCGGCGCTCGAATTCCTTCTGGTGCGCGTCGATCTGCTTCTGCGCGCGTTCGATGGCGTCGGCGTCCTCGTCTTCCTTCATCCGGATCGTGAACCAGTCCTTCTTGCTCAGACCGTCCAGGACCAGACTGCTGACGGTGTCGCCCTTCTTCAGACTTGGACCGCCGTTGGCGATCTTGCCGAGGATCTGCGTCTTCAGACGCGCGTAGATCGCCGATTCGAGGATGCGGAACTGGTCGTCGAAGTCCTTCTTGACCCGGCGGATTTCTTCTTCCTCGATCTGGCGGGCGCGCTTGTCCTTCTCGATGCCGTCGCGGGTGAAGACCTGCACGTCGATGACGGTGCCGTCCATGCCGGGCGGCACGCGCAGCGAGCTGTCCTTCACGTCCGAAGCCTTCTCGCCGAAGATCGCGCGCAGCAGCTTCTCTTCCGGGGTGAGCTGGCTTTCGCCCTTGGGCGTGACCTTGCCGACCAGGATGTCGCCTGCGCGGACTTCCGCACCGATGTACACCACGCCGGACTCGTCGAGGCGGTTCAGCGCCTGTTCGGAGACGTTCGGGATGTCGGCGGTGATTTCTTCCGGACCCAGCTTCGTATCGCGGGCGACGCAGGCCAGTTCTTCGATGTGGATGGTGGTGTAACGGTCTTCCTTCACCACGCGCTCGGACAGCAGGATCGAGTCTTCGAAGTTGTAGCCGTTCCACGGCATGAACGCGACCAGCATGTTCTGGCCGAGGGCCAGTTCGCCGATGTCGGTGGAAGGACCGTCCGCCAGCACGTCGCCGCGCTCGATGCGGTCGCCCACCACCACCAGCGGACGCTGGTTGATGCAGGTGTTCTGGTTGGAACGGGTGTACTTGATCAGCGTGTAGATATCGACGCCGGCGTCGGCTTCACCGACGATCTCGACTTCGTTGGCCTTGACCACGATGCGGCCGGCGTCGATCTGCACGATCTCGCCGCCACGACGGGCGTTGACGGTCACGCCGGAGTCGCGGGCCACGGCGCGTTCGATGCCGGTACCGACCAGCGGCTTCTGCGCGCGCAGCGTCGGAACGGCCTGACGCTGCATGTTCGCGCCCATCAGCGCGCGGTTCGCGTCGTCGTGCTCGAGGAACGGCACAAGCGCGGCCGCGACCGACACGGTCTGCATCGGCGACACGTCCATGAAGTGGATTTCGCTCGGCGGACGCAGCATCGACTCGCCCTGGTAACGGCAGGCGACGAACGGCGCGGTGATCGTGCCCTTGTCGTCGCGCTGGGCGTTGGCCTGGGCGATGACGTATTCGTTCTCTTCGATCGCCGACAGGTATTCGATCTCGTCGGTCACCTGCCCGTCCACGACCTTGCGGTACGGGGTTTCGAGGAAGCCGTAACGATTGGTGCGCGCGAACACGGCGAGCGAATTGATCAGGCCGATGTTCGGGCCTTCAGGCGTTTCGATGGTGCAGACGCGGCCGTAATGGGTCGGATGCACGTCGCGCACTTCGAAGCCGGCGCGTTCGCGGGTCAGACCGCCCGGGCCGAGGGCCGACACGCGACGTTTGTGCGTGACTTCCGACAGCGGGTTGTTCTGGTCCATGAACTGCGACAACTGCGAGGAACCGAAGAATTCCTTGATCGCGGCGGCCACCGGCTTGGCGTTGATGAGTTCCTGCGGCGTGAGGCCTTCGGACTCGGCCATCGTCAGGCGCTCTTTCACCGCGCGTTCGACGCGGACCAGGCCCACGCGGAACACGTTCTCGGCCATTTCGCCGACCGAACGCACGCGACGGTTGCCGAGGTGATCGATATCGTCGACCACGCCGCGACCGTTGCGGATTTCGGTGAGCGTGCGGATCACGTCGAGGATGTCCGACATCTCCGGGCCGCAGGCGGCGCGCAGGCGGCTGGATTCATCGTCCTTGCGCTCGGAGAAGTACTTGTAGTCGTACAGCACTGGGCTGCCTTCCACTTCCTTGCGGCCGATGCGGCGGTTGAACTTCATCCGGCCCACGCCCGACAGATCGTAGCGCTCGAAGGTGAAGAACAGGTTGTGGAACAGGTTCTGCGCGGCGTCCTTGGTCGGCGGCTCGCCGGGACGCATCATGCGGTAGATCTCGACCAGCGCTTCGAGCTGGGTCTTGGTCGGATCGATGCGCAGGGTGTTGGACATGTACGGACCGCGATCGAGGTCGTTCACCCACAGCGTGCCGACAGCATCGATGCCGAACTTGCGGAACTTGTTCAAGTGATCGTCGCCGAGCTCGTCATTGGCGGCCGCGATCAATTCGCCGGTGCTCGCATCGATCACGTCGTGCGACAGGATCCGGCCCACCAGGTAATTGTCCGGCACCGCCAGCGCGACCACGCCAGCCTGTTCCAGCTGCTTCACGTGGCGCGCAGTGATGCGCTTGCCGGCTTCGACGATGACCTTGTCGCCGTCGGCGAGATCGAAGTCGAGCGTTTCGCCGCGCAGGCGCTCGGGCACCAGCTCAAGCTGCACGCCTTCGGGCAGGATGTGGAAGGTGTTGATCTCGAAGAACTGCTGCAGGATTTCCTCGTTCGAGTAACCCAGCGCGCGGAGCAGGATCGTCACCGGCAGCTTGCGGCGACGGTCGATACGCGTGAATACCGCGTCCTTCGGGTCGAACTCGAAGTCCAGCCAGGAGCCGCGATACGGAATGATGCGGGCGCTGTACAGCAGCTTGCCAGAGCTGTGGGTCTTGCCGCGGTCGTGGTCGAAGAAGACACCCGGCGAACGGTGCAGCTGCGAGACAATGACGCGCTCGGTGCCGTTGACGATGAAGGTGCCGTTGTCGGTCATGAGCGGAATTTCGCCCATGTAGACCTCCTGCTCCTTCACGTACTTCACCGTCTTGCTGGACGATTCCTTGTCGTAGATCACCAGGCGCACGGTCACGCGCAGCGGGGCGCCGTAGCTGAGGCCGCGGTTGCGGCACTCGCGCTCGTCGAACACCGGGTCGCCGAGCTTGTAGCCGACGTATTCCAGGGCTGCGTAGCCGTTGTAGCTGGTGATCGGAAACACGGATTTGAGCGCGGCGTGCAGGCCGCGGTCTTCGCGCTTGGTCGGCTCGGCATCGGCCTGGAGGAATTCGCGGTACGAATCCACCTGGATGGCGAGCAGGAACGGCACCTCGAGAATCGAACGGCGCTTGCCGAAGTTCTTGCGGATGCGCTTCTTCTCGGTGAACGAATAGTTCGTCGAATGAGCTGTGGTCATGGGAGATAAGGCCTCTCAGCTTGGATATCGTTGTCTCCGGCGCGGCGCGTGGGCATGCATCTGCACTGCACACGACTGCGGCCGGATGGGACGCGGCTCTTGGGGAACCGTCGTCCGGGTTAAATCGCCAGTGGGAAGTCGCTGGTATTGCCGGCACCAGCACGCCTTCTCCCGCTACTTCCGACTGTCGACTCGCTTTGTTTCCTGCCTGTAACGTACTGCTGTAGAACGGTCTTGCTGTAGAACGCTCATCACATTGGAACTGGCTGATCGCGTGAAGCTGCGACCCGTTGGAACGACCGAAGGCCGGGAGCCTTCGCCCCCAGCCTTGGTCTGCCGTCATTCCGCCGAAGCGAGAATCCAGTGGTTTCCGTTCCGAAACCGTTGGACCCCGGGGCAACGCACGTCCATGCGATGCCCGGGATGACTGCGTCGACGCTTACTTGACTTCGACCTGAGCGCCAGCGGCTTCCAGATCTTTCTTGAACTTCGCGGCATCGTCCTTCGACACGGCATCCTTGACGGTCTGCGGGGCGCCTTCGACGAGGTCCTTCGCTTCCTTCAGGCCCAGGCCGGTGATGGCGCGGACGGCCTTGATGACTTCGACCTTCTTCTCGCCGATGGCCTTCAGAATGACCGAGAACTCGGTCTGCTCTTCGACCGGAGCCGCATCGGCAGCCGGACCGGCCATCATGACCGGGGCGGCGGCGGTGACGCCGAACTTTTCTTCGATGGCCTTGACCAGCTCCATCACTTCCATCAGGGTCTTGCCGGCAACGGCGTCGACGATCTGTTCGTTGGTAAGGGACATTGTTGATTACCTCTGGATTTGATTTTCGGTATTGGGTTTCGCGGGCATGAGCGCCACGGAACCGTCAGGACATCGAACTCAGGCTTCGGCCGGGGCTTCGCCAGCGGGGTCGGGCGATACTTCGGCTGCGGCTTCCGCCGGTGCCTCGGCAACGACTTCGACCGGAGCAGCGTCGCCGCCGCCCTGCTTGTCGGCCACGGCCTTGATCGCGCGGGCGAACATGCTCGCCGGCTCGGCCAGGACGCGGGCCAGCATGGCCAGAGCCTGATCGCGGGTCGGCAGCGAAGCCAGGACGTCGACGTGGCTGGCCGGATAGACCTGGCCACCGACGGCGACCACTTTGGCCTGAAGCTTGTCGTTACCTTTGGCGAACTCTTTGATCAGGCGACCGGCGGCGCCGGGCTCCTCGATCGAAAACGCATACAGCAGCGGACCGACGAGTTTGTCCTGGACAACTTCGTATTCGGTTCCCGCCACAGCGCGCGAGGCCAGCGTGTTCTTGACGACTTTCAAGTAAACGCCGTTTTCGCGGGCCTTTTTACGCATCGCGGTCATCTGCGAGACCGTGGTGCCTGCGTATTCGGCAGCGATCAACGAGTGCGCCTTGGCGGCGATGCCCGCCACTTCGGCTACTACGTCTTGCTTCTGGGTGAGATTCAGAGCCATATGCACTCCTCATGTGAACTCCGCTCACGGCTCCTGCCGCTTGCGGTCCCGGACGGCATCGATCCATCGACGCCGGGGGCGCAGGATGCGCCCCGGTGGCGGCCCTTCACAGAGTTTCAAATCGCGAAACATCCAGAGGGGGCGGCACCATCTGCGCAGGTCGACTCTTTGACGAGTGCGATTAAGCGACCCCGCTTGCGACACCACGATTCCTTGCTGTGCCGTGCCCGCCAGATGACTCCGACGGAACGAGCTTCCTTGCCCGTGGGTATCGCGCGCTGACCGCGCCTGCGGTCTTTGACGGCGATCGCTTCGGAGCGGACTCCTCGGCGATGCCCTCAAAATTTGGTATCGGGCTGAAGCCCCTCCTACACAACCACTGTAGGAGCGGCCTCAGCCGCGAGCTTTGATTACTTAAGCGTCAGCGACGACTGGTCGACGGTGACGCCGGGGCCCATCGTCGAGCTGACCGAGACCTTCTGCAGGTACGTGCCTTTGGCGGTCGACGGCTTGGCCTTGATCAGGTCGAGCAGCAGCGCCTGCAGGTTTTCCTTCAGCTTCTCGCTGTCGAAATCGGCCTTGCCGATGGTGCAATGGATGATGCCGGCCTTGTCGGTGCGGTAACGCACCTGGCCGCCCTTGGCGTTCTTGACGGCTTCGCCCGGGTTCGGCGACACGGTGCCGACCTTCGGGTTCGGCATCAGACCGCGCGGGCCGAGCACCTGGCCCAGCTTGCCGACGACGCGCATGGCGTCCGGGGTCGCAATGACCACGTCGTAGTTCAGGTCGCCAGCGAGCATCTTCTCGGCGAGGTCGTCCATGCCGACGATGTCGGCACCGGCGGCCAGGGCTTCATCGGCCTTCGCACCGCTCGGGCAGAACACCGCGACGCGCACCGACTTGCCGGTACCGGCGGGCAGCACGGTCGAACCGCGGACCTGCTGGTCGGACTTCTTCGCGTCGACGCCGAGGCGCACGGCCACGTCGATCGATTCGACGAACTTCGCCTTGGTCGACGTCTTGACGATCTTGATCGCGTCGTCGAAGGGATAGGTCTTGCCCGGCTCGACCGCACCGAGGATCGCTTTCTGTCGTTTGTTCATCGCCATGGTCTCAGCCCTCCACCACGAGACCCATCGAACGGGCGGAGCCCGCGATGGTCTTCACTGCTGCATCGAGATCGGCCGCCGTCAGATCCGCTTCCTTCGCCTTGGCGATGTCTTCGAGCTGCTTGCGGGTGACCTTGCCCACCTTTTCGGTGTTCGGACGCTTCGAGCCGGACTGGATGCCGGCGGCCTTCTTCAACAGCACCGATGCCGGCGTGCTCTTGGTGACGAAGGTGAAGGTACGGTCGGAATAAGCGGTGATGATAACCGGCGTCGGCAGACCCGGCTCCAGCTTGGAGGTCGCGGCGTTGAACGCCTTGCAGAACTCCATGATGTTCAGGCCGCGCTGACCCAGCGCAGGACCGACCGGCGGCGAGGGATTGGCCTGACCGGCCTTCACCTGCAGCTTGATGTAACCGACTACTTTCTTTGCCATTGGGAGTCTCCTGGAGTGTTAGCGCCTGCACGCCTTGCGGCTGCGGGGCTCCTCCATCGTTGGTTGCGCGTCGCGGATGCGACGCGCGGGTGAAGGCCGGACCGTAAAGGGCTTACGCCTTTTCGACCTGACCGAATTCCAGCTCGACGGGCGTCGAGCGCCCGAAGATCAGCACCGCCACGCGCAGGCGGCTCTTCTCGTAATTCACTTCCTCGACCACGCCGTTGAAGTCGTTGAAGGGGCCGTCGACCACGCGAACCATCTGGCCCGGCTCGAACAGCACCTTCGGCTTCGGCTTCTCGACGCCATCCTGCACGCGCTGCAGGATCGCATCGGCCTCGGAATCGCGGATCGGCAGCGGGCGATCAGCGGTACCGCCGATAAAACCCATGACTTTCGGGGTTTCCTTCACCAGATGCCAACTTTCGTTGTCCATCCGCGGAATGCCGGCTTCGTCGTGGGTCGCGATCTGCACCAGCACGTAGCCCGGGAAGAACTTGCGCTCGGAACGGCGCTTCTGGCCGGAGCGCATTTCGACAATCTCTTCGGTCGGCACCAGCACGTCGCCGAACTTGTCCTCCATCCCGGTACGGGCGATACGATCACGCAGCGCCTGGGCCACCGACTTCTCGAAACCGGAGTAGGCGTGAACGACGTACCAGCGTTTATGGATTTCGGTATTGCTCACTAAGTTCTCCATCAGGATCCAAGCAGGAATTTCACGCCCAACTGGATGAACCAGTCGAACGTCGCCAGGATCAGGCTCATGATGATCACGACCACCACGACCACCCAGGTCGTACGCGTCGTTTCCTGGCGGGTCGGCCACACCACTTTGCGCAGCTCGAAGCGCGACTCGCTCAGGAACTCACGGGTCTCGGCGCCCTTGACCGTGGTCATAAACAGAACGCCGCCTGCGACGAGACCTCCGATCACGGACATCACACGGGCGACGGTCGGCCATTGACCCTGGAACCAGTAGAACGCGAAAACGCCGGCCGCCACGAGCAGCAGCGCCAGCGCATATTTCACGATATCGCCAGCGGACCCGCCGGCTTTCGATTGTTCGGCTCTGCTATTCAAGTCTATGTCGCCCTGATGCGGCGCGCACCGCGCGAGCCGACGGCCTGTAGACCGGGAATCTCGCGGAACGTTCCGCTTGTGTGGCACGCCAGGAGGGACTCGAACCCCCAACCTGCGGTTTTGGAGACCGCTGCTCTGCCAATTGAGCTACTGGCGTGTATCTGAAATGTTCGATTTTTTAGACGGCGACGGCGAGCCGTCGCCGGCTCGCCTTGCTTGTCGTTTCGAGCGCAGCGATGGACAAAAACAGATCCTTCGCTTCGCTCAGGATGACGCTTTGACAAGGCTCTGCGCGCTTGCGCGCGCAGAGGTCAAAAGCGTCACTTGACGATCTTCGCCACCACGCCGGCGCCGACCGTGCGGCCGCCTTCGCGAATCGCGAAGCGCAGACCTTCGTCCATCGCCACCGGGTTGATCAGGCTCACCACCATCTTCACGTTGTCGCCCGGCATCACCATCTC
>JANLVT010000072.1:0-20018 GCA_031364125.1 Lysobacterales bacterium | reverse complement strand
CGTCGTGGCCCGCGAGGGAGGATGCTGCGTGGGTGATGATCGGTCAGCCCCGGCGTCAAGTACACAGGGCATGACGTCGGGGGTGATTTACGCAGAGCCGATGCAGGCTTGGATTCAATAGCAAATAGTGGGTGTCCTAGTCGCTCTAGTCGCTCACACGCTCACAGGTGTCCTAGTCGCTCACAGAGCCGATGCAGGCTTGGATTCAGTAGCAAATAGTGGGTGTCCTAGTGGTTCGTCCTAGTGGTTCGCAGACTGCTCGAAAAGGGCGTTTGAATTTCCTATACCTTTATCGCCGAACGCCGCAAGGCGGTGTGCTCCATCGTCATGACTCGAACCTGCACTGACAATCCAACCGCATCGGGAAAGCACAGCATTCCCTCCGCCCCGACGGATTTCCAATAAGACACGCAGGTTCCTGGAATCGATGGCGCCCGGAACGACACACTGAGCTGTGCGACGCCGCCCGGTAGCGTCCGTGGTACTGGAATGCACCGGACCTCTGGCATCAATCTGGGCGATACGTTCAACTCGACACCGTCGTCGGCACTCATCACGACCAGCTCTTCATCCATGCATTTTAGAAAACGATCATGCCAAACCGTTTTTCCGACATTTTGAACCTCCCAAGTCTTCACGAAACGCGCGCCAGCCATTACCATCGTTCCGTCCGGAATAGTGACGTCGCGAACGAATTGACTAACATCCGATGGCAAGCCGCGTTCGCGCCGGCGGCAAAACGCACCGTGGTGATCCTCGAACACCAGCTGCACCAAGCGCATCGGATGCACATCGATTGCAATCGCAAAATCGATTAAAGTTTCAAGATCGGGCAAGCGCTCGCGAGATTCGCTCAGCGCATAGAAGGTCTGCCGGCTTCTGCCCGCAGATTTGCAGATATCAGACACGCTCAAGCCTTTTTGGCGGGCGCGTTGTCGGATGAAGGCGACGAGCATATTCATTCCCTGTCACTCGCAATCTGTCTTCAGCTTCCACTCCAGCGTCGTGCGATGCGCATTGAATACCTGCCTTGTGCCGACGCGACGCGAGCATCCTATCCGATAATCGAAGAAATTTCCATGCGAACGACATTGTCACGCAGTATTGACAGATGCGCGTGCACAGTTCGGCCAATGGGAATGTCGGCGATCCCCGCCGCGACCACAAGCAGGAATGCACATGAAGAATATCGGCACGAAATTATCGTTTACTGTCCTTGCTTTATCTTTTCAACAAATCGCCGCGGCTGCCTGCATCGGCATAACCTGCGAAGGGAAAGACCCTGCGGTCGAGGGGTGCGGGCAAGATGCCGTTGTCGTCGCGACGACGCACATCATGTCGCCGAATGCGATCAATTCACGACTCGCCACGCTCGAACTCAAATGGTCCCAAAAATGCCAAGCGAATTGGGCGAAGCTATGGACCAGCAACCAACCCGTATTCGGAGCAAGCTTACTGCTCAAGTCGGCGAGCGTCGTGAATACAACCCGAGGCATCACCCAGACTTACACAGCCGATCGAAATTATTTGGCGATATCCTCTCCAATGACGTACGGTCTAGGCCAATGCGCATACGCCAAAGGTGTCGTGCGGTATTACAGTTCGCAATACGATTACACCTGGTATCCGGCGACATCCACGCGATGCTGAAGAACGGCCGAAGTTTCAAAACTTTTTTCGCCGCCAAGGACATTGCTTGACCAAAAGGATCTTCCGCGCCACCCTTTCGGCTTCGGCCGGTAGGGTCTGGCGTCCCAGGATGAACCATGTCAGCGGTTAAATACATCGCCTGGGCGACACTGTCGCTCTTCGCCGCTTTTTCCCTGGGTACGGTGGCGCTTTCGCACGGCGAAACCATCAGCGCGTTTTCGATATTGGCGGTCGCCGTGTCGATCTTGTGCATCGGCGATCGCTTTTATTCCTTATACATCGGCGAACACGCGTTGCGCTTGGACGCCACGCTGGCTACGCCTGCGTGGCGGCGCAACGATGGGCTGGATACGTGCCACCGACAAGCGCGTGCTGTACGGGCACCACTTCGCGGCCATCGCCGGCGCGGGGCCGTTGGTAGAGTGGTTCCACATGGATTCAATAGCAAATAGTGGGTGTCCTAGTGGTTCCACAGGTGTCCTAGTGGTTCAGCTGAAGCCATAGGCCCAGGTCGCCAGCAGATCGCGCGCCTGTGCTTCGCGGGTGAATCCGCCATCCGCCCCCAGGACGTGCGGCACAAGAAGGAGAGGACGCAGTGCCGCGCGTTCTGGGGCTCAGCCCGACGGGTTGCGCCGCAGCGCGGAGTATGCGGAGATCGTGAACAGGTGCTTAGACGGGCTACGGTCAAGCCACGCTGGCTTGTCCGCATTGTGCGCCAGGCCCATCGCGCGTCGGCGCGAAGAATCAGACCGCCATGCTTGCGTCACCCGCCCACTCACGCAAGACTGGCACCCCGGCCGAACGACGGCCCGACCGCTGTAACGGAATGCCGATCACTCGAGACTATCCCCGCGACCTGGTGGGCTATGGCCGCCATCCTCCGCAGGCCGATTGGCCGGGCGGCGCGCGGGTTGCGGTGCAGTTCGTGCTCAATCTTGAGGAAGGCGGCGAGAATTGCGTGCTGCACGGCGACGCCGGCAGTGAACAGTTCCTGTCCGAGATCATCGGTGCGGCCTGCTATCCGGACCGCCATCTGAGCATGGAGTCGATCTACGAGTACGGCTCGCGCGTAGGTGGTTGGCGCATTCTGCGCGAGTTCGAGCAGCGCGCTCTGCCGCTCACCGTGTTCGGTGTTGCGATGTCGATGCAACGCCAGCCGGAGTTTGTGGACGCCTGCCTGCAACAGGGTCACGAGATCGCCTCACACGGCTGGCGCTGGATTCACTACCAGAACATGTCGATCGACGAGGAACGCGCGCACCTGCAGCGCGCGGTCGCCATCCATCGCGAACTGACCGGAGCGGCGCCGCTGGGCTGGTATACCGGTCGCGACAGCCCCAACACCCGGCAGTTGGTCGTCGAGCACGGCGGCTTCGAGTACGACTCGGACTATTACGGCGACGATCTGCCGTTCTGGACGCCGGTTCCACTGGCCGATGGCAGCACCCGCGCGCATCTGGTGGTGCCCTACACGCTGGACTGCAACGACATGCGATTCGCCAGTCCGCAGGGTTTCAATACCGCCGGCCATTTCTACGATTACCTGCGCGACAGCTTCGACACGCTGTACGCCGAGGGCGCGACCACGCCGCGGATGATGTCGATCGGCATGCACTGCCGGCTGCTCGGCCGGCCGGGGCGCATCGTCGCGCTGCAGCGTTTTCTCGATTATCTGTCGGGGCATGAGCAGGTCTGGATCTGTCGCCGGATCGATATCGCGCGGCACTGGCGGCAGCGCCATCCGCCCGCAGCATTCGGAGTGCAGCCATGACGCCGGCATTGAATCTGGCCCAGCTCAACGCGATGGATCAGGCCGGTTTCTCCGTCACGCTGGGCGCGATCTTCGAGCACTCGCCCTGGGTCGCCGAAGGCGCCTGGCCGCAGCGACCGTTCGACACGATCGAGCGTCTGCACGCGGCGATGTGCGGAGTTGTGGCGAACGCGGGCGAGGCGGCGCAGCTGGCGCTGATACGCGCCCATCCACAGCTGGCCAGCAAGGCAGCGGTGCGCGGCGAGCTGACCCAAGCCTCCAATCGCGAACAGGGCGGCGCCGGGCTGCGCGAGTGCAGCGCCGAGGAGTTCGCGCTGCTCGGCGAACTCAACGCCCGCTATCAGCAGCGCTTCGGTTTTCCCTACATCCTGGCGGTGCGCGGGCACGACCGATCAAGCATCATCGGCGACCTGCAGGCACGGGTTGAGCGCTCGCGCGCGATCGAGTTCGCCGAAGGCTTGCGCCAGATCGAAAAGATCGCCGCGCTGCGTCTGGCCGACCTGCTCGACGCGCACGCCCCCGCCGCGCACTTCCCCGCCGACTGACCGTTCCCATCATCGAGTACCCGCATGGCCCGCCCCCTCGCCAATCCCGACGCCCCTGAGTTCACGCGCCGCCACGTCAATCTGGCCGACGCCCGTCTGGGCGCGCGCGCGCTGCAGGCCAGCGATGATTTCTTCGCCGACAAGCAGCGCATGCTCAATCCCGATCCGGCGCAGTTCATCCCCGACAAGTACGACGCCAACGGCAAGTGGATGGATGGTTGGGAGAGTCGACGCAAGCGGGTGGCCGGTCACGACTGGTGCATCGTGCGTCTGGCCCGACCGGGTCGCGTTCATGGCGTGGATCTCGACACCAGCCACTTCACTGGCAATTTTCCGCCGGCGCTGTCGGTAGATGCCTGCTACCTCGCCGAAGGCGATGCCGACCAGGACAGCGACTGGACCGCGCTGCTGCCGTCGGTCGACCTCGGCGGAAATCGGCATCACTATCATCCGATCGACAGCGAGCGGCTGGTCAGTCATCTGCGCGTCAATCTCTATCCGGATGGTGGACTGGCGCGCTTGCGCGTGTACGGCACCCCCGCGCTGGACGCGGCCGTTGTCGACGACGACGGTCTCATTGACCTTGCCGCGGCGCTCAACGGCGGTACCGCAGTAGCTGCCAACAACGAGCACTTCGGGCCGGCCGCCGCGCTGCTGCTGCCCGGCCGCGGGGTCAACATGGGCGACGGCTGGGAAACGCGCCGACGCCGCGAACCGGGCAACGACTGGTGCCTGATCGCGCTGGCCCAGCCTGGCATCATCGAGGCGATCGAAGTAGACACTTGCCACTTCAAGGGCAATTACCCGGACCGCTGCTCGATCCAGGCCGCCCGGGTCAGCGGCGGAACGCCGGCGTCGCTGGTCACCCAGGCGATGTTCTGGCCGGTCCTGCTGCCGGAGCAGACCCTGCAGATGGACCATCAGCATCACTACCGCAGCGGGATCGCGGCGCTCGGCGTCGTCAGTCATGTCCGGCTGAACATCTTTCCCGATGGAGGCGTGTCGCGCCTGCGTCTGCGCGGTCGACCGGCGTGACCGAACGGCCACCGACGCGGCTGACGATCGAAGCGCTGAGCGCCGAGGCCTTCGCGCCCTTTGGCGACGTCATCTCCAGCGACTGCGCGGCCCAGCAGTTCGCGATCAACGAGGGCACCGCGCAGCGCTTTCACGCGCTGGCCCGCGTGGACTGCGACGCCGGCGGCGGATATCCGCTGATCAGCCTGGTCCGCGCGCAGCCGCGGCCGATGCCGTTTCTGATCCGGATGCTGGAGCGCCACCCCCTCGGCAGTCAGGCGTTCATTCCGCAATCGCAGCGGCCGTATCTGATCGTCGTGGCGGAGTCGGTGGAACAACCCCCGCGCGCTTTTCTGGCCAGCGCCGGTGCCGGCGTCAATTTCCGTCGCGGCACCTGGCATCACCCTCTATTGGCGCTCGATCAATGCAGTGATTTTCTGGTGATCGATCGCGGCGGCGATGGCGACAACTGCGAGGAAGTGACGCTGAGCCGCGCTTATTTGCTCGACCCCGACGGCGGCGGCTGATTCACTGCGTTGGCGTCGCGGGCCAGAAACCACGCATCGATGGCGGCGCGTTCGCCGTCCGTAAGCCCGGTCACGTTGCCCGGCGGCATGATCTTCAGCTCGACCACCTGCTTGTGAATCAGTGCGGCATTCGCCTCAAGCTGCTCGGCGCTATTGAACATCGCGCCCTTCGGTGCGCTGGCCATCATCGTCGGTTGCGCTGCATGGCAGGCGCTGCAACGGCGCTCGGAGATCGCCAGGATGTCGGCGGTCTTCGCGCCCGCGACGACGCTGTCGGACGGCTGACTTGTGGACGGCTCACTTTGGGACGGCTGAGTTGTGGAAGGCTGACTTGAGGCAGGTGCGACTTGAGGTGCAACGACGGGCCGCGCCACGGGTGCCATCCACGCGAACACCGCCAGCAGCAGTGCCGCCGCCAGCCCAAGCAGCCACCAGGCGCGCGCGCCGCTGTGCCAGACCACGAAGAATTGGCGGATCGACGCCCCGGCCGCCATGAACAGCGTCAGCACCGCCCAGTTGTGCGGATGCGCGAAGGCGGTCGGGTAGTGGGTCGCCAGCATGGCGAATACCACCGGCAGGGTGAAGTAGGTGTTGTGCACCGAACGCTGCTTGCCGCGCGCACCATCCAGTGGCTCGGGGGTCGCGCCGCGACTCAGCGCCGCGACCATGCGCTTCTGTCCCGGGATGATCACAAAGAACACGTTGGCCGACATGATCGTGGCCAGGCAGGCGCCGGTGAGCAGGAAGGCGGCCCGGCCGGCGAACAGCTGCGTGACGGCGAAGCACACGCCCACGGCCAGCAGACCGACCAGCACGCCGAGCAGGTCGTCGCGAAAACCGACGACGCGGCACAGCCCGTCGTAAAGCAGCCAGGCCAGCACGGGAAACGCCAGGGCCAACGACACGCCTTGGGTGGGCGTCAACACCGCGACGTTCGGGTCGATCAGGTACAGCTGTGGCGACAGCAGGTAGAGCAGCGCGAACAGGGCGAAGCCGGACAGCCAGGTGGTGTACGACTTCCACTTCGACCAGTGCAACTCCTCCGGCAGTTGCGCCGGGGCCGGCAGGAATTTCTGCTTCAGATAGAACCCGCCGCCGTGCACCGACCACGATTCGCCGTACAGCCCTTGCTGTGGCTGCTTGCCGGGTTTGAGGCCGCGGTCCAGAGCAACGAAATAGAACGATTCGCCGATCCAGGCAATTGCGGCGACGACGTGCAACCAGCGCAGCAACAGCCCAGCGGCTTCGATCAGATAGTCAGCCATGAACCCGATCAACTCCCACGATAGGTCGAATAGCTGAACGGGGATGCCAGCAGCGGGACATGATAGTGCGCATGGGCATCGGCGATACCGAAGCGCAAGGTCACCACATCGACGAAGCGCGGCTCGGGCACCACCACGCCGCGTGCGGCGAAGTAGTCGCCAATCGCGAAGTCGAGTTCGTACACGCCGACGCTGCAGGCCGCGTCGGCGAGCAGCGGCGCATCGCAGCGACCGTCCGCATTGGTCGTAGTCCGTGCGATCAACGCCCGGCCAGCGGCTTCGCAACGATACAAGAAGACAGCAATGCCGGCCCCCGGTGTGCCGTGCGCGGTATCCAGAACATGGGTCGTCAGCTTGCCCATGGGATCAGCGGACGCCGGCGTGGTCGAGATACGCGTCCAGTCGATCCAGGTCGCTGCGTTTCTCCGCGGCGCTGGCGAAGCTCGCGTTGAAGCTGTTGCGCGCCAGGGTCGCCGCGTGGCTGGCATCCAGCCCGAGCGCGTCGAAGGTCTCGACGAAGTTCTGGTTCAGATAACCGCCGAAATAGGCCGGATCGTCGGAATTCACCGTCGCCACCAGGCCCGCATCGAGCAGTTGGCGAAGATTGTGCTCGGCCAGCGTGTCGAATACGCGCAGCTTGATGTTGGAGAGCGGACAGACCGTCAGCGGCACGCCCTGTTCGGCCAGCCGCTTGACCAGCGCGGGGTCCTGCAACGCCTGAACCCCGTGATCGATGCGCTCGGCCTTCAACACATCCAGCGCACTCCAGATATAGGCCGGCGGCCCCTCCTCACCGGCATGCGCGACCGTGCGCAGGCCCAGCTTGCGCGCCTGCGCGAAGACCCGCGCGAACTTCTCCGGCGGATGACCCAGCTCGCTGGAATCCAGCCCGACGCCGATGAACTTGCCCACATGCGGGCGCGCCTCCTCGAAGGTCGCCAGGGCCTCGTCTTCGGACAAATGACGCAGGAAGCACAGGATCAGTTCCGCACGCACGCCCAACTGCGACTGCGCCTGATCGCAGGCCCGGCGCAGCCCGTTGATCACCGTGTCCATCGACACCCCGCGTGCGGTGTGCGTCTGCGGATCGAAAAACAGCTCGCTGTGCACGATGTTGTCGTCCTTGGCGCGCAGGAAATAGGCCCACGCCATGTCGAAAAAATCCGCCTCGGTCAGCAGCACGCTGGCGCCGGCGTAGTAGATGTCGAGAAAACTCTGCAGATCGCTGAACGCATATGCCGCACGCAGCGACGCCACATCCGGATAGGCCAGGGTCACGTGGTTGCGTTCGGCCATCGCGAAGATCAACTCCGGCTCCAACGAACCCTCGATGTGGATATGCAACTCCGCCTTCGGCAGGCCGCGCAGAAAATCGGGTAGTTGCTCGGCGGATAAGGCCATGTGGCATTCCTTTTTTTGGTATCGCTTTTGGTATCGGGAGTCTGCCCGAAGCGGCGGCAGACGCCTAGCAGGTTGCCGAAAAACGTCGCTCCAGCGGCCCAAAGCAGGTCCCTCCTCGGGCTTTTTCCTAGTTCGGGATGACAGATCAGTTCCAACGCCGCAGGGTGCGTGCGGGCCTGCCCGCGGCCTTCATTGGCGATGCATGGCCCGCCATGGAACTGATGCTTCCCAAGACGTACCATCCAGTCATGATCACTTCCAACACCTTTCGCCTCAATGGCGAAACCCAATCGCTGGCCGAAAGCGACCCCCGCGAATCCCTGCTGCGCTGGCTCAATCGACATCGCCACACCGGCACCAAGGAAGGCTGCGCGGACGGTGATTGCGGGGCTTGCACGGTGGCGTTGATCGAGGCCGACGGCGACGGTGGGTCGCGCTATGTGGCGGTCAACAGCTGTCTTCTGCCGGTCGGCGTGTTGCCGGCCCGCGAGGTGCTGACCGTGGAAGCGCTGGCCGAGGGCGAGACACTGCATCCGGTCCAGCAGGCGTTGGTCGACGCTGCCGGTTCGCAGTGCGGCTATTGCACCCCGGGATTCGTCATGAGTCTGTTTGCCGGGCTGCACGAAGGTGCGCTGGACGATCATGCGATCACCGGCAATCTGTGTCGCTGTACCGGGTACGGGCCGATCCGCCGGGCGGCGCAGCGGCTGGTGGCCGACGCGCCGAGCGATGCGCGCTTCGCCGCGCTGCGCGCGCAGCCCAGACCGCCACTGCCGGCCGCGAACCTGATGCAGTGCTTCAGCCCCGTGACCATCGCTGATGCGCTGGCGCTGAAGGCCGAACACCCGCAGTCGGACTGGTTTGCCGGCGGCACCGATCTGGGCGTCGATCTGAGCCGTGGCCGGCCGGTCGCGCCGGTGCTGATCGCGCTGGACCGGATCGGCGAATTGCAGCAGTTGCACATCGAGGACGACCGGGTGTGGATCGGCGCCGGCGTGCCGTTGAGCCGTCTGGAGTCGGAGATGCAGGGACTCTTCCCGGCCATCGACGAGATGCTGCCGTGGTTTGCCGGTCGCCAGGTGCGCAATCGCGCGACCCTTGGCGGCAACCTCGGCAGCGCATCGCCGATCGGCGATCTGTTGCCCGTGTTGCTCGCGCTGGATGCGGTGATTCACTTGCGCAGCCTGGACGGCGCGCGCCAGATCGATGCGGCCGAGTATTTTCTCGGCTATCGCAAGACCGCGCGCCGCGCCGACGAGCTGATCGTTGGGGTCACGTTGCCGCGTCGCGCCGACCTGCGTTCCGGCTGCGCCAAGGTGGCCAAGCGGCAGACCGACGACATCAGCATCGTGGCAGCAGCATTTTCGCTGGGTCTCGACGACCAACAGCGGGTCAACCACGCACGCCTGGCCTATGGCGGTGTGGCCGCCGTTCCGGTGCGGGCGCGGATCACCGAAGCGCTGCTGATAGGACGACCGCTCGACCAGGCGACGCTCGACGCCGCCGCCGCGCAATTGCGCGTGGAGTTCACGCCGCTCAGCGACCATCGTGCCGGCAGCGAATACCGCCGGGCGCTCGCCGCCAACCTGTTCCTGCGCTTCATCGCCGAGGCCCAGCCGTGAGCGCGTCGCCGGCGTCACTGCACCACGAAAGCGCCGTTGGCCACGTCACCGGCCGTGCGATCTATACCGACGAGCAGCGCCCACCCAGCGGCATGCTGAGCGTGTATCCGGTGCAGGCGCCACATGCGCATGCGCGGATTCTCCGGATCGATACCGCGGCCGCGCTGGCCATGCCCGGCGTGCACGCGGTCCTGACCGCAAGCGATGTCCCCGGCGAGAACGACACCGGCCCGATCCTGCACGACGAACCGCTGATTCCGCCCCACACGGTGCTGTTCTACGGTCAGGCGGTGGCCTGGGTAGTGGCCGATGACGAAGCCCTCGCGCGAGCTGCCGCAAAACAGGTCTCGGTGAACTACGAAGCGCTGCCGGCGCTGCTCGGCATCGAGCAGGCAATGGCCGCGCAGGCCTTTCATCTGCCGCCGGTACGGGTGGCCCGCGGCGATGCCGCTGCGGCGATGACGCGCGCGCCGTTGCGGCTGTCCGGCGAGCTGCGGATCGGGGGTCAGGATCACTTTTATCTGGAAACCCAGGCCAGTTGGGTCGAGATCGACAGCGAAGGCACGGTGCAGATCGCCGCCTCCACGCAGCACCCGACCGAAACCCAGATCATCGTCGCCCGCGTGCTTGGCCTGCCGGCGCATCGGGTGGTCTGCCACAGCCTGCGCATGGGCGGCGGCTTCGGCGGCAAGGAGACCCAGGCCAATCCCTACGCTGCGATTGCGGCGTTGGCGGCGTACAGGACCGGCCGCCCGGTGCGGATCAAGCTGACCCGTGGTCTCGACATGCAGATGACCGGCAAACGCCATCCGTTCCTCGGGCGCTATGAGGTCGGCTTCGATCAGCAAGGCCAGCTGCTGGCACTGAAGGTCGAACTGATCGCGGACGGTGGCTGGAGCTGCGACCTGTCGCCGCCGGTGCTGATGCGCGCGATGGTGCATGTCGACAACGCCTACTTCGTGCCCGACATTGAGGTCACCGGCCGGATCGCACGCACCCATCTGGCCTCCAACACCGCCTTTCGCGGCTTTGGCGGTCCGCAGGGCATGCTGGTCGGCGAAGAAGTGCTGGAGCGGGTCGCACGCCATCTCGGACTGCCTGCGCACGAGGTTCGCGAGCGCAATTTCTACGGTCCGGCCAGCGATGGTGACGGTCATGGTCGCGGCGACCGCAACCAGACCCACTATGGGCAGCCGGTGGTCGACAATCACTTGCCGGCGCTGTGGTCCCAACTGCTGCGCGAAAGCGAGTTCCTGGCTCGCCGCGAAGCGGTCGCCGCATTCAACGCCAGCAGCGCACACCGCAAGCGTGGGATCGCGATCACGCCGGTCAAGTTCGGCATTTCCTTCAACAAGACCGAATACAACCAGGCCGGCGCGCTGGTCCACATCTACAGCGACGGCAGCGTGCAGCTCAACCACGGCGGCACCGAGATGGGCCAAGGCCTGCACACCAAGATGCTGGCGGTGGCCAGCCGCGTGCTGGGCGTCGACATGGCGCGCATCCGGATCATGCCGACCAGCACCGACAAGGTGCCGAACACATCGGCGACCGCGGCCAGCAGCGGCTCCGATCTGAATGGCCAGGCGGTCAAGGCCGCCTGCGACACCCTGCTCGGACGCCTGCGTCCGGTCGCTGCGGAGCTGCTCGGCGTGACGGCCGAACAGGTCCGTTTCGCCGACGATGCGGTGTTCGCCGACAGTGACAGTGATCGCCGGCTGCGCTTCGAGGACGTGGTCGGCGCCGCTTATCGGGCGCGGGTCAGCCTGTCCTCGACCGGTTTCTACCGCACCCCGGGCCTCAGCTGGGATCCGCATACCGGCCAGGGCCATCCGTTCTATTACTTCGCGTTCGGGGCGGCCGTCAGCGAGGTCGAAGTCTGCGGATACACCGGCGTACATACGCTGCGCCGGGTCGATCTTCTGCACGACGTCGGCGACTCGCTGGCCGTCGCGATCGATCGCGGCCAGATCGAAGGCGGCTTCGTCCAGGGGCTGGGCTGGCTGACCTGCGAGGAGCTGCGCTGGAACGACGCCGGCAAGCTGCTCACCGACGCGCCCAGCACCTACAAAATTCCGACCGTCGGCGAAGTGCCGGAAGACGTCCGCTTGACGCTGTTCCGGAGCAGCGAACCGCCGACCACGCAGGTGATTTTCAGCAGCAAGGCGGTCGGCGAACCGCCCTTCATGTTGGCGATGAGCGTGCGCGAGGCGCTGCGCGAAGCGGTCGCCGCGTTTGGCGATGCGCGCGCAGTCGGCCTCGGCGCGCCGGCCACTCCCGAAGCGATCCTCACCGCCATCGAGCGCGTGCGCGGAGGCGTCGGCCTTTGAACCAACGCTTGTTTGCGCGTCTGCACGCCTGGCTGGCGGCGGGTCCGGTGGTGCTGGCCAGCGTGCTGGACACCCGCGGGGCGACGCCGCGCAAAGGCGGCAGCCGGATGCTGATCGGTGCCAGCGGCACTTTCGGCAGCGTCGGCGGCGGCATGGCCGAAACCCAGGTGATCGCGGCCGCGCACGACTTGTTGCACGACGCGGGGCGCAGCGTCGAAGTCGAGATCGATCTGAGCGGCCGGCAGGGCGCCGCCGGCATCTGCGGCGGACGGATGCGGATCGGCCTGCGCCGCTGGTATGGCGGCGATGATGGCCTGCGTGCGGCATCGATCGCCGAGACCCTGGCTGCAGGGCGCGGTCTGACGTTGGGATGCGACGACCTGGGCGGCGGTGAACCGCAACCGATCCAGCCGGACCCGCGCCTGCTGATCGTCGGCGCTGGTCACTGCGGACTTGCCCTGCACGACTTCGCCAATCTGCTTGATTTCGATCTGTGGGCCTATGACGAACGCAGCGAAGAGCTAGCGAAATTCAACCATGCAACCCGCTTGTGCGGCCCGATCGATTTACTGCCCAGCGCGCTGGACACGCAACGCGAGTTGTTCGCCGTGCTTCTGAATCGCAATTTCCATTGCGACATCGCCGCGCTGCGCGCGCTGTGCCAACGGCCGCCGCGCTTCATCGGCATGATGGGCAGCGCGAAGCGGATCGACGAAGTGCGTGCCGCCTTGCCCGAGCACGCAGCGGCGTTGGCAAGTCTGCACGCGCCGATTGGCATCGACATCGGCGCGCAGACGCCGCATGAGATCGCCGTCAGCATCCTCGCCGAGCTGATCCAGCAGCGGCGTGCGCTGGCCTGTTGAGGCGCATGCAACCCCGCTCAGCACGGGAGGCAGCTTGAGGATTGTGGGTGTCCTGGGTGTTCTGTGGGTGTCCTGGTGTTCTTCGTGCTGTGGGTGGAAGGCGTGGACCGCGACGACATCCGTCAGCGCGGGCGGGTGCTGATGCGGTGCGACGGTAGCGGTTGGACATTCGTCGAGGCGGATCTGGACAGCGTCGAGGAGTGAGCGGCGGTTACAGTCGCTTGTCCTTTCGTCGTCTCATGCGGGCTAGCCACGACCCATCTCGGTTTCGATCGATCGGGTACTCGCCGTTTAACGTGGGTTTTACCCGGCGGATGGTCTACTCGGTCACTGAGCACTCAAGCAGGCCCACAGGATGAGCAACCCCGTCAACGGCGACGACGCCACCACACTTGCCCAGGCCAATCTCCTCCGCCAACCGGCGCAGACTCCTGCCAGCACCAGTGCACTACCGGTTTCCCCGCGACAACCCGAGCTTCTCAGCGCCGACGCAGAGAAAATACTGCGCCAATACTTCAAGGCCGTGCCGATCACCCAGGCCGACCTTTCTTTTCAATACGATTCTTTTGGTCGCGACCCGCAGGGGAATCCCCACCCAAATACCGGCGGGGTGACGCTCGCACGTGACGCTAACAATCGCATGGGCGCCTACGCTGCGGTCAACAGCGACCAGATCCCCCTGCAGTCCACGTCCTTCGGGCTCATCCCGGCAGGCGCGATCGACAGCAACAATCGCGCAACCCCGAACAGCCTGCTGGATGCGGTCGCCGCTCAGGAAATCAGCCAGAAAATCATACAGACCAATCCGAAACTGCAGGGAATGTCAAAGGCGAACGAGGAGCTCATCGGCGAAGGGGCAATGCTTGCGGTGATGCCGGAATCGTACTCGCGTACTTTTTTGCGCTCGTCACTGGCACTGAATCAAACTGGAAAAACAGATTACGACACCATCGCAGCGCAGACCGTTTCCAGCACCGACAAGGCTCTGCAGAGTCAACCGGGGTTGAATATCAAGGGTGAAGATCTGGTCCGGAATCTTGTGCCATACATCAACCAGAACGGAGGTACGTACAGCGATCGACTCTTCAACAATTACCTGACGAATGCCGGCATCCAGGACCCGGCCGCATTCCGCGAAGCGCTGAAGAACACGATCTCACAGGATTTTCAGACCGCTGGTCGACAACTGATCAACAATCAAGCGCAGATCAATCAGCCAGCGCAGACCACGCCTCCCGGAAGCCAACCGCAGACGATGGCACCTGAACCGGATCGTGCCGATATCACCGTGGCCGGGGCACCCGGCAACCGGCTTTACGAGCAAGCCTACGCGGGCGTGAAGACCATCGGCAACGAAAAGCTTGGCCTCAAAAGCGATCAGGAAGCCATGAATGTCGCGGCGGCGCTGACCAAGGAGGGCGTCGGCCAGAATATCAACCAGTTCGCGATGGTGGTTCCGGGCGGCAACGGCAAAGTGTTCGGGCTGGACAGCGACCCACAGACCAACCCGGGGCACAAGCATGTCAACGTCGATGTCACACTGGTAGCGACACTGCCCGTCGAGCGCAGTTCGGCCGAGGTGCAGAAGCTGCTGCAACAGCAGCCCACGTTGGAACAGCCATCGCAGCAGCGCGAACCACGCAGCATGGGCATGGCCTGAGCCGCGGCGCCCGGCACCCCTTTCGCCGCTCGTTCACACGGCGACGACCACCTTCCATATTCCGGCAGCGGTTTCCGACCACATACCTCGCGTGGGTTCATCCGCAACGGTGGCCGGCTTGAGGTTGCAGTGGACCTTGTCGACGCGTTGAGGTCCGGCGATCCGTAACTCGGGGCCTTGAGCAGTCCACGCCAGCCGACCACCGCCGGTAAAACTAAGGACACCGACAATTCACCCGCAATTCCAACACGCCCAAGCATTCCCGGTGAGCCGATCAAACGACCGCGAAGATGAAGTACATGCCGGCCGTCGCGATGACAGCGCCAGTCCAGCGGCGGGCCGAACGGGCGAACATCCTTGTCGACCCTGTGCCCAGCGCAAGCCCGGACACGAGGATCAGCACTGTCGAGACCGCAAAGCCCGCGCAGTACGCATAGAGGGAGTACGCAGCGCTCATTTCGACAACGTGCTGATAGCCATGCGCAAGCGCAAAGCATGCAACGAGGAGCGCGCCGACTGACGTAGACAGTCTGATCGAGCGCGCGATCAACACCCCCAGGACCGCAACGGAGATGGCGATACCCGCCTCTATTCCCGAGAACACCAAGCCCAGCGAGCCAAGCACGGCGCCGGCCACCATCATCACCGGAAAAACGACGGCCAACGCCTGGCGCTCTCTGCCCTGATGCTGCGATGCCCAAACACCGACTGCGAATATGGCCAGCAGATGATCCAGACCCGATAGCGGATGCAGGAGGCCGGAGACAAAGCCAGAGCTAGTGAATCCGGACGCAACATGGCTCGCATCGATGTGGGCGGAAGCAGGCAAGGCAAACGAAAGGACACAAACGCTCAAGAGTGCGCGTGCGGCAAGGCTAGAAATGCTTGATATGGGCGACTGGCGCTGATTCATCGTCATTCTCATGGTTGGTAGCGAAACATTCATGCGCGATCGAGCAGTCCCTGCTTGCGGATGAAGGAGACCACCGCGTCCACACCCTCGCCGATGCGCAGATTGGTGAACACGAACGGCCGATCGCCGCGCATGCGCTTGGCATCCGCAGCCATGACATCGAGGTTGGCGCCGACGTGCGGCGCAAGGTCGGTCTTGTTGATGATCAGCAAGTCGGAACGGGTGATTCCCGGGCCGCCCTTGCGCGGGATTTTTTCACCGGCGGCCACGTCGATGACATAGATCGTGAGGTCGGACAGCTCCGGGCTGAACGTCGCCGCCAGGTTGTCGCCGCCCGATTCGATCAGCATCAAATCGAGCTGCGGAAATTCCGCGCTCATGCGAGCGATCGCTTCAAGATTGATCGAAGCGTCCTCTCTGATCGCGGTGTGGGGGCATCCGCCGGTTTCCACCCCCATCAAGCGCTCGGCAGGCAAGGCATCCGCACGCAGGAGGATTTCCATGTCCTCTTTCGTATAGATGTCGTTGGTGATGACCGCCATCTCGTATTGATGACGCATGCGCTTGCAGAGCGATTCGCAAAGCGCGGTTTTCCCGGAGCCGACCGGGCCGCCGATACCGACCCGCAGCGGATTCGGCGTTTGATGATGCGATGCGTCAATCATGATGTCCATGCCAGTGATTTCAGGAGCGATATAGACGACTGTATTGCACTTCATGGCGCATGGACAGCATAGACAACCCCGGCGTCCAGTTGCACAGTTGATCGTCGGACAATGTCTGAGCGACGCATGCAGCCGATTCGAGTTCGACACGCAGCGACAACAGCAATCGCTGACCGGACATCTGCCCGAGCGGAACCGACTTGACGCAAACCAGTACCTGATTTTCCGCCCACGAGTACAAGCTGCCGAGCAGAGCGGCCTCGTGCGGCACGCGCAACGCAACGGCCGCACAGGCCAAGGCTGTGGGCAGCGGAATGTCCGCCTGTCTGGGCAGATCGGTCAACGCACGCACGTCGACGATGTCGAGATCGGCGAGCAGCTTGGCCAGGGAATATCCCATCTGTACGGTCTCGGCACGGAACTCGGCGGTATCCCGGGATGCGAGGAACACCTCTGTCCAATACTTCGCCGTCTGTGCATCTGCGGTGGAAAACGCTTCAAGCAATCGCCACAGAACGGGCGCTTCGAACCGCGCGACGGCGTGCTGCAAATGATCGACGATCCAATCGCGCGCACTGTGTTCGTCTTTGACCGTGCCGTTTTCCATTGCCGCTTCCAAGCCTTGGGAATAGCTGTACGCGCCTATCGGCAGCGATGGGCTGGTCAATTGCAGCAGATGCAGCAAGGCCGCGGATTGCATGCCGCTATTCCACGTCCGAGGGCCGATGGATGCGCTGACGCAGCGGGATCGGTGCGAGCGGATTGTGCGGATGGGCATCGTCGCCGCCATGGTGATGCCCACCGCCATAGGCTCCCGCCTCGGGCTCGAAACAGGCAAGCTCGTCGACAACGACCGCACCAAGGCCTTGCAGCATTTCCGTGAGCACGGTGTCCTTCCGGATGCGCAAGTAACCATCGCCAAGCTGGGCTTGCGTGTGGCGGTTCCCGAGATGGAAAGCGCAGCGCAACAGGGCGAACGCGGATTCGCACTCGACGCGGCACGTCGGCTCACGCGCGGCGACGATCTGCACCACACGGCCGTCGTCGCTCCGCAGCAAGTCGCCATCGCGCATGACCGTGCCACGCGGAGTCATCACGGCAACCTCTTCGCCATTGCTCATCACCGCGCGAAGTCGGCTTTTCTCGCGCAATTCGTAAGGCAATACCAATTGCGCAAACACCGTGTCCGCGCGTGCAATCTTTGTGTGAATGGTCAGCATGTCAGTTCGTCAAAAAAGAAAATATCGTTGCGCCATCGGCAGCACATGGGCAGGCTCACAAGTCAGCAACTCACCATCTGCATGCACTTGATAGGTCTCCGGATCCACTTCCATCTTCGGAGTGGCGCCATTGTGAATCATGTCCGTCTTTCGCACATCGCGCGTGTTCTTGACCGCGATGACGGTTTTGGTGAGCGCGAGCTTTTCGGCGATACCGGCATCCAGCGCCGCCTGGGACACAAAAGTGAACGACTTTTTCAAGCCGCCGCCGAAAGCGCCGAACATCAAGCGGGCATGCACCGGTTGCGGCGTGGGAATCGAGGCATTCGGATCACCCATTTGTGCTGCAACGATCATCCCGCCCTTCACGATCATGCTCGGTTTGACGCCGAAAAAAGCGGGCTTCCACAAGACAACGTCGGCGATCTTGCCGACCTCCAAAGAGCCTGTCACGTGAGAAATACCGTGAGTGATGGCCGGATTGATGGTGTATTTGGCGATGTAGCGCTTGACTCTGAAATTATCGTGGCCAGCGCTGTCTTCAGCGAGCGCGCCCCGCTGCATCTTCATCTTGTGCGCTGTCTGCCAGGTGCGCAAAATGACTTCGCCCACCCGTCCCATTGCCTGCGAATCCGATGACATCATCGAGATCGCACCCAGGTCGTGCAGGATGTCCTCTGCGGCGATGGTCTCGCGCCTGATGCGCGACTCGGCAAACGCGACGTCCTCCGCGATCGCGGGATCGAGATGATGGCAGACCATCAGCATGTCGAGATGCTCGTCCAGCGTGTTGACGGTGTACGGGCGCGTTGGATTGGTCGACGATGGCAGCACATTCGACTCGCCAACGGCAGCGATAATGTCCGGCGCGTGGCCGCCACCGGCACCTTCGGTATGGAAGGTATGGATCGTGCGATCTTTGAAAGCCGCGAGCGTATGCTCCAGGAAGCCGCCCTCGTTCAAGGTGTCGCTGTGGATCGCAACCTGCACGTCGTAGCGCTCTGCCACCGAGAGGCAATTGTCGATCGCTGCGGGCGTCGTGCCCCAGTCTTCGTGCAGTTTCAGCCCTATCGCACCGGCCTTGATCTGTTCTTCCAGTGGCTCGGGCAAGCTGACGTTGCCTTTGCCCATGAATCCCAGATTCATCGGAAAAGCGTCGGCCGCCATCAGCATGGAGTGGATATGCCATGGCCCGGGCGTGCAGGTCGTCGCGGCGGTACCGACCGCTGGGCCGGTGCCGCCGCCCAGCATGGTCGTGATCCCGCTCATCAACGCTTCTTCGATCTGTTGCGGGCAAATGAAATGGATATGCGAATCGATGCCGCCTGCGGTCACGATCATGCCTTCGCCGGCAATGATCTCGGTTGCGCCGCCGATGACCATGTCGACGGCCGGCTGGATGTCCGGATTTCCGGCTTTTCCGATCACGGCGATCAAGCCATTTTTCAGACCGATGTCGGCCTTGACGATGCCCCAGTGATCGAGTATCACCGCATTGGTGATCACCGTATCCATCACATCGGCATGACTGCGCTGCGACTGACCCATGCCATCGCGGATGACCTTGCCGCCGCCGAATTTCACTTCTTCGCCGTATATGGCGTAGTCCTTTTCGATCTCGATGATCAGCTCCGTGTCCGCCAGGCGCATCCGGTCGCCGGTCGTCGGGCCATACATTTCGGCGTAAGCCTGCCTGGTGATCCTGGTCATTCGAGTGGCCCCATCACACGCCCGTTGAAACCATAGACGATGCGATCACCGGCAAGCGCCACCAATGAAACGGTTCTCGCCTGCCCCGGTTCGAACCGCACCGCGGTGCCGGCTGCAATATTGAGGCGCATGCCATAAGCGCGCTGTCGATCGAATTCGAGAAATGGATTCACTTCGAAAAAATGGAAATGCGACCCGACCTGGATCGGCCGGTCGCCGGTATTCGCGACACTGACACTCACGGTCTCTCGGCCGACATTCAATTCGACCTCGCCTGGAGCTACGAACAGTTCGCCTGGGATCATGGTTTTTCCGTCGACGACAGCATCAGGGAATGGGGTCATGCACGGTGACCAATTTGGTGCCGTCAGGAAACGTCGCCTCGACCTGAATGTCCGGAATCATTTCGGCGATTCCATCCATGACATCGCCACGCGACAGTATTTTCGTTCCTTCGGACATCAGTTCCGCGACCGTCTTGCCGTCGCGGGCGCCTTCCATGATCGCCGCAGAAATCAGTGCGACGGCTTCAGGATAATTGAGCTTCAAACCGCGCGCTTTGCGTCTTTCGGCGAGCAATCCCGCGGTGAAGATCAGCAGTTTGTCTTTCTCTCTTGGCGTTAAGTCCATCGGGCTCTCGTCATTGGCTCTTGTCGTCGTAACGTCGGAACACATTTGCAGCTGGTGGGGCATCGGTTCGTATCGAGCAGGCCCTTATCTGGCAGGTTGCTGAAATACCTCCGTCCAGGAGGTATTTCAGTTCGCACGTCCGGCACATGTCCGGACGTGCTCACGGCGAATCAATCGCTTACGCGCTTGTTTCGCCGGCGCAGCCATCCATGGCTGCGTTAACAGGCCACTG
>JANLVT010000021.1:0-137541 GCA_031364125.1 Lysobacterales bacterium | reverse complement strand
CATCCTTACCGAGCACGGCCATGCCATGCTGAAAAACTTCCTCGCGAGCTGAGCCATGGCCATTACCCCGCAGGAAGCGCTGCAGCGCGTCCTGGTCCACCGCGAAATCTTCTTCGACGAAATGGTCGACCTGATGCGCCAGGTCATGCGCGGCGAAGTGTCGCCTGTCATGACGGCGGCCTTGCTCACCGGCCTGCGCGTGAAGAAGGAAACCATCGGCGAAATCGCCGCGGCCGCCAGCGTGATGCGCGAGTTCGCCGCCAAGGTCGAAGTGCCGGACAACAGCCATTTCGTCGATATCGTCGGCACCGGTGGCGACGGCGCGCATACCTTCAACATTTCAACCGCCGCCATGTTCGTCTGCGCGGCCGCAGGCGCCAAGGTCGCCAAGCACGGCAATCGCAGCGTGTCGTCCAAGTCGGGCAGCGCGGATGTGCTTGAGTCGCTGGGCGCTGTCATCGAGTTGCAGCCGGACGCGGTGGCGAAGTGCCTGGCGCAGACCGGCTTCGGCTTCATGTTTGCGCCGATCCACCATCCGGCCATGCGCCATGTCGCCCCTGTGCGGCGTGAGCTGGGCGTGCGCACCATCTTCAATATCCTCGGGCCGCTGACCAATCCCGCCGGCGCGCCGAATATCCTGATGGGCGTATTCCACGCCGACCTGGTCGGTATCCAGGCGCGCGTTTTGCAGCGCCTCGGCACGTCCCGCGCGTTGGTTGTGCACGGCCGCGACGGCCTCGATGAAATCACTCTGGCCGGCGGCACGATGGTGGCAGAGTTGCGCGACGGCAAGATCGAGGAATACGAATTGCTGCCGGGCGAATTCGGATTTGCGATGAACGACCTGCAGTCCATTCGCGTGGAAAGCCCGGCGGAATCCCGCGAGATGTTGCGCGATGTATTGGCCGACAAGCCCGGCCCGGCGCGCGACATCGTGCTGCTTAACGCCGGCGCCGCGCTGTATGCCGCGGATGTTGCCGGGTCGATCAGCGATGGCGTGTCCCAGGCCCGGCAGTCGATCAGCAGCGGCGCCGCGCGCGCCAAGCTCGACCAATACGTATCCGTCACCCAAGCGCTGGCGGCATCGTGAGCAGCCCTACCGAAGCAATTTTCGCAAAGACGCCCGCTCCGCCGTATTACGCGGTGATCTTCAGCTCGCAGCGAACCGACGGCGACGCTGGCTACAACGCCATGGCCGATCATATGGTCGAGCTGGCGGCAACGCAGCCCGGCTACCTCGGCATCGAATCATGCCGCGGTGAGGATGGCTTCGGCATCACCGTCAGCTACTGGCGCAGCGAGGTCGATATCGTCGCGTGGAAGCGCAATGCCGAACACGCGGCCGCCAGGCAGCTTGGTCGCGAACAGTGGTATGGCCATTTCGAACTTCGCGTAGCCCGTGTCGAACGTGCCTACGGCGGCCCACCGCAAAAAACGAATCCTGCAGGCGAATCAAATCAATGAGCGACATCCTTTCCGCCATCCTCGCCCGTAAAGTCGTCGAGCTGCAGGAACGGTCCGCGCGCGTTCCACTGCGCGAGCTCGCGTCGCGCTGCGCCGAGATGCCCGTGCCGCGCGGATTTGCCAAGGCACTGCATGCGAAGATTGCCCGAGGCCAGGCTGCCGTCATCGCTGAAATCAAGAAAGCGAGTCCGAGCAAAGGCGTCATCCGCCCCGATTTCCACCCCGCCGACATCGCCCGCAGCTACGAGCGCGGCGGCGCGGCCTGCCTGTCGGTGCTGACCGATGTCGACTTTTTCCAGGGCAGCGACGTCTACCTGCAAGAGGCGCGCGCGGCCTGCGCCTTGCCGGTGTTGCGCAAGGACTTCGTGATCGATGACTACCAGGTTTACGAGGCGCGCGTGCTCGGCGCCGACTGCATCCTGTTGATCGTCGCCGCGCTGGACGATGCGCAGCTGTCGTCGTTGTATCGCACAGCGATGGACATCGGCCTGGACGTGCTGGTGGAAGTCCACGATGCCGACGAACTCGCGCGCGCGCTGGCGCTGCCCGTCATCGACGGTCGCCTGCCGCTGATCGGCGTCAACAACCGCAATCTGCGCACCTTCGAAGTGTCGCTGGCGACCACGCTGTCGCTGAAGTCGGCGATGCCGCCCGGCCGCATCCTGGTCACCGAAAGCGGTATCGCCACCCTCGACGATGTCGCAACGATGCGCGCCGCCGGCATCGACGCCTTCCTGGTCGGCGAATCCTTCATGCGCGATCCGGATCCGGGCGCAGCGCTGCAGCGGCTGTTCTTCTCGACATGAGCATGCATCGCCATCCCATGCCGGCCGAGGATGCGCCGCTGGTGGTGTTCGATTTCGATCACACCCTCTACGACGGCGATTCCGGCAGCCATCTGTTCAAGTGGCTGATCGGACGCGATCTCTGGCGCAAAGCGCTGGCGTTGCTGATCGCGCCGGTGTTCGGCCCGATGATCGCGTTCATGCCCACCCGCCGCCGCGGCATTTCCGCATTTGTGTGGGTCGGTACCCTCGGCATGCGTACCGTGGCCGACTTCGATGCCGCGACCGATCGTTACGTTGCCGCGCATACCGATGTCATCCAGCAGCGGCTGCTGCCGATCGCGCTCGAGGTGCTGCGCGCGCATCGCGACGCCGGCGATCGCGTCGTCGTCGCCACCGGCGCGCCACCGGAACTGGCGCGCGCGATCCTCGCCCTCGTCGCCCACGAGGATCTGCCGGTGATTGGCACGCAGGTCGGCCCGAGATACGGCGCCATCGGCGCGCTGCGCCACTGCCATCACCACATGAAGGTGACGATGATCCGCGATGCGGGTTTCACCGCGGCGGTCGAGAAAGCGTATTCCGACAGCAGCGCCGACCTGCCGCTGCTGCAGGCCGCGCTGCATCCGGTGGTCGTGAATCCGAAAGCGAAGCGGGTCGAGATGTTCCGTCGCGTGCTGCCCACGGGCACGCCGATCCTCAACTGGGGCTGCCCTGGGCGGGGCGGGGACGCGGTTTAACCGCGAAGCCCCCCGGCTTGGCTACGCGTCGTCCGGGCGTTGCGTCCGGCACAGCGGCAGGCTGATCACGAACTCGCTTCCGAGGCCCACCCCGGCGCTGGCGACGTTCACCGTTCCCCCATGGCTTTCCACCAGTTCCTTGACGACGGTCAGGCCGATGCCGAGTCCCTGACTGTCGAACCCGGTCGCGTGGGTATCCTGAGCGAACAGTTCGAAGACACTGCCCAGCGCTTCAGCGCTGATCCCGATGCCGTTGTCGGCGATCCGGATCACCACCTTCTCCTCCTCGATGTTGGCCGTGAGGCTGATCTCCCCTCCGCCGGGAGTGTATTTCGATGCATTGTCGAGAAGATTGCACAGGATCTGCACCAGCCGGATCGGGTCGACCTCCAGGACGATCGGTTGCGATGGGAGTTGCAGCCGGAAATGCTGCAGACGCGTGTCCATGGTCGGGCGCGATGCGCTCACCGCCTGGTCGACTACACCGGCCAGCGCAACGCTGCGGACATGCAGCCGCAGTTTTCCGGTATTGGAGCGCGACAGGTCCAGCAGGTCGCTGACCAGTCGCGCCATATGGGTCACCTGCTGCTCGATGATCTGTTGCATGCGCGTCAGATCCTTCGCATCGGAACCGTGCAGCATCGATGCGGTGATGCCCAGGGGCGTCAATGGATTGCGCAACTCGTGCGCGACCAGTGCCAGCACCTCTTTCTGGCGCGCCTGCGATCGTTCCGCCGCGACCTGAAGCTCCTGGGCGCTCAATGCGGCTATCACCAGATGCTCGTTGGCTTCGCGCAGTTCGCCGATGCGGCGTTCGTGTTCGGCGACTGCGGCATCGTACTGGATGACCACCGCGGAACGTGGCGCAGCCGAAGCCGCCGGCGCGGTGCGGACATCGCCTTCGGCGCTGTCGCCATGGAATGCGAAAGATGCCTTCGGCAATCGCTTCGCCCGGTACATGGCGGCGTCGGCGCGATCGATCAGTAATTCCACGGTATCGCCGTCTTCCGGATACACGCAGATGCCGATGCTCGCGGTCATCCGGATCACGTGATTTCCGATACGCAGCGGCATTCCCAGCGCAGCCGCCACTTTTTCCGCGACCCGCATGGCGTCGGAGGCGTGCGCGATATCGGTCAGGAGGATGAGGAATTCATCGCCGCCGTGCCGGCTGGCGGTGTCGACTTCGCGCAGCACCGATGCGATGCTGCGCGCCGCCTGCTTGAGAACGAGGTCGCCGACCGAATGTCCCAGCGTGTCGTTGACGGTCTTGAAATTGTTCATGTCGACGAACAGCAGCGCCAATCGATCGCCGTGGCGCTTGGTATTCGCCATCGCCTGGGTGACCCGGTCCAGGAACAACGCGCGATTCGGCAGCTGGGTGAGCACGTCCAAACCGGCGGATCGGGACACTGCCTCCAGCGTCTGCGCGCAGACTTCCGCATCGGCCTGCGCGCGCAGATTCGACAGGACCAGCTTCTCGTTGGCTTCCCGCAGATATTCGGAATCGATGGTGTCCAGGCGCTGTTCTGCCGCCTCGACCGCTTTGTTCAACGACTTCAGATCGGTGCGCGCCTCGCTCAGATCGGCTCTGGCTTGATCGCCCTGTGCCTTGAGCGCTTCCAGCTCGTGCGCGGCCTGGGCGGCCTGCGCTTCGAGCGAAGACGAGGGCGGGCGCGTCGTCATCTCCGCGGTTCTGGAACCGGCGAAGGTGTCGGGGGGTCGTCGGGAGCGTCGTGCTGCGGCTTTTTCGCGGTAGGCCGGCCGACCAGCAGACCTTCCTGCGTATCCAGCCGGTCGCCGATGCACAGCCCGGAATCGTCGATGGTGAACGAACGAAGTTCGTTGGAATGCGCGCTGGCGCGCACTTTCACCACCGCCATGACGCGCTGCAGCCGGCTGTCCAGTTCGATGTAGCGCTGGACGATGATCGCGTCGGTCATGAAGGCCGTGCCGTACGGGCTGAAGCGCAGATCGGTGTACCGATCCTCCAGTTCGGACGTCATCAGGACGGTCACGCCGGCGGCGGCCAGTGCGGCGACCATGCGCGACAGGTTCTCGCGGAAATCCTCGCGAAACGTCGGCGCCAACGCCAATTCGAAGCCCGACAACGAATCGATGACCACGCGCGTGGCGCCGAGCCTGCGGATCTCGCTGAGCAGGAGTCGCAGGGTTTCATCCAGGGAAAGATCGGGTGCCCGGCTGTCGACCAGCCCCACCTGACCGCTTTCGATCAGGCGCGTGATGACGCGCGAGCGCGACTGCGTCGTGTGCTGCTCGAAGGCGGCGATGACGCCTTTTTCGCCCAGGCGGGCGCCCTCGGCAAGAAAGGCGGCGGCGAGGATGCTCTTGCCTGCACCCGATGGACCGGCCACCAGCAGGGAATAGCCGCGCGGCAGGCCTCCGCCGAGCATGTCGTCGAGTCTGGGAATGCCCATTTGCAGGCGTGGGGTGCTTGCGGAGATTTCCGCAGCCAACGGGGCGATGTTGAGCGCAGGCGCGAACACTTCGATGCCTGTGGTATTGATCCGGAAGGTGTGCAATCCAGGCAGCGTCGGCTGACCGCGCATCTTCATGATCTCGATCTTGCGGACCATGGAGTTGCGAACCACGCTCTGCCGTAGCCAGATCAGCCCGTCCGAGACCGTGAAGACGGGATTCGCATCGGTGTCGGCGAAATATTCCCCGATCAGGAACGTGGTGGCCTGCCAACTGGTCATGGCCATGCCCAATTGCTGGACGAATTGTTGAAGGATGTTGTGCGCGTTCTCGCCGGACTTGTTGGCGAGCACGACGGAGCGGAACGAATCGACGAAAACGAACGCCGGATTGAAGGCTTCCACTTCTTCGAGGATGCGTTTGAGCACGCGATCCAGGTCGCCTCCCAGGGTGTCTTCGGAGAGATTGACGAAGTGGATGTCATGTCCGATCGCTTCGCTTTCGAAGAAATCGAACTGCTGCTGGTAACGCAGCATTTTCAGCGGAGGCTCGCCCAGCACCGTGAAATACAGCGCCCGCCGCTGTGGGCCGGCCATCGAGAACATCATCTGATGGGCCAGTGTGGTCTTGCCGCAGCCCGGGGGGCCGGCGATCAGATTGAACGAAAATTCGGGCAGGCCGCCGCCCAGTATTTCATCCAGGCCGGGAACGCCGGTCGACAAGCGATGGATGATGACTTTTTCTTTCATGGAATCGGTTCCGATGCGGGCGGGTCGCTCAACGGATGGTCCCACACGGAGCGCAACAATCGCTCCGTGAGCGAGGGCCCTACCAGGCTGCTGATCAACTCGTGGAAGGATATGAGAAGCGCGCCGCCGACGAGCTGGGCTTCGGCATCGCTCAGCGGCGTCAATACCGCCATCAGGGGCGCGAGATCCATCTCTGTGGTGAGCAGTTTTTCTTGCAGGTCAAGCAACGCGGGATGCTCCCGGCTGCTCAGGAAAAGACTTCGCTTGTACAGCGCGGCCACGCCGCGCGGGCCGATGATGGGTGTGAGCGTCGCGCCGATCTCCGCGCAAAGCGCCACGACGGCGGCCGCACTTCCACCTTCGCCTGTTCCGTTGCGAGTCCGGACCCCCAAAGTAGCTAGAACCCGACTGGCCGTTTGGCTTTCCATAAAGTTGTTGTTGTCGGAACACAAACACTACACGCATTGGCCCATACATGTTGGATTCGCGACCTGCGGGCACGAATAGGTTGCGTCGGAAAAAGCCGGCGAAATCCTGCCAAAGCATGTTGTGACGCGCATGTCGTCGTT
The DNA here is from genome assembly GCA_031364125.1 of Lysobacterales bacterium. GTDB lineage: Bacteria > Pseudomonadota > Gammaproteobacteria > Xanthomonadales > Xanthomonadaceae > Lysobacter_I. The sequence continues at coordinate 130,795 of JANLVT010000021.1, read as the reverse complement.
CGATTGACGAAACCTATCTCTTTTCGTGTTAATTGCAGGACATTCCAACGATCCGGATGCATTGTGCACTGCGAATATTCGTTCTTTCCCAAGCAAAAGGGTCAGGTTCACTTCAACAGAAGTGAACCTGACCCTTTTCGGTGGCCCCCAACTGGCGATCGCACGCCTCGGTCTGGCGCGATGCCTACGACGATGCGGCGGTGATCAGCCCGTGGACCGTGGGCCGTTACAGCGACGATGCCGGCGTCGATCGTTGGCGCACCGACAGGATCGCGCCGGATCTCGCCACATTGAACGGGACCGGCGTTGCCTACATGCCGGTCGTCTGGCCCGACTTCTCCTGGTACAACCTCCGCGACGGCGCCGCCCCCCTCAACCAGATCCCGCGTCGCGGTGGCCGCTTCTTCTGGCGGCAGGCCTACAACGCCACGGCCGCCGGCTCGAACATGATCTACGTCGCGATGTACGATGAGGTCGACGAGGGCACGGCGATGTTCAAGATCGCCCAGAACGCCAATCAGGTGCCGACCACCGGCCGCTTCGTGACCCTGGATGCCGACAACGAGGCTGTTCCGTCCCATCGTTACCTGTGGCTGATGGGCGAAGCGACCCGCATGCTGCGCAAGCAAAGACCGTTGAGCGCCACCATGCTGACGGCACGAAGCGCGTCCGCGCGCTGATCCCTGCGTCCCGGGGCGGTCCGGCGACCGCCCCCAAGATCGATAGGCAACGCAAGTGGGTTGAGCAGAGCCGACCCCACACATGCCACGCTGGGCCGAGCCGATTTTCGACGACAGGCTTGTGCGCCCGCACGCTTCCGGGAATCGGGCCGCCGGGATCCGGCGGGCCGCCAAGCGATGCCGAGTTCGCTTCTCATCGTCAAGAAACCCTGTTCCGGGATCCTCTGTGGATTTGCCGACGCGGCAGCCTGCGCCATATCCGGCGACCTCAACGCTGCCTTGGACATGCCTGGGCACCGATCATGATCGTTTCGTGATCGCCTGATGAGGGATTCGATACTTGTTCATGACGTTTTGGCATGCGTTTGACGGCCGTGAAGGCCAGGATCGGGTCGTGAATGGTTACGGCCGGAATGCGATCGGGCGGGACGATTCACGTCGCAGGACGATGGTCGGGAACTTGAACAGGGGCGGAACCATATCCCGCTGCCAAGACATCCACGGTGAGCCGGCCTGGCCGGTTTTCGGCCATCAATCTCGCTCCATCGCAGCCCGATGGGGTCTATCGAATCCAGCTCTGGGGAGAAAGACACATGAAAGTTCAAAGAAAGACGCTGTTCCTGGCGATTGCCGTGGCTTCCGCCGCATGCCTGTCCACCGCCTATGCCAAATGGGACGATCTTGTCGGTGGTTTTGGTGTCGTCAGTTTTGCGTCCAGCAACCAGGCAAAAATCATCTTCCTCGATCAAGTCAGGCCTGCCGAATCCAACCTGAGTCTGGGAACCAACAGGACCAATTACGATACCCACGTGGGTTATTCCAATGACCGCAAGTTCCGCAGCGTGTATCCGGCCGGAAAAACACCGACCGTAGACTTCAACCCGCAACGCGCGGGTGCGGACTATACGCGCCTGAGCACCGAAGGGCCCATGGTCTGGACACATATCAGCAAGTCCGCAGGTGTGGAATGTCTGACCAACCAGACGAACTGCGCGCAGCCGGGCCAGATTTCGTCCAACTCGACCTGCTCGTACAACAAGGTCAAGGTCACCGCGACTGCCGAGTTGAGCGGCGGCGTTGAAAAGTCCATCACTGTGCAGAACGCGGATCTGACATCCAGCATCGGTGGCGGCGTCTCCCTGACCAAGGAATGGGAGAGCGGCTGGCAGGCCTGCCAGTCGGAAGGTAGTTCGCACTCGTGCCCGCCCGATCAGAACCTGAGCTTCAATGCGGTCAACTACGCGACGACCGAAGCGCGTTCCAAGTTCGGCTGGCAGAGATTCGTGACCAGCGGCAGCACGTTCTATTTCAACGATCGCTACAGAAGCCAGGACGTCGATTTCTGTGAGGACACCATCGGCGGTACATATCTGTCGGGAGGCTTCCTCATCGAGCCGAAGGTGGGCAGATGCAACGTTTTCGCGAGCAGCAAGAAGCCGACCTGGGAGCGCTACGAGCGCATGCCGATCCCGAACAATGCCTCGCTTCAGACGATCATCCCGACCTGCCGGACGATCAAGAAAGCCTGATGCCGCATTGAGGCAGCATCCGGCGCGGCGCATCTGAGGTTCGATGCCATGCGGCAGGCTCGGGACAAGCCCGGGCCTGCCCACGGCGAGCTTCGAAAATAAACCCGAACCCAGAAGTGCGTTATCCGGGTCGGCAGACCCCATCGTCGCGCACTCGCAGTTTCATCGGTTCCCGGCATCGATACAGATCCCGCTGGAATATTGATCATCCACTTATCGGAGTGCGTCATGGACAAGAAAAAAGCGATTGCATCCACGACCATCGTCGCGACCATTGCTGTCGCCGTGTGTTTTCTGATCTTTGCCGGTCGAGGCGATGACCGTCTGGGTTTTCCTGGCGGACACGCGGCATTCAGCGTCGAAGGAAAGCAGGCTGGCGAAACCGCGAGCGGCGCGAACGCTTCGAAGCGAAGGGCAGCCGAAGAGGAGGCTGCGCGAAAACTCGTTGTCGATTTCGACCTTTATATCGCCCGCATCATGGCGGGAGACGACAGCCTGGATAATGCTCGTCGTATGGATATGGCGTACAAACTCGAGCAGGCGATCGAGTTCTCTCCGTCGCTGCGGGCGGCGCTCAAGCGCAGGCTGGGAGCTGCGTTCAAGAACAATGAAGTTACCGCGTTGATGGAGCTGGAGCGCGCCTTCAACAGTTCGAGCGCAGGTACGATGGCGCTGATCGATCTGTATGCGCAAGAAGTGGATCGCGGAGGCCCTCTCGATTACTACGCGATGCAGAATATTTCGTATTTCCAGGGTGCAATTCCGGAAGCCTCCAGGAACGAACTCATCGAAAGCTCGTTCGCGCAGATGTCGAAATACGACGACCACCAGCGATATAACGGCGCGATGCTGTTTCTTTCGAGCGTATTGCGTTCCGATACGCCGATTCCGGCGCAGTACCGGGATCGCGCGATTGCTGCGGTCCAGGACAAGTTGGCGCGTGCAGAGGAAGGCGACCCCCAGTATTTCGCTGCTCAGAACCTCTACAAGATGATGCCTGCCGAAGAGGCCGCAAAGCGGGCCGAATCGATACTGGAGGAGCAGCCGACGTTCTCGATCGCGCGCGCCACCCTGGAGGCCATCGTGCATGGCCGGATGAAGGTCGAGCCGGCGTTGATCGAAATCCTGACCCGCGTCGCCGCCCGGCAGGCCCTCAGTCGCGACCAGTCCATGGCCTTGCAGGACTTGTTGGCGCAGGTTCCGTCCCCTCAGCAGAACAGCGATGGCGATGGTTGAGCGCTCTGCACCGAGGCCGGGAACTTGTTCGCACGAACAGCATTGACGACGAGTTTCGATCCGGCAGACGAAAAATATGAGCGTCGCCACGAATTGAAGCTGTTTGTGATCGTTTCGTGATCTTCTCATGAGGCAGCAATGACATCCGTGCATGCATGTGCCGGCCGCTCGCGCCAAGGTGGGGTCGTGGACGGTTCGACAGATCGGCAGATGCCGGCGAAACGCAGGGCGATAGACCTGATGGATTTTCGGCTGTGTTTCCAGAGGGTCCACAACTAAGAAATCCGCAGGTAACGGCAGGAGATAGTCGGTCCATGAAAAGGAACCGTGCACAGAGACACATTACGCCCGATATTCACGACAACAATCAAAAAGAGCAGGTCATGCGAGTGTCAAATCATCTGAAAGTGAGTCGAATTGCGATGTCATTGTAGATCTTGGGGCTCGCCGCCGGCATCGCGAGTGCGGCTTCCGCGACTGAACGGCAGGCGATGCGTGCTGGAGATGAGCGGAACTGACGATTCATCCCGGGCCCAGTGCGCGAAAGCGACCACGCAGTGCTGAACGGCGTGTCTGATCCCGAGTTCGAGTATTGGAAAGGCGGAATGTTTCCTGCATTGTTCCTGACGGCCTCCAAAGGCATCGTCGGCAACGAGATCGCGAACAATACGGGCTTTAGGTACAACATCGACAATCTGCCGGAATCGATCTCCAAGACGTTGGTTTACGCCGATGTCGACGGCCTGAAGCCTTCCGATCGAATGATCGAGCATGGGTTGGAATTGGCGAAACTCAATGACTGGCCTGTCGTACTCGAATCAAAGAGCAAGAAACCAGGTGCACTTCGGTCCGTTATCGCAGCTGCGTTTCCAGCCGCGAGAAAGATCAACTTGCCGCTCAATACGACCGTCATATCTATCGACTGGAAAGACGGCTTACCGGTCATCCGTCCGACCGACTCGCGTATGGTCGAGTCCACTCTGTTACCAGAACCAAGTTCACACATGGCCTCTGCGAGACAATTCCAAACGAAGGGTGTCCCGCAGACCCCGCCAACCTATCTTGCCTATTTTGCCGCCGCCTTCATCGACAGTGATCATGTCGATCAGAGCAGAGGGGTATGGGATCATGCCTACTACAGCAATCCCCAGAACTACATCAACAAAATCTACGGGCCAAATGTGTACACCTTGGTCCGCAACGACAGCAGCCGACACTGGGATCTATGGAAATCCGTCGGAACAAGCGTTGACGACTTCGGATTCAGTCATCCAACCGAGTGCATCGTTGCCTGGCGTGGAACCCAGCTCAGATTCAGCAACGAAATCGATTTGATAACGGACCTAGCGTCGCTGTTCACGTTCGACGAAAAATTCCCCAACGAAACGTCCTGGAGTCTGTTTACCTCCAACGACCCGAAAGGCGGGCGAGGCTTCGTGAACATGCTGAAAGATCAGCGCTCAAAGATCCATCATCAGTTGTTCTTGCATAACTGCGCACTGACCTCGGTGACTGGACACAGCATGGGAGGGACGATGGCGCAACTCTTCGGGACCGAGCTATGGTCTGCCTGGTTCAGATCCGGAAATGGAGGCTATTTGAATGATCGATTCATCAAGAACCTTCCAGCCGGCCAAACCAGAGTGACTTATCCAGACCCTTACAACGAGGGAAAAGACGTTACGATCAATCTGCGCTCGTCCAGTCGCTGGCCATACCTCTATCGAATGCACGCCTTGAATCCGATCGCACCCGGCAACACCAATTTGAAGAAGTATGACAACGAAGTAATGCTGGTGCCGCCCAATGTCCCCGGCATTGCCCAGCCACGCACGCACATATACTGCCGAACCAACGATTTGGCATTCGCTTACGGCAAAAAAGATTGGGTGAATTTTGGCGCCGGCAACGTGGCTTCCTATGGGTGCGACAGCTTTGCGTCGGCAAGCCAAACCGGGACTAGCTACAGCGCAAGAAGGGCAAATCACTCGATCCGACTCTGGTTCGGTCTTTAATCGCTCCATTAGGTACAATTTCTTGTCGCTTGCGGCGACATCAGAAAACAGTGCACTAACCCGGGGTCACACTAACCGGGGTCAGAGTTGAATGGCACTTACTTAAGCGCTTTCTGCCGGATTTTTCGATTCTTGCAAAAGTTCCAACCCAGTGATTTCAGATGCTTACGGCCAGCAAAGAGGCTGGATCTCCGTCTTTTCTGGCGTGGCGAGGCTTAAGTAAGTGCCATTCGGGTCAGAGTTAATGCCAATCAGTTAACGCGAATTGTCCGTCTCATGCGGCCGTTTCTCCTTCCCCCGCGTGCGGGGGAAGGTTGGGATGGGTGCGCTGTGCGCTGTCATGTCGCGCGCCCCCACCTCTGCGCGCAAGATTCCAGGTTGATGGCCGGATCGACATCCCGCTGCCTATCGGCGACCGGCATCATGCTAATTGCAGTTGACAGACAATCACATTCATACAGGGGGCAACCTGCTTGGAGAGGATTCAATTCCAATCGTGCTTCGTGTATGCCGACAGCAATTCGTCCGGAGGCCGACGTTCCCGGCCCGAGATCGCGACGTTTCGATACGCCGCCTCGATCATGAATTCGTCCTTTTCGGCGAGGGCCAGTTTCAGCTGCATCAGGGCGACGCGGTAGTCGTCATCGACGCGCTGCGGGGCGTGGGCGCGCAGCGCGATGAGAACGTCCCGCGCCGATGCGGTTTCTCCGCGTTGCAGCAACACGTCGATGAGGGGTTCCGCTGCCAGGACCATCCGGTAGAGTTGATTGTGAGCGTCGAATTCGGCCATAGCCTGGCGGAGTTCGATCTCCGCGTCGGCACTGCGGCCCTGGACAAAAAGCCATCGACCACGTGCGCATCGAGCGGTGGCGGTTTTCGGGTCGTTCAGCAGCTGCGTCATTGCTTCGGATGGCGTCGGTATGGGTTGGCCCGTGGCGACCAATGCCCGCGCTGCCGACACCCACAAGAGCGCCGCCCCGTCCTTGTTTTCCAGCAGCAGGTTGCTGCGGGTGTCGATTCGCGAACTCTCGAACTCCCGGGCGGCGGCTTCAAGTGAAGCTGTCGGATCGCCTGCTTCCAAGTGATGAATAGCCGGGATGATGAAGTCGCGGCGCTCCGATTTCAGGCTTTCGGCATCCTCCAGCAGGGCGGCGGCCTCGCGCAGGCGCCCGAGGCCGGTGAGCGCGAATGCGCGCAATTGCAGGGTAGGGTAACGGCGTTCGGATTCCCGAACCTCCTGCAGCAGCGCCATGCTGCGATCGCTGCTGTCCAAGGCGTCTTCCCAGCGCAGCAGCTCGATCTGGATCTTCGTCATCGTATTGCGCGCGAAAATTTCGCGGATCCTGTCGTCGTGTCGCGCCAGATCGTCCGCGACCGCGCGCATTTCCTCCAGCGCATCAGAAAGATCGCCGGTACGCATGCGTACGCGGGCCAGGCTGCCGCGTACGACCGCACCACGATGTTCGTCGCCGATACTCTGGTACAGGTCGCGGGCGCGGATGAGGTCGCGCTGCGCTTCTTCGAACCTGTCGCTGAGGTTGAGCCCGTTGGCACGACGCGAAAGCGCGTCGGCGAGAATCTCCGGTGCCGCCTGCGCGCCTGCCGATTCCAGCAACTCGACGGCGGATTGCGCGGGTGCGAGGATATCCGCCCCGGATGCCTGCAGGCGATTCTTGAGTTCGCTCTGCTGAAGCAGCAGGCGCGCCCGCCACACCGGGTCGCCGGTCGCTTCGGCCCGGGCCGTCTGGATCGACAGTTTTTCGTCCGCGCGCGCGTAGCGGCCGCGCCGGATGTCGAGTTCGATCTCGATCAGACGCGCTTCCATGCCATCGGCGATGTCCGGAGGGAGCGTGGCCAGACCTTCGCGCACATCCTCGAAGCGGCCCATCAGCAAGGCCTCTCGCAGCGAGCCGATCGGATCGGAGGACAAGGCGCGGTCGGCAGCGGAGAACAGCCCGGTCCCATTACTGCCATTGGATGCGAGACTTTCGATGCGTTGCGGTCCGACCGCAAGGACGACGAGACAAAGCGACAAGATGGCTGCGGCCCGGAGTCGTGGTTTCTTCGGGAGGCTGACATATGCGGGGGCGCTGTGGGCGGGCTCGGGCGCTGGAGGCGGTGCCACGGATGACGCCACGGGCGTCTCCTCGCAAGACGAAGCAGGCGACGTCGCGGTGGCTGGCTCCGCATGCTCTTCGAGCGGTCGAAAGGTTGCGACCCAGCGATAGCCGATGCCGGGTATGGTGCGGATGGAATGCTGGGCTTGACCATCGTCTCCGATCGCCCGACGGGCCTGGAGGACGATCTGCGACAGTTGATGGTTGGAGACATCGTGGTGTCTCCAGATCGCAAAGATCAATTCATCGTAACCGACGATTCGATCATGGTGTTCGACCACATGAGCGATGCAGTCGAGGACTCTGCGCGAGGCTTCGACCTGGCATCCCCCGAGCGTCAGCAGGGAGCCTTTGCGATCCAGACTGAAGTCGCCCCAACGGTAGTGCATCCCGATCTGTCTCCGATGCCGCGTTCCATCCATTCGGGGGCGACGATGGCAATGATCCACTTGCCGGCCCCCCCCGGTCCCGGCAGAGGTAGTCTGCCATGCTGGTCGCCTCCGGCAAGCACCGGCATGTAGAGCGCGTCACAGAAAATTGGCGCTGATCAATGGAATCCAGTGGAGCGGCCGGTGGTGGAGGGTGCAACGTCGAATGTGCCGTGCGCCGATGACGGTCTTGCGCTGCGATGGGACGTGTCAGCGGCTCCGTCGTCAGATACCTAAAGTGCGCGTCATGGTTTCGCCGTCGTCCGCCCACGCCCGTCCGCGGCGGAGCGACGGTACGCGCTTTCGAGATCCTCCGGGATCGCCCGTTCGCCCGCCAGTGCGTTGGCCCGACGATAGGACGCTGCCGCGCGCGTGCGATCGTTCTTCGCCAACGCCAGCCGCAGGGCCAGCAGGTTCGCGCGATAATCGTTGTTGAGATCCGTGGGGGCGTATCGCCACAGGTCGGCCAGCAGGCGCTCGGCCCCCACCGTGTCGCTGCGCTCCAGCAGCAGCGGGATCAATGACTCGCTGGCGGTCAGCATGCGCGAGAGATGCCGCATCGCGCGCGCCTGGGAAATCGCTTCGCGGAATGCGGTTTCGGCTTCTCCCGGTCTGCCCTGCGAACGCAGCCATCGCCCGCGCGCGATGTGGCCGATGCTCGAGGTCGGCGCCTGCAGGATCGCGAGTCGGGACGCCGGCAACTGCGGGGTCGACCTGCCGTCTGCCGACTGCGCCTGTGCGGCGGTCAGCCATAGCAGCAATGCGCCTTCCCTGCTTTCGAGATTCAGGGTTTCGTTGGCGTTGTAGCCGCCGAACCCGTCGGCATCCGACGCGATCGCCATCGCGCGCGGAAAATCCCCGGCGGCGAGATGGTGGGTGGCGGCGGAGATCGGTGAATAGCGATCGTCCTGCAGCCTGTCGCTTTCCTTGATCAAGGAAGCGGCTTCGCGCATGCGGCCGATCCCGGTGAGCACCAGCGCGCGCAGCAGCAGCACGCGGGTACGGCGTTCCGATTCGGGCACGTCCTTGAGCAACGCCAGGCTGCGATCGTTGCTGGCGAGCGCGTCGTTCCAGCGCAGCAGTTCGATCTGGATCTTGGTGGCGGCGTTACGTGCGTAGATTTCCTGGACTGGATTGCCGGACCGTTCGCAGAGCGCCGCGATCTCGGTCATCAGCGCCAACGCTTCGTGGAAACGACCCATCCGCATGTAGATGCGGGCCAGCGTATCCGCGGCATTGGCGGCGCCGCCCGCGTCGCCGGCTTCATTCAGCAGCTTCTGGGCCTGGATGAGATCGCTCATCGCCTGCTCGAACTGGAACGTTTTCATGAAGCCATAACCGCGCGCGGAGAGGGCTTCGCCCATCGCGATCAAGGGTGCCGTGCGACCGTTGGATTCCAGCAATCGAACCGCCGATTGCGCCGGCGCAAGGATCTCCTGCCCCGATCCGCCCGCGGTGCCGTTCAGGATCGCCTGCGCGCTGAAGAGGCGCGACTGCCAGACCGGATCGGCGGCTTCGGCGGCTCGTGTTTGCTGCACGCGCAGTTTCTCTTTCGCGCGGTCGAAGCGGCCGCGCTCGATGTCGAGTCGAATTTCCAGAAGCCGCGCCTCTGGCGAATCCGCCAGATTCGGGGGCAGCGCGATCAGCCCCTCGGTGACGGCTTCGAACTGTCCTTTCGCGAGGGCGTCCCGCAATGCCGACAGAGGATCGGATCTGCCGTTTGCGGCCGGGACCGGCGTCGCTGAAGCCGCATCGCGGCTGCGCTGCCATTCGATGCCTGCGGCCACGATCGCGATCGACATGACGATGCCCCCGACTGCGAGAAGCGACCCGCGCACTCGCGGTCGTGTGATCGCCGATGCCCGATTCGTCGTCGCTGGTGATGGCAGAACCGGTTCCGATGCGGGTGGCGTTTCCTGAATCGGCGATTCGGGCGTTTCCCCGACGGGTGTCGCCGGCTCGAACGCCTGTGCCTCTGTTGTGGACGCCAGATCCTCGATCGGAGTGACATCGCCGACCCAGCGATAACCGATGCCGGGCAGATTGCGGATCAGGCGCTGCGCCTGACCGTCGTCGCCCAGCGCGCGTCGGGCCGCGAGGATCACTTGCGACAATTGGTGATTGGTGACGTTTTTGTGTCCCCACACCTTGCGGATGAGTTCGTCGTAACCCACCACGCGTTCGCGGTGTTGGACTAGATGACTGATGCAGTCGAGAACCTTTCGTGAGACGTCGATCTGCTGTCCTTGCCGCGTCAGCAGGGTGCCTTCGCGGTCCAGGCTGTAATCGTCCCAGCGATACAGCATGCTGCTTTCTCCGATTCATCATGCCCGGGGGAGCAGGACAAGCAACGAACGACCATTGCACTGCCCCGTGCCGGTCACGCCCCCCTCGTGACCTGCCGCGACAGTCTGCCACGGTGCGAGCGCCTCGCAAGCGTCGCCGCCGGGCTTTCGTCACGCACGCATCGCATGCGATCGCAGGCGACTTGCGCAGGCTCGAGGAGACGATGTCCCTTGGCCGCAGGGGTGTCCATCCACACCACGACCGGCGATAATGCGCGCATGGACACATAACCCTGTCGCGCCGTCGTGGTTGAAGCCTCGAGGGATGCGCACCCGCCACCGGGAGCATCGAATGGCCGAGACCATCCGCCACGACAAGACCGCGCGTCAGCTGCGTCTGCTCTCCGACGCGCTCGACAGCGGCCGCTTGGGCCCCGTTCGGCGCTTGGTCAACACGCTTTCGCCGGCCGAGATCGGCAATCTGCTCGAATCCCTGCCGCCCGGCAAACGCGGGGTGGTATGGGGGCTGGTCGATCCCGAAGACGACGGCGAGGTGCTGGTCCACGTCGGCGAGGACGTGCGCGAAAGCCTGATCGCGGACATGGACCAGGACGAACTGGTCGCCGCGGTCGAGGATCTCGACATCGACGATCTGGCGGATCTGGTCGAGGATCTGCCGGACACGGTGATCGACGAAGTCCTGAAGTCGATGGACCGCGAGAACCGCGAGCGCCTGGAGCAGGTGCTGTCCTACGACGAGGACACCGCCGGCCGCCTGATGAATCCGGACGTGGTCACGGTGCGCGCCGACACCACCGTGGACGTGGTGCTGCGCTACCTGCGCCTGCGCGGCGAGCTGCCGGAGCACACCGATCACCTGTACGTGGTCAGCCGCCGGCATCAGTATCTCGGCCGCATCGCGCTGCAGTCGCTGCTCACCTGCGACGCCAGCACGCCGGTCAACCAGTTGGTCGACGACGAACAGCCGGCGATCGGCGTGGAGGAATCCGCCGATGAAGTGGCGCGGATGTTCTCCGACTACGACTGGATCAGCGCACCCGTCGTCGACGACAACAACGTGCTGTTGGGCCGCATCACCATCGACGACGTGGTCGACATCATCCGCTACCAGGCCGAGCATCAGGCGCTCGGCGCCGCGGGTCTGGACGAGGACGAGGATCTGTTCAGCCCGGTGCCGCGCGCGGCCAAGCGCCGTGCGATCTGGCTGGGCATCAATCTCGCGACCGCGTTCCTGGCGTCGTGGGTGATCGGCCGCTTCGAGGCCACGCTGGAGCAGATCGTCGCGCTGGCGGTGCTGATGCCCATCGTCGCCAGCATGGGCGGCGTCGCCGGCACGCAGACGCTGACGCTGATGGTGCGCGGCCTCGCGCTGGGCCAGGTGGCGCACGGCAACCTGCGCGCGCTGCTGAGCAAGGAAGTGCTGGTGGGCCTGCTCAACGGCGTGGTCTGGGCGATCGTGGTCGGTGTGGTCGCCGCACTGTGGTTCCAGGACTACAAACTCGGGCTCGTCATCGGTGGCGCGATGGCCATCAACCTCGTCGCCGCTGCACTGGCCGGCGTACTGGTGCCGCTGGCGTTGAAGCGGATGGACGTCGATCCCGCGCTGGCCGGCGGCGTGGTGTTGACCACGGTGACCGATGTGGTCGGTTTCCTGAGCTTCCTCGGTCTGGCGACGCTGGTGCTGTTGAAGTGATCGGTCGGCGTCGAAAATCCGGGATCGCGAACGCCCGCGCAGAATAATGTCATCCCGAACGACCGCGCAGCGGTCGGAGGGACCTGCTTATCGAACAATCCACTTGCGAACAGCCGATCCCTCAGAGCCTGTTCAAAATCTCCGCGCTCTTGCGATGACAACCACAAAAACATCCCGTCGTAGAGCGGCCTTCAGGCCGCTGAGACTTCACGCGGTCGCTGGAGCAGCGGCCTGAAGGCCGCTCTACGGGTTTTCGAGAGATTTCGAACAGGTTCTCACATACGTTCGTGACGACATTCCGTCATTCCGCAATGACGACCCGCAACAAAAAACGCCGCGAAAGCGGCGTTTTTTCGATGGCGTAGCGACCCGGCTCAGAGCTTGACCAGTTCGACCCGGCGGTTCTTCGCGCGACCCGCTTCATCGGCATTGTCGGCCAGCGGCTTGTCCGGGCCGAAGCCCTTGGCGCTGAGCCGCGAAGGCGTGATGCCCAGGCCGACCAGCGCGTCGAGCACGCTGCGCGCCCGTTCGCTGGAGAGCTGGCGATTGCGATCCGCGCTGCCGGTGTTGTCGGTATGGCCTTCGATCGACACCTTCAGATCCGCGTTCGAATCCAGCAGCGTCCTGATTTCGGCGATCGCGGCCTGACTGTCGGGCCGCAGCGTCGACTTGTCGGTATCGAAGTTGATGTACAGCGCGACGCGACCATCGGCATCCAGCGCGGTCTTCATCGCGGCGGCATCGAGAAAGCCGAGCGACTGGGTCATCGCTTTCTTCTCGAGAACGACGACGTGTCCGATCTTGCCTGCGGCCGATGTGCCGACGTGGATCCAATATTCCTTGTCGGCGGAGCGGATCAGATAGCTGTAGTGCTCGTAGCCGCTGGTGGGCGGCGCGCTGCGCCAGAATTTGTTGACTTCGCGCAGGCCGCCGACTTCATCGACGATGGGGCGGGTGAACTGCGTTTCGCTAATCTTCGCGCCGCCCAGGGCCTGAATCGCGTTCTCGTAGTTGCGATGAAATTCCAGAGGCGTGTACTCGCGGCTCTTGTCCTGCGAGATCAGGCTCATGCTGTTGTGGTACAGCCGGCCTTCGACCGGAATCATCTTCTTCCCGGCAAGAAAGAAATGACGCCCGAAGTCGACCGTGTGCTTGCCGTCCTTGACCTTCGCGACCAGACCATCGGGAATCTCGAAGAACGGAAACGGCGGCAGCGCCCCCGTCGAGATCGCGACTTTGTCCACGCTGAAACCGGTATCCGCGACGGCGGGCGGCGCTTCGACGGCATCGGCGGTGGGCGCTGTCGCAGGCTCGGCCGGGGACGCGGCTGGTGCCGGCTCGTTGGTTGGCGCGTCTGTCGCTGCCGCAGGCTCCTTCTGACACGCGGCCAACAGGAGTGCCAGGGATGCGCTGACGATCAGCAGGCGGCTCTGACGCATGGTGCTTTCCTCGATGCGGCGGGATGTCCGGCAAGCATACCGGACCATGTCTGGATCCGCGGTGCCGGTGCTGGATCGACGATGGATCCGGCGGCGCGCGCAGCCGCCCTGCATCGCATCGAATGTGGCCGACGCAGCTGCCGCTTTCCGTAGCGTGCAATCCGTAGGTGCAATCGTTTTCCGGTTGACCGCCGTTGCCTGCGGGCGTACACCCGGCGGACGACTCTGGAGCCTGTCATGCGCATGCCCGCCCTGTTCGCGATGGCCCTCGGCCTCGCCGCTTCCGCTTTCGCCGTTTCGACCCAGGCCGCAGCGGCAGGAGATCCGATGAACTCTTCCGTGGACGAACGCTACCGGCCGAAGCCCTACATCACCCTGAAACATCCGGAGTGGTCGAAGGATGCGGTGTTGTACCAGATCAATACCCGGCAGTTCACGCCCGAAGGCACGTTCCGCGCCGCCGAACGCGAATTGCCGCGGCTGAAGAAGCTGGGCGTCGACATCCTGTGGCTGATGCCGGTGCATCCGATCGGCGAGAAGAATCGCAAGGGCACGCTCGGCAGCCCGTATTCGGTGCGCGACTATTACGGCGTGAATCCCGAGTTCGGCACGCTCGACGATCTCAAGCATTTCGTCGACGCCGCGCATGCGCAGGGCATGTACGTGATTCTCGACTGGATCGCGAACCACACCGCCTGGGACAATCCGCTGGTCGCGCAGCATCCGGAGTGGTACCAGCGCGACTGGAAGGGCGAGTTCCGGCCGACGCCGTGGTGGGACTGGTCGGACATCATCAATCTCGATTACGACCAGCCCGGCCTGCGCAAGTACATGACCGAAGCGATGGCCTACTGGGTGCGCGAGGTCGGCATCGACGGCTATCGCTGCGACGTCGCGGGTTTCGTGCCGGTGGATTTCTGGAACAACCTGCGCAAGGAACTGGACGCGATCAAACCTGTCTTTCTTTTGGCCGAGTGGGAATCGCGCGATCTGCATGCCGAAGCTTTCGATGCGACCTATGCCTGGAGTTGGGAAGCCGCGATGCAGGCCATCGCTGCCGGCACGGCCGACGTGAACAAGCTCTACACCTATTATTCGTGGAACGAGGCGTTTTTCCCCCGCGGCGCGATGCGCATGACGTTCGTCAGCAATCACGACAAGAATTCGTGGGAAGGCACGGAGTTCGAACTGTTCGGCGACGCGCTGCCCGCGGCGATGGTGCTGTCGTTCGTGGGCGAGGGCATGCCGTTGATCTACAACGGCCAGGAGGCGGGCAATCCGCGCCGGCTGAAGTTCTTCGAGAAAGACCCGATCGCGTGGCGCGAACATCCCAACGGCGCGCTGTATGCAAACCTCATTCAACTGCGGAAAAAAACGACCGCGCTGTGGAACGGCGAATGGGGCGCGATGATGGTGCACGTCCCCAATGACAAGCTCGCGCAAGTGCTGAGCTTCGTCCGTCAAGACGCCAACGGCAAGGTCTTCGCTGTCTTCAATCTCTCCGCCCAGCCGCAGACGGTGCGCTTCGAGCAGACCCTGTTCCACGACCGTTACATCGAGCATTTCAGCGGGAAATCCGCGACACTCGATGCATCGACCGTGATGGAGCTGAAGCCATGGGATTACCGGGTGTTCGTGCGCTGATCCGCGCCGTTGCGTTCGCAGCTGTCGCGACGATGGCTGCAACGCTCGCCGGGTGTTCTACGATGTCGAACGAATCCGCAGCCGGCGCATTCGTCGAGCGCAGCGTGACCGTCGACGGCGCTGCGTATCGCTACCAGGTGTTCGTGCCGGCGCGCAGCGCGCGCGGCAGCGCCAGGGCGCCGACCATTCTCTTCCTGCACGGCACAGGCGAACGCGGCAACGATGGTGACAAGCCGACGCGGGTGGGGCTGGGCCCGTACATCCGTACGCATGCCGATACCTTCCCGGCCATCGCGGTGTTTCCGCAGGCGCCCCATGGCCGCGACTGGAACGGAGTCGCCGCGGAAATCGCGTTCGCCGCGCTCGACGCCGCGACGGAAGAGTTCAACGGCGACCGCAACCGCAGCTATCTCACCGGGCTGTCGATGGGCGGCTACGGCACCTGGGAACTCGCGCTGATGTAGCCGCAGCGTTTCGCGGCGCTGGCGCCGGTCTGCGGCGCACTGACCGCGCCGCGTGCGGAACGCAATCTGGTCGTCACCCCGCTGCAGGGCGAAGCCGATCCGCCGGCCGCGCTGGCGCAGCGTCTGAAGCATCTGCCGGTGTGGATCTTTCACGGCGCGAAGGACGACGTGGTGCCGCCGCGCGAATCGCGTCAGGTCGCAGCTGCGTTGAAGGCGATCGGCGCCGACGTGCGTTACATCGAATTCCCGGACGCGAACCACAACAGCTGGGATCCCGCGTATTCGCAGACGCCCGAGCTTTGGCCGTGGCTGTTCGCGCAGCGGCGGAAGTGATCCTTTTGAGCCGGTGCAACTTCTCGGCGTTCTTGCAACGGCAACCGCAAAAAAAGCGAATTGAATATCCGTAGAGCGGCCTTCAGGCCGCTGCTTCCGATACGCAACCATTTCGTTTTCGTCGGCCGATGGCACGGCCCTGATGTCGTCGCCGGCCGAGTTCTGCCTGGGCCGGCCTGAAGGCCGCTCTACAGGACTTGATCGGCAGATTCCAGCAGCCGCTCAGCGTTCCTGTTGCGGCGACTTCAATGCCATTACCCGCGCGCCGGAAATGATCATCGTCACCATCGTGCCGAGCTGATCGATCAGCTCGCGGTCGCGTTCCGGCGGCAGATCCATTGCCATCGCGCCCATCGCGAACACCAGTCGGGTGATCGCTTTCGACACCAGCGCGGGTTCGTGCATCACCGCGCCTTCCGCCGCCGCCAGCCGCACCAGATCGGTGCGCAATTCGTCCTCGAAGAACGTGAGCTCGCGGTCGACCGCCTGTTTGAACGCATCCGAACCCACGGTGCCTTCGCGCAGCAGCACGTGCAGCAGTTTGTCGTCGGCGCGCACCTGCTGCATGAAGGTCTCGACCGAGCCGCGGACGATCCCGCGCTGGGTCTCGGCGCGATGGCGCGCGGCGCCGACGATCTTGCGCAGCGAGCGCCCGGCCAGGTCGATCAGCGCCACCGCCAGTTCGTCCATGTCGCGGAACTGGCGATAGAAGCTGTTGGGGGCGATGCCGGCCTCGCGCGCCACTTCGCGCAGGCTCAGGCTGGACACGCTGCGGTGCGGCCCGATCAGGCGCAGCGCCGCCGCAAGCAGGTCGTCCCGCGAGATCGCGGTCTTGCGCCCGGCGTGGAGGTCGGCGCTGTCGGCGGAAAGCTGTTCGGTCACGGTCGCGGCAGGGAAGGGCTGAGTGACCGGCATCATAGCCCTGTCACAAAATATACACATGTATAGACAAATGTATTCTCGTCTGTATAGTGCAGGCCATGAACGCTGCCGCCAGTCCCGCCCCCGCCCCGACCCACGCGCCCGGTCGTCTTCACGGCCGTCGTCTGATCAAGCGGCCTTTATTGCAGCGCATCGCGCGGACCCTGCTGGCGCCTTACGCCTTCGATTTCTGGGTGTCCCGGTTGCGGCCGGACTGGTCGTGGGAGCGCCCGCTGGCGCGGATCGTGTCCCGCCGGGCCGAATCCACGGATTCCTTCACCCTGTTGTTGCAGCCGAACCGTCACTGGCGCGGCTTCCAGCCCGGCCAGCATCTGAACATCGGCGCCGAGATCGACGGCACCCGCATCACCCGCAGCTACAGCCTCAGCGACGCCCCGCGCGCCGACGGTCGCATCGCGGTTACGGTCAAGGCGATGCCCGGCGGCAAGCTCAGCCAGCACCTGTGCCACACCGCCAGGATCGGCGAGGTGCTCACGCTGGACGCGGCATACGGTGAGATGACCCTGCCGGCAACGCCTGAAGGCGCCTGGCTGTTCCTCGCCGCCGGTAGCGGCATCACCCCGTTGATGGCGATGGTCCGCGCGCAGGCCGCGCTGGGCATGCCGGTGCCGCTGGCCCTGATCTACTGGGCGCGGACCCGCGACGAACTGTGTTTCGTCGAAGAACTGCGCGCACTGGCCGCACGGCAGCCGAACTTCCGCGTCGATTTCGTGCTGACGCGCGATGCCGCCGCGATCGACGCCGAAGCCGGCGATCTCCATCGCGGCCGCATCGATGCGCAGTCGCTGTCGATGCTCGCGCCGGATCTGCACCAGCGCCGCGTGTTCGCCTGCGGCCCGGATGGTTTCGTCGCCGCGGCGCGCGCGCTGGCCGCCGATCGCGCTGTGGCGTTCCGCTCCGAAGCCTTCACGCCGCCGCCGCGGGTGGTGTTCGACGACTATGCCGACGCACCGCGCCACGTGCGGATCACGCTGTCGAACAGCGGGCGCACGCTCGACATACCGCGCGGCACGTCCTTGCTCACCGCGCTGGAAGAGGCCGGCCTGAAGCCCGCTTCCGGCTGCCGCATGGGCATCTGCAACACCTGCGCCTGCGGCAAACGCGCCGGCAGCACCCGACATCTGCACACCGGCGACATTGAACACGAGCCGGTATCCGCCCTGCGCCTGTGCGTGAACAGCGCCGGCAGCGATCTCATCCTGGACCTGTGACCCGACCATGACCGCACATGCCGCCAATCGCGCACTGACGCCCGACGAGCTCGAACGCTTCGGCCATGAACTCGACGCCGTGCGTGCGCGCACTGCTGTGACGCTGGGCCAGCGCGATGCCGATTACATCCGCGCGGTGGTTGCGGGCGTGCGCTGGACCGGTTTCGCGGGGCGCCTGCTGCTGTGGGGCGGCGCGGTCGGCGGCGGTCTGCTCGGAGACTTCACGCACATCGCGCCGCTGTCGGCGCTGATCGTAGGCACATTACTGCTGGGCTTGTCGAAGATCCTCGAAAACATGGAGCTGGGCCACAACGTCATGCACGGCCAGTACGACTGGATGCGCGACCCGCATCTGGACGGCAAGACCTACGAATGGGATATCGCCGGCACCGGCGACAACTGGCGCAAGACCCACAACTATCGCCATCACACGTGGACCAATGTCCGCGGCATGGACGACGACATCGGCTACGGTCTGCTGCGGGTGTTTCCGGAGCAGCGCTGGAGGCCGTTCTATCTCGCGCAGCCGCTGATCGCGGTGGTCTTCGCGCTGCTGTTCGAGTGGGGCGTGGCGATCCAGGAGCTGCGCCTGGGCCGCTGGTTCGCCGGCAAGATGAGCACCGCGAAACTGCGCGAAGCCTTCCGCCCGGTCGGACGCAAGATGGGCCGCCAGGTGTTGCGCGATTACGTGCTGTACCCGCTGCTGGCCGGCCCGTTCTTCCTGCCGGTGCTGCTGGGCAACGTCGTCGCCAACATCCTCCGCAACCTGTGGACCTATACCATCATCTTCTGCGGCCATTTCACCGCGGATGCGGAAACGTTCTCCAAGGAATCGGTGGTCGGCGAATCGCGCGGCCAGTGGTACCTGCGCCAGCTGCGCGGCTCCTCCAATCTCACCGGCGGCAAGCTGATGAATCTGCTCTCGGGCAATCTCAGCCACCAGATCGAACATCATTTCTATCCCGACCTGCCCGCCAACCGCTACGCGACGATGGCGGTCGACGTGCGCGACATCTGCGCGCGCTACGGCCAGCACTACAACACCGGCTCGCTGCCGAAACAGTTCGGACAGGTGATCTGGCGGATCCTGCGGCATTCGTTGCCGAGCAGGCCGGCGGCGCGGCGCGGGGTGGTATCGGAACGCGCTCGGCTGCAAAGCACGCCGGGTTGAGCCACATCATCCGTAGGCTGGGCTGAGCAACGCGAAGCCCAGCATTCGTCCGAAGGGTGCAGGAAATCGGGCTGGGCTTTGCAGCCCAGCCTACGGGCGATTCGCTTGGGCTATCTTCGTAGGCTGACCTGCGCAACGCGAAGCCCGGCATGCGTCCGAAGGTGCGGGAAATCGGGCTGGGCTTTGCAGCCCAGCCTACGGGCGATTCGTTCGGGCGAGCAGAGTCTCCAGCACCGCCATCCGCACAGCCACTCCATTCGCGACCTGTTTGAGGATCAGCGAGCGCGGACCATCGGCGACGGCATCGTCGATTTCCACGCCGCGGTTCATCGGGCCGGGATGCATCACCACCACATCGGGTGCGGCGCGTTTGAGGCGCGCTGCGGTCAGGCCGTAATCATGGTGATAATCCTCCAGCGAGGACACCAGACCTTCATCCATGCGTTCGCGCTGCAGGCGCAGCATCATCACCACGTCGGCGCCGATCAGGGCTTCGTCGAAATCGCGGGTGACGTGGCAGCCGTGCAGGGTTTCGTCGTCGGGCAGCAGCGATTCGGGCGCACAGACGCGGATTTCGATCGATGATGATTCTCCGGCGCCCAGCGTGCGCAACGCATGCAGGTCCGAGCGCGCCACCCGCGAGTGTTTGATGTCGCCGATGATCGCGACCTTCAGCGTCGAGAAATCGCGTCCCTTGGCCTGGCGCAGGGTCAGCATGTCCAGCAGGCCCTGGGTGGGATGCGCGCTGCGGCCGTCGCCGGCGTTGATCAGCGCGGTGCCGGGCTCCGCGGCGGCGGCGAGCGCGGCCACCGCGCCGTCCTGCCTGTGGCGGATCACGAAGCCGCGCACGTCCATCGCTTCGATGTTCTTCAGTGTGTCGCGCGCGGTTTCGCCCTTGGTGGTGGACGAGGTGGCGGCATCGAAGCTCAGCACATCGGCGCCGAGGCGCTGCGCCGCGCGCTGGAAACTCAGGCGCGTGCGCGTGGAAGGTTCGAAGAACAGCGTGCAGATCGCGCTGCCGGCGAGCGCGTCACGGGCGTCGTGTCCGTCCGCGAAATGCTGCGCGCGGTCGAGCAGAGCGACCAGCGCGTCGCGCGGCAGGCCGTCGAGCGTCAGCAGATGGCGCAGGCGACCGTCTGCGCCGAATTGGGAAGGTGTCGACATCGGGTTCACTCGGAGAGGCGTTCGTCGAGGTGCGCGTCTGGGCGCTCATCGATCATCACCGCATCCTGCGGCGCGGCCAGCCAGCGTTCCAGGATCACCGCTGCCGCCACCGCATCCAGCAGTTCGGCGTCGCGGCGCTTGCGCTTGCCGTCGGCGCGGTCCGCGGCGAAGCGCTGCGCCGCCTCCTGCGAGCTGTTGCGTTCGTCGATCATCGCCACCGGCACCGCGAACTTCACGCGCAGAGCCTGCGCGAACGCGCGGGCGCGGACCCGGATCGGCTGGTCGCCGCCGTCGAGCGTCATCGGATCGCCGACGACGAAGCCGGTCGGGCGCCATTCGCGCTGCAGTTTCTCGATGGCTTTCCAGTCGATCTGGTCGTCGTGCACGTCGACCACCGCCAGTGCGCGGGCGCCCAGACCGAAGCCGCTGTCGACTGCAACCCCGATCCGCCGTGCGCCGACATCGAAGCCCAGCACGATGCCGCCGGTGGGCAGGCTTCCGGTGAGCAAGCTGCCGCTCATGCGTGGCCGCTGTAGTCCGTCACTCGCGCCAGGTCCACGCCGATGCGGCCGGCGGCGGCCTGCCAGCGGGCTTCCAGCGGCAGCGAGAACAGCAGGTCCGGGTCGCTGTCGGCGGTGAGCCAGGTGGTTTCGGACAGTTCCTGTTCCAGCTGGCCCGCGCCCCAGCCGGCGCAGCCCAGCACGACGGTGGAATGCGACGGGCCATCGCCCGCAGCCAGCGCTTCCAGCACGTCGCGCGAGGTGGTGACGTACAGACCGTCGACGATTTCGAGGGTCGAATCCCAGCGCCGGTCGCCGTCGTGCAACACGAAGCCGCGTTCGGGATGCACCGGGCCGCCGGCCAGTACGCGGCGTTCGCACAGGGCGACGTCTTCGCTGTGGATGCCCATCTGTTCCAGCACTTCGCCGAGCGTGTATTCGGACGGGCGATTGATGACCAGGCCCATCGCGCCTTCGCTGTCGTGCTGACAGATCAGGGCGACAGCGCGCGAGAAGTTGGGGTCGGCCAACGACGGCAGCGCGATCAGCAATTGGTTGGCGAGGGGCGTCGTCTCTGGCAGCATGCCTGCATTGTAAGGGATGCTCGCAACACGCGACGCATCGCCCGGGCGCGGTCTCGGCGGGATGCCTTCTCTTGCATCGGGCCGGGTGCTGCGTTTCCGGCGGTCCATCACTTTTTCAAGGAAGAGTCCCCCCATGTCTTTCTCCTTCAGACTTGCCTCTTTCGTGCCTGCCTCGCTTGTGCGTATGTCCGCGATGTCGATCCCGCGTCGCGCGTGGGCTGCCGCGCTGGTCGCTGTCTTCCTCGCTGCGGCGTCGTTGCTGCCCGCCGCGACGGCCGCAACTCCGCTCCGCGCCATGCCCGAGGCCGCGGTGGTCGAGGCCGGTCCCGCCACGCCCGCCGAGCGCGGTGCGCTGATCCGGCGCTTCGTGTTGAAGTGGGGCGGATATGCCGAGCGTGTGTACGGCGTGGACGTTCGCGTCTGGAGCGGCCGCATGGTGCCGACCTTCGCCCGCGGCGATGCCGACAACCTCCGCGAGGCCCTGCGCCGCGACACCTTCGAGGGCGCGCTGGCGGCGCTGGGCGGCGCCGGTCACCGCGTCGGCGACGATCGCATCATCGACGGACTCGCCGCTGCCGCGCCGGGCACACCGGTGCGGCAGATTCCGGCGATCGGCAAGGCGCTCGGCGCGGTGGGCGAGGATCTGGTCTATACGCCGATCCAGCCCTGCCGGATCGTGGACACGCGCAATGCCGGGGGCGCGATTGCCGCTGGTCAGACCCGCAGTTTCAAGGCGGCGGGAAGCAGCAGTTACGCGGGCCAGGGCGGCAGCGCCGGCAACTGCGGCATGCAGGCCGAGATTCCCAGCGCCGTAGTGCTGAACGTCACCGTCGTGGTGCCTGACCAGGCCGGTTATGCCACGGTCTTCCCGCATACGGCAGCGCGTCCGGATACCGCGAGCCTAAACTACGCCACCGGCGCCATCGTCAACGGCGCGATCATCGCCAAGGTCCCGAATCCGGCGCTGAATCTCGATTTTTCGATCTTCACCTTCGCCCAGTCCGACTTCGTGGTCGACATCGTCGGTTATTTCGCGCCGCCGCGCGCCACTGCGCTGGCCTGCGTCGATACTGCGCTGGCCACGTCGACGATCGGCGCGGGGGCGACCGGCCAAGTCACTGCGCCGGCCTGTGCTGCGGGCTACACCGCCACTCAGCTCGACTGCGAATCCGGCTCATGGTTCATGCCGATCGTGTTCTCCAGCCTGCGCGGCGGCGGCATCTGCGGCGCGCGCAACAACGGCAGCACCAGCGCGGTCCTCACTGCGGCGCGGCGCTGCTGCCGCGTGCCGGGACGCTGAATCTGCGGGGTCGATTCTGTTTCCGTAGAGCGGCCTTCAGGCCGCTGATTGGTCGCGGTGAAGGTTTCAGCGGCCTGAAGGCCGCTCTACGGACCGTAAACAGACTTCGGCCGGCCGGTATTGCCGCGGGTCGCGCCGAAGCGATCAACCCAGCAACGGCACTCCGGTCTTCTCGCGCAGTTCGTCGTGGCTCACGCCGGGCGCGGCTTCGATCAGCTTCAGACCGTCGGGCGTAACATCCATGACCGCAAGGTCGGTGATGATCCGGTCGACCACGCCCACGCCGGTCAGCGGCAGCGTGCATTCCGGCAGGATCTTGTGCTCGCCGTTCTTGGCGGTGTGCTCCATCACCACCACCACCCGGCGCACGCCGGCCACCAGATCCATCGCGCCGCCCATGCCCTTGACCATCTTGCCGGGCACCATCCAGTTGGCGAGGTCGCCCCTGTGGGTGACCTGCATCGCGCCGAGGATCGCCAGATCGATGTGGCCGCCGCGGATCATCGCGAAGGAATCGTGGCTGCCGAAGTAGCTGGCGCCGGGGCGCGCGGTGACGGTCTGCTTGCCGGCGTTGATCAGATCGGCGTCCACTTCGTCGTCGGTCGGGAACGGGCCGATGCCCAGCAGGCCGTTCTCGCTCTGCAGCCACACGTCCATGCCTTCGGGGATGAAGTTGGCGACCAGGGTCGGCAGGCCGATGCCCAGGTTCACGTAGGCGCCGTCGCTGAGTTCCTGTGCGGCGCGCTGCGCCATTTCGTCGCGGGTCCAGGCCATTACTTGTCTCCCTGGCGCACGGTGCGCTGTTCGATGCGTTTCTCGGGCGTGGGATTGACCACGATGCGGTCGACATAGATGCCGGGCAGATGGACGTGATCGGGATCGATCTCGCCGATCTCCACCAGTTGCTCCACTTCGGCCACGCAGACCTTGCCGGCCATCGCGCAGGCCGGGTTGAAGTTGCGCGCGGTCTTGCGGAACACCAGATTGCCGGCCTTGTCAGCTTTCCACGCCTTGATGAGCGACACATCGGCCTTCAGCGCGGTTTCCATCACGTACCAGTGGCCATCGGGAAACTGCCGGGTTTCCTTGCCCTCGGCCACGATGGTGCCGTAGCCGGTGCGCACGAAGAACGCCGGAATGCCGGCGCCACCGGCGCGCAGGCGCTCGGCCAGCGTGCCCTGCGGATTGAATTCGAGTTCCAGTTCGCCGGACAGATACTGGCGCTCGAATTCCTTGTTCTCGCCGACGTAGGACGAAATCATCTTCCTGATCTGGCGCGTGCCCAGCAGCATGCCCAGGCCGAAACCGTCGACGCCGGCGTTGTTGGAGATCGCGGTCAGGCCCTTGACGCCGGAATCGCGCAGCGCGGCGATCAGCGCTTCGGGAATGCCGCAGAGGCCGAAGCCGCCGACCGCGAGGGTCTGGTCGTCCGCGACGAGGCCGCGCAGCGCTTCGGCCGCGTTCGGAAAGATCTTGTGATTGCTCATGCCGACACCGTGCATTGCATGCGGAAACTCCTGGCAGAACGTGGGGGTCCGTACGGTCGAAGCCGCGCGGGTGAGGTCCGTGGAGCGGGCAAGTTTACCGGCTGCATCGGGTCGCGGCACACCGTACTTTGGGGCATGTTGCCCGGTGCGCAGCCGGCTAGACTTGAGGCCATGACCCGTATCGCATTCGTCACCGCCATCGTGTCCGCCGCGCTCGATGAAGACATGCCGCCGCTGCTCGCGGCCTGCGCCCGCGCCGGATTGACCGCCGAGGTCCGCGCCTGGGACGACTTCACCGTCTCCTGGCCGCGTTACGACGCGGTGGTGGTGCGTTCGCCATGGGATTACCACACGCGGCTGCCGGAATTCATGCGCTGGTGCGAGCGCGTTGATCGCGTCTGTACCCTGCTCAATCCGCTGCCGGTGCTGCGCTGGAATACCGACAAGCATTATCTGGCCGATCTGGCTGCGCAGGGCGTGGCGGTGGTGCCGACCCGTTTCGTCGAACCCGACGCCGAGCCGCTGCCGGCGCTGCAGGCATTCCTGGCCGAGTTCGCCGACGTCGTCGAATTCGTGGTGAAGCCGACCGTGAGCGCCGGCTCGGCCGATACCCAGCGATATGCCCGTGCGCAGGAATTCGCCGCTGCAAATCACATCGGCCGACTGCTCGACGCCGGCCGCAGCGCGATGCTGCAGCCGTATCTGGACGCGGTCGATGTGCACGGCGAAACCGCGCTGCTGTATTTCGACGGCCATTTCAGTCACGCCATCCGCAAGGTCGCGCTGCTGAAATTGAACGAGGCCGGTCTGGACCACGCCCAGGTGCCCGAGTCCATCGCCGCGCGCGAACCGGATGCCGATGAATTACGCCTCGGCGAAGCGGTGCTGGTGGCGGCGCGCACGCGGATCGGCGGCATGCCGCTGTATGCGCGCGTCGACCTGATCCGCGATGCTGCGGGCCAGTCCTGCCTGCTGGAATTGGAGCTTGCGGAGCCGTCGCTGTTCTTCGATCGGGCGCAGGGTGCGGCGGATCGGTTCGTCGCGGCGTTGCTGTCCCGCATCGAAGCGCCAGGCGCAGGGCCGAGCGGCACGATCGGGTAACATGCCGCCCTTGCATTCCGCTGTCCGCCGGTGCCCGTCTCCACCATGAACACAGCCATCGGCCCGCTGCTGTCGCCTGCATCCGGTTGCACACCATGAACGCCGCCCTGCAGCGCCACGATCACACGGCGCGCGCCGATTTCGTCGTCGAACTGGCCAGTCGTCTCCACGCCTACGGCACCACCGCGCACCGGCTCGAAGGTTCGGTCACCGCAGTGGCGGCGAAGCTCGGCATGGAATGCGGGGCGTGGTCCAATCCCACCGGGATGATCCTCTCGTTCGGCGAGGTCGGCGGCCGGCGCGACACCGTACGCGTGGTGCGTCTGCTGCCCGGCGAAACCGATCTCTACAAACTCTGCGAAGTGGATCGCGTGGCCGAAGAGGTGATGTCCGGCGCGCTGGACCTCGAAGCCGGACACGCCGCGCTGCGCGCGCTCGACCGCGCCGCCGGTTGGCGCGGCCAAGCCATTTCGATCTTCGCCTTCGGTCTGTGCGCGGCCGCCGTCGCCGGCCTGTGGCGGCTGCCGTGGCTGGATATCGCCACCGCCGGCTTCACCGGTCTGTTGCTGGGTCTGCTGGACTGGGCCACCAAAAACAGGCCGCGGCTGAAGGAAGCCAGCGATGCGATCGCCGCGATGTTCGCCGGTGCGGTCGCGGTGCTGGTCGCGAGCCTCATCGGCCCGCTGAATCTCAATACGGTGATCATCTCGTCGCTGATCGTGCTCATGCCGGGCATGACGTTGACCAACGCGGTGAACGAGTTGACCAACCAGAATCTGGTCTCCGGCACCGCGCGCTTCGCCGGTGCGATGAGCACCATCCTCAAGCTGGCCATCGGCATGATGGTGGCGCTGACCGCCGCCGAGATGGTGGGGATCCAACCGCAGATCCGCGCGCTGCGCCCGCAGCCGGACTGGGTCGAAGGCCTGGCGCTGTTGCTGGGGACCTATGCGTTCGCCGTGCTGTTCCGCACCGGTCGCCGCGATTATCCGCTGGTGATGCTGTCGGCCGCGACCGGATATCTGATTTCGCGGTTCGTCGGCGGCGAGTGGGACAGCACCGTCGGCATTTTCGTCGCCGCGTTGGCGATGACCGCGCTGGGCAACGGGTATGCGCGCTGGTTCAACCGCCCGGGCGCGCTGGTGCGTCTTCCCGGCATCATCATGCTGGTGCCCGGCAGCGCGAGCCTGCGCGGTCTGCTCGCGCTGGTGCAGCAGCAGAATATGGAAGCGGGACAGGCGGCGATGGTCGCGGCGCTGAACGTATTGCTGGCGCTGGTCGCAGGCCTGCTGTTCGGCAATATCCTGATTCCGACGCGCCGGAACCTCTGAACCAAACATTTTGTAGAGCGGCCTTGTAGAGCGGCCTTGTAGAGCGGCCTTCAGGCCGCTGCTTCTTTGCATGGAAAAACAGCGGCCTGAAGGCCGCTCTACGGGAGCCGCGCGTCGTCAGCCGCGCGTCACGGAGCATCAGCGCGACGCACCATCGAAAACGCCGGCGAAAGCCGGCGTCGTCGTTTCGAAAACCGCCTGCGCTTATTTCTTGATCAGGAACTCTTCGACCTTCTTGCCTTTGCTCACCAGCTCGGCCAGCCAGCGCGGCTGCTTGCCGCGACCGCTCCACAATTCCTTGGCGTTCGCCGGATTGCGGTATTTCGGCGCCACTTTCTTGCCGGGCTTGCGCGGTTTCGCGGCCTTCGCCGCTTTTGCGGCCTTCTTGGTCGCTTTCTTGGTGGCTTTCTTGGCGGGAGCGGCTTTCTTCGCAGCAGCCTTGCCGCCGAAGAGTTCGGCGATACTGTAACCATCGGCTTTGGCCAGTGCGATCAGTTTCTTGCGCACCCCGACAACGGGTTTTCGCTTCTTGAGCGCGGTCTGCTGCTTCCTGGCCTGGGTGATCAAGCTGTCGAGTTCCTTCTTTGTAAAACCTTTCAGATCGTGTGCCATAGGGGCTCCGAATTGCGGTGGGATAAGGCTCTGCGCAAATGTACAGAACCGTCGATGATAATCGAATATGTCGGCCAGAGAAAATCAAGGCCGTCACAAACAGAATCGCCGCGGGCGGGTCGGGGCGGTTCTGTTCTGCTATCGATATTCGCGACCGGCGCGCTATTTATCCACGCTGGGGCGCCAGACGCTGCATCAAAGCGTCCCGATCCAGCGACTCGGCTTCGCTCGCGCGGCGCGCGCGATATTCGAACGTACCGGCGGCGAGGCCGCGCTCGGAGACCACGACGCGATGCGGAATACCGATGAGTTCGATGTCGGCGAACATCGGGCCGGGGCGCAGGCCGCGATCGTCCAGCACCGCTTCCACGCCGGCGGCGTTCAGTTCGTCGTACAGCGCCTGCGCGGCGGCGACCACGTTCGCGTCGTTCTTCGGATTGATGATGCACACCGCGACTTGCCACGGCGCCATGGCCTCGGGCCAGACGATGCCGGCGGCGTCGTGGTTCTGTTCGATAGCCGCCGCCACGATCCGGCTCACGCCGATGCCGTAGCAGCCCATGGTCGGCGTCGCGGCCTTGCCGTTGGCGTCGAGGACGCTGCACTTCATCGCTTCGGAATACTTGCGGCCCAGCGCGAACACATGGCCCACTTCGATGCCGCGCGCGATGCCCAGCGTGCCCGTGCCGCAGGGCGAGGGATCGCCGGCCAGCACGTTGCGGATGTCGGCGACCAGATCGGGTTCCGGCAGATCGCGGCCCCAGTTCACGCCGGCGATGTGATAGCCGGATTCGTTCGCGCCGACCACGAAATCGTGCATCGCGGCGACGCTGCGGTCGGCGACGATGATAATCGTCTTCGCCGGTTTCACCGGGCCGAGGAAGCCGGGTTCGCTGCCCAGATAGTCGAGGATTTCCGTTTCGGTGGCGAGGCGATAATCGGCGAGGCCGGGCAGCTTCGAAAGTTTGATCTCATTGACGTTGTGATCGCCGCGCACCAGCGCGAGCACGAACTGCGGCGCGCCTTCTGCGTCGAAGCCCATCAGTGCGACCGATTTCACCGTACGCTGCAGTGCGAAACCCAGCAGCGCCGCCACGTCCTCGCAGGTCTTCTGCGTGGGCGTTTCGACCTTGCGCATCGTTTCGCCTGCCGCCGCGCGCTCGCCCGGCGACACGGCTTCGGCCAGTTCGACGTTGGCCGCATAATCGGAACCGTCGGAGAACGCGATCGCGTCTTCGCCGGAATCGGCCAGCACGTGGAATTCGTGAGACGCGCTGCCGCCGATCGCGCCGGTGTCGGCGAACACCGCACGGAACTTCAATCCCAGACGGGTGAAGATGCGCGAGTAGGTGTCGTACATGTTGCGGTATTCGCGCGACAGATCCTCATCGCTGATGTGGAACGAATACGCGTCCTTCATCAGGAACTCGCGCGCGCGCATCACGCCGAAACGCGGGCGGATCTCGTCGCGGAATTTGGTCTGGATGTTGTAGAAGTTCACCGGCAGCTGTTTGTAGCTGTTGATTTCCTGGCGCGCGAAATCGGTGATCACTTCCTCGGCGGTGGGGCCGTAGCAGTATTCGGCCTCCTTGCGGTCCTTGATCTTCAGCAGTTGGCCGCCGAATTTCTCCCAGCGCCCGGTTTCTTCCCACAGCTCGCGCGGCTGGATCGTCGGCATCTGCAGTTCGATCGCGCCTGCGCGGTTCATTTCCTCGCGCACGATGCCTTCGACCCTGCGCAGCACGCGCAGGCCCAGCGGGCTCCAGGTGTAGAGGCCGGCCGCGAGCTTGCGGAGCATGCCCGCGCGGAGCATCAGCTGATGGCTGATGATCTCGGCATCGGCGGGCGTTTCCTTTTCGGTACGGAGGTGGAACTGCGACAGGCGCATGAGGCGGAACTCGGACAAGGAGGGGTCGAACCCCACATTTTGCCCGATGTCGGCCGGATCCGGCTCAAACCATCCGAATATCGGCCGGAAAGCGGCGTGCCGGCGTCGCTGGAGCGCCGGTCAGGGCGCCTTGGCGGTGCTGGGGCTGCAGTTCACGCGGGCCACGGTCTGTGCGATCCGCAGCTGTTCGGCACGGGCGCTGTCGTCGAGATCCTTGTCGGCCTTGCCGTCGCCGTCGCTGTCCAGCTGCAGCTTGGCGCCGCTCTGCAACAGTTCGATGTTGCCGCGCGCGGTGAGGCACTGCTTGGATTCGGTGGATGCGGGCTCTGTGGCCGGCTGGTCTTCCGCCGCCTGTTCGCGGTGGTAGATCGAGCGCGCCGCGAATTTGCCCTGCGGCGGCGGCGTCTGCGAGTAATGGGTGACGCCGTTGGCGTCCTTCCACTGATAGACCTCGCCGGCGAAGACCGTCGGGGCGGCGCTCATCGCGAGCGTGGCGACCAGGGCGGTGAGCGGGGCGATGAGGCGTGCACGAGTCATGGCGATACCTGCAGAACGGCCGGCGGGGGTGCCGCGATGTGGGGATTGCAGCACCCCAACGCGGCAGGCGCAAGCGCCCGGCCGCTAGGAGGTCGACTGAGGGTCATTGCCGGTCGCCGCCCACAGGTCGTGGAATGCGATCGGAGCTGTGACCCAGTGCGCGTTATGTCCGATGCGGCGCTGCCGTTACACTGCGGGCATGAGCACACATGAACCGCCTATCGCGCCCCGGCGCAACCGTGGCATTTACCTGCTGCCGAACCTGTTCACCACCGCGGCGCTTTTTTCCGGGTTTTTCGCGATCATCGCCGCATCGCAGGGGCGATTCGAAGCCGCCTGCGTGGCGATCTTCATCGCTGCGGTGCTCGATGGTCTCGACGGCAGGGTCGCCAGGATGACCAACACCCAGAGCGAGTTCGGCGTGCAGTACGACTCGCTGTCGGATCTGATCAGCTTCGGCATGGCACCGTCGCTGGTGATGTACCACTGGGCGCTGGCGTCGATGAAGATGGACAGCGTGACCCTCGGCAGGATCGGCTGGCTCGGCGCCTTTCTGTATGCCGCCTGCGCCGCACTGCGTCTGGCGCGCTTCAACAGCCAGGTGGGCCACGTCGACAAGCGCTGGTTCATCGGCCTGCCCAGCCCGTCGGCAGCCGGTCTGATGGCCAGTTTCGTCTGGACCATGCACGACCTGGGCTGGAGCGGCGAAGACCTTCGCTACCCGGCGCTGGCGGTGACGGTGATCGCTGGCCTGCTGATGGTCAGCGGTTTCCGCTATTCCAGCTTCAAGGGCGGCAAGCCGGGGCCGAACAGCGACCGCATCCGCTTCTTTACGCTGTTCGCGATCGTCATCGCGATCATCGGCCTGGTGATCGATCCACCGAAGGTGCTGCTGTTCGTGTTCGCGACCTTCGCCATATTCGGGCCACTCATCTCGCGACGGATGGCGCGCAGATCGACGACGGAGGGGGCGTGAGCCCGTCCTGGAGCCCGCAGCAGCGCGAAGCGCTGGAGGCGATGGGCCTGCCGGTCTATCGCATGGCCGGGGCGACCGCACCGGCCGCCTTACCTGCCGACGCGCCGGCCGCGATGCGCGGCGAATCCACCGCTGCCGCTTCGGCGCTCGATCCCCTGATGCTGGCCCTGCTGCGCGCGGCCGGACTGGGTCGCGACGCCGCGCCGCTGGCTGGCGACTGGCCGGCGCCCCAGGCGCTGCGCCGCGACCCGCAGGCCAAGCGCGCACTCTGGCCGCGGCTGCGCGCGCTGCGCCGGTCGCCGACCTGAGCCATGTGTTCTTCGGCACGCTGTCGTGAGCAGGCTTTCGTGAGCATGGTTCTGTGAGCATGTTTCCGTGAGCACTACGTCGCTGCCGTCCGTCGACCCCCCGGCGCCGGCGTCGACGACCCTCCGCGCGATGCGCGAGTCCGACCTCGACGCGGTGATGGTGATCGAGCTCAGCGCCTATCCGTTTCCGTGGTCCGTCGGCATCTTCCGCGACTGCCTCATGGCGGGATATCCATCGTGGCTGCTGATCCAGGACGACAGCGTGATCGGCTACGGCATCATCAGCATCGCCGCGCGCGAAGCGCACATCCTCAACATCTGCATCTCGCCCGCTGTGCAGACGCAGGGCCACGGACGCCGCCTGTTGCGCGCGCTGGTGCGCATCGCCCGGATGCAAAGCGCCGAGCGCATCTTCCTGGAAGTGCGGCCCTCGAACCCGCGCGCGATCGCGCTGTACTTCGACGAAGGTTTCAACGAGATCGGCCGCAGGCCGCGCTATTACCCGGCGCACATGGGCCGCGAAGACGCGATCGTGATGGCGATGGAGTTGTTATCGGAAACGTAGGGCGGGCCCTGGCCCGCCATTGCGGCGTTTCCGGTCGCACCGGACAGCGAACGAAGCGGCTTCGATCCATTGCAACCTTCAACGGAAAGGTTGCAATGGCGGGCCAGGGCCCGCCCTACCGCGTCGCGGCGTCGTTTGCTGCATCGCCCAGTCGCGCGCGTTGTTCCTGCAGCGCGGCAAGCTTCGCGGTCCATTCGGTCAAGCGCAGGCGTTCCTGCTCGACCACGGCCGGCGGCACGCTGCCGCCGAACTTCGCGAGCTTCGCCTCGCTCTTGTCCTTCTCGGCCGCGACCTTGGCGATTTCCTTGTCGAGGCGCACGCGCTCGGCGTCCAGATCCACCAGACCTTCCAGCGGCACCAGCAGGGTGAGGTCGCCGATCACGGCGGACGCGGCCGGCGGCGGTTCGTCGCCATCGGGCAGCGTATCGATGGATTCGAGTTTGAGCAGGAATTTCAGCGGCGCGGCGAATGTTTCCATGCGCCCGGCGTCTTCGGCGTTGAGGTTCTTCAGCAGCAATCGCACCGGCTTCGACGGCGAAATGCCCAGCGTGCTGCGGATGCTGCGCAGCGACGATACGACCTGCTTGAACCATTCGATATCGGTTTCCGCGGCGCTGTAATCCTGGTCGCCGAAGTCGCTGGCCTGCGGGTACGCGCGCGTGGAAATGCTGGCCGCATCGATGCCGAGTTTCGGCGCGACGCCGCGCCACAGTTCTTCGGTCACGAACGGCGTCAGCGGATGCAGCAGGCGCAGCAGCGATTCGAGCACGTAGAGCAGCGTGTGGCGGGTGCTTTCGGCGGCAAGCTTGTCCTCGCCGTTCAACGCAGGCTTGGCGAGTTCGACGAACCAATCGCAGAACTCATTCCATGCGAATTCGTACAGTGACTGTGCAAGCAGGTCGAAACGGTAGCTGGTGAAGTGTTCGCCGGCTTCGGCTGAAACCTTGGCGAGGCGGGAGAGGATCCACTTCTCTGCGTCGGTGACGGGCTGCGGCCCGATGCCCTCATCCGCCCTTCGGGCACCTTCTCCCGCAGGCGGGAGAAGGGAAAAGCCCTCGGTGTTCATCAGCACGAACCGCGTGGCGTTCCACAGTTTGTTGCAGAAATTCTTGTAGCCCTCGCAGCGCGCCATGTCGAACTTGATGTCGCGGCCGGGGCCGGCCAGCGCGGCCATGGTGAAGCGCAGCGCGTCGGCGCCGTGCGGCGCGATGCCGTCGGGAAATTCCTTGCGCGTGTGTTTCTCGATCTTCGGCGCATCCTTCGGCTTCATCAGGCCGGTGGTGCGCTTGGCGACGAGTTCATCGGCGGTGATGCCGTCGATGATGTCGAGCGGATCGAGCACATTGCCCTTCGATTTCGACATCTTCTGGCCGTCCTTGTCGCGGACCAGGCCGGTGATGTAGACGTCCTTGAACGGCACGCGTTCGGCGTCGGCCGCGTCCTTCGGCATGAAGTGATCGGTCATCATGATCATCCGGGCAACCCAGAAGAAAATGATGTCGAAACCGGTCACCAGCACCGACGACGGCACGAAGTCGGCAAAGCCGCGCTCGCGCATCGATTCCGGATTCGGCCAGCCCATGGTGCTGATCGGCCAGAGTGCGGATGAGAACCAAGTCTCGAGGACGTCCTCTTCCCTCTTATTGTTAAAGTCGTCAAACCGCCCCGACTCATCTGCTAAATGAGGGTATTTCTGGAGAAGTTCACCCTCGTTTCTGGCAACGTATACGTTTCCGTCTTTGTCGTACCAAGCGGGAATACGATGCCCCCACCACAACTGACGGCTGATACACCAATCCTGGATGTTCTCCATCCAGTGACGATATGTGTTGATCCAGTTTGGCGGCACGAAATTCACAGAGCTGTTCTCTGCGAGTTCCAAACCACGTTTGGCAAATAGATCCATCGCCACAAACCATTGGTCCGTGAGCATCGGTTCGATCACTTGGCCAGTGCGGTCTCCACGTGGAACTTGAAGTTTGTGGGGTTTTGTTTCGACCAGCAACCCAAGCGAATCAAGATCCGAAACTATTTCTTTGCGAGCCGCATATCGATCAAGTTGGCGATACTTTTTAGGCAGTATGCTGACGGTGCTCCAAACTTTTCCTTCAGTTAGGTCGGCAAAAGAAACTCCATTGACCAACAATTTTCCTTCACTATCAATTTCGCCGTTAGGAGAAAAATCATGGTGGTGACTCCACTTGATCTTCGCTTCCAGCGTTAAGATGCTGATAAGCCCTTGTTTAGGAATTCCATCAAAAACACCATTCTCAACATGCCGCTGCCACACCGCGTAGTCGTTAGGGTCGTGTGCCGGCGTGACCTTCACCACGCCAGTCCCGAACGCGCGATCCACATAATCATCGGCAATGATCGGAATCTCGCGATCCGACAGCGGCAGGGCCACGGTCTTGCCGATCAAATGCGCATACCGCGCATCCTCCGGATGCACCATTACCGCAGTGTCGCCCAGCATCGTCTCCGGGCGCGTGGTCGCGACGACGAGATAATCGCGGGTCTCGCGCAGGGTCTCATTGCCGTCGGCGTCGTGCTCGATGTGCTCGTAGGTGGCGCCGCCGGCCAGCGGATACGCGATCGACCACAAAAACCCGTCTTCCTCCTCGCTCACCACTTCAAGATCGGAGATCGCGGTTTTCAGCACCGGGTCCCAGTTGACGAGTCGCTGGCCACGATAGATCAGGCCTTCTTCATACAGTTTCACGAAGGCTTCGATCACGGCGTCCGACGGGCCTTCGTCCATGGTGAACACGGTGCGCGACCAGTCGCCGGAGGTGCCGAGGCGGCGCATCTGGCGTTCGATGGTGCCGCCGGACTGGGTCTTCCACTCCCACACTTTGTCGATGAACGTGTCGCGGCCCAGCGAATCGCGGGTGTCGCCATTGCCTTCCAGCGCGAGGTTGCGCGACACCACCATTTCGGTGGCGATGCCTGCGTGGTCGGTGCCCATCTGCCACAGCGTTTTGTAGCCGCGCATGCGGTGATAGCGGATCAGCGCGTCCTGCAGCGTGTGCTGGAAGGCGTGGCCCATGTGCAGGGTGCCGGTGACGTTCGGCGGCGGCAACAAAATACTGTAGGCCGGGCCGTCGCCCTGCGGCGCGAAGACGCCGCTCGCTTCCCATTCGGCGTAGAGGCGGGATTCGAAATCTTTGGGTTCGTAGCCGGAGGCGAGGGTGGTCATGGGTGCGTATCGCTGTTCAAGTCTATCGGTTGGCAGAGCGCCCCTCACCCGACCTTCGGCCACCCTCTCCCCGCGTCGTGGGGAGAGGGAAAAGCGCGAAGCGCGAGGGCATTACATATCGTATTTCTTCAATTCCAGTCCGCGCGCCTGGTATTGCTTCCAGCGTTCGCGCAGCGGCCCACGTGCGGAATCGTCGGCGGGCACCACTTCCAGCACACGTTCGAAGTCGCCTTCGACCGGCGCGTCGCGCAGGTTGATGACCAGCGGCCGCAGCGCGATGTCGCTATCGGGCGTGGCGATCAACACCGGCGTGAGTTCGTCCTCGTCGTCGCTGCCGGCGATCTGGTGCGGCACGAAGGCGTCCTCGTCGAACGCCCACAGCAGGTCGTCCAGCGCTTCGGCCTGCGCGGCGTCGCGCGCCAGCACCAGCGTCCACAGGTTGGCGTCGTAGGCCTTGCGCGCGAGTTCGCACACCAGGCGCAGCGGTTCTTCGCGGAAGCGGGGTTTCTGGATCAGGTAGAAATCGGCGCGGGGCATGTGCTTAAACCTGTTCCCATCCATGGACGAGCGTGAATCCGATAGCGGCCGTAATGGCTGAGCCGAGCATGATGAACAGTCCGGCGAACAGGACGCCGGCCAGGCCAAGCAGCGCCAGTAATTTTTTTCCGCGAGGGCGCGAACGCCAGAGATAGACCGGAACGACGACGCTGGCCAGATTGACCACGCCGACGTTGAACCAGTACGAACGCGGCAGGCCGCGTTCCTTTCGATCTTCGAGCAACCAGGCGAACGGAAACAGCATCCAGAAAAAACCGAGCAGCGCCGTGACGATCCCTTCGGTCAAAGGAGCCGGTTTTACGAACCCGAACCATGCGGCGATCAGTCCGCTCGCGGCGGTGCTCGCTGTCATGCCCAGTATTGCGCTGCTTTTCGGCTTCAAGCTGCGCCGCTCCGATCCATCAACCACTGCGCCAGCAAGCCCACCGGACGGCCGGTGGCCATGCCGAGCTTGCCGTCGTCGTTGGAGACACCGGCGATGTCGAGATGCGCCCAGCGCTGGCCTTCGGCGAAGCGGGCCAGGAAGCAGCCGGCGGTGATGGCACCGGCGTTGCGGCCGCCGATGTTGTAGACGTCGGCGAAGGTCGAGTTGAGCTGGGTCTGGTATTCGTCCCACAGCGGCAGGCGCCAGGCGCGGTCGAAGACGTGTTCGCCGGCCTGCAGCAGTTCGTCGGCCAAGTCGTCGTGTTTGCTCATCAGGCCGGTGGCGTATTTGCCGAGGGCGACGACGCAGGCGCCGGTGAGCGTGGCCACGTC
This sequence comes from Lysobacterales bacterium, assembly GCA_031364125.1. GTDB lineage: Bacteria > Pseudomonadota > Gammaproteobacteria > Xanthomonadales > Xanthomonadaceae > Lysobacter_I. The sequence continues at coordinate 94,721 of JANLVT010000021.1, read as the reverse complement.
CAGCAGCGCCTGCGGCTCGAAGCGCTGCGCATAGGTCAGCGCGTCGCAGAGGATCAGCCGGCCTTCGGCGTCGGTGTTGCCGACTTCGATGGTCTTGCCGGACATGCTGGTGATCACGTCGGAGGGGCGGTAGGCGTTGCCGTCGATGGCGTTCTCCACCGCGGGCACGATGCTCACCAGATTGATCGGCAGATTCATTTTGACCGCGGAGACGAACGCGCCGAGCACGCTGGCGGCGCCGCACATGTCGTATTTCATTTCTTCGATGCCGCCCTGCGTCTTCAGATTGACGCCGCCGGTATCGAAGGTGATGCCTTTGCCGACCAGCACGAAAGGCTTGGCGTCGCCGCCGTTGGTTTTCGGGGCGCCGTTCCATTTCAGAACGATCAGCCGCGGACGGTTGGCCGAGCCGCGCGCGACCGCGAGCAGCGAGCCCATGCCCAGGGCCTGCATCTGGTGTTCGTCGAGGATCTCGGCTTCGGCGCCGTTGTCCTGTGCGAACCGCTGCGCCTGTTCGGCGAGATAGGCCGGGGTGCAGATGTTCGGCGGCAGGTTGCCCAGTTCGCGGGTGAAGGCGACGCCTTCGGCGATGGCTTGGCCCTGCGCCAGCGCGGCGGCATCGCTGCCGGCGACCGCGACGGCGGCGAGCTTGCTTTCGCCTTTGTTCTTGTTCTTTTCGCCGAGGGTGGCGTGGTAGCGGTAGGTGGCGTGGCTGAAGGTGATCACGGCCTGGCGGATAGCCCAGGCGGCGTCGCGGCCCAGCACTGCGGTCTCGCTGACGGTGAACACGACGCTGCCGGCGGCGCCGTCCTTCAATGCGCGGGCGGCGTCGCCGGCGGCCTTGATGTACTGCGGCACGCCGAACTTGGCCGGCTCGCCCAGGCCGATCACCAGCACCCGCGTCGCGGTCACGCCCGGCAGATCGTGCAGCAGAGCGGTCTTGCCGGTCTTGCCGGAGACGTCTCCGCGCTCGATCAGGGCCGCGATCCGGCCGCCGCTGGCGGCGTCCAATGCCTGGCCGGTGGCGGTCAGGGTCATGTCCGAATACGCGCCGACGACGATACAGTCGCTGGCGAGAGTGGCGGCGTCGGCGGCGGTGCCGGCGTGGAGCGTGAATGCGAGGGCCATCGATGAGGTTCCGTAGCGGTCTGGGTCAGGGCGGGCGGTCTGGGAAGGAAGATGGGGGCGGAACGGGCGCAGGGTAGGCGGGCACGGGATGCCGGAAGCGGTGCGGCGCCTGAACCCGTCGTGGACGGCGTTGTTCAGACTTTCCCGCCATTCCGTACAATCCCGGGGCCGGTCGTGCTGCCGGCGCCGCGTCACCGGCTGCAACCCGCGCAGTCCCGACCCGCAAAGCTCAGCCCGCAAGTCTAAAGCAACCCCCTGCCGGATGCCCGGCGTCCGGAACCTCCCCATCCGATGTTGAAGCTGGACCGATACCTGATCCGCGAGTTCGCGCAGAACACCTTCGCCGTGCTGGTGGTGGTCCTGATCGTGCTGCTGGGCGGGGCGTTCGCGGATGTGCTGCAGGACGTGGCCCGCGGCAAGGTGCCGGCGGGGATGCTGCTGGCCCAGCTCGGGCTGGTGTTCCTGAAATGGCTGCCGCTGATCCTGCCGCTGGCGGTGATGCTGGGGCTGATGCTGGCGATGGGCCGGCTGTATCGCGATGCGGAAATGCCGGTGCTGGTGTCGATCGGCGTCGGCCCGAAGCGGCTGCTGCGCCCGCTGGGCTGGATGGCGCTGCCGGTGGTGATCGGCGTGGGCATGTGTTCGATGTGGCTGGCGCCCTGGGCCGATCGCGTGTCGCAGCGGATGATCGAGGAAGCCGGGCGCAACCTGCTGATCGCGGGCATGGAGCCCGGTCGCTTCACCGAACTGCCGGGCGGCGGCGGGGTGATCTACGTCGGCGCGATGTCCGGCGACAGCCGCGAGATGCAGCGGGTGTTCGTGTACCGGCAGAAGAAGGACCGGTTCGACGTGACCACCTCGCAGACCGGCACGCTGTCGGTCCAGAACCAACAGGACCGCTACCTGCGCCTGGTGCAGGGTTTCGAAGTGGAAGGGCCGCTGGCCGGCGGCCGCGATTTCCGGCTGATGCGCTATGCGGCCAATGAAGTGCGGCTGCCGCAGGATCTGACCCCGCGCCGCAAGTCCGACGGTGTGGAACTGCAGCCGACGATGGCCCTGCTGGGCGACCCGCGTCCGAAGGCGCAGGCCCAGTTCCATTCGCGGCTGGCGCCGCCGCTGCTGACGCTGGCGTTCGCGCTGCTGGCGGTGCCGCTGTCGCGCAGTTCGCCGCGTCAGGCCCGCTACGGCAATCTGGCGGTCGGCTTTCTGATCTATCTGTTCGGCATGTTCCTGATGTTGCTGGGCACGCAGTGGCTGGAGGACGGTGTGATGCCGCCCATGCTCGGCCTGTGGTGGCTGCTGGGTCCGCTGCTGCTGACCGCGGTGTGGATGTACGCGCGCGATGGTGCGATCAAGCGGCCGAGGGCGCAGGCGCAGACACGGGCGACGCCGGCATGAAGCCCTTTCCGAAAATCCACGATCTGTACATCGGCCGAGTGGTGCTGGGCGCTGTACTGCTGGCGTGGACGGTGCTGGTGGGCATCGACGCCATCATCGGCGGGCTACTCAACGAAATCAGCGACGTCGGCACCGGCAAGTACGATTTCATGGCCGCCGCGACCAACGTCGTCTACACCCTGCCGCGCCGCGCCTACATGCTGTTCCCGTACGCGGCGGTGATCGGCGCGGTGATCGGTCTGGGTCAGGTGGCGGTGAGTTCCGAACTCACGGTGCTGCGCGCGATCGGCCTGTCGCGTCGGCGCATCAGTCTGTCGGTGATCCTGGCGCTGACGGTGCTGACCGCGCTGATGGTGGTCAACGGCGAAACCCTCGCCCCGTGGGCGCAGCGCCGCGCCGACACCATCAAGGCCGCGGCGAAATCCAACGATGTGATCGTCGCCCAATACTCGGGACTGTGGGCGCGCGAGGGCGATGTCTTCGTCAATGCCCAGACCGGCCAGGAACGCAGCGAGAACGGTCGGCAGTGGCTGGAACTCAACGACGTGCGTCTGTTCGAGCTGGCCGAGGACGGGCGCCTGCTGTCGATCACCCACGCCGGCAGCGCCGAGCACACCAAGGGCGAATGGATCCTGCGCAAGGTCGAGCGTACGCGCTTCGACGAGAAATCCGCGGTGCGTACCGTCGCTGCCGAGGAGCGCTGGAAGTCGCGCCTCAACGCCGCGGCGCTGGCCGCCAGCACCCGCAATATCTGGCGCCCGCGCTACATGACCGCGGAGCAGTTGAAGGACGGCATCGAATACCGCACCCGCAACGGCCTGGATTCCAGCGAATTCCAGGAGCACTACTGGGGCCGCTGGTTCTATCCGGTGAACGTGCTGGTGCTGTGCCTGCTGGCGATCCCGTTCGCGTTCGGCTCGCTGCGCAGCGGCGGCCTGGGCAAACGCCTGTTCATCGGCATCGTGTTCTCGCTGGGCTTCTGGCTGGTGCAGACCCAGTTCGTGCGCCTCGCCGGCGTGTTCAAGTTCGACTACCGCGTCGCCTACATGATTCCGGCGCTGGTGATGGTGGGGCTGTCGGTGTGGTTGTTCAAACGCAGATCGGGGTGATCACATCTGCTTTTTGTAGAGCGGCCTTCAGGCCGGCCCAGGCAGAACTCGACCGATAACGACATCATGGCCGTGCCCACGGCCGACGAAAACGAAACGGTTGCTTGCCAGAAGCAGCAGCCTGAAGCCCGTTCTACAGAACGTTAAGCGTGTTCAACCTGCGCGTGATCGCTTCGGCACCCGCACCACCCGCGTCCCGCTCACCCGATCGTGCCAGGTCAGCCGTTCGCGATCGAACCACGCCCACCAGAAACCCAGGCCCGCGGCCAGCAGCGACAGATTGCCGACGAGATAGCGGATCGCGAGCTGCCTGCGCGTTGGCACCGCGCCATCCGCGCCCGTTACCCGCAGCCGCCACGGGCGCATGCCGAGGGTCTGGCCGCCGCGCGCCCAGCTGACGACGGCATAGGTGCCGGCGACCAGCCAGCAGCACAGCCACAGCAGCACGCCGAGGGCGCTGGCGGTCTTGAGGATGTCGCGTTCGCCGTGGCCTGCGAGGTAGTAGCCGAGGTTGAACAGCGCGGAGATCAGCATCCACAGCGCGAGTACCGGCCACAGGTCGTAGAACAGCGACAGCAGGCGGCGGAGGATCAGCGGGTCGGGCTTGGCCGTGGGAAGAGCGTGTGCGGCGGTGTCGGTCATCGCGACAGGATAAAGGCGAACCGGCACGCGACAAAAAAAGCGTCATGGCCAGCGGCCGCGCTTCGCCGCAAAAATGATGTGCTTGGCTGTGCTCCCTCGCTTTCGCCGCAGGCGAAGGGGAGAGTTGGGGAGGGGTGCCGTGAGTCCGACGCAACCCCCCTCCCGAACCTCCCCCTGCGCTTTGCGCAAGGGGAGGGGCAGAAGCATGCACCGCTCCCTCACGCACCGCGCGGCCGCGCTCGCCGCGCTACCCTGTGGTATGCCCACCACACCCTCCGAACGCCGGGAACAGGCCGTCGCACTACCGCCGCTGCGCGACGCCGATGCCGCCGCGATCCACGCGTTCATCGAAACGATCTGGGCGGAAAACGGGCTGGCGAAGCAGACCCAGGCCAGTTACCGGCGCGATCTGGAGGGCTTCGCGCGCTGGCGCGACGGGGCCGGCGGCGGGCTGCTCGGTGCGGACCGGGCGGTGCTGTTCGATTACCTCGCCTGGCGCACCCGCAGCGCGTACTCGCCGCGCAGCAACGCGCGGCTGCTGTCGACGCTGCGCGCGTTCTTCGCCCTGCAGGTGCGGCGCGGTGTTCGCGCGGACGATCCCACCGCGCTGCTCGATCCGCCGAAACTGCCGCGGTCGTTGCCCAAGGCGCTGAGCGAGCGCGATATCGAAGCGCTGCTGACCGCGCCCGATATCTCGACGCCGCTCGGGCTGCGCGACCGCGCGATGCTGGAACTGATGTACGCCGCCGGCCTGCGGGTGAGCGAACTGGTCGGAGTGCCGGCGACTATGGTCAATCTGCGCCAGGGCGTGCTGCGGGTCACCGGCAAGGGCGGCAAGGAGCGGCTGGTGCCGCTGGGCGAGGAATCGCAGCATTGGCTGACCCGCTATCTGGCCGAATCGCGCCCGGCGCTGGCCGGCAAGCGCGCGCCGGCGGCGCTGTTCCTGAATGCCGACGGCGAGCCACCGAGCCGGCAGCAGTATTGGGGGCTGGTAAAACGCTATGCCGGTGCAGCCGGAATCGATCCGCACAAGGTCAGTCCCCACGGTCTGCGCCACAGTTTCGCCACCCATCTGCTGAACCACGGGGCGGATCTGCGCGCGCTGCAGATGCTGCTGGGCCACGCCAGCCTGTCGACCACCCAGATCTACACTCTGGTCGCGCGCGAACAGCTGAAACGGCTGCACGCCCAGCATCACCCGCGGGCCTGATCGACCGACCCGCGGGCCTGCGCGAGTCGTGATTTTCGTCACACGTTGGGCGATTGGGCTGCGGGGCATGAGTCCGCAGCTTGCGGCATCATCCCCGACCGGTCTGCATGCGACAATCGGCCGGACAATCGCGAACTTACCTGCGCCGCAGCGGTCCCAACCGGCGCGCCCGCCCATCCGATGGAACTTCCCTGCATGAAACTTCCGGTATTCGCCCTGCTCTGCGCCCTCAGCGTGTCCGCCTGCGCGCAGTCCACCTCCGCCGATGACGGCAAAGCCGCCGGTGCCGCCAGCGGCAAGCAGGCAGACGCCCCCAAGGAAGCGATGGTCCGCGCCGCGCTCAAGGAGATCGATCCGCGGGTGGTGCCGGATCGCATCGCGCCCGCGCCGATTCCGGGCTTCCAGGAAGTCATCGTCTCCGGCCAGGTCATCTATTTCAGCGACGACGGCCGCTACATGCTGCAGGGCTCGCTCTACGACCTGCAGGCCAAGAAAGACCTGAGCCAGGTCGGGCTGAGCGTGCTGCGCCGCGAAGCGCTGACCAAAATACCGGCGACCGACAGGATCGTGTTCGCCCCGGTCGGCATCCGCAAATACACCGTGTCCGTGTTCACTGACATCGAGTGCGGCTATTGCCAGAAGCTGCACGAGGAAATCGCCGAATACAACAAGCTCGGCATCGCCATCGAATATCTTGCGTTTCCGCGCGCCGGTCTGACCAGCCAGGACGCCTTGGCGATGGAGTCGGTCTGGTGTTCGGTCGACCGCCGCAAGGCATTGACCGACGCCAAGGCCGGCCGGCCGGTGCCGCCCAAGCGCTGCACCAACCCGGTGGCCGCGCAATACAAGATCGGCCAGCAGATCGGCCTGCAGGGTACCCCGATGATCATCAACAGCGGCGGCGTGGCGCTGCCCGGCTACATGCCGCCGGACAAACTGCTGGAAGCGCTGGACAAGTTGGCCGCCGAAGAAAAAACCGGACAGGACAAGGCCGCGACCGCTGCCGGCGGCGTCTGATCGATCACACCGGGGCGGCATCGTCCGTCCCGTCCGCCGATCGGCCCTCCGGGGCCGTCGCGCATGCCGCGGGGCCGCATCCGTTACAATCTGCGCCCCGCTTTTAGACATGGCCGGACATGATCGTCCTTGAGGGCCTTCCGGCCCTGTCGCCGTTCCGTCGCGACCGTCTCGAAACCCGTCTCCAGACCCTCGCACCCGCGCTTCGCGTCGTCGGCGCCTGGTTCACGTACTGGGTCGAACCCGAGCCCGGCCACTCTCCCGATCCCATCGCGCTGCAGCGCATTCTCGAAGCGGATGCCGAAGCGCGCGCGCCGCTGGCCGCAGACGCGGTCTCGCGCTTCGTCGCGCCGCGGCTGGGCACCATCTCGCCCTGGGCCAGCAAGGCCGGCGAACTGCTGCGCGGCGCCGGCCAGCCGGTGAAGCGGGTGGAGCGCGGCACCCGGATCGACCTGACCGGGTTTCCGGAAGACGCGGCCGCCCGCGCCGCCATCGCGAAGCTTCTGCACGACCCCATGACCCAGTCGCTGCTGGCCGACCCGGCCGACGCGGCGGCGCTATTCGCCACCCCGGCGCGCGGCGCGCTGGAAGTGATCCCGCTGGCCGACCTGGAGCGCGCCAACGCGCGCCTGGGCCTGGCGCTGGCCGAGGACGAAATCGAATACCTGCGCGCGCGCTACGCCGAGCTGGGCCGCGACCCGCACGACGTCGAGCTGATGATGTTCGCGCAGGCCAATTCCGAGCACTGCCGGCACAAGATCTTCAACGCGGCATGGACCATCGACGGCCGCGAAAAACTGGTGAACGGCGGCAACGTCACGCTGTTCAAGATGATCAAGCACACCCATGCGCAGACGCCCGAGCACACGCTCTCGGCCTACAGCGACAACGCCGCGGTGGTGGAAGGCTATTCAGCCAGACGTTTCCGCCCCGATCCGGAGACGCTGGAATACCGCGCCGAAGCCGAAACCCCCAGCGCGTTCTGCATCAAGGTCGAAACCCACAATCACCCGACCGCGATCTCGCCGTTCCCCGGTGCGTCCACCGGCAACGGCGGCGAGATCCGCGACGAAGGCGCGACCGGCCGCGGCGGCAAGCCGAAGGCCGGGCTGAGCGGTTTCAGCGTCTCGCATCTGCGCATTCCGACCTTGCCGCAGCCGTGGGAACAGTTCGGAGAAGACGATCCGCGTCCGCTCAATCCGCGGATGGCGCCGGCGCTGGAGATCATGCTCGACGGCCCACTCGGCGCCGCGGCCTTCAACAACGAATTCGGCCGCCCGAATCTCACCGGCTATTTCCGCGCCTTCGAAGTGCGCGAAGACGGCGGCCTGGTCCGCGCCTACGACAAGCCGATCATGCTCGCCGGCGGCCTGGGCGCGATCGATCGGCCGATGGTCTCGAAGATCAAGCTCTCGCCCGGCGACGCGGTGATCGTGCTCGGCGGCCCGGCGATGCTGATCGGCCTCGGCGGCGGCGCCGCCAGCTCGGTCGCGTCGGGCGACAGCGCCGAAGACCTCGATTTCGCCAGCGTGCAGCGCGACAACCCGGAAATGGAGCGCCGCTGCCAGGAAGTGATCGACCGCTGCGTGGCCTTGGGCGAAGACAACCCGATCCTGTGGTTCCACGATGTCGGCGCCGGCGGTCTGTCGAACGCCATTCCCGAACTGCTGCACGACTCCGGCGTCGGCGGCGTGATCGATCTGGCGAAGGTGCCGAGCGACGACCCGTCGCTGTCGCCGATGCAGCTGTGGTGCAACGAGTCGCAGGAACGGTATGTGCTGGGCGTCGCCCAGGACCGACTGGCCGATTTCGCCGCGCTGTGCGAACGCGAGCGCTGTCCGTTCGCGGCCGTTGGCGTGGCGACGGCGGAAGAGCGGTTGGTCGTCGGCTACTTCACCTCTCCCCCCGGGATCGGCTATTCCACCTCTCCCGCCGGGAGAGGTCGGCGCGAAGCGCCGGGAGAGGGTACGGAGCACGGGGAGACTTTCCGCTCCGCCGGCCCTCATCCGCCCCAGCGTTTGTCAACGCTGGGGCACCCTCTCCCGGAGGGAGAAGGAAACAGCGCGCTCCCGGAGGGAGAAGGAAACAGCGCGCTTCCGGAGGGAGAAGGAAACAGCGCGCCCGCCATCGACCTACCCATGGACGTCCTTTTCGGCAAACCGCCGAAGATGCACCGCGACACCCGGCGGCCCGCGCCCACGAAATGGCCCGCGCTCGACGGCCAGGACATCGATCTGCACGAGGCCGGCCTGCGCGTGCTCGCGCATCCCACGGTCGCCGCGAAAAACTTTCTCATCACCATCGGCGATCGCAGCGTCGGCGGCCTGACCGCGCGCGACCAATTGGTGGGCCCGTGGCAGATGCCGGTGGCCGACTGCGCGATCACGCTCGCCGGCTTCGACACCCACGCCGGCGAAGCGATGGCGCTGGGTGAACGCACGCCGCTGGCGCTGATCGACGCCGCCGCCGCCGCGCGCATGGCGGTGGGCGAGGCGATCACCAATCTGCTGGCCGCGCCGGTGTCGTCGCTGGCGCAGATCAAGCTGTCCGCGAACTGGATGGCCGCCGCCGGCCACCCGGGCGAGGACGCGCGCCTGTTCGACGCGGTGAAGGCCGTGGGCATGGCGCTGTGCCCGGCGCTGGAGCTGAGCATTCCGGTCGGCAAGGATTCGCTGTCGATGCAGGCGCAATGGACGCACACGAACGCAAGCGGCGAAGTCGAACAGCACAAATCGGTCTCGCCGGTATCGCTGATCGTCAGCGCGTTCGCGGCGGTGGAGGATGCGCGCGCGCAGCTCACGCCGCTGCTGTCGCGCGAGGGCGAGACCGAGCTGTGGCTGATCGGCCTGGGCGCCGGCCGCAAGCGGCTGGGCGGCTCGATCCTGGCGCAGGTCTACGACGGCTTCGGCGGGCGCCACGGCGACGATGCCGGGCCTGCTGTGCAAGTGCCTGACCTCGACGATCCCGAACGTCTGCGCGGGCTGTTCGAGCTCATGCGCGACGCGCGCGAGCGCGGCCTGGTGCGCGCCTACCACGACCGTTCCGACGGCGGCGCGTTCGCGGCGCTGTGCGAGATGGCGTTCTGCTCGCATCTCGGCCTCGACATCACCCTCGACGGCTGGGGCGACGACGCGCTGCGCACGCTGTTCTGCGAAGAACTGGGTGCGATCGTGCAGATCGCGATCGAGGATCGCGCCGAGTTCGCGGATCTCGTCGCCCAGCACGGCCTGATCGAATGCGCGCAGCGCATCGCGCGGCCGAGCACCGCACCGGCGGTGCGCGTGCATCGCGACGGCGAAGTGCTGGTCGAATGGCGTTGGGAAGCATTGTTCGATGCGTGGTGGTCGGTCACCCACGCCATGCAGCGACTGCGCGACAACCCCGAATCCGCCGACGACGAACGCGCCACCGTGCGCCGCTTCGATGCGCCCGGTTTGCGCCCCAAGCTCACGTTCGATGCAGCCGATGACATCGCTGCGCCTTTCATCGCATCGTCTTCGGCGCTCAATGCGCCGATGGTCGCCACCGGCGCGCGTCCGCGCGTGGCGATCCTGCGCGAGCAAGGCGTCAACGGCCAGATCGAAATGGCGTCTGCGTTCGACCGCGCCGGTTTCGCCGCGGTGGACGTGCATATGAGCGACCTCATCGCCGGTCGCGTCGCGCTGGACGGCTTCGCCGGCTTCGCGGCCTGCGGCGGTTTCAGCTACGGCGACGTGCTCGGCGCGGGCCGCGGCTGGGCCACCTCGATTCTCGAACGCGCCGCGCTGCGCGACGCGTTCGCGGCGTTCTTCGCGCGTCCGGACACGTTCTCGCTCGGCGTGTGCAACGGTTGTCAGATGCTGTCGCAGCTCAAGGCGATCATTCCCGGCGCCGAACATTGGCCGCGCTTCCTGCGCAACCGCAGCGAACAGTTCGAGGCCCGCTTCGGTCTGCTCGAAGTCGCGGAGTCGCCGTCGCTGTTCTTCGCCGGCATGCACGGCTCGCGCATCCCGGTGGCGATCGCGCACGGCGAAGGCCGCGCGACCTTCGACCACGATGCGGACCGCGATGCCGCCACGGTCGCGCTCCGCTACGTCGCCAACGACGGCGGCGAGGCGAGCGGCTATCCCGCGAACCCGAACGGCTCCGAGCTGGCCATCGCGGGACTCAGCAGCCGCGACGGCCGCTCTACCATCCTCATGCCGCATCCCGAGCGCACTCCGCGCAGCGTCAACATGAGCTGGCACCCGGACGATTGGCGGGACGATTCTCCGTGGCTGCGGATGTTCCGGAATGCGCGGGCCGCGGTGGGCTGATCGAAATCCGGCGCCGCGCTGCAGCGCCGGGATTGCGCGTGCAGCACCTCAGGTGTCGTGTCCGACCTGTCCCTGATCGAAGCCGCGGATCTTCCGTACCGCGAGCTGATGGCCGCTGCCAAGCAGCTCATAGTGCCCTTCGAGCGTGGCGAGCAGGCCGTCCACGCCGAGTTTAGGGGTTTCGGTCGGCATGTCGCGAATCTGTTTCAACAGCGCCTCCTGCCGCCAGTGGCTGCCGCGCAGTTTCGCCCACAGCCTCGCCAGCCGGTTCGGCTTTTTGGGTTTGCCGTATTTCAACGGCACCCACATGTAGTCGTCGAAGATCATCACACCGCCGATCTTCAGCAGCGGCCAGCTCATGACGCCATCGGCGAGTGCGCCGAATGCCGAATGCCAGCCGTCGATGTAGACGATGTCGTATTCGCCTTCGACCTTGCGCAGGCCATCGAAACTGTACCCCGGGAATTCGCGGATCCTGTGCGCGTGCGCAGCGGTGTTGGCGCGGAAACGCGCATGGTAGTCGCCATAGACAGGATCGGTCGCGAACAGGTCGAGGCAATCGATGCGGCTGTCGTCGGCGGTGAGTACGTGTTCGCACAGCCACAGCGTGGAACGGCCTTCGAAGCTGCCGATCTCAAGCGCGCGCAATCCCGATTTGCCGCGCAGATCCGCCAGCCAACGTTCCCAGTTCGGGATATTGTGCTCGAACCAGTTTTCGGAAAACTGTGGAGACTGTGCGGCGGGAACTGGGCTCGGGGCGGTCATGGAATCAGGAGGGCATGTTCGATCCGGCGATTCTACGCTCCGGGCCGGCGCGCTTCACGGCTGGTGATCCCTTGGAGTGACGTGGCTGTTCGCCGACTCGTGCGCGCTCATCCCAGCGCTTGCGCCAGCCAACGCTCGATCCCCGCACGGTCCCGCGCGCGCAGCAGCGCCGGTGCGCGGGCGCGCAGCGCGGCGTGATCGAAGCCGCGCACCGCGCGACGCAGTTCCAGCAGCGTGCCGGGGTGCAGACTGAATTCCTCCAACCCCAGCGCCAGCAGCACCGGCGCGAACAGCGGGTCGCCGGCGATCTCGCCGCACACCGCCACCGGCTTGCCGCGCGCGCGCGCGGTGCGCATCACCGTGTTCAACAACTGCAGCACCGCCGGATGCAGCGGGCTGTAGAGGTCGCCCAGCGCTTCGTTGTTGCGGTCCGCGGCCAGCAGGTACTGCACCAGATCGTTGGTGCCGATGGACAGGAAATCGGTGGCGGCGATGAAGGTCGGCAGCGCGATCGCCGCCGACGGTACTTCGATCATCGCGCCCAGCGGCACCGCGTCGGCGATGGCGCAGCCTTCGCTGCGCAGTTCGCGCTGCACGTCGGTCATGAGTGTGCGCACCGCGATCATTTCCTCGCGGCCGCTGACCATCGGTACCAGCACCCGGATCGGGCCGTAGGCGCCGGCGCGAAGGATCGCGCGCAGTTGGGTGCGGAACAGGTCGATGCGCGACAGCGACAGGCGCACGCCGCGCAGACCCAGCGCCGGATTGGGCTCGCCGGTCAGCGCCAGCGCGGTGCCGTCGGCCTTGTCGGCGCCGATGTCGAGGGTGCGGATGGTGACCGTGCGCCCGGTCATGCCCAGCACCAGATCGCGATAGGCGCGGAACTGTTCTTCCTCGTCCGGCAGCGTGTGCCGCAGTTCCGCCGGGCGGTTCATGAACAGGAATTCGGTGCGGTACAGACCGACGCCGGCGGCGCCGAGCGCATGCGCTTCGGCCACGTCCTCACGCGATTCAGCGTTCGCCCAGAGTTTGATGTCGACGCCGTCGCGGGTGCGCGTGGGTTCGCGGCGCAGGCGATGCAGCTGTTTGCGTTCGCGCGCGTACGACTGCACCCGCGCGCGGTGCTCGCGCAGGTCGTCGGCGTTCGGTTCCAGGATCACCAGGCCGCTGCCGCCGTCGACCGCCAGCACGTCGCCGTCGTTCACCTTCTGGAGCACGTTCGCGGCGCCGATCACCAGCGGCACGTGCAGGCTGCGGGCGAGGATCGCGCTGTGCGACAGCGGGCTGCCGCCGGCGGTCACCACCGCCATCACACCCTGCGCATGCAACTGGGCGAGATCCGACGGCGCGATGTTGTCGGTGACCAGGATGTCGCCGGCGATGCCCTGCAGTTCGGCGTCGCGGCTGTGCAGCGCGGCGTGGATGCGGCCGACGACCTGGTCGATGTCGTCGATGCGGCTGCGCAGGTAGGCGTCGTCCATGTCCGCGAACACCGCGGCGATGCGGTCGCGCTGCAGGCGCAGGGCGTAGTCGGCGGCGTAGCGGCCGGTGCGGATCAGTTCGTCCAGACCGGCCAGCAGTTCCGGGTCGTCCAGCAGCAGGGTGTGCAGATCGAGGAACTCGCCGACCTCGTGCGCCAGCGCGCCGTGCAGGCGACTGCGCAGCGCGTGCATTTCGCCGCGGACGACGGTGATCGCGGCGTGCAGGCGGTCGAGTTCGGCGTCGACCTCCGACGCGTCGATCCGCTCTTCGGCCACGTCCAGCGCGTGCGGCAGGCGGACGCGCGCCCGTCCGAGTACGCTGCCGCGCGATGCGCCCTGGCCGGAGAGGATGCGTCGCATTAGAGCCTGCCCATGGCCACTCCATGCTTCGCGCTGCCCCGAAGAGGGCATGGAGCAAGGAGGAGAGAGGAAGTGGATGTCGATCCACGACCGAACGAGGACGCCGCGCCATGCCCTCTTCGGGGCAGCCCTCCGGGTTGTGCCGCAGAGGCCCGCTGACGTCCGCGCGCCGCTTGACCAGACGGCCAGTCTGGCGCTGCGCGACGCGCGAACACCAGCGAACCTCTGTGGCACAACGCGAAGTATGGAGTGGCCATGGGCAGGCTCAGCTGTCTTCGTCGAACCGGCGTTCGAACAAGGCGGCCACCGCGTCCATCGCCGCGGCTTCGTCTTCGCCGTCGGCGCGCACGATCACGCTGCTGCCGTGGCCGGCGGCGAGCAGCATCACGCCCATGATGCTCTTGGCGTTCACTTCGCGGCCCTTGGCGGCCACGGTCACCCCGCAGCGGAAGCCGGAAACGACCTGCACCAGTTTGGCGGTGGCGCGCGCGTGCAGCCCGAGGCGGTTGGTGATGGTGAGTTCGCGTTCGATCATGGCGCTGGCCCGGGCTGGGGGTTGGAAATGGAAGGGTGGTGTTGCTGGGTATCAGGCATCGTCGTTTCAAGCGTCATCGACGATCGCCCCGTTGCGCGCGCCGGCGGCGGCGACGGCCGGCAGTTCGTCCAGCGGCAGCTCCGCGTAGTTCATGACGCGCAGCAGCATCGGCAGGTTCAACGAGGCCACCCGTCGCGCCGGCGTGCCCAGCCGCGCGAGCTTCGAGGCGAGATTGCTGGGCGAGGCGCCGTAGAGATCGGTAAGGATCAGCACGCCGTCGCCGCCGTCGACCCGACGCAGCGCGGCGCTGGCCAGCGGCAGTGCGGTGTCGGGGTGGTCGTCGAAACCCAGTTCGAAGGCTTCGGTCTTCAGCGGCAATTGACGCAGCAGCCGGGTCGACACCTCGACCAGTGCGCTGCCGATGCCAGGATGGGTCACGAGGAGGATGCCGACGGTCATGTCGACAACTTAACAGACGAAGATGACGCGCCGGAAGCGGGCGAACGCGCTCAAACGATGGATTCGTCCAGCACCGCGTGGAACAGCGTGTTCAGCGCCTGCACTGCGCCGACCGATCGCGAGGCTTCGGGGCGCATCGTCTCCAGTCGCGCCAGTTGTTCCTCGACGAAGGCGTTGATGGCGGGCACCGGGTCGCCCAGTCCCATTTCCGGAGCGCCGCGCTTGCGTTCCAGCAACGCGTCGATGTCCGCGCGTAATGCAGGACGGTCGTCGATCAGATGCAGCAGCCTGTCGAATTCGATCGGTGCCGGGGTGCCGTAGCGTTCCAGCCACAGCACCGAGAGCAGCGGCCGCAGCGCGTAGAAATACTTCTTCAGCGATATCTGCTCGGCGCGCAGGTAGGCGCGCTCGGTGGTCTTGGCCATGCTGCGGTAGTGATACATGCCGCTCTCGACCGAGTAGACCGTAGGCAGCAGGGCGCGGGACTGTTCGCCGAAGCCGCCGCGCTCGATGTAACGGATCGGTGACTGGATCCATTCCACGAACGCCGGATTCGACTTCCAGAACAGCCGCAGCGCCTTGCGCAGATCCCAGCCGTTGAGGTCGATGTCGTCGACGATCGCGTATTCGATCACGTCACGGCGTTCTTCCAGATCCACCGCCTGATACCAGCGCGGTGCGTGGGTGTAGATGAAACGCACGTCGTAGTCGGAATTGGGCGAGGCGAAACCCCAGGCGCGGCTGCCGGATTCCACAGCGAGCAGGATGCGCACGCCGTGCTGCTCTTCGGCGCGCGCGAGCCGTTGCATGATCTCGCCATGCACGTCGGCGGGGATGGCGGGGTGGCTTGGAGGGGCGATGTTCATTGGGGCGAGCGTCAGCGGTGGAGGTCGGTGGTGGCGAAGACCGTGATTTCCTCGCGATCGTGATACAGCTGGCGCGCACGCACGGTCAGCGGTTTGCCGGCTTCGGCCTCGAAGCGTTCGAGGCATTGCCGGGTTTCCTGCCAGCGTTTCTTCATCGGCAGTTTCAGATTGAAGATCGCGTGCCGGCACCAGCCTTCGCGGAACCATTCGGCCATGCGCGCGGCGACGCGGCTGGGCTGCTCGACCATGTCGCAGACCATCCAGTCCAGCGGTTTCGCCGGGTGCCACGAGAACCCGTCGGCGCGCAGATGCTGGACCAGGCCGGTGTCGATCACGTGCTGGCGCAGCGGGCCGTTGTCGACCGCGGTCACCTGCAGGTTCTGGCGCGCCAGCACCCAGGTCCAGCCGCCTGGCGCGGCGCCCAGGTCGGCCGCGCGCATGCCTGGGCGCAGCAGGCGTTCGCGCTCGTCGGCGCTCAGTAACACCAGCAGCGCTTCTTCTAGCTTGAGCGCGGAGCGCGAGGGCGCATCCGCCAGCAGTTTCAGACGCGGGATGCCCAGCGGCCAAGGCGCGCTGTCGTGCGGATCGCCGACGGCGAGGAAGGCGTGGTCGCCGTCGACGAAACACACGTGCAGCCGCGGCAGGCGGTGGTTGTCCTGCGCGGCGAGCAGCCCGGCCTTGCGCAGCGCTGGACGCAGCGCATTGCCGAAACTGCGCGCCAGCCCGGCCAGCGGTTTGGCTGCGTCCGAATCGGGGTGTTCGACGACGATGGTGCCGTAGGGTGGGCCCTGGCCCACCGTTGCAGCGGTCAACGCCTCAAGCATCGGCGCAATCCGGTCCTTCGGATCGAGATCGCGCACCTCCGCGATCAGACGCAACTTTTGGCGCGCAAAGATCAACTCGCGGAAGGGCAGGGCCTGGGTCAGCGCCAGACCGTCGTCGCCGAGGAACACGGCGTAGCCGCTGTTGCGCTCGGTGCGCGCGTAGCCGCCGAGTCCGCGCGCGGCGGCGCGTTCGGTCAGTTCGGCGGCGAGTTCGGGTTCGAAGCCGGGGCGGCAATAGCAGAGGAGGCCTTGGGCGGTCATGGTCATTGAGGCGGGGTTGTCAACTTGCGAGTTTCTGAATGTTAATGTTCTTCTCGATCAAAAAATTTCGTGATCTTTTCTGTGTCGATCCGGTTAGCAAGTGCAATATTAGATCGGAGAATATGCATTCCATGTAGTCAATAAGGTCAGTTGATATCGTCTTTCTTTGTCCTTCATGAACTATGCGCGAGCGTAGCCCCTGTATTCTGCCGACGCCAAACTCGGTAGCAGCACTTGATCGGCTAATTCCGTAAATTTTGCCAAGAATGTCATTTGTATTGGCGACATTTGCTGTTTTCATGCTCAGGGTTTCGATGGCTATCCAAAGGCAAAGAAAGCTGTCGAGCCCATCGCTTTGAATTCCTTTTATATGCCAGTGCAGAGATAGCTGAATCTTCTGTCGCTGGTCATCAGGTAATGCTTTGATGGTTTCCCGGCATTTCGAGAATCGAAAGAAAGCCTGTTCTGTCAAGTCTGGGGGTGGAAGGTCGAACGGTAGACGTATGGCATTTCCTGCCACGCCAAAAGATTGATGCCTGTATCCGATAACTTGTCGGAATAGAAGGCGAAACGCAATACTTCTATTGTTGGTGGAAACAAATAAAGAAATGTATTCGGATGAGCGATCCAGTAATTCTCGTTCATGCTTTGGATTTTTGCTGTCCAAAGGTTGTACCGTGATCAGCTTCGGAGAGATTTCAGTATTTGAAATTCTATGGTCGGCATTGACTTCAATTTGCCGATTCTTATGAAATTTTAGTTGAGTGTTTTGAAGCTCTATGAAATCTAGGCGTGCGGTCTTTATTGCAATGGTTATTTCTTGAAACCGAAAGAATTTTCTGGGAACCGCATCTGGTGCCATAGTTATTTCATAGGCTTCAACTAATAGACAGTCATTAGAAGTATTCGTGAACCAGCTTGGGTCCGCTAGTGAGCGTGGATCAAATGATGAGGCCCCAGTCACTCTGCATTCCTTATAGCTGAAGTTAGTATCGGAGCCCGCCGCGCGCGCTGTAGGCGCGCAGCGCGTCGCAGGCGGCGTCGCGTTCGATGTCGCGGGTGACCGCGATGCCGCGCTGCTCAAGTTCGCCGATCCAGTCCGCCGGCAGCGGGCCTTCGTCGAATTCGGTCAGCGCCATCACGTCTTCGGCGCGGGCGCCGATCAGCAGGCGGTCGATGCCGGCCCAGATGGTCGCGCCGTAGCACTGGCAGCAGGGCTGCGACGAGGTGGCGAGCACGATCGGGCCGCAGGGCGCGTCGTGTTCGTCGCGGTTGAGCCGCGCGCGCTGGGTGCGCTGCTGCGCAAGCATGTAGGCCATCATCTCGGCGTGGGCGACCGAACAACTGTGCGGCAGCACGCGGTTCACGCCGACCGCGACGATGCGGTGGTCGGCGCCGAAGACCACGGCGCCGAACGGGCCGCCGCTGTCGGCTTGCACGTTGCGCACCGACAGCGCGATCGCCAGCGCGACCTTCTCGGCATCGCTGTCGTAACTGCGTGCGGTGTCGACGAATTCGTGCACCCACGCAGGCAGGGTGAGGTGGACTTGGGCGTAGAGCATCAGCGCGTCGTCCTCATCACATCACCACCTCGCCGCTGGCGATGTTTTCGCATTGGCCTTTCACGCACTGGCAGCCGCTCACTTCCTGGAAGCCGCAGATCGACGCCATGCCTTCTTTCTCGCACTGCGCGCGCACCGCGGCGGGATCGGTCTTGGTGTCCTTGTTGACGCACATCGGATACGCGCCGCAACAGTTGCCGACGTCTTTCACCGCACAGTCGCTGTTGGTGTTGCAACTGCGGCCCAGTTCATACGCGGCTTTCGGCGCGGGTGCGGTGTCCATCGCCTCGGGCGCTTGCGCGACAGGCGTCGCGACGTGCGCGGCAGGCGCGGGTTCGACGGCGACCGGCTGCTGCGCGGCGGGCGCGTCCGGTGCGCTCTGGGACGATGTCGGCGCGGTGCAGCCAGCGAGCAGCAGAGCGGCGAGCATGGCGGGAGCGAAGTGACGTAGACGCATGGCGGGTCTCCTCAAAGTGGAACCGGCCGCGGGCGCGCGGCCGGTGTATGACTCAAGCGTTCGCGGCCCAGGTGTCGCGCAGGGTCACGCTGCGGTTGAACACCGGCGCGTCGCTGCGGTGATCGAAACGATCCGCGACGAAATAGCCGATGCGTTCGAACTGGAAGCTCTGCTCGGGCGCGGCGTCGGCGGCGGCCGGTTCGACGTAGCCGCGCACGCTGCGCCGCGACTCCGGATTCAGGTAATCGCGATAGGTCTTGCCTTCGTCGTCGGTGTCCGGGTTCGGCACGGTGAACAGACGGTCGTACAGCCGCACTTCCGCCGCCACCGCATGCTGCGCGCTGACCCAATGGATGGTGCCCTTGATCTTGCGGTCGGCGCCGGGCATGCCGGGGCGCGATTCCAGATCCAGCGTGCCGCGCAGCTCGATAATGTCGCCCGCGTCATTCTTCACCACGTCGTCGCAGCGCGCGATGCCGGCGCCGCGCAGGCGCACTTCGCCGCCGGGGATCAGCCGCTTCCAGCCTTTGGGTGGCACTTCGGCGAAGTCCTCGCGCTCGATCCACAGCTCGCGCGCGAACGGCACCGTGCGCTGGCCGAAGGTTTCGTCCTTCGGGTGGTTCGAGAACGTCAGGTTTTCTTCATGGCCTTCGGGCAGATTGGTGAGTACGAACTTCACCGGATCCAGCACCGCCATGCGTCGCGGCGCGCGACTGTCGAGATCCTCGCGCAGGGTGTTTTCCAGCACCGAGTAATCGATCAGCGAATTCTGCTTCGACAGGCCCAGGCGCGCGACAAACAGTTTCAGCGCGTCGGCGGTATAGCCGCGGCGGCGGATGCCCTGCAGCGTCGGCATGCGCGGGTCGCCCCAGCCGTCGACGAGGTTTTCCTCCACCAGCGTCATCAGCTTGCGCTTGCTCATCACCGTGTAATTGAGGTTCAAGCGCGAGAACTCGATCTGCCGCGGCTTGCTGGCTTCGAACGGCAGGCCGCGGTCGGTCAGCGATGCGAGCAGCTCGGGATGGTTCGCCAGATCGACCTTGTCCACGCACCAGTCGTACAGCGGGCGGTGATCCTCGAATTCCAGCGTGCACAGTGAGTGGGTGATGCCCTCGGCGGCGTCGCTCAGCGAATGCGCGTAGTCGTACATCGGATAGATCGGCCAGTCGTTGCCGGTGTTCTGGTGCTCGACGTGCTTGATCCGGTACAGCGCCGGGTCGCGCAGATTGATGTTGCCGCTGGTCATGTCGATCTTCGCGCGCAGGGTGCGCGCGCCATCGGGGAACTCGCCCGCGCGCATGCGACGGAACAGGTCGAGGCTTTCTTCCACCGGGCGGTTGCGGAACGGCGATTCGCGGCCGGGTTCGGTCAGGCTGCCGCGATAGGCGCGGACTTCGTCGGCGCTGAGGTCGCAGACGAAAGCATCGCCCTGGCGGATGAGTTTCTCGGCGGCCAGGTAGAACACCTGGAAATAATCGGAAGCGTGACGGAGTTCAGCCCACTCGTAGCCAAGCCAGCGTACATCGTCCTGGATGGCGCGAACGTATTCCGGGTCTTCCCGGGCCGGGTTGGTGTCGTCCAGGCGCAGGTTGCAGCGGCCGCCGAATTCCTCGGCGATGCCGAAGTCGGTCCAGATCGCCCGGGTGTGTCCCAGGTGCAGATAGCCGTTGGGCTCCGGCGGGAAGCGGGTCCTGACCGCGGTCTGCCTGCCGCTGGCGAGGTCGTCGCGGACGATCTGGCGAATGAAATCCTGACGGCGTTCGGTAACGGCGTCGGTGGAGGGAGTGTCCGTGTTGTGTTCCGGGGTCATCGACGATGCAGGCTGCGGAAACCGCCAGTTTAGAGGTTGTGCGCGGCTTTGGTACGCGAGCGGGCCGGTGGCGGGCGTCGCAGTGGGCGAATCGCTTCGCCGCAAGTGCCTGAAATCGGTGCGGGATGTTACTGTGGCCGGGGGAAAGGCGCGCCGAAGCGGCATGTATCGAGGCGCGTTCATGGCGATCACATCGACACCAAGGGGGCGGGCGATGGGCGATATGGCCGATCGGCCTGTGGTTTTGCAATCTGATCCGCATCGACCGGGTCTGCATCGACGTGATCGGCATCGATTGGGTCTGTATCGACGCGATCGGCATCGACAGGATCCGCATCGACAGGATCCGCATGCGTCGAATCTGCAATCCGGTCCGCAGCGCGGATCGGTCATCGGCCGCGTGGATGCGGCGTACCAGCATTGCGCCGGCGCTACGATGCCGTCGTGGATCAGGACGATCCGGGCCATCGTGATCACCGGTTGACCATGGCGTTCCCGCATTGGGACATCCCGCAGCATGGGTTGCGCGTCATCGCGATGGTGGCGGTATTCCTGCTGGGCCTGTATGCCCTGTCGCCGGGCCATGCCGAGCCCCCGGTGGAGCCGCCGTTGGCGCTTCGGCTGTCGGCGCTGCCCGATGCCGAGGGCCGCTTGTCGGAACTGGGGCGCGATGGCCGGTCGCTGCGCCTGGGTGTCTCCGAGGACATGCGCGAGGCCCGCGCCGAGCTGCGGTTCGTGCTGCCGCCGCCCACCGCCGAATCGCCGCACTGGGTCATCTGGATACCGCGCACGCCGGTGCAATCGGTGCGGCTGCGGGTCGAAAACGCCTGGGATGGCGGTAGCCGGCGTTTCCTTGCGCCGCGGGCGGCCGAAGGCCCGCTGCCGGTGGGCTATCTGTTCCGCCTGCCGCCCACTTGGGAAGGCGAGATCCGCCTGGAGCTCAGCGCCACCGCCTTGCGCAGCGCCGCCCTGCGTCCGGAACTGATTTCAGAGGGGCGCGCCGAACATTACATGCAGAAGGCGACGGTCCTCACCAGCCTGGTCTACGCCAGCCTGTTCACGCTCGGGCTGATGACCCTGGCGCTGTTCTTCGCGTCGCGCGACCGCGGATTCCTGTCGTTCTTCGTGTTCTGCCTGTCCGCGGGCCTGCTGCTGGCCGCCTTCAATGGCCATCTCTACCTGATCGACCCCATCGGGCTGTTCCAGCAACTGGGCGCCGCCGGCCTGCACGCGATCGCGCTGTTGTTCGTGGTCGCTGCGCTGCGCATCCTGCTGCGCTACACCGATTGCGAACAGAGCAGCCCGCGGCTGGCGAAGGCGGTGCAGCAGATCTGCATCCTGCTGGCCCTGCTGGCGGCGGTGCTGGCCGCCTGGCGCGAGCGTCTCGACCCGCTCGCGGTCTGGCTGGTGCCGGCGGCCTGGGCGGTCGGCTGTCTCATCGCGCTGTATGTGCTGGGCAATGCCTGGCGCCGGCGCGTGCCGTTCTCGGGCGCGGTGTTGATCTCGGTACTGGGCATCGCTGCGGCTACCCTGATCGGCGAGATGGCTTCCAACGGTGTGGTCGCGGGGTCGCTGTGGACGGATTACGGCTACCAGCTGGCGATCATGTTCTGCGCGGCGATGATCAGCGTGGGGCTGATCAGCCGGATCAGCAAATACCGCGAGCAGCGCGACCGCGAACAGCGCGCGCGCGCCGATTCCGAGCGCCGGATGTATCGCGAAGCGGTGCGCACCGAGCTGCTGACCGCGCTGCAGACCTCGCTGCGCGGTGCCGTGCAGGACGACATCCAGCCGATCGTGTTCCGCCTTCTGCTGGAGCACCTGCGGCGGCTGGTGCCCACCACCACCGCGGTCGCGGTGGCCCGCGGTTACCACGGCCGCGACACCCTGGTGGTGCAGCCGGCGTCGAGTCTGGCGGATATCGAAGCGACCATCGGCGACCGCCTGCAGACGCTGCGCCGGCAACTGGCCGGCAACATCGAACTGCAACGCCCGGTGACCAAGACCGGCGAGAGCACACCGGTGGCGATCGAGGCGCTGGTCGCGCTGCCGGTGCGCGCGCCGGCCTGGGGGCTGATCCTGCTGGAACGCAGCGGCGCCACCGTCTTCCATCCCGAGGAGCTGACCATCGTCCGCGAACTGGCGCGGCTGGCGCTGCTGCAGGCCGACGAAGCCGTGGCCGCGCTGCATCTGCGCCATACCGCGGAGATCGATTCGCTGACCGGCGCGCTGAATCGCCGCAGTCTGGACCAGGCGCTCGCGCGCACCTTCCAGCACGCGCATCGCAAGGGCGCGCCGCTGTCGGTGCTGTTCGTCGACATCGATCATTTCAAGGCGATCAACGACCAGTTGGGCCACGCCTGCGGCGATCAATGCCTGCGCGAGATTGCCAAGGTCGTCGGCGCGCAGCTGAGCGACGAGGACATCTTCGGCCGCTACGGCGGCGAAGAATTCATGGTGATCCTGCCGGACCGGCAGATCGAGATGGCGCGGGCCATCGCCGAGGACATCCGCATCGCCATCGAAAACGCCGAAGTGCGTCATCAGGGGCGGTCGCTGCGCCTCACGGTGAGCATCGGCGTGGCCGCCCATCTGGCCTACGAAACCCAGCCGCAGCCGGCGGTGGAGCGCGCCGACAAGGCGCTGTACGCCGCCAAGCGCGCGGGCCGCAACCGGGTGAGCGTGGCGCCGGCGGTGTTCGCGGCGTCGCGGCCGGCGACGGCCTGATCGTTCTGGTCGATTCGAGCCGGATTGATCGCGGCTCGGTTGATTCGGCGATGTTTGCCCGCATCTCAGAACCTGTCGCATCGCGCCAACGCGCAACCTCCGGCCCGATCGCGGCCTCTGTGGTGCATTCATTCGGAGTACGTCCATGTTCGAATCCCTGCTGGGCATCGGTGCCCACAAACAGCGCCTGCCGTCGCCGGAGCGCGCGCTGCCCGGCCGCGCCGAGGCGATGCCGCTGCGCAACGTCCATCACATCAACGGCCGGCCGCTGCGCGATGCCTTCGAAGGTCTGGCCCGCGTGCAGTTCGGCATGGGCTGCTTCTGGGGCGCCGAGCGCAAGTTCTGGTCGATGCCGGGCGTGTTCACCACGGCCGTTGGCTACGCGGGCGGTTTCACCCCGAACGCGAACTACCGTGAAGTCTGCAGCGGCGAAACCGGGCATACCGAAGCGGTGCTGGTGGTCTACGACCCGGCGCTGGCGTCGTTCGAGTCCCTGCTGAAGACCTTCTGGGAAAGTCACGATCCCACCCAGGGCATGCGCCAGGGCAACGACGCCGGCACCCAGTATCGTTCGGCGATCTATTGCGACACCGAAGCGCAGTACGCCGCGACCATCGCCAGCCGCGATGCGTTCCAGGCGGGACTGACCGCGGCGGGTTACGGCGCGATCACCACCGAGATCCTGCACCCGGCGCCGACGTTCTACTACGCCGAGGAAGAGCATCAACAGTATCTGTCGAAGAACCCGGGCGGCTATTGCGGGCTGGGCGGCACCGGCGTGAGCTGCCCGACGGGGCTGTGATCTACGACAGCCGGTGTCGGCAACCAGCGCCAGCGAGTAGGCTGGGCTGAGCGCAGCGAAGCCCGGCACCGGACCCACCGCAGCAGCGCAACGACACGAGAATACTTCACCGCAGGCTGGGCTTCGCTGCGCTCAGCCCAGCCTACTTGTTGTGTCGGCCCGTCAGTGCCGGGTGACGCCGCAGACGTAGATCAGTTCGCAGGCGCCCGCGCCGGAATCCTCGCGTGTCAGCGAACTGCGCCAGCGCCAGCCGTCGTTCGCGTCGATCTGCACCAGCCAGCCGTCGATGCGCACGCGGTCGCCGGCATCCACCGCGTCCAGCGCATCGGCCACGGCCGAGTTCGCGGGGATCAGGTGCATGTTCGCGCTGCTGCGTACGATGTCGTCGGCCGGAATCGGCGGGTCGCCGCGCCAGCGGTAGCGGTAGAAACGACCGGACTGCGAGATGTCGAGCTCCGACAGCACCGCGTCGTCTCGCATCGGTCCCCAGCCCAGGGCCAGATCCACCGGCGAGAAATCCGCTTCGCGGTCGCTGCCGTAGTCCTCGCGCGACAGCACCCGCGCCGCCACGCTGAAACCGGCCAGCGGCTTCGCGGTGGCGTCGGCCAGCGCGAACGGCGTCATGCCGCCCGGCGCATCGCTCTGCACGGCGCCGTCGTCGCCGGCCAGCCGCGCCGGAGGTACGCAGGCGACGACGCTCAGCGTGGGTGCGGACGAAGAAGCCGCTGCCGATGACGGAAAAGGGACGGTCACCGAAGGCGTCGCCCACCACCAGGCCGCGGCGGCGATCGCGATGAACAACAGGAGCCAGCGGAGCATGGGCGATTCCGGTGCTGGATGGGCCGAAGTTTAACCGCAGGGCAGGGGGTTCAGCGGTGCAGGCGGATGTGCGCGCCGATCTCGGTGGCTGTCTGATCGAGATGACTCAGCGGTCGAAAAAACGGAGTCGCCTCCGCGCGCGCCGAAGATCGCGTATTCGCCACCATCGCGGTTCCTGCGTTCGAGGCGCTTCGCGTGTCTGCCTGCATCACTCACCGAGTTCATCCAGCGCTTTCTGGAACCGGTTGGCATGCGAGCGTTCGGCCTTGGCCAGCGTTTCGAACCAGTCGGCGATCTCGTCGAAACCCTCGTCGCGCGCGGCCTTGGCCATGTCCAGGTACATGTCGGTGTGTTCATGGGTCTCACTGGCGATCGCGGATTTCAGATTCTCGGCGGTTGCGCCGAACGGCAGCCCCGTCGACGGGTCGCCGCACTGTTCGAGATATTCCAGATGGCCGAGGGCGTGGCCGGTTTCGCCTTCGGCGGTGGAGCGGAACACCGTGGCGACATCGCTGTAGCCTTCCAGGTCGGCCTTCTGCGCGAAATACAGATAGCGGCGGTTGGCCT
Source organism: Lysobacterales bacterium (assembly GCA_031364125.1). Classification (GTDB taxonomy): domain Bacteria; phylum Pseudomonadota; class Gammaproteobacteria; order Xanthomonadales; family Xanthomonadaceae; genus Lysobacter_I. The sequence goes on along the minus strand of JANLVT010000021.1, from coordinate 69,627 downwards.
GGGATTCGCTGGCGAAGGCGGACTTGAGGTTCGCTTCGGTTTTCGAGCCTTTCAGATTCACGATGTCGACTTCCCGCGGATGCTGCAGGGGATTCTATCGTTTTCGCCCGTCGTCACCGCCTTCGCGGGGACGACGGTAAAGCATCAAGCCGCAACCATCGAAGCCTCGATCTTCAATCCACGGCGTTCGCGCGCGGCATCTGCGGCGCACGCTCCGGAAACGTATCGGTGGCGGTGGACAGCAAGCCCGCCGGCAGTTCGCGGAACGCCAGCGACAGCTTGATGAGGAAATCCGACATCGCCGAGCTGCGGCGCCAGACCATGGCGATGCGCCGGTTCGGTTCGGGCGCGCGGAACGCCACCAGATGCACGTCGGGCGACGACGACACCGGCGGTTTCACCGACAGCACCGGCAGCAGGGTCATGCCGACGTTGGCGGCGACCATCTGCCGCAGTGTTTCCAGCGAGGTGGCGCGGAAGCCGTTCTTCTCGCCGGCGCCGGCCATGTGGCAGACATCCAGCGCCTGATCGCGCAGACAGTGGCCGTCTTCGAGCAGCAGCAGACTCTCGTTGGCGAGATCCTGGATCGTCAGCGATGTGGCGTTCGCGAGGGTATGCGAGCCGGGCACCGCCAGCATGAACGGTTCCTCGAACAGGAATTCCAGATGCAGCTGATCGTCGTGCAGCGGCACCGCGAGCACCCCGGCGTCGAGCCGGCCCTCGCGCAGCTGGCGCAGGATCACTTCGGTCTTCTCTTCGACCAGCAGCAATTCCAGCTGCGGGAAACGCTCGCGGATCCGCGTCACCACGTGCGGCAGCAGATACGGCCCCAGCGTGGGGAAGATGCCCAGCCGCACCGTGCCGGCTTCCGCGTTCTGGCTGCGGCGCGCGGCTTCCTTCATTTCCTCGACGTCGGCGACGATCCGCCGCGCGCGTTCGGCGGCGTCGCGGCCGGCGGGGGTCAGCATCACCCGGCGCGGCGCACGTTCGACCAGCGCGACGCCCAGTTCGTCCTCCAGCTTCTTGATCTGGGTCGACAGCGTCGGCTGGCTGATGAAGCAGGCCGCGGCGGCGCGGCCGAAATGCTTGTGGTCGGCGAGCGAGACCAGATACTTCAGATCGCGCAGGTTCATGGTGGCCATACCCTTGTGTCGGCCGCTGGCGCGGCGGAGTGTTCGCGGTATTCGGCTCAGTCATTGAATGCCGTGAAAGCGGGCGATGCAATCGTGAGGCTTCCGGCGATCCCGGACTGGGACCAGACCTTGACCCGCATGATGCGTTGTTTCCGCTGCCGAACCGCCTGTCGCTTCTGACAGGCTTCCCCGGACGACCTTCGCGGGCGCGGCGCGCGCTGCCTTGCGCGCGGCCCGGTCACGCCGGTTCCGTCTCCGCCGGAACCGGTGCGGCCGCCTGTACTGCCGCCGTTGGCGCTGCCGGCGCCGATGTGCGGATGAGATGATCGAACGCGCCGAGCGCCGCTTTCGAGCCTTCGCTCATCGCGATCACGATCTGCTTGTACGGCACCGTGGTCGCATCGCCCGCGGCGAACACGCCGGGCAGCGAGGTCTGGCCGCGTTCGTCGATCGCGATCTCGCCGCGCGGCGACAGCGCCACCGTGCCCTTCAGCCATTCTGTGTTGGGCAACAGACCGATCTGCACGAACACACCGTCGAGGGTCACGGTGTGCGCGGCCTGGGTGTTGCGATCGACGTAGGTCAACCCGGTGACTTTCTGGCCGTCGCCCAGCACCGCGCTGGTCTGCGCGGACACGATGATGTCGACGTTCGCCAGGCTGCGCAGCTTGCGCTGCAGCACTTCATCGGCGCGCAGTCTGGCGTCGAACTCGATCAGGGTGACGTGGGCGACGATGCCGGCGAGATCGATCGCCGCTTCCACGCCCGAGTTGCCGCCGCCGATCACCGCCACGCGCTTGCCCTTGTACAGCGGGCCGTCGCAGTGCGGGCAATAGGCCACACCCTTGTTGCGGTAATCCTGTTCGCCGGGCACGTTCATCTGCCGCCAGCGCGCGCCGGTGGCGAGGATCACGGTCTTCGACTTCAGCGACGCGCCGCTGGCGAGTTTCACTTCGACCAGGCCGTCGGCGCCGGCCGGGATCAGCCGTTCGGCGCGCTGCAGGGGCATGATGTCGACGTCGTAGTCGCGCACGTGCCGTTCCATCGCCGCCGCCAGCTTCGGGCCGTCGGTTTCCGGCACCGATACGAAGTTCTCGATCGCCATCGTATCCATCACCTGGCCGCCGAAACGCTCGACCGCGATGCCGGTGCGGATGCCCTTGCGCGCGGCGTAGATCGCCGCGGCCGCGCCGGCCGGGCCGCCGCCGATGATCAGCACGTCGAAGGCGTCCTTCGCGGCGATCTTCGCGGCGTCGCGCGCGACCGCGCCGGTGTCGAGCTTGGCGAGGATTTCCTCGACGCTCATGCGTCCGGCGCCGAAGGGTGCGCCGTTGAGGAAGATCGTCGGGACCGACATCACCTGGCGCGTCTCGACTTCGTCCTGGAACAGCGCGCCGTCGATAGCGACGTGTTTGATCCGCGGATTGACCACGGCCATGAGGTTGAAAGCCTGCACCACGTCAGGGCAGTTCTGGCAGCTCAGCGAAAAGTACGTTTCAAAAGAGAGAATGCCGTCAGAAGCCGTGCCGTCGAGCGCGCGGACCTGCTCGATCACATCCTGCGCCAGCTTCGACGGATGACCGCCGACCTGCAGCAACGCCAGCACCAGCGAGGTGAACTCGTGGCCCATCGGAATGCCGGCGAAACGCAGCGAAATGTCTTCGCCGGGCGTACCCAGCGCGAACGACGGCACGCGATCGCCGGGTTCGCGCGCTTCGCGCAGCGTGACCTGCGTCGACAGCTGGGTCAGCTCGATCAGCAGCGCGCGCAGTTCCTGCGACGCTTCGCCGTCGTCCAGCGCGGCGGTGACCACGACCGGGCGCGTCAGTTTCTGCAGGTAAGCCTGCAGTTGGGTCTTGAGATCGGAATCGAGCACGACCGGCTCCTTGAAGAGTGGTAGAGAGAAGGGCTGCGTTTGCAGCAGCGGCCTGCGTCGGCGGACGTGGGCCGGGGGAGAGTGACCGGCACGGAGAGAATAGCGATCCGGTGCGGTACAAGCCGCTGCTGCAAGCGAAGCGCGGGCGTGGAGATGGTGGCCCGAAGCCCCCGGCGAAGCGATTCGCTTCGCCGGGGATGGCACGGAGGTTGTCGCGGAGGTTGCTACGGAGGTTGTCGCGGAGGTTGCTACGGAGGTATTGCGGGGAGTGATACGAAGGTGAAGCCAGGGTCGAGCCGGGAGCGGTGCCACAACCACGGGCGGACTGCACGGTCCGCTCGCGGCCTTGTCTTGCGGGTGGTCTTGTTGCGGGAACTTCGGGTCAGATCTTGCCGACGAGATCCAGCGACGGCTTCAAGGTCTGCGCGCCTTCTTTCCACTTCGCCGGACAGACCTGGCCCGGGTTGGCGGCGACGAACTGGGCGGCCTTGAGTTTGCGCAGCGTCTCGGACACGTCACGTGCGATCGCGTTGTCGTGGATTTCGAGGGTCTTGATCACGCCGTCCGGGTTGATGATGAAGGTGCCGCGCAGCGCCAGGCCTTCTTCTTCGATGTGCACGCCGAACGCGCGGGTCAGCTGGTGGGTCGGGTCGCCGACCAGCGGGAACGCGGCCTTGCCGACCGCCGGGGAGGTTTCGTGCCACACCTTGTGCGAGAAGTGCGTATCGGTGGTGACGATGTAGACCTCGGCGCCGGCCTTCTGGAACTCGGCGTAATTGTCGGCGGCGTCTTCCACTTCGGTCGGGCAGTTGAAGGTGAACGCGGCCGGCATGAAGATCAGGACCGACCACTTGCCTTTCAGCGACTCGTCCGAGACCTGGACGAATTCGCCAGCGTGGAACGCGGTGGCCTTGAACGGTTTGACCTGGGTATTGATCAGCGACATCGGGGGTTCCTTGTGTGAGGGAAGTTCGAAGATGGGGTGTGAAGCAGCGATCGAAAGGGGGAGTTCGAAAGAGGCGATTGATCGCAACGGAGCGTATGTTAGGCGTGCGCTATCAATCAATACAGTGAATTGAATGAATAAGTTTGATAGTCAATGCCTATGATAAATCCAATCCCATGCCGTGCGAATCCAAGGCAGACCCCGTAGGAGGCATTCAGGCCCGTTCACGAGACAGGGTTCTTCCGCAGCCTCATCGGGCCTGAAGGCCCTCCTGCGAATGATGGCTTGGGTGCAGGCCGGGTGGGATCAGCGGGCCGGAGAGGTAGCCGCAGCGCCGTTTTCCACGGATTCGCCGCCCACGAAAGCCCGGATCGCCTCCAGCAGGGCCGGATGCCGGTCCGGGCGGTCCATCGCCGCCAGCGGGGCGATATGCCCGGCGTCCGGCAGCCACAGCAGTTCGGCGCGGCCGCCGACGCTACGGAGTTTGTCGGCCAGTTCCTGGCTGTCCTTGGCTTCCACCACCCGGTCGCCGGTGCCGTGCGCCAGCAGGAACGGCGGCTCGTCGCCGTCGACGAAACGGATCGGCTGCGCCTGCGGCCACTGCGCTTCGGGGCCGAACACGTCCTCGTAGCCGGCGATCTCGAAGTCGTAAGGCCCCGACAGCCCGATCACCCCGGCCAGGTCGCGCGGTTTCATCCCGTGCGGCGCCAGATAGCGGGCGTCCACGCCGACCAGCGCGGCGATCTGCGCGCCCGCGGAATGCCCGGCGACGTACAGCCGCTGGGGGTCGCCGCCGTATTCGGCCGCGTGCGCCCGCGCCCAGGCCACCGCGGCGGCGGCGTCTTCCACGAATCCCGGAAACACCGCCCGCGGAAACGTCCGGTAGTCGGCGATGATCGCCAGCGAGCCCGATTGCGCCAGTCGCTGCCCGACAAACCGGTACTGCCCGCGTTCGCCGCTCCGCCAGCTGCCGCCGTAGAAGAACACCACCACCGGCGCGGGGCCGTTCGCGGGTGCTGCCGGACGATAGATGTCGAGCGAGAGGTTCCGCTGCCGGTCGTAGACGACGCTGGCCGCAGGCGGGCCCACCCCGGCGTTGGCGATGCCGAAACCGACGCTCTGGCAGCCGCCTGCGAACAGCGCCAGCAATGCGGCGATCAGCGTGCGGAGTGGAGACATTCGGGGCATGGGAACGGCCTGTCGGGTAGCGGTCGGGGAGGGAGACGCAGCCGCGAACGGCTACGATGACGGGATGATGACGAGTCCACGCCCCTCTCTGGATGCAGTACTGCGCCAGGCCTGCGAACGGATCGACGCCGCCGACGCCCGCGCGCTGCTGGCGCATGCCCTGGACCGCCCGCCCGTCTGGCTGTTCGCCCATGGCGACGAATCCATCGACGCAGCCGCGCAGCAGCGTTTCGAAGCGCTGCTCGCGCGCCGCATCGCAGGCGAGCCGGTGGCGTACCTGACCGGCCGCCGCGGCTTCTGGACCTTCGATCTGCTGGTCTCGCCGCAAACGCTCATCCCGCGCCCGGAAACCGAACGGCTGGTGGAACTGGCCCTGGAGCGCGCGCCGCCCGGCACCGCCCTGCAGCTGGCGGATCTGGGCACCGGCAGCGGCGCGATCGCGCTGGCGCTGGCGCACGAGCGTCCGCAGGCGCAGGTGATCGCGGTAGACGTGAGCGAAGGCGCGCTGGAGATCGCCCGCGCCAATGCCCGCGCGCTGGGTCTGGCCAACGTCGAATTCCGCCAGGGCGACTGGCTGGCGCCGCTGGCCGGCGAGCGTTTCGATCTGATCGCCAGCAATCCGCCCTACATCGCCCTGGGCGACGCGCATCTGGACGCGCTGCGTTACGAACCCGAAGCTGCGTTGTCGTCGGGGCGCGACGGCCTCGATGCGATCCGCACCATCGTTCGCGCCGCGCCGACGCACCTCCGCCCGGGCGGCTGGCTGCTGCTGGAACACGGTTGGGACCAGGGCGACGAGGTGCGCGCACTGCTGCAGGCCAGCGGTTTCGACGACGTGCAGACGCATCGCGATATGGAGGATCGCGATCGGGTCTCATCTGGCCGCGTGCCGAGCTGAGGCCGCCCGTGGCCGCTCCAGTCGGCCCCCTGCCTTTCCTCCCTGGCACGTCGTCGATGGAAAAGGGACGATAGTCGCTCAGCATCTTCCGGCGATGGCCATGCACCACGATCTGCCGCGTACGCTCAGCATCGGTCTGATCGCCTTGGCGTTGTCGACGGCGGCATGCCAGCCACCCGCGGCGAACGCTTCCGATCCTGCCATGGGCGATCATCGTGTCCGGCTGCAGCATGAAATGGCGGCCGCGATGGCGAAACGTGACGCCCCGGCCATCGATCGTCTCGTTGCCGAAGCGAACAGCCTCCTCGGAGAAAAGGTCGGCGAGCCGGAAAACGCGGATCGCTACGTGGCCATTCCTGCCGAGGCCCCGCCTTTGCGCATGGACGACATCCGCAGGCTTGCCGCGAAGATGCCGGCCCGTGTTGAGGCGCGGCGCTGGTGGCGTATCGGTGTCGATCCGCTGAAGCTTGCGCATCCGCTGCGCGAGCCTGCCGACGCGATCAGCGGCCTGCTCGCCACGCATCGCGCAGGCCTGGACAGCGACGGCGCAGCGTTGCGCAGCGCCCGTGAGGCCGGTGAATTCCTGCTGTGGACGCAGCGCCAGGCCGGTAACGGGGTGTTTCCCTTCCCGGCTTCGCGCGGGCTATCCAAAGCCCCGCCTTTCAGGGCGTCTGCCGCGTTTCTCGAAGCCAGCGAAAGCCGCGGCGATATGGACAACAAAGTGCGCAACGGCTGGTTGATCGATGACGGCGGCGACGGCGGTTTGCAGTTCGACAACGGCGAATGCGGCGTCGCGATGCTTGAACTGCATGCGGCCACCGGCAATGTCCGGTTTTTGGATGCGGCACGCCGCGCCGCTGACTGGGCGATCGGGCAGCCGCTGTCCGTGAACTGGAACTACAACAGTTTCAGCGTCTACCTGCTTGCGGAGACCTACCGCGCTACCGGCGAGACCCGCTACCGCGACGCTGCGCTCGATAAAGCCCTGTACGGCTTGTTGCCGGGCCAACTGCGCGATGGCTTGCGTGCTGGGCGTTGGCACGACCCGCACAACGCACGGCCCGCCTATCACTACATCATGCTGCGGGCGCTCGCGAGCCTGGCGACCACGTTGCCCGCGGGCAACGATGAACGTAACCGTATCGAAGCCGCGCTGCAGCTCGGCCTGCGCGCGCGCAATGCGGACTTCATCGGCCCAGGCGCGGCCAACAAGGACAAGGCGATTGAGACGCTGCTCATGGTTCGGGAGATGTATCGCGACGATCAGGAATTTCTCGACGCGAGCCTGACCCCACAGGCTCTTGACGCGCTGGAGCGACTGGTGATTGTCGCGTTGCGAACAGGGCAAGATCCTCTGAGCCCACGTGGTTACGGGCGGTATCTCGCCTATGCGGTCGACCGCGCAGGGCGATAACAGGCGCACGTAGGGGATGCGCTAGACTTCGACATCGTTCGCGCTTGAAGCGCCTTGCAGACGGCATACGGATCAGATGACCATGCGCACGCTCTATCCCGAGATCGAACCCTTCGACAGCGGCACGCTCAAGGTCGACGACCGCCACACGCTGTATTACGAACAATGCGGCAATCCGGACGGCAAGCCGGTGGTGATGCTGCACGGCGGCCCCGGCGCCGGCTGCAGCCCGAAAATGCGCCGTTTCCACGATCCTGCGAAGTACCGCATCGTCCTGTTCGACCAGCGCGGCAGCGGGCGCTCGACGCCGCACGCGGATCTGGTCGACAACACCACCTGGACGCTGGTCGCCGACATCGAAACCCTGCGCGAAAAACTCGGCATCGAACGCTGGCAGGTCTTCGGCGGTTCGTGGGGCTCCACACTCGCGCTGGCCTACGCCGAAACCCATCCGCAGCGCGTCACCGAGCTGGTGTTGCGCGGCATCTTCATGCTGCGCCGCTGGGAGCTGGAGTGGTTCTATCAGGAAGGCGCCTCGCGGCTCTTCCCGGACGCGTGGGAACACTATCTCGCCGCGATCCCGCCGGTCGAACGCCACGATCTGATCTCGGCGTTCCACCGCCGCCTCACCAGCGACGACGAAGCCACCCGCCTGTCCGCCGCGCGCGCGTGGAGCGTGTGGGAAGGCGCGACCAGCTTCCTGCATGTCGACCAGGATTTCGTCGCTGGCCACGAGGACGCGGCGTTCGCGCTTGCTTTCGCGCGCATCGAAAATCACTACTTCGTCAACGGCGGTTTCTTCGAAGTGGAAGACCAGTTGCTGCGTGACGCCCACAAAATCGCCGACATCCCCGGCGTGATCGTCCACGGCCGCTACGACGTGGTCTGCCCGATCCAGAACGCCTGGGACCTGCACAAGGCGTGGCCGAAGTCGGAACTGCATATCAGCCCGGCCTCCGGCCACTCCGCGTTCGAGCCCGAGAACGTCGACGCGCTGGTGCGCGCGACCGACAGATTCGCGTAACCCGCAATCCGACGTCGTAGGGCGGCCCTGGCCCGCCATTGCGGCATTCCAGATTGCGCCGCGCATGTGGCGAAAAAGTCACGGCCATGGATGGTTGATCGCAACGTCCAACACGGCGGGCCAGGGCCCGCCCTACGTCCCTGCGCTCACCCCTCCCTGCGCGTGACATAAGATGCGCCACAGGCGCACCCTACGAATAAGCAGCCAGCATCCCGCGCAGCCATGCATGGCCCGTGTCGCTGGCGAGCAACATCAGCACCGCAACGTTCACTACGACCGTGACCCGGAACGTGCGCTGGAATGCGAGCTTGCGCGACTTGTGGCGGAACATCCGCTGCGCAAGCAATGCGCCCGGCCAGCCGCCGATCAGCCCGAGAAAATGCAGCGTCGTTTCCGGTGTGCGCTGCCGCCCGGCATTCGCTGCGGATTTGTCGAGACCGTAAGCGATGAACGCGACGCCGCTCACGACCGCATAGGCTGCGAGTACGGTCGTCGTCAGATGCCCGAGCAACGCCGCACCCGCAAGCGCCGCGACGAACAGCAGCGCGAATGCCGGCCCGAACCAGCCGGGCGTCGCGCGATCATCCGCAGGTTTCTTTTCCCCGACGAAGCGGATCGCGTTCGCTTGAAGCCGGCCCTGCTTGTCGCGGGCGACGGTGTAGGTGATGGGATCGCCGTCGACGGGGCGTCGCGTCGCTCTCGCGAACGCCTTGATGTGCACGAAGGTCTTGTCTCCGCCGCCGTTCGGCGTGACGAAGCCGAAGCCCTTGTCGTCGTTCCAGTTGTGGATTCGTCCTTGATGGCGCATGCGGTGTGATCGTGGGCGGTCGAAGCGATTCTAGCGTGCGCTCTCGCCTTCGTACCCCACTACATCCTCTTCGACCAACAACGCCCGCAACTGCGCCGCGGACATGCGCCGCATCGGCTTCTCATCGATGTTCGACAGCGGCGCCTGGCGCAGCGCATCGTGCGGCAACACCGTGAGATCGAAACTCAGGTCTTCGGCGGAGAACAGCCACACCGGGCAGTCGAGTGCGCGTTGGCGGTCGAGGCGCATGCGACGGCCGCTACTTTCGGCGGGGATGCGGTGGTCGTCGAGGAAACGCGGCACGGCTTCGGCGTCGTCGGTGTAGAGATGCAGTTGCACCGCTGCATTGGCATCGGCGGTGCCGTCCAGCACCGGGCCGACGAGGCGGGCGTCGAACGGCGCGAAGAATTCCAGCGCGCGCAGCGCGGCTTCGCGGCGCTGGCGCAGGGCGTTGACCTGCGCATCGCCCTGGAACAAACGCTGGTATTCGCGGAGCGCTGCTTCGATCTCGCTGTTGCGCGGCAGCGACGCGTCGTCGTGGATGCCCAGGCGCTGCGCGGCCTTGAGTTTGGCCTGATGGAAATCGCGGATGCCGCTTTCGGCGATGAGCCGGGCGGCTTCGTGCGCCAGCCGATAACGGCGCTCGCGGGTCTTGGTCTCGGCGTGCAAGCGGGCGTGGTGCATGGGCAGCGTCCCGGCGGGGCCAGATCATGACTGTAGCGGAAGTGTTGCGGGTTGTGGGGCAGCCCCTCATCCGCCCTTCGGGCACCTTCTCCCCGCTGCGCGGGGGAGAAGGAAACACAATCAGCTCCCCGCTGCGCGAGGAGAAGGGGTTGGGTTCAGAAAATATCGAACGACTCTTCGCTCGGCAGCGCGTCGACGCTGCCGTAGTCGACGTAGGTATCCATCTTTTCGAGGTCTTCGACCTTCACGTATTCGGTGATGCCGCCGCTGCCGGTGGACGGCAGCAACTGGCCGCTGGCGGTGACCGCGACCTTGATCATGCCGTTGGGCGGCTCGTTGGCGGCGATCGGCACGTCGGTCAGCGCGACCTTCATGTACTCGATCCAGATCGGCAGCGCGGCCTTGCCGCCATATTCGCGGTAGCCCAGCGAGGTGTTGTCGCTCTTGCCCACCCAGACGGTGGTGATGAGGTTGCCGCCGGTGCCGGAGAACCAGGCGTCGCGATGGTTGTTGGTGGAGCCGGTCTTGCCGCCGACGTCTTCGCGGCCGATGCGCTTGGCATCGGTGGCGGTGCCGCGCAGCACCACGTCGCGCATCATCGAGGTGATCTGATAGGCGATGCGTTCGTCGATGGCGCGCGGCGCAATTACGGCGTCGGCGGGCAGGGTCACGGGCGGCGCTGCGGGCTTGGCGGCGCTTTTCGGATCGGTGGCTTTCGGGTCGGGCTTGGCGGCGGCGGGCTTGGCGCCGCCGGCTGGGCCCAGGTCGAAACCGTCGATCACGCTGCTGGCGGGGACAGCCGGCTGCCCGGCGATGCCCTGGCCGCAGCTGCGGCAGGCGATGGCGGGTTTTTCCTTGTGGATCAGCTTGCCGTCGCGGTCCTTCACTTCATCGATGAACCACGGGCTGATGCGGAAGCCGCCGTTGGCGAAGGTGGCGTAGCCACGGGCGACCGACAGCGGGGTGAGCGAGGGCGTGCCCAGGGCGATGGAGAGGTTCGGCGGCAGTTCCTTTTCCTCGAAACCGAACTGCGAAATGTATTTGCGCGCGTAATCCACGCCGATGGCGTCGAGCATGCGCACCGACACCAGATTGCGCGACCTGACCAGGGCTTCGCGCACGCGGACCGGCCCGGCGAAGCCGCCGCCGTCGTTCTGCGGGCGCCAGTCCTTGCCGCCGCGCATGCGGAACACCACCGGGGCGTCCAGCACGATCGAGGCCGGGTTGTAGCCGCGCTCGAACGCGGCGGCATAGATGAAGGGTTTGAACGACGAGCCGGGCTGGCGGCGGGCCTGGGTGGCGTTGTTGAACTTGTTGCCGCCGAAGCTGTAACCGCCGACCAGGGCGCGCAGGGCGCCGGTGTCGGCATCCAGCGAGACCAGCGCCGATTCGGCGCGCGGCAGCTGTTCGAGGCGCCAGGTGACCGGGCCGGTCGGGCCGGGTGGGGCTGTCGCGACCGCGGCCTCGCCGGGCTTGGCGGCCTTCGGGTCGGGTTTGGGCTCAGGCACGATTTTGCGCACCCGGGCGATGTCGCCGCGTTTGAGCAGGGCGGCCGGGGTCTTGCCGGTCCAGCGCGAGGTCTCGGGACCGAGATCCAGCTCAGTGCCGTCGACCAGCACCGCCTGGGCATTGCTGCCGCTGGTGCCCAGCACCAGCGCGGCCAGCAGCGGCCCGCGGGCGGGATAGCTGCGCAGACGGGCGGCGGCGCTGGCGGCATCTTCGCCGGCCGGCAGCTCGATGCGCTGCAACGCCTTGGCGTTCCAGCCGTGGCGACGGTCGTAGTTGGTGAGGCCGTCGCGCACCGACTTGTCGGCCGCGGCCTGCAGCACCGGGTCGATGGTGGTGGTGACGTGGTAGCCCTTGGTCAGCGCTTCCTCGCCGTAGCGGGCGATCATTTCCTGACGCACCATCTCGGCGATGTACGGCGCCGAGACTTCGATCGGGCGTTCGTGCGGGCTGGCGTGCATCGCCGCCGCCTGCGCGGCCTGCGCTTCGGCGGCCGTGATCATCTGCAGCTCCTGCATGCGGGTCAGCACGTAGTCGCGGCGGATCTTGGCGCGCGCAGGGTTGTTCAGCGGGTTGCCGCTGGAGGGGAATTTCGGGATCGCGGCCAGCGATGCCATTTCGTCCAGACTCAGCTGGTCCAGCGGTTTGCCGTAGTAGAACTCGGCCGCAGCGCCCACGCCGTAGGCGCGGTTGCCGAAGAAACTCTTGTTGAGATACAGCTCGAAGATCTCGTCCTTGCCCAGTTCCGCCTCCATCTTGCGGGCCAGCAGCATTTCGGCGAATTTTCGCTTCAACTTGTATTCGGAGCTGAGGAAGTACTGGCGGGCGACCTGCTGGGTGATGGTCGAGCCGCCGGGCACGCGCTTGCCGTCGGTGGTCGCCATCAGCCAGATCGCGCGGGCCACGCCCTTGTAGTCGACGCCGCCGTGCTCGTAGAACCGCGCGTCCTCGATCGCGATGAACGCGTCCTTCAACCGCTTGGGCACCTTCTCGATCTCGACCGGGTAGCGCCGGGTCTCGCCGAACAGGCCGATCAGGCGGCCGTCGCGCGCATACACGTACAGCGGCTCCTGCAGTTCGATGGTGCGCAGGGTCTGCACATCCGGCAGCTTGGAAGAGACACTTATATAAAGGAGTCCGAAAGCGCCGCCGCCGATGACCAGGCCGATGAGGGAAAGCAGGAAGGCCCAGCGCAGCAGGCGGCGAATACGGGACATGGGTGGCGGAATCCTGACGTCGGAAGGTGTACTAGACAGGGAGGAGATTATAGGCGGCCTGCCGGTCCGGCCGGCCTCCCGGGTGCCCGGTTCCTGCGGACTTTGGCCTGGAAAGGCCTCCGGGACCGGGGGAAGGGGATGGAAATGCGCGCGAAACCGGGTTGCGGGGTTGGGTGGAAGCGACGAAGGGCCGCTCAAGGTCGTGACAGAGTTCACTCCCGGAGCGATCCATTGCAAGGGGGAGTTGCCTAAAAGTTGAAAGTCCGTTATTTAATGTATTGGGACACGTAACGCGCGTAAGCGCGCGTGGGAAGGGGAAAAAGTGGGACTGCTAGCAAAAAATCAGTCACCTTTGGTGGGCGTCGACATCAGCTCGACCGCCGTCAAGCTCCTGCAGCTGTCTCGGGCTGGCGACCGCTACCGGGTGGAACATTACGCGGTCGAGCCGTTGCCGCCGAATGCCGTCGCCGAGAAGAACATCGTCGAGGTCGAGGCCGTGGGCGAGGCCATCCGTCGGGCGCTGAACCGTTCAGGCAGCAAGGCCAAACAGGCCGCCGCGGCCGTGGCCGGCTCGGCGGTGATCACCAAGATCATCCCGATGCCTGCCGACCTCGACGAGGACGACATGGCGTCGCAGATCGAGCTGGAGGCGGTGAACTACATCCCGTATCCGATCGAGGAAGTGAATCTGGACTTCGAGGTGCTGGGCGCCATGCCCGGCAACGCGGAAATGGTCCAGGTGCTGCTGGCGGCCTCGCGCTCCGAGAACGTCGAAATGCGCGCCTCCGCGCTGGAAGTCGGCGGCCTCACCGCGAAGATCATGGACGTCGAGGCGTTCGCGATCGAGAACGCCTACGCGCTGATCGCCGGCACCCTGAACATCCCGCACGACGGCATCGTCGCGCTGGTCGATGTCGGCGCCACCATGACCACGCTCAGCATCCTGCGCAACGGCCGCAACATCTACAGCCGCGAGCAGGTCTTCGGCGGCAAGCAGCTCACCGACGAGGTGATGCGCCGCTACGGTCTGAGCTACGAGGAGGCGGGTCTGGCCAAGCGCCAGGGCGGCCTGCCCGAAAGTTACGAAATCGAAGTGCTGGAGCCGTTCAAGGAAGCCATGGCCCAGCAGATCGGCCGCCTGCTGCAGTTCTTCTACGCCGGCAGCGAATACAACCGTGTCGACCAGATCGTGCTGGCCGGCGGCTGCGCTTCCATCGCCGGTATCTCCGCGATGGTGGAGGAACAGCTGGGCGTGCAGACCGTGGTCGCCAACCCGCTGGCCCAGATGACGCTCGGTCCACGCGTGCAGGCGCACGCGCTCGCGCAGGACGCGCCGGCGCTGATGATCGCCTGCGGCCTCGCCTTGAGGAGCTTCGACTGATGGCACGGATCAATCTCCTCCCGTGGCGCGCCGAACGGCAGAAAGAGCGCAAGAAGCAGTTCGTCCTGATGCTGGTGCTGTCCGCGGTGGCGGGTTTCGCCGCATGGTTCCTGGTCAACACCTACTACAGCATGCAGATTTCCGGTCAGCAGGAGCGCAACGCCTTCCTCGACCAGGAAATCGTGACGGTCAAGGCCAAGATCACCGAGATCGAAGCGCTGGAGCAGAAGAAGAACAATCTGCTCAACCGCAAGAAGGTGATCGAGGAACTGCAGGCCAACCGTTCGCAGATGGTGCATCTGTTCGATTCGCTGGTGCGCACCATCCCCGACGGCGTGATCCTCACCGGGATCAACCAGGAAGGTGAAAAGCTGACTCTGGAAGGCCGCTCGCAGTCCTACACCCGGGTCAGCTCGTACATGGAAAACCTGTCGGCGTCGGGCTGGATGACCAAGCCTGAACTCTCGGTGATCCAGGTCGAAGGCGATAACAGCGGTCTGCCCCACACCTTCACTGTAACGGTCACGCTTGCCAACCCCAACGCCAAGAAAGAAGGCGAAGAGGGCAGTGCCGATCCCGCCGCCGCCGTGACCGTCGCCGAGCCGGCGACCCTGCAGCCGCTGATGCCCGCACAACCCGCAGCCGGCACCGCGCCCGCGACGACGGCACCGGCCCCCGGCACTGCGCCTGCGGCACCTGCAGCCAGCGGTCCGCAGCCGAAGGTCATGCCCGAAGGCAGCCCGAATCCCGAATCCGCACCGTCCGAGCAAACGGGAGGGCCCGCGTCGTGAAAAAGAAAATGTCGCTCAAGGAACTCGACTTCAACAATGCCGGTGCCTGGCCGCGCGAATGGCAATTGGGGTTCTGCTTCGCGCTGGGCATGCTGATCCTGCTCCTGATGTGGAACTTCCTGACCCGTCCGAAAAGCGCGGTGCTCGAAGGCTTGGAAGCGGACGAAACCACCAAGCGCCAGGAATTCGACAAGCTGCAGGGCCAGGCCGCGAATCTGGAGCCGCTCAAACAGCAGCTCGCGCAGATGGAGCAGCAGTTGCAGCAGATGCTGCGCCAGTTGCCGAGCAAGACCGAAATGCCGGAACTGATCGTCGATATCTCGCAGACCGCGCTCGCTACCGGCATCACCAACGAGCTGTTCCAGCCGGGCGACGAAACCGCGCTCGAGTTCTACGTCGAGAAGCCGATCGAGCTGAAGATGGTGGGTAGTTACCACCAGTTCGGCGCGTTCGTCAGCGGCGTGGCCTCGCTGCCCCGCGTGGTGATCATGACCATGCACGACATCTCGCTGAAGCCGCGCGAAATGCCGGGCACCCCTACCGACAAGGGCAAGAAACCGGTCGGTATCGGCCCCGATTCGGTGCTCGAACTCAAGGGCACGGTCAAGACCTACCGCTATCGCGACGAAGACGACGAAGCCGCTTCCGCCGCCGGCACTCCGGGCGCTTCCGGAACGCCAGCCGCCGCCAGCGCGACCGCGCCGAATTCACCCGCTGCTGCGGCGACCGCGGTCGCCGGTCAGGCCGCTGGAGGTAGCCGCTGATGCGCAGACTCCATCACAATGTCGCACGCGCCGCACTCGCGGTCGCTTTGCTCGCAGGCTTGACCGGTTGCGGTCGTTCGATCACCAGCACGCCCGGCGAAGCGCCCAATCTCGAGGAGTGGGTGGCGAACGCCAAAAAGAAACCGGCGCCGCCGCTTGATCCGCTGCCGGTCATGCAGCAGTTCGAGGTCTTCGAATACTCTGCGCAGTCGCTGCGCGACCCGTTCAACGCGATGTTCGCGGCGGGCGAGGGCGCGGCCGGACCGCGCCCGGATTCGGATCGCCGCAAGCAGGCGCTCGAACAATTTCCGCTGGATTCTCTCGACATGGTCGGGACGATCGGCAAAGGCAGCGCCCAGGTCGCGCTGGTGATGGGACCCGACAAGGTCACGCACCGGATCGTTCCGGGAAACTACATGGGCCAGGCCGACGGGCGTGTGACCGGTGTGTTCGAGAATCGAATCGAACTCGTCGAACTGGTTTCCGATGGTGCAGGCGGTTGGCTGGAGCGGCCGGCGACGGTTTCGCTCGATGACGAATAAGACGAGGGGATAGCGAAATGATCGTACTCAAGGCGCATAGCCAGCAGCAGGGCCGTCGCAAGATGCCAACGAAAGCCGCGTTCTACGGTTTGGCGGTCGGTCTGCTTTCGGCGCTCAGCGCCGTCGGCGCGACTCCGCCCGGACCCGCCGCGCCCGTACCCGCCACCGCACAGCAGGCGCCGGCGGTCAGCGCGATCACCAGCATCGACTTCAAACGCGGCGACGGCGGCTCCGGCAAGCTGATCCTGCATTTCGACGGCGATGGCGCGATGCCCGACATGCGCAGCAGCGATGCGGGCGTGGTCGTCGACATCGGCAACGTCACGATGCCCGCGCATCTGCAGCGGATGCTCAACGTCACCGACTTCGCCACGCCGGTGAAGCAGGTCCAGGCCAGCGCCAGCGGCAACAAGGCGCAGGTGGTGATCAGCACCCGCGGCGCGTTCGAATCCATGGCGTATCAGACCGGACGCGACTACATCGTCGAACTGGTGCCGCGCACCGCCGCGCCTTCGCGTGCGGTCGGCAGCGCCACCGCCGTCGCCGGTACCGCGCAGAAAGCGGCGACGGCGGCCCGGCCGTTCAGCGGCCGCCCGGTGACCTTCAACTTCCAGGACGTGCCGGTGCGCACCGTGCTGCAGTTGATCGCCGAGGAGTCCAATCTCAACATCGTCGCCAGCGACACCGTGCAGGGCAACGTGACTCTGCGCCTGATCAACGTGCCGTGGGACCAGGCGCTGGACATCGTGTTGCAGGCCAAGCAGCTCGACAAGCGCCGCAGCGGTAACGTGGTCTGGGTCGCGCCGCAGGCGGAAATCGCCAAGTTCGAGCAGGACAAGGAAGACGCCCGCATCGCGATCGAAAACCGCGTCGAAACGGTGACCGAGTATATCGTCGTGAGCTACGGCAACGCCGAGGACATCGCCAAGCTGCTGACCGACGAAACCAAGGGCAATCAGTCCGGTGGCGCCGGGGGTGGTTCCAGCAGCGGTGGCGGCAGCCAGCAGAGTCGCGGCTTCCTGTCCCCGCGCGGCAGCATCAGCTTCGACCGCCGCACCAACACGCTGCTGGTGATCGATATCCCGGCGCGCGTCGGCGAGATCCGCCGCCTCGTGTCGCAGCTCGACAAGCCGGTCGATCAGGTGTTGATCGAAGCCAAGATCGTGATCGCCACCGAAGACTTCGCCCGCGAACTCGGCGCTAAGTTCGGCATCAACGGCTACAAGGACAACGTCACCTTCGGCAACACGATCCCGAGCACCACCTCGACGCGCAATTCGATCACCAGCGTCGACAATGCCTACAACAACGCACTCCGCACATGGATTGATGGCGGCCGCGTCGGCCCCGAGCCGACGCGCGGCGCCTACACCATCAGGACCGGCAACAACGTCGATTTGGGCGTGCTGGCGGGTGGTCTGGTCAGCTCCAATCCGGCTACGCTCGCCTTCAGCATTTTGAATGCCGGCTATGCGCTCGATCTGGAACTCTCGGCGATGCAGGAAGAAGGCCGCGGCGAAGTGATCTCCAATCCACGCGTCGTCACCAGCAACCAGCGCGAAGCGGTGATCAAGCAGGGCCGCGAGATCGGCTATGTCACCACGCAGCTTTCTGGCGGCACCGTGACCCAGACCGTGAACTTCAAGGAAATCGTGCTGGAACTGAAGGTCACCCCGACCATCACCGACGACGGCCGCGTGTTCCTGAATCTGGCGGTGAAAAAGGACGAGCTGGAAGACTTCATCGATACCGCCAGCGGTTCGGTGCCGTTGATCTCCAAGCGCGAAGTGAACACCGCGGTGCTGGTGAACGACGGCAACACCGTCGTGATCGGCGGCGTGTACGAGTTCACCGATCGCAGTCAGGCGTCCAAGGTGCCGTTCCTGGCGGATCTGCCGATTCTCGGCAATCTGTTCAAGAAGAAAGGCCGCAGCAAGGGCAAGGCCGAACTGCTGATCTTCGTGACCCCGAAAGTCATGGGCGCGATGCCGCGGCTCTGAGCCCGCGCGTCGAGCCGGCAATGCAAACGGGAGCTTCGGCTCCCGTTTTCTTTTGGCGGCGTCCGTCGCGTCCGCGACGTATCGGCATCGGCCGGCCACGCCGGGGGCGTCGAACAATTCCGCCCTGGATCGGTCAAACTGCGGGTCGTTTACCCTGAGCGATGGATGCATGACCGAGATCATGGATACCCCTGCCGCTGCTTCGCGGTCGCACGCCGCGTTCGCGCAGTTGCGCGAGCAGTTGTCCGCCGAGATCGTCGGCCAGTCGGGCCTGATCGAACGCCTGCTCATTGCCCTGCTCGCCGACGGCCATCTGCTGGTCGAAGGCGCGCCCGGGCTGGCCAAGACCACCGCGATCCGCGCCCTGGCCGAACGTCTCGAAGCCGATTTCGCCCGCGTCCAGTTCACGCCCGACCTGCTGCCGGCGGATCTCACCGGTACCGAAGTGTGGCGCCCGCAGGACGGCCACTTCGAGTTTCAGCCAGGGCCGATCTTCCATTCCCTGCTGCTTGCGGACGAAATCAACCGCGCGCCGGCGAAGGTGCAGTCGGCGCTGCTCGAAGCGATGGGCGAACGCCAGGTCACGGTGGGCCGGCGCACCTATCCGCTGCCGCGGCTGTTCCTGGTGATGGCGACCCAGAATCCGATCGAACAGGAAGGCACGTTCCCGCTGCCCGAAGCGCAGCTCGACCGGTTCCTGATGTACGTACGCATCGGCTATCCCGAGGCGAAGATGGAAGCCGAGATCCTGCGCCTGGCACGCGACCGCGCGCGCGGCGAGCACGACGCGGCCGGCGCGCAGGCCGCGTCGCTGCTGAAACTGTCGCAGGCCGATGTGTTCGCGGCGCGCCGGGCGGTGCTGGACCTGCACGTGGCGCCGCCGATCGAACGCTATCTCATCGAGTTGGTGCTGGCCTCGCGCGACGCCAAGCGTTACGACCCGGCGCTGGCGCGACGCATCGGCTGGGGCGCCAGCCCGCGCGGCTCGATTGCGCTGGAACGCTGCGCGCGCGCCCGGGCCTGGCTGGCCGGTCGCGATTTCGTCACCCCGGACGACGTCCGCGCGGTAGCCCTGGACGTGCTGCGCCATCGCGTGCTGCCCAGCTACGAGGCGGTGGCCGAAGGCTGGGACGGCGAGCGGCTGGTGCAGGCGCTGCTCGACAAGGTGCCGCTGCCCTGAGTCTCGGCAGGGATCAAGGCACCGGAAACGACGGACGATGAGCGAAGGCATCACCCCCGGTCTGGACGAACTGGTCGCACTGCGTCGCGCGGTGCAGGGCCGGCGTCCGCCGCGGCGCGGGCATCACGGCCTCAGCGGACAGGCGCCGTCGCCCATGCGCGGCCGCGGCATGGAATACGCCGAATCGCGCGAATACACCCAGGGCGACGATGCGCGCCATATCGACTGGCGGCTGACCGCGCGCACCGGCAAGCCGCATACCAAACTCTTCCAGGCCGAACGCGAGCGCCTCACCCTGATCGTGGCCGACACCGCGCCGTCGCTGTATTTCGGCACGCGAGTGCGCTTCAAGTCGGTGCAGGCGGCGCGTGCCGGCGCGGTGGCGGCGTGGGCGGCGGTGCGCGACGGCGACCGCATCGGCGCGCTGCGCGGCACTGTGCGCGAAGCGCCGGTGGTGCCGGCGTCCGGCAGCCGCGGCGCGCTGCGCGTGCTGGACGCGATGGTGCGCTGGTACGCGCGCCCGCCGGAACACGACGCCGGGTTGGCGGTGGCGCTGGATCATGCCGACCGGCTGATGCGTCCCGGCTCGCGGCTGGTGGTATTGGCGGACCCGATGAGCGTGATCGCATTGCCGCCATTGCGCTGGACGACACTGGTGCAGCATCGCGAAGTCGTGGTGCTGCTGCTCAGCGACCCGCTGGAGCGCGATCCGCCGCGCGCGAAACTGCCGTTCTGGGCCGAGCGCGGCGCCGGCGCGCAGGGTGGCCCGGCCGATGGCGCCGCACACCGGGTGGAACTGGATCTCGCCAATCAGGCGCAGCGGGAACGCTGGCAGGCGGCGTTCGGGACGCCGCTGGATGAAGCCATGGCGATCCTCGCGCGCAGCGGCATCCGCGCCCGCGGGCTGTCCACCGACGCGCCCAGCGAAAGCTGGCTGGATCTGTTCGCCGGGACGCGCGCGGCATGACGTTCCGGTCGGCGTCGATCCAGTTCGCGTCGATCCAGAGCGCCGCACCGGGCGCCTTGCCGGGCGCGGCGCCCGACCCGCTGCCGCTGCTCGATGTGCATCTGCCGCCGTCGCCGTCGTGGTGGCCGCCGCCCGCAGGCTGGTGGCTGGTGCTGCTGGCGGTTGCGCTGGTGGCCGCTGTCGTGTGGTACCGGCGGCGCCGCGCCCGCCGTCTGCGCGAGGACATGGAGCGGTTGTTCGATGCCGGCGTCGATGCGGCCGACGGTTTGCCCGCGCGCATCGCCGCGATGTCGGAACTGCTGCGTCGCGCCGCCCGCCGCCGCGACCCGGATGCCGTTCATTTGGCCGGCGACGCCTGGCTGCGCTTTCTCGATCAGGGCCAGCCGGTGCCGGTGTTCTCCGCGGGCGCCGGGCGCACATTGCTGGAAGGCGGTTTCCGGCGCGAAGTGAGCGAACAGGAATATGCAGCGCTGCGCGGCATCGTGCGCGCGCGCTTCGTCGAATTGATGCAGGGGAAAGGCACGCGTTCGCGCTGGTCCCGACTGTGGCACGGACGAGGCCCTCAAGTGCGCGGCACGCAGAAAGGCGGCCCGCGATGATCGACACCGCGTTCGATGCATTGCATTCGCTGTTCGCCTGGCCGTGGCTGTTGCTGGCGCTGCCGCTGCCATGGCTGATGCGCCGCCTGTGGCCGGCTGCGCCCAGCGCCGCGCCGGCGCTGCGGGTGCCATACGGCGAACGCCTCGATGCGATCGGCGGCCGCAGCGTGCGTGCGCGGCCGCAGGGGCTGGGCCTGCTGCCGTGGCTGGCATGGGCGCTGCTGTGCGTCGCCGCGGCGCGTCCGCAGCAGCTCGGCGACATCGTGCAGCCGCCGCAGGCCGGCCGCGATCTGATGCTGGCGGTGGATCTGTCCGGCAGCATGGACGAGCGCGACATCGAACTCGAAGGCCGCGTCGTACCGCGATTGACCGCGGCCAAGGCGGTCATCGCCGATTTCCTGGAGCGCCGCAGCGGCGATCGCGTGGGCCTGGTGGTGTTCGGCGAACGCGCCTATGCGCTGACCCCGCTGACCCGCGATCTGCAGACCGTGCAGGAACAGCTCGACGGCACCGTCACCGGGCTGGCCGGCCGCGCCACCGCGATCGGCGACGCCATCGGCCTGGCCACCAAGCGCCTGCAACAGCAGCCGGCGGAACAGCGGGTGCTGATCCTGCTCACCGACGGCGTGAACACCGCGGGTGCGCTGGCGCCGGAAAAAGCCGCGCAGATCGCCCGCGACGCCGGCGTGCGCATCCACACAGTCGCCTTCGGCGGCTATGGCGCCGGGCTGTCGGTGTTCGGCATCCCGATCCGCAAACCGAGCAGCAGCGATATCACCGATGAGGCCGGGCTCAAGCGCATCGCCGAACTGACTGGCGGCCGCGCCTACGTCGCCCGCGATGTCGATCAGCTGGTCGGCATCTATGCGGAGATCGACCGGCTCGAACCGGTCCAGCGGCCGGGGCAGCGGCTGCGGCCGCGGATCGAACGCTACGCCTGGCCGCTGTCGGTGTCGCTGCTGTTGGCGCTGCTGGTGCTGTGGCAACGCCGGGACGCGACCCGATGACCCCGATCATCCACGACTTCCAGTTCCTGCGGCCGCTGTGGCTGCTCGTCCTGCTCGCGATTCCGCCGCTGCTGTGGTGGCTGCGCCGCAGCCGCCTGCGCCGCAACGTCTGGCGCGACACCGTCGACGCGCATCTGCTGCCGCACCTCCTGCAGGGCGGGGTGGCCGCGACCGGCGGATGGCGGGCGATGCTGCCGGCGGCGGCGCTGGCGATCGCTTTCGCGCTGTCGGTGCTGGCGTTGGCAGGCCCGAGTTGGCGCACCGTGCCGCAGCCGCTGTGGCAGGACCGCAACCCGCTGGTGATCGCGGTGGACATGTCGTTCGCCACGCTGACCGCCGATGTGCAGCCGTCGCGACTGCTGCAGGCGCGCGCCAAGATCGCGCACATCCTGCGCACCCGCGGCGGCGGACAGATCGCGCTGGTGGCCTACGCCGACGATGCCTACACGGTCTCGCCGCTGACCGGCGACGCCGACAACATCGCGCTGTTCCTGGACGCGCTGTCGCCCGACGTGATGCCGCGCGACGGCAGCCGCGCCGATCGCGCCATCGAAGAATCGGCGCGGCTGCTGGCGCGCGCGGGTTTCGGCCGCGGCGACATCCTGCTGATTACCGATCACCCGGGCGGCGGAGCCAATTCGGCGGCGGTCGAGGCTCGCGATGCGGGTTACCGGGTTTCCGTGCTGGGCCTGGGCACCGCGGCCGGCGGCGCGTATCGCGCCGGCGACGGTGAGGTGCTGGCCGCGCGTCTGGACGGCCCCGCGCTGCGCACGCTCGCCGCATCCGGCGGGGGCACTTACGCCGCATTCGCGCCGGACGACAGCGACCTGGTGGCGCTGGGCGTACTGGAAGCCGACCGGATCGATGCCGCCGAAGCCCAGGGCAAGCGCGGCACGGCGCCGCTGGACGAAGGCTTCTGGCTGCTGCCGCCGTTGCTGCTGCTGGCGCTGTTCGCGTTCCGCCGCGGCGTGCTGGCGGTCGCGCTGCTGGCGCTGTGGCTGCCGTGGCAGCCGGTCGCGGCCGCCGACGGCGATACGCTGTGGCAGCGCGAAGATCAGCGTCGGCACGCGCAGATGGTCAGCGGCGTCGAAGCCTACCGCAGCGGCGATTACGCCGCCGCCGAGAAGGCTTGGCGCGGCCTGCCCGGCGCCGAAGCCGCCTACAACCTCGGCAACGCGCTCACGAAACAGGGCCGTCTGGACGACGCGATGGCCGAATACGATCGCGCCCTGCAGCTGCAGCCGGGCATGCGCGACGCAGTCGAAAATCGCCAGCGCGTCGACCGCGCGCGCAAGCGCAAGCCGCCGCAGGACAATCCACAGAACAAGCCGCAGCAGAAGCCGAAGGACAAGCCGCAAGCCGGGAAACAGCCGCCGCCGGACAAGCCGCAGAACGATCAGCAGAACGATCAGCAGAAGCCCGGTCAGGACCAGCCCCGCGATGCGAGCGACGGCCAGAAGCAGCCGCCGAAGCCCGATGCGAAACCCGACGACAAGCCGGGCGCTCCGCCGCCGCCGGACAAGCCGCAGGGTGCGCCGCAGCCGTCGCCGGACCCCTCGAAGAAGCCGCCGACGCCGCCCGAGCCGACGCGCGACCGCCCGAAGGACGGGCAGCCCGACCCGCAGGCATCGCCGACGAAACCACCGCAACCGTCGCCGCCGCAGTTGGATCCGGTCACCGGCAAGCCCATCGCCCCCAAACCGGCCGAGCCCGATGCCAAGGCGCAGCTGCAGGCACAGCGCGAGGCCGACGCGGCCCTGCGCGAACGCATGCGCCGCGCCCAGGCGAAGCCGCCGGAATCGAAGCCGCCGGGCGCGCAGACCGGCACGCAGACCGGACGCGACCCGGATCCGAAGGAAACCGCCGCCGAGCGCGAACGCAGGATCGCGAACGACGCCTGGCTGCGACGCGTGCCCGACGATCCGGGCGGGCTGCTGCGCGCGAAATTCAAGCTGGAAGAGAAGCGCCGCCGGCGCGGAGGCGACCGCTGATGCTGTCGCGGTCGATGCAGCAGCATTCCATGGCGTCGCGCCTGCGCGCGCTGTCCGCGTATGCGGGCGTGCTGCTCGTGGCGCTGCTGTGGCTGTGCGCGCCCGCGGCCTGGGCGCAGAGCCGCGCATGGGTGGATCGCGACCGCATCGCCTACGAGGACACCACGGTCCTGCACCTGGAGATCAACGTCAACGCGACGCAGTCGATCCCCGATCTGAGCACCATCGCCCGCGACTTCCGCATCGTCGACCAGAACGTGCAGCACAAGGTGATGCTGCAGAACGGCAGCATGATGCTGCACATCAGGATGCGGCTCACGCTGCAGCCGACGCGCGCCGGCGAACTCGAAATACCCGCCATGCAGATCGGCAACGAGCGCACCCGCCCACTGCGCGTCTGGGTGGCGCCGCCGCGCGCGCCGCAGGCGCCGGTCGCGCCGCCGGCTGCGGCGCGGACCGATCCGATCTTCATCGAGACCCGGGTCGACAGCGTGACGCCGTACGTGCAGCAGACCGTGGGCTACACCGTACGGCTGTTCTACGAATCCGGACTCCTGATCGACGGCCGCCTCGACCACGACCCGCCCGAAGGCGCCACGCTGCAGAAGATCGGCGACGATCAGCAACTGATGCAGACCGTGGGCGGCACCGCTTACAACGTGCTCGAACGGCGCTTCCTGCTGATCCCCGAGCGCAGCGGCACGGTGACGGTGCCGGCCGCGCGTTTTCTGGGGCGCGGAATCGGCATGTTCGACAGCGTCTTCGGCGATGCGCGCAAAGAGCTGCGCGTCCGCGGCGACCCGGTCGTGCTGCAGGTCAAATCCATTCCCGCCGCCGCGCCGCAGCCGTGGCTGCCGCTGCGCGGCCTTCGGCTGCGCTATCTCGAAGCCCCGAAGTCGCTGCGGGTGGGCGAGAGCGCGGCGGTCACCATCGAAGCTGTGGCCGACGGCACCATCGCCAGCCAACTGCCCGAGTTGACCCTGGGCGTGGGCACCGGCGCGCAGTTGTTCCCCGAACCGCCGCAGCCAGACGACCGCTTCGTCGACGACCGACCGCAGGCGACCGTCGTGCGCCGGGTGATGGTGGTGGCGGTGCGCGAGGGCGCGCTGCGCATCGCCGGCCCGCGCATCGCCTGGTGGGACACCGAAGCCGGCGTCGCCCGCAGCGCAGCGCTGCCGGATATCGCGGTGCAGGTGTCGCCGGGCGCGGCCGCCGCCACCGCGGCCGACATCGCCGCGGCCGACGCCGCCGCCACGGGCGAGGCGCCGCCGTGGTACGCGTGGCGGCCGCAGAACCGCTGGGCCTGGGGGCTATTGGTGCTACCGATCTTCTGGATCATCGCGATGGGCTTCGGCTGGCAACTCTGGACCACGCGCAGGCGACAGCTCGCGCCCGCCAATGCCGGTACTGCCGGCAAGGCCAAGACCTCGCCGAGTCAGGCTTCGCCACATCAGGCGCCGACGACGTCGACTTCGCCAACGATGGCCGCGCCACGCGCCGTGCCGCCCGCCGATGCCAAAGCCTGGGCGAACGCGCTGGCGCGCGGCAACGTCGCCGAAATCGCGCGCCTGCTGTGCGCGATGGCCTCGCCCGCGGTGGCCGATCTCGATGCGGTCCATGCGCGTCTGGCCGATCCTGCGCAGCGCGCGGCGGTGGATGCGCTGCAGCGCGCGCGCTGGGGCGATGGCGATGCCGCAGCGGCGGTCGCCGCGGTGCGCGCGGCCTTCGCCACCGGGCCGCGCTGGCGCACCGCGACGGCGCGCGCCGCGACCGTGCTGCTGCCTCCTCTTTATCCTGCGGCAGGTGCTGGTGACGGCGACTAGGCTGATGTTCTTTCCGGCCCGGCCGCCGCGCTGCCGTAGAGCGGCAGGTCATTGCGGCCGCACCTGCACAGCCGAGGTGCCCCGACACGGTCAGCCGCGTTGGAGGAGCCGGCAGGATGCCGGCTCCGTGTTTCCGCAAGGTTTTCTGGCGATCAGCGAATCCAGATGTCATCCGACAAGGACCCGGACAGGTTGGAGTAGGTCCGATTGTAGAAAAAGCCGTCCTGATTGCCGGAGAGAATCCAGTAGAGCAGGTAGCCGACGACCGTCTGGCCCGCCGCGCAAGGGCTGACGTACTGGCCGCCCGAAATACAGACGTCATATTGGATTGAGTACGGCAGGCCGTCACCGTTCATGCTCGCGAACCGGAGGTACCCATTGCCCAGTTCGAAGACTTCGGCGTACATCTGTGTGCCACTGTGATCGTAGACCGTCGAGGACTGAAAATTGGCGATATTTTCCCAGCCGATGTTGCTGGAGAAGATGCCGGTGATTTGCAAATTGGTCAGTTCCGGCACCGGTCCCGCAGGGCCGATGTCGGTTTTCGCCGATACCACACGTTGGCGAATCGCGAGCTGAAGCATCGGATCGGCCAGTCGGGCGGTGGCAATGTTCGACGGCTGGCGGATTTCGCTCGCTTGGGTCGTGCCGGCGATCGTCGCGAGAATCGCCAGACTCAGGATGACATTCCGTGTGCGCATGAGATAACTCCATTCATGTTGTTGAGGGGATGCCTGACATCACCATCCGTGGCGCGGCCGGGCGCAGCTCCACGATGTGGAGCATGTGGTGACCACCGGTGACCACCGGTGACCACCGGTGATCGGCGACCACTCGCGCCATGTCCTTATGGCGCGAGGTTTGCGATAAATCGAAAGTAGAGCAGCGATACCCTCGACTTCCGTGCTCAGCATCGGCGGATGCGCATTCGCGGATCTACTGACAGAGCTGACAGGTCGAGCGCATTGCCGCGCATGGCCCATTCAAAATCGCAGCCGAGCATGCGGCTGCGTGCGTCCATTGCGGATTGCCAAGAGTGCGGTGATCTTCGGTTTTTTCGCCACGAGCTTCGCGAATTTCTTTGTGCCATGGTCAATTCCGGTGATCCGCCGCCGGTGTCTGCATGCCGCCCAATCGCTGTATTCTTCCGTGAACTTATTGAAGGAGTCGCCATGGCCGTCGCCGACATACCCTCACGCACCGCCATCCCGATGCACTGGAAAATCGCCATCGGTTTCGCCGCGGGCATCCTGCTCGGACTGATCGTCTATCGCTTCGTCGGCGGCGACGCACCTTGGGTGAAGGGCTTCATCGAATACGCCACCCAGCCGTTCGCGACCATCTTCCTCAACCTCATCCTGATGCTGGTCATTCCGCTGCTGTTCTCGGCGCTGGTGGTCGGCATCGGCGAGATGGGCGACGTGCGCGCGCTCGGCCGCATCGGCTGGCGCACTCTGGCCTACACCACGGTGCTGTCGGCGATCGCGGTCATCATCGGTCTGCTGCTGGTGAACTGGATCAAGCCCGGCGTCGGCGTGAACAGCGCCGACGCGCTGAACATGATGAGCCAGGGCGCCGAGCGCGCGAAGAGCATCGTCAGCGACAGTGCCACCCAGCCCACCGGCAAGGACATGCTGATCGGCATCGTGCCGAAGAACGTGATCGCGGCCGCCGCCGACAGCAACATCCTCGCGGTGATGTTCTTCGCGCTGCTGTTCGGCGTGGGCATGGTGCTGACCCGCACCGAAGCGGCCAGCACGCTCAAGCGCGCCATCGAAGGCCTGTTCGATGTGTCGATGACCCTGATCGGGCTGGTCATCAAGCTGGCGCCGTACGCGGTGTTCTGCCTGATGTTCAATCTGGTCTCGCAGTTCGGTTGGGACCTGCTGGTGCGGCTCGGGGCGTTCGTGCTGGTGGTGGTGCTGGCGCTGGCGATCCATCAGTTCGTGATCTATTCGCTGGCGATCCGCTTCATCGCCAAGCGCTCGCCGCTGGGCTTCTTTCGCGACGTGCAGGAAGCGATGCTGATGGCGTTCTCCACTGCGTCCAGCAACGCCACGCTGCCCACCGCGCTGCGCGTGGCCGAGGAGAAGCTGCTTCTGCCCAAACGCGTGTCGCGCTTCGTGCTGACGGTCGGCGCCACCGCCAACCAGAACGGCACTGCGCTGTTCGAGGGCGTGACGGTGCTGTTCCTGGCGCAGTATTTCGGCATCGACCTGTCGCTTGGCCAGCAGGTCACGGTGATGCTGGTGTGCATCCTCGGCGGCATCGGCACCGCAGGCGTGCCGTCCGGCTCGCTGCCGGTGATCGCGCTGATCTGCGTCATGGTCGGTGTGCCGGCGGAAGGCATCGGCCTGGTGCTGGGCGTCAACCACTTCCTCGACATGTGCCGCACCACGGTCAACGTCACCGGCGACCTCGGCATCGCCGCCATGGTGTCGCGCGGCGAGTCCGACCCGCCGCGCGAGGCGTGACGGCCGGCGCGACGGCTGGTGTGGCGGTCGATGTGATGGCGGTCGCGGTCCTGCCGCGGCTTCGCTTGTGGGCGCTTCGGCCCGCTGGCAGAATCCCCGCGAGATCTGCCTAATATTGGCGCCTACCCCCGGGCGCGCTTACCACTCCAAGGAGAAACAACGATGCGGAAATTGTTTGCGATGACGGCGTTGCTTGCGCTGGCCGGCTCGGCGATGGCAGCGGATCCCGCCTGCAAGACCAACTTCAAGCAGGAAGGCAAGTTCATGACCGGCCGCACTTTCACCACTTGGGATGTCGTGACCGGCGTGAACGTCTCCACGGCCTACAAGCGCATCTATGCCGAAGGCACCAAGTCGGGCCTGCGCGTGGCTTCCAGCGACGAAAAGGCCGGTGTGATCTCGTTCGAACAGCCCAACGGCGGCGTCGATCTCTCCGGCGCCAAGGCGACCCTGCCGTGGAATGTGGTGATCGAACCGCAGGGCAAGAACGTCAAGATCACGGTCACCAAGACCACCCCCGGCGGCTTCTCCACCAGCACCGATTTCCAGATCACCTCGATGTGCGCGGTGATCGACGCCGGTCGTTGATCGCACCGCCATAGCCGTACCGTACGACCTCTCTTCGCCGGCCTTTGTGCCGGCGAAGACGTTTTTGGGCCTCTGGCCTGGTCCGGCCGACGCGCCGGGCATGGCGCGATTCGGGGACGGCGCGATTCGGGGACATCCGCCCCTCCGGGATGGGACAATGGGCAGCCCGCAGCCCGCCGGGCGCCGCCGAAACGACTCCCGCCCCATGACGACGCCCAGCCGCCGCGATCTCGCCAACGCCATCCGTTTTCTCGCCATCGATGCGGTGCAGGCCGCCAACTCCGGTCACCCGGGCATGCCCATGGGCATGGCCGACATCGCCGAAGTCCTGTGGAACGACTACCTGCAGCACAACCCGGGCAACCCGCACTGGGCCAACCGCGACCGTTTCGTGCTGTCCAACGGCCACGGTTCGATGCTGCACTACGCGCTGCTGCATCTCACCGGCTACGACCTGCCGCTGGACGAGCTGAAGAACTTCCGTCAGCTCGGCTCGAAAACCGCCGGCCACCCCGAAAATCACATGACGCCGGGCGTGGAAACCACCACCGGCCCGCTGGGTCAGGGCTTCGCCAACGCGGTGGGCTTCGCGCTCGCCGAGAAACTGCTGGCGCAGCGCTTCAATCGCCCCGGGCTGACCCTCGTCGATCACCGCACCTGGGTGTTCATGGGCGACGGCTGCCTGATGGAAGGCATCTCCCATGAAGCCGCGTCGCTGGCCGGCACCTGGGGCCTGAACAAACTCGTCGCGTTCTGGGACGACAACAATATCTCCATCGACGGCCAGGTGCAGGGCTGGTTCACCGACGACACGCCCGCGCGCTTCGAGGCCTACGGCTGGACGGTGGTGCGCAACATCGACGGCCACGACCCGGTGGAGATCAAGACCGCCATCGACACCGCGCTGCGCTCGTCCGACAAGCCGGTGCTGCTGTGCTGCCGCACCACGATCGGTTTCGGTTCGCCGGCGAAGGCCGGCAAGGAGTCCTCGCACGGTGCGCCGCTGGGCAAGGATGAAGTCGCCGCCACCCGCGCCGCGCTGCACTGGGATCACCCGTCGTTCGAGGTTCCGCAGGCTATCGCCGACGGCTGGCGCGCGAACAATGCCGGCGCCGCCCGCGAACTGAACTGGCGCGGCCTGTTCGATCGCTACACCGCGGAATATCCCGAGCAGGCCGATGAATTCTCGCGGCGCATGCGCGGCGAGCTGCCGGTCGATTTCGCCGACGTCGCCGATGCCTACATCGCGAAACTGCAGGCCGAAGGCCCGGTGGTCGCCTCGCGCAAAGCCTCGCAGATGGCGATCGAAGCCTTCGCGCCGCATCTGCCGGAACTGGTCGGCGGCTCTGCCGATCTGGCGCACTCCAACCTCACGCTGTGGACAGGCAGCAAGTCGGTCGCGGGCAGCGATCCCGACGCCAACTACGTCTATTACGGCGTGCGCGAATTCGCGATGACCGCGATCAGCAATGGCCTGGCGCTGCACGGCGGTTTCGTGCCGTACGACGCCACCTTCCTGGTGTTCAGCGATTACGCCCGCAACGCGGTGCGCATGAGCGCGCTGATGGAAGCCCGCGCGATCCACGTCTACACCCACGATTCCATCGGCCTGGGCGAAGACGGCCCGACTCATCAGCCGATCGAACATCTGGCCTCGCTGCGTTACATCCCGCACAACGACGTGTGGCGTCCCTGCGACGCGGTCGAATCCGCGGTGTCGTGGCGCGCGGCGATCGAGCGCGCGGACGGCCCGTCGTGTCTGGTGTTCTCGCGCCAGAATCTGGCGCATCAGCCGCGTTCCGAGGCGCAGGTCGCCGACATCCGTCGCGGCGGCTACGTATTGAAGGACAGCGTCGGCGCCCCGGAGTACATCCTGATCGCGACCGGTTCGGAAGTCGGCCTCGCGATGCAGACCGCCGCCGAACTCGGCGACGGCGCGCGCGTGGTGTCGATGCCGTCGACCGATGTCTTCGACCGCCAGGATGCCGCGTATCGCGAAGCGGTGCTGCCCAAGGCATGCCGCAAGCGCATCGCCATCGAAGCGGGCGTGCGCGAT
Source organism: Lysobacterales bacterium (assembly GCA_031364125.1). Lineage (GTDB taxonomy): Bacteria > Pseudomonadota > Gammaproteobacteria > Xanthomonadales > Xanthomonadaceae > Lysobacter_I. Next base: position 38,770 of record JANLVT010000021.1, on the reverse strand, counting down.
TTCTGGGGCAAGTACGTGGGCCTCGACGGCGCGGTGATCGGCATGGACCGCTACGGCGCCTCCGCGCCCGCCGAAAAGCTGTATCCGCATTTCGGCATCACCGTCGACGCCGCGGTCGCTGCGGCGCGGGCGCTCTGATCGGAGTGCGCGGGTCGATGCGCGTCGATCCGCGAAAATACCGGCACATCGGGACACAAGGATGAGCGAAACGGCCAATCGCATCGCGCCCACCTGGCGCACCGACATCGACGGATGCAGCGTCGCGGCGTACGACGGACTGATGCCCGGGCCCGAGTTGCATAAACTGTGGGCAGTGTTGAACCGCGCCGGCTTCACCCGTACCGAGATCGCGCGCCCTGATACCGCCGAGCATCGGCACTGGGCGACCGAGATCGCGCTGGACGCGTTGCACGGCATGCCGTTTTTCGCGCCCACGCTGGCGGCGGTGGCCGATTTCGCGCCCGCGCAGCGCTATCGCGTCTATCGTAGTTACGTGAACGTCGCGCACTACGGCGACATGCTGTTCACCCATACCGATGCCCATCCCGGCGCCGGCGAACTCACCGCGTTGTGGTACATCTGCGACCGCTGGGAGATCGAATGGGGCGGCGAGACGGTGTTCTACGACCGCACCGCGGACGTGCGCGCCGCGGTCACGCCGCGTCCCGGCCGGCTCGCCATTTTCGACGCTGAACTGCTGCACGCCGGTCGTCCCCCGAATCGCAACTGCTATGTTCCGCGTTTTACGTTGGCGCTGAAGCTGGAGCGGGCGAATGATTGAATTTCGATGCGATGCGTGAGGGCGCGCAAGGCGTCTTCGATCTTTAGATCTTTCATGCATATGGATTTGCACTTGATGAAATATTCCGCCGTAGGGCAGTCAGCATCGTTGCTGATGCGCTCGTTGACGCTCTCGTTGATATTCCCGCTAATTTTTTTCTCTGCATTCACTTTGGCAGCGCCGCCTGTCGTCTGCAGTGTGCAGAAAGATACGGGTCGTTCGCTGCCTGATCCTGTAGTTTGTTTGCAACGTGCGAATGTGCCCGCGAGTTCAACCGCGCAGGTCATATTGGCGCTGTTGTCAAATGCAGAAAGCCGCATCGCCGATGGGCGTTTCGATGCAGCTGAACAGTCGCTCGATTGTGCCCAAGCGGTGCTCGGCGATGGGGGCGACGCGGCCCTGCAGTATGAATTGGTGCGTCGGCGCGGAATTGTCGAATATCGTCAAGAACGTATTCCGCAGGCACTGGCGCGCTTCGAGTGCGCGCTGAAAATGTCGAGCGCGAATGAAGATCGCACTGCCATCGCACGCGATCTGAAGAACGTCGGCACTGCACTGCGAAGACTGGGCGATTATCGCGGCGCTCTGCGTATCTTGACCGCGAGTCTGGAGATGCAGCGTGCCAACGGAGCAGCTGGCGGCGCAGTGCTAAACAACATCGCCGATGTCTATCGGGAATTGGACGAACCAATCGATGCTATGCGCTTCTATCGAGAAGCGCTCGAAGTATTTCGTATTGGCGGAAACCCCATCGAAGCTGCGCATGTGCTTGAAAGCATGGGCGTGCTGGCGCTGGATCGCGGTAAGGATGATGAAGCGACGCGGTGGCTGGAAGAAGCCCTGCAGGTGTATCGCGCAGGCAAGCATCGCGCCTATGAACTGCGCGTCCATGGTGAGCTGGTTCGGGCTTCGTTAGGGCAGGGCGATATCGCACAAGCGCGACAATGGTCTGCTTCCGCTACCGCCATCGCAAGCGAACACGGTTTAAGCATGCCCGCATCGCTGCAGCTGCAGATCGCGCGCACAGAACGATTGTCGGGGGATGCTGACGCCGCGTCGGCACGTGTACGCGATACGCTGCGGAGGCTGGCTGATGGCGATGCGCTGCGCGGCTCACTGCGTGAAGAGCTTGCGGCGATTCAGGAAGCGGCTGGTGATCGCGCGGCCGCGATTACAACGCTGCGCTTAGCCAATGCGGATGCGCTGGCGTCAGCGCGCGCACAGTGGGACCAGCAGTTGAACTGGTTGCGAACGCGATTCGAAACCGCCGAACGAGACCGTACCATCGCCGCGCTGGAAGCCGATAATCGTCTGCGTCGCGCAGCGCTACGGCAACGCACATGGCTGATATTGGTTATTAGCGCGGCTACGATAATTGCGGCATGGGCACTTCTGCAGCGTCGGCGCCATCGCGATCGCATCCGCGAAGAAGGCCAACGGATACGTCACGAGGAGGAATTGACGCGTTATCGTCGTGAGGCCGACGCGTTGGCTGAAGACAGGAGCCGGCTGCAGGCGCTGCTCGACACGCATGCGGGCGCGGTCTGTCTGCTTGATGCCGATGGCCAAGTGCTGGCCGCAAATCGCGCGGCATGTCGGTTGCTGGGGGGCAGCGAAAAGACAGTGGTCGGAGGCATGATCGCGGATTCATTCGCTATCGCGCATCGCGTCGGGCTGTCATCGATATTGGAAAGAATGCAAGACAGCGCATCTCAGCTCTTCGATGCCGTCGCTGTCGACGATACGCCTCTGACCGCACGGCTGTTTCAGTGGGAGCAGGGCGATGGTCGGATCGTGATGGAACTGACTGAGCGCAGCGCACAGGCATCGTCACCGCACGTCTCGGATGCCGTTGCCGCACAGCCAGCAGTCGCTGCAGACGATGCGGCTGGCGATGCGCAGATGCGTGATGAATTCAGGCGCACGCTTGTCGAACTGATGTTGGCGCTGGTGGATATCTGGGAACGCAACACTGGGACCAACCGGCTGGAGTTGGCGGAAAAGAGCAGGATCTGGCGCGTCAACATCGACGACGGGCGCCTGCGCGCACGCGCGATGGAGCGTTATCTTACCGTGTCAAAATTGCCGCAGAACCCACGCTGGCGCGACGTGCTGCGCTCGGCTTATTTCGTGCTGGGTCAATGCCCGATGGAGTCGCCGACGCGAGAAGACCTTCAGCGCAGAGTGGACGCGGTCCTGGCCTACACGCGGCGCGACGCCTTGGTGTGAGCGCATCATGGCCGACAGGGTGCGCGTGCTGCGCACCCTGTTGGCGATGCACCGGATAGGGCCATTGCGCCAAAAGCAGTACCCTATAGACCGCATTCTATCTGCCGACACGTCAGTCGCGTCGCGGTACGCATACCGCGCACGAGCCTGCGAGCCCGTCTTCCAGCCGGTATGTCTCGTGGTGGCTCTTGTTGTTGTACGACTCGGGGCCGACGATAAACGGAACTGCCAATAAGTCCATGGGTGATTGTTTTTCGCAGTAAAAATGCGCAGCGATGTTCGCTGCGCTCCACATGTCTGTTGCATAGATGTCAACGATTCCACATGTGTTGATTGCATTAATGAGATCATCACTATTCCATTCAAATTTCGAAACGATTGTTGGAGTCGTGTTGGGATCGACACACCAGTCTTTCGGCACCGTTTCATGGCCATAAGCCGGGTGGGTGGCTGACAAGGATGCGCTTACCACGATAACGAAAACCAGGGAGCCAATCAGTTTCATATGGATGCCAGTGTCGTGAGGGGAACATGAGCATAGTCAGCTGAAGCTGGCCGGTCCAATGTTGTCCAGGGTCTAAAGCGGGAACAAATACTGGCTAAACATTTGATTTTCATCGCCATGCCGGTTTCGGGGCCGATGCGCAGATCAGCATGGGCGAAACGCCTCGGCGGTTCGGATCCCGGTTTGTTCCCGGCGTGACCCGGTTTAGCACTCGTGAGTGGAAGCGTCACCGAATACGGTGCAACAGCGGTTTCGCAGTCAAGCGATATCGCTTGGGCGGAACGTCATTCCGATGACTGCGCGCGCAGAGCGCCCGGTGCTACGGAGATCCCGGCGCCGTCCTATTCCCCCGTACTCAACCGACATCCAAGGATCACAAGCATGCACATTCGCAGGAACAAGATCGGCACCTCCATCCTTGCACTCGCCATCGGCGTGGCGATTTCACCCTTGGCGCTCGCCGAGAAATCGGAAGGCGAGACCCCAGTCGAAGAGCAGGAGCTGGCCATGAAATACCAGGAGATGCCGGAAGCCGCCAAAGTCTTCCTCGCCTATCTGGAAGATCTGGACAAGCGCTACCCAGACAGCGCCGAGGTCGATATCGCCGCTTTCATGGAAACCGAGGGTGAAGCCCTTGCACTGCAGTATTGCGCCGCGAATGGCGTCGACGGTGCCTGCGCGCCGGTGGACGCCAAAGACGGCACCACGACGTTGGTCCCAGTGGATACAGGCGTCTATGCTCGGGGTGCAACTGCCAGGGGCGGGCGTTGGTGGCAATGGCTCTACAACCATTCATTCAACGTGGGCGTCATCCCGGAAACCAATAGCTGCCCCGCCGGCACCACCTGGACTCAAATCCACATGGATGATGAGGATCGTCGCAACGCGAATTCACGCGGCGGTTGGATCGGCGCGATAAGTTCAGGCAGTAATACTACTTACCGCTTCTGCAAACTCGATCCAATCACGTCGCTCGATTTCCGTCCGTTGTCCAAGGCCGGTGACCATCACGATTACTCGGTCGTCAATATGGGCATTTTCTGCCCGTCCGGCGCACGCCGATTGGTGCGAGTGCAGGAAAACGAGATCTGGCGTAACGCGAACAGTTCCAGCGGAGATGTGTTCCCGAACTTCCGGATTTACAACACGACCTTCAACTTTTATTGCCATTTCGACGGCGCAGGCAGCTCCTGGCTTGGACACATGAACGAATTCCCCAGGCTTGCGATGCCATACGGCGTGTTTGCTTCGCGCGACATGCCTGAATCCTTCGCCTTGGCTAAAGGCTGGGTGTACCAGGACGACGAGGACTACTTGAACTGGAATGCCTGGTGGTTCGGCAGCGGCGACACCGTGATGTGGGGAGGCAGAAATACCCACCGTTCGACGGCAAAAGTCAGGTAAGCGAGTCGCATATCAGCAGGCGTTCTCGCACGGGTTCATCAGAACCCGTGCGGTACCGGTGCGAACTGCCGGTGAAACCCATTTCCCCAAAATCATGGAACACAACTGAAAGGATGGTTATGAATACAATCTTGAAAACATCTGCGATGGCAGCGTTGATGCTTGCTGCCAGTTTCGCTACGACGACCGCATCTGCTGCGGAAAATCCGGTAGACGAGGTCGGTATCCAGCACAACATGTATCTTGGTTGCCTGCAGAGTACCGGAGAATCCGCCGATGACTCTCTCGTTCGCCTCGTCGAAAAATGCGGTTTCGACCCGGGCATGCCGCTGGACGAATTCGTGAAAACCTATCAACCGGTGATCGAAATGGATCCGACCCTGCTGCTGTCGGAGAAAATGTCGCCTTATCGCGAGCGCTTCAGCGCCTATGAGTTCTCGTTCTACGAGCGTATCGACGATGTGGTGATGAGCGCTGGCGACACAAAGCAGGCCGATTCTATGCTGGCCGCGATCGAAAGCGAAGCGATTGCGAAACTCGATCACAAAACCGACAACGGCGCCAATATTCTCGGCACCCTAAGCGTTGCCCGCCATTCGCTGCGCTATTGGTCGGCGTACAGTGCCGCCCACGGCGATGGAAGCGCGATGGGTAACACGGCAAGCAGGATGCGCTGGTGGAAATGGCTTCTGGTCGCTGGCGCTGATGCCGCTGGTTTTGCGCTTACCGAGAAGATCGGGACCGCTGCTTCCGCGTCGGAAAAGGCTTACAAATGGCTTAACAAGACGCAATGATGCTCCGACGTGCTGCTGATCGTCAGCAGTGCGCATGACACATTGAAAAAGGCTGTGTGATGCTCGGCCGGATGGTCCAGCTGGATAATTCGGCCGGGCATCCGCGCATGACCTTTGGATCAGCCTCAGCTACCGGTGTTTCGCAGCGCCAGCGCGACCAGTTTCGAATACAGCGTTTCGCCCAAGCCTGACGGCTTGTCGTATCCCATCCGCGCCATCGCTTCAAGATCGTCCGTTGACGACGCGCGTGCGCCCATCAGCGCACGCGCGATCGTTTTCAGCTTTGTCGCAGCGGTCGCGGTATTCGCCTTCAGCCAGCTCAATGCCTTCACCAGCCGCTGTTCGACCGGCGTGAAATCGCTGCCCAGCGGATAGTCGGGGAGGATGCCTTCGCGTCGCAGCGGAGCCAGCGCCGCGCGCAGGCGTTCCGGGGTGTTGCGGCCGGACAGCCGGAATTGCGTCGGCGCTGCATGCAGCTTGCCGTTCTGGTCGGCGGAGCCCAGCAGCGCGAGCTGGAAGCGGCTGTCTGCGATGCCGGCCATCGCCTGCACGCAGTCCTCGTCGCAGGCGCCCAGCAGGTCGGCGATGCCGTATTCGCTGACGTAGATGTCGCGCAGATGCCGGGGAATGGTGGTGTGCCCGTAATTCCACAGGATGCTGGAGACCGCGGGTTTGCCGGGCTCCTCGCGCGTCGCGCGCAGCATCAGCACCGAACGCGCTTCCGGCAGCGCATGTGCCATCGCGACGAAGTTGTATTGGCCGCCCACGCCCGAGACCACGCGGCCATCGGCCAGGCCATCGGACACTGCCGCGCCCAGCGCGGTGGCCATCATGCAAGTGTTGAAGAACCGCGCGTGGTGGCGCTGCACGCGTTCCAGCGATTCGCGGCCGCCGTACAGTTCGTTGACTTCGCTGACCCTGCGCATGCCGATGCCGTGCCGTTCGGCGTCGTTCAACCCGCGCAGCCAGTCGTAGAACTCGTGCGAGCCCAGATAGAACGCGCCGTGCAGGAATTCGCCCTCGCGTTCCAGACGTTCGCGATCGACTTCCGACGCGCTGCCGTCGTTGATCCGGCGCATCAGCGGTTCATCGTCGACGACTTTCCGCCGCAGCACGCCGCTCTGCACCAGTTTGCGGAAGCCTTCGTTGATCATCTCGCTGCAGCCGTACAGTCCGCGCTCGAACGGACCCAGGCCGCCGCTGGCGATCACCGCCGGATGGCGTTCGATCTCCGGATCCAGCGCCTGCAGCACGCGCCGGTAGGCGGCATTGTCGATGTGGCGCAGCACCAGCGCGTGGCACAGCGCGTCGGCCAGCGCGCCGATACCGATCTGCAGCGTGCCGCCATCGCGCACCAGTGCGCTGGCATGGAAACCGATGGCGTATTCGGCGTCGGCTACCGGCTGCCTGGGCAGGGCGAACAGTTTCGGATACGGCCCCGGCGGGGTCAGCACGATGTCGAAGAAACCGGCATCCACCGCCGCGCCGTTCTCCAGCCACGGCAGTTGCGGATCGACTTCCGCCACCAGCAGCGGCCGCGGCAGTCCGCGCGCTAGGATCGCGTCGATCGCGTCGAAGGTCAGGTCGGTGTTCGACGACAGCGACAGCCGCGAGCCGTCGGCGTTGCTGGCGACCTTCTGCACCAGGCAGTTGACGCCGCGCGCGGCGATGGCGCGCGCGACATGCGTGTAGTTGAGGCTGGCGTAGCGCGACTGCGCCTGGCGCGAACGCAGCAGCGCGCCGGACTGCAGGTAGAACTCTTCGACCACGATATGCGCCGGCAGCGCGTCGCGTTTCTGCGCCTGCACGTAGGCCAAGCGCGGGAAATCGTCGCCGAAATGGCGGGTCAGGAACGGCGCCAGGAAGCGGCGCTGCAGATCGCCCGCGGGCGAGGGCGGGTCCAGCGACAGCGCGGTGTAGAGATGCAGCTCGCGCGACGGGTCATGTTCGATGCGAGCGTAGAGCGCATTCAGCAGCCGGTGCGGTTTGCCGATGCCCAGCGGCGCGGCGATGCGCAGCGGGCCGTCGATGCTGGCGAGGAGGGTTTCGACCGTATCGTCGAGATGGTCGAGGCGATGGGGCTGTGGCGTGGTGTGCATGCCGACATCATCCTGCAGTTTTGCCGGTTGCGGGCCGGCGGCGCACGCAAGGCGGCGGATGCGCGTTGCGCCATGTGATCCGGAGGGGCTTGACAGCATTGTTTACGGGTGTAATCTCAACTCCAATTACGCACGTAAACGTTGCCCGGAAACAGCATGCAGATCAGTGAAGCCGAGTCGGTGGTGATGGAAGTCCTGTGGCAGCGCAGCCCGCAAACCTCGGAAGAGGTGGTGGCGGCGCTGGGCCAACGCCAGGAGTGGCAGGAGGCCACCATCAAGACATTGCTGAACCGGCTGCTCAACAAGGGCGCGATCGCGGCGCAGAAAGACGGCCGACGCTATTTATATAGCCCGACATTGCGGCGCGAGGACTGGGTGATGGGCGAAAGCGAAAGTCTGCTGGCGCGCCTGTTCGACGGCCGCGTCGCGCCGCTGGTCGCGCATTTCAGCCAGCACCGCAAACTCAGCGCGGCCGATGTCGCCGAGCTGCGGCGTCTGGTCGACTCGTTGGACGATGCGCAAGGCAAGGAGGCGGGCCATGGTCGCGACGAGTGAAGTCCTGCAGGTGTTGTGGTCGGCGACGCTCGCGGTGGGTGTCGCCGCGCTGGCGCTGATGGTGCTGCCGCGGCTGCTGCGCCGCAGTTTCGGCGCCGGCGTGGGCTATGCCGCGTGGTGGCTGCTGCCGGTGGCGTTCATCGCCAGTCTGTTGCCCGGACAGGTGATCGAAACGGCCGCGACTCCGAGCGTATTGCAGGCCGTCGCTCAGCCGGTCGCGATGATGCCGGTCGAGGCCATCGTGGATCGCTCGCACTGGTGGCTCGCCGGATGGCTGATCGGTGCCATTGCGATGGCGCTGCGGCTGTGCTGGCAGCAGCGCCGCTTCGAGCGTGCGCTCGGCGAATTGCGGCCCCTGCGCGACCGGCTGTGGCGTGCGCAGGCAAACCTCGGGCTGCCTGCAGTGGTCGGCGCGGTGCGCGCGCGGATCGTCCTGCCCGCCGATTTCGCCGAACGCTACGACAGCGAACAGCGCAGGTTGATGCTGGCGCACGAACGCCGCCATCTGCATCGCGGCGATCCGCTCGCGAATCTGGCGATCGCCATCGTCCGCTGTCTGTTCTGGTTCAACCCGCTGGTGCATCTGGCGGCCACCCGATTCCACCACGACCAGGAACTCGCCTGCGATCAGGCGGTGGTCGCGGCCCATCCGAATTCGCGACGCGCGTACGGCGAAGCGATGCTCAAGACCCTCATGACCGAACGGCAGGCGCCGCTGGGCTGTCACTGGGGGTTCTCACATCCGATGAAGGAGAGAGTCATGCAATTGAAATTACCGATGCCGCGGGCATGGGTGCGACGGGTCGGCATCGCCGCCGTCGCTGTATTGGCGCTGGGGACGGGGTTCGTGGTGTGGTCGGCGCAACCGGGCCAGGTCGTGGTCCGGACGGCCGCGACCACGGTTGCCGACGCCGACATGTTGGCCGACATCCGCGTGAAGATCGACGATGGCGCGTTGTCGCCCAGCGGCCTGAGACCGATCCGTTTCGGCGATCGGATGGAATACACCTACCGCGACGCCGGAAAGCAATTGCGGCTGCTGGCCACCGTGCGACCGGCGGGGAAGGGGCGGTTCGACATCCAGGCCTCGCTGGAACGGGACGGCAAGGTGGTGGCGACGCCGAGGTTGATCACCGAGGACGGCAAGCCGGCGGTGGTCCGGGTCGGCGAGAAAACCGCGGCTGGCGGGTTCCGCGGCGTCGAAGTGACGATGTACCTCACGTCGAACACCGCGCCGCCCATGCCGCCTGCGCCCCCGGAACCGCCTCCGGTACCTCCTGCGCCCCCCGCGCCGCCACCGCCGCCCGTCCCGCACGTGAAGCACGTGAAGCGCGCGGGATCCGTTGTGATCGCACCGTCGCCGCCACAACCGCCAGCGCTCGCTTCACCCGCGCCACCTATGCCGCCGGCTGTGCCTCGTCCCGCGCCAGCCGCCGTTCCGGCCCCCCAGGTGCGCCCCGCAGCCCGAACGCCTCCCTCACGGGCTTCGGCGCCGGCTGCGGCGGAGCAGGCCGAAATCGCTGCGCAGTTGGCCATGGCCCGGTAGCGGATCACGCAACGCCGCGCGTAGCTCCGTGAACGCGCCGCCGTGGCAGCGGCGTAGGCTGGGCTGAGCGCAGCGAAGCCCAGCATCGCATCGCATCGCATCGCATCGCATCGCATCGCATCGCATCGCATCGCATCGCATCGCATCGCATCGCATCGCATCGAGCCAATCGTAGCCGCCGCCACATGCTGGGCTTCGCTGCGCTCAGCCCAGCCTACGAATGCGGTTCAACATCCTGTATCCGGAAGCGGCTTCTCATCGATCTGCGTTCCTGCGTTGCGAGATTTGAACAGGCGGCAAGCTCGCCGAGAGAGCGTTCTACCTTGCCGAAGCGTGCTGCCGGTGCAGAAACTTCGACCGGTCGACGGGATTCGATCTCACGTCGGTCGGTCAAGGCGTCGGTGGCGAAGCGACCAGCGCATGGTTGAGCAGTACCGCGAGCCGATGCCCGGCGATCCGCAGCTGCGCGTCGGCGGTGGGACGCCACTGCGTGAAGTACGCCGGTTCGATCTTCGCGCGCGGCGGATAGAAGCCTTCGCGCAGCACGATACGGCACGAGGCTTCGGTCCACGCGATCGGTTTTCCGATATCCGTGCGCGCAGCGTTCGGCAGCGGCATCCGCAGCAGATGTTGCAGATAGCGGTCTTCGCCGAGCTTCGCGGACGCCACGATCTCGCGGTCCCACAGCGTGTGCAGATTGCTGCCCTTGCCGTTCAATCGGATCTGGAAGGTGTTGCCGCCCTTGTCGCGCGCGTAGCCGGCGTGCAGCGGCTGATGCGCGTCGCCGACGAAATGCACCAGGAACTTCAAGGCCCGGGCGCGCGCCGCAGCGGGTTGTTTGCGGTCGGCGAGGATGCCGCGCTGGGTCTGGATCGCGCCGATCACACAGTTGCCGTCCGGGCAGTGTTTACGCGGCGCGTAGCGGCAGCGGTCTTCGGCCAGATTGACGTAATGCCAGCGCGCGGTGGCGCGCCCCAGCGCCGGATGGTTGTCGCGCAGGTCGTCGGCCCAGTCGGCGATGTCGCTGAGCATGCGCTGGTCGCGCCTGCGATCCTCGGCCGCCCCCAGCAGGCGCGCGACTTCCGCGCGGGCCTGCGGCGAGAGTTCGGTTTCGGCCAGACGTGCGATCAGGCGATGGCCATCGCCGCCCCAGGCGTGCGCGACGGTGGGCGACAGCGCCACCACCAATGCGCACACGGCGAAACGCACCCGCGACCCGGTGCGGTGGGGCGGTGTCGGGCGGAATGGACGCAGGAAAGAAAAAGCAGAACGGATCATGGCGAAGGAGAGAGTATCCGACATGATCCGTTCTTTGCAGTCATCGGGCGGGGTCATGGCATGCCATGGCCCGGCCCGTCGCGCTGCAGCGATCAGAACTATGAGATCAGAGCTGGACGATCAGAACCGGATGATCAGAACCGGACGATCAGAACTGGAACACGTAAGCCGCGCCGTAGACCAGCGGATCGATGTTCACCGTGCCGATGTCGACGCCGTCGAGCTTAGCGTCGGTATCGATGTCGATCCAGCGGGCGTCGATGCGGATCGCGCCTTTCTCGCCAACCTTGAAATCGATGCCGGCGTGCAGCGCCAGACCGAAGGAATCGTCCAGCTCCAGATCGCTGCCGGCCAACGCGCCTTCGGTCTCTTCGCTCATGAACAGGGTGTAGTTGATGCCCGCGCCCACGAACGGCTTCACCTTGCCTTCGCCGAAGTGGTACTGCAGCGAAATGGTCGGCGGCAGGTGCTTGGTCGAACCGACCTGGCCCACACCTTTGATGCTGATGTCGTGCTCGAACGGCCACGCGGCCAGCACTTCGATGCCCAGGTTGTCGCGGACGAAATATTCGGCGGTGATGGTCGGGCGGACGTTGCTGCCGACTTCCACGTCGAGGGTGCCACCGACCACGCTGCCGTTGTCGGATTTCGGGTTGACCTGGTGTACACCGATGCCGAAGGTCCATTCGCCGGCCTGCTGGGCGAACGCGGGGGCGGCGAGGCCGCTGAGGACGAGAGCGGCGGCGAGCGGAGCGAAGCGACGGATAGAACGGGTGATCATGGGGATGAAACTCCTGTGCAGTGGATTGGTTGTGCCGGATTGTGTCGACACAATCGCGCGCTTTCCCGGGCGCGGTATTTAGGATGATCAAATTCTTAACAATTGGCCACCGGTCAAATCTGTCAGGTTGGTTGACCGATCCCGGGCCGTTCCCGGGCGCAGATGCGGCCGGCCGGGGCCGCTGCGCCGCCGATCCGCTAAAATGCCGGGCTTTCCCGTCCTCACCCACTGCTCAGGAGCGACCCGCCCATGGCGATCAAGGTTGGTATCAACGGTTTCGGCCGCATCGGCCGCAATGTCCTGCGTTCCGCCGTCCAGAACTTCGGCGACGAGATCGAGATCGTCGGCATCAACGACTTGCTCGAACCCGACTATCTGGCCTACATGCTCAGCTACGACTCGGTCCATGGCCGCTTCAAGGGCGAGGTGTCGGTCGACGGCAACACGCTGATCGTCAACGGCAAGCGCATCCGCCTCACCCAGGAGCGCGACCCGGCCAACCTGAAGTGGGACGACATCGGCGCCGAGATCGTCATCGAATCCACCGGCCTGTTCCTCGACAAGGACAGCGCGGGCAAACACCTGACCGCAGGCGCGAAGAAAGTCATCCTGTCGGCGCCGTCGAAGGACGACACCCCGATGTTCGTGCGCGGCGTGAACTGCGCCAGCTACGCCGGCCAGGCCATCGTCTCGAACGCCTCCTGCACCACCAACTGCCTGGCGCCGATCGCCAAGGTGCTGCACGACAAGTGGGGCATCAAGCGCGGCCTGATGACCACCGTCCACGCCGCCACCGCCACCCAGAAGACCGTCGACGGCCCGAGCAACAAGGACTGGCGCGGCGGCCGCGGCATCCTCGAAAACATCATTCCCTCCAGCACCGGCGCGGCCAAGGCCGTGGGCGTGGTGCTGCCGGAACTGAAGGGCAAGCTCACCGGCATGTCGTTCCGCGTCCCGACCTCCGACGTTTCGGTGGTCGATCTGGTGGCCGAACTCGAAACTCCGGCCACGTATGCCGAGATCTGCGCCGAGATGAAGGCCCAGAGCGAAGGCGCGATGAAAGGCATCCTCGGCTATACCGAAGACAAGGTGGTCGCCACCGATTTCCGCGGCGACACCCGCACCTCGATCTTCGACGCCGATGCCGGCATCGCGCTGGACAGCACCTTCGTCAAGATCGTGTCGTGGTACGACAACGAATGGGGCTATTCGACCAAGTGCCTGGAGCTGGTGAAGGTCGTCGCCGCGAAGTAAGCAGCGCAGTCATCGCGTGTGGTGAGCGTAGGGTGGGGTGAGCGTAGCGATGCCCACCATCGGCGAACCCCAACATCGCAGCAGGATTGTCACGGAAGCGCCTTCGGGCGCTTTTGTGTTTGTGCGGTTTTTTATCCGCAAAAAAGCGGTGTCATGCCGGAACGAGAGCGAACCCGTAGAAGGGATTTGCTGGCAGGAGAAGCGTCATGCTGTCAGTAATGACAGGGGCGGGGCAGCGAGTGATGGGGTTTGATGGCTGCTTTCGACTCGAAGGGGACAATTGGTTTCATCCACATTAGCCCTTGGAGCAAGACATCGAACGCTGCACGGCAGCGTGCAATTTTCCGCAGGGCCCCGTGCATGATAAGCCAAGCTTTACTCTTCAGAAGCGGCAGCGATAAATATTGTGCGTATCATTAGGCCAACCAAGTGGCACGGCGCAGAAGACTTCGCATCAATTTCCTCGCGTACTGAGATTAATTCATGTGGCACTTTGTGGTGGAATTTTCACAGATATAAAAGGGGTGGGTCTTGTCGATTGTCTTGAACGCATTTCCCCTGAAAGTTCCCGAGTTGGAGCTTGAAGTCCTACAGATTCAGTACGATAAGGAAACCTTGGATGACCTTCGGGGTTGTCACAGAGCGACGCACGCCTTCCGCCGGCAGGGTGACAACATTCTGATCTTTTCGGGGGACGGCACGTTCCCAGTATCTGGCACGCTGCAGACGGTCGCGATTAAGGACAACTTCGGCATCTTCTGCTCACTGGTCAAGGACGGACTGACTCGGCATCTCGCCGGGCTGGACCGTAACCCATCTGGTTTCAATCCCATCGAGTTGGTGAGCGCCAGGCCGGAAGACAATCTTCTGGCCCCGATTCTTGGAGACGTATATCCGTTCAAGGTATGCGCCAAGTACTCAATTGACACGCGTACTATCCAGGGCCGTCCGTGCCTTGTTATTGATTGCTCAACGCGTCGCGTGCTTAAAGAGAACGGCCTGTTCTTTCTGCATGCCGGATTCGATCTCATAAGCCGCTATGTCGTCATTGAACAAAAGGATGGATATAGAAGGGTCTTGGGCTGTGTAGCCGAATGTAATAATGAAACGCTCCACGTTGCGCAGCCTGACGGTCAAGTCGTCCATATCGAAGCGAAAGACATTTATCTGGAAGCCAGCCGGAAAAACTTCGATGATTATATTTTCCACACGCACGGAGCGAAAAAGGACGCCATAGTTGAGCGTATCCGGCAATCCGTTTCTGTGTTCAATGGGGGCGAAAACAAGAAGGCGCGCATCGACACGCTGAAGAAGTACCTCCAGTCAAAGGTCGTCCAAATGGTCGACGGAACGCGCATTGAGATCGAGGATTCGCCCGATATCCAAAAGGATTGTGGGCAAATGCAGAAGCCAGTGTTCGTCTTCAACGACAACAGCGAAGCGGATTGGCCCGAGAAGGGTCTGACACAGAGTGGTCCATATACGAAGCGTATGTTCGATAGAAATGATCCGTCGATCTGTGTGATCTGTGCCCAGCATGACAAAGGACTCGTTGAACAATTCGTTCGTAAGCTACTGAAAGGCATCTCAAGCAGTAAGTACTTCCGAAATGGTCTTGAAGGCAAATTTGCGCTTGGAACCAGTCGCGTTGAAGTCTTCTCGACAGCCACAGACAGCGTGGAGGGATACAAGAACGCCATCGAGGCCGCGATTCAAAAGAAGGCGGATGATGGTGGGAACTGGGACTTGGCCCTTGTGCAGGTCCGACAATCCTTCAAGAAGCTCAAGGTCACGGATAATCCATACTATATCAGCAAGAGCCTTTTCTTCCTGCATAAAATTCCTGTGCAGGATTTCACGATGGAGCTTCTCGGCCAGTCGGATTATTCGCTTGGGTACTCGCTAAATAATATGTCCCTGGCCTGCTATGCGAAGATGGGGGGCGTCCCTTGGCTTCTAAAATCCTCGCCGACTCTATCGCATGAACTTGTAATCGGCATCGGCAGCGCGAATATTGGACAGGAACGAGGTGCCGATAATCAGAGGATTATGGGCATCACCACCGTCTTCTCTGGGGACGGCAGCTACATCGTATCGAACACCTCAAAGGCTGTCGTTCCGGAAGCTTACTGCAAAGCATTGACTGCCGTTTTAGGGGAGACGATAGAAAAAATTCAGAAGCGGATGAACTGGCAGAAAGGCGACACAATCCGCCTCATATTTCATGCGCAGGTCAAGAGGTTCAACAAGGAAGAGATCGAAGCCGTTCGTGCCGTGATCGACGGCTACCGTGAATATCAGATTGAGTACGCCTTCCTCAAAATATCGGAAGATCACGGCCTGCATATGTTCGACTCCGCGACGGCTGGTGTGCAGAAGGGGCGGCTAGCTCCACCGCGTGGAAAGACTTTCAGGATTTCCAAGCACGAGATGCTTCTCTACTTAATCGGTCAGCGCGAACTGCGTCAAGACACGGATGGACATCCGCGCGGCCTGATCCTTGATGTGCACAAAGACTCGAGTTTCAAGGACATCAGATATTTGAGCGCCCAGCTATACAGCTTCGCATCGCACTCCTGGCGCAGCTACTTCCCCAATCCCATGCCGGTAACTATCAGCTATTCTGACCTGATCGCCCGGAATCTTGGATGGCTGAATCAGCTCCCTGGCTGGAACGCCTCGGTAATGATCGGAAAGATCGGGCAATCCCAATGGTTCCTGTAGAGAAGGAAAACGCCTACCAATTGCGCGAGCATTTACACCGCAAGGTGAGCGAGCGCGCGCACGTCGATCCTTTCAAATCTTCATTTTTGTATTTTCTGGAATTGTCGAAAGGTTGTGACCTGTCCTTTGATTTTTCGACGCTCTCCCTGTATCAGCGGTGCTCAATCGCGGGTCTAGGCGTTCTGGACGAAACAGTTTCGGATCTGGATGTCTCTCGCCTGCTCGGGCAAGCGGCGAGGATCGACTCCACACCGCTCCCATGGGTCTCCGACATATTTGGGGTCATGGCGGTGAAATGGTTGGTCGGACGGATGAATGACGCAGGAATCGCCCGCGAGTTTGAAAGCTGGATTGCCGGGTTTCTGGCCCAGCGGATCAGCAGCGATCATCTCAATCTCTTCGAGAAGGACATCGCTGCGTATATCCATGGCAGCAACTCCGCCGTCTACACGAGCGCTTGTGTTCCGCTCTTTCTTCACTATCGATGGATAAGGCGAATCGACGATCACCAGCTTCGTCTTTCCTTGATCGACCGCTTTATGGTCGAGTTCCGGGGGCGGGCGCAAGAAGACACTTCTACAGCGCTGTTGAGTCTGATGGTTTACGTCTTCGATCAGATCAATCAGGACGTAGCCGTAGTGCCGCCGAGAGGCTGGAGTCTCGACGACCTTGTAGAATTTCTGGAGCATATTCCCGTCGGCCTCAAGCGGTGGACATGGGAAGATAAGGGGCGCACGAGAGGCGCGGAGCCCGTCAAGTGGCAGATTGAGAACGAATACCATGTCCAGAACTTGCTTTATGTCTTGCTTGCGCCGATTTTCAAAGACATCGCGGATGAAGTGAATCTTCAGCCCGTTGGGCAGAAAAATCCGCGCATTGATCTCTATCTGCCGTCACTACATACGATCATCGAGGTCAAATATCGGAAAGACGTGAAGAAGTCCTTCCCGACTCTCATTGGCGAGATCGCCGAAGATGCGTCTCTCTATCGCGCTGACCCGAAATACAAGGATGCGCGGATCGTCAGCTTCCTGTGGGACTGTACGCGAGCGACGCAGGAGCATGCAAAATTCAAAGAGGGCGTTTCTAGAATTGGTGGAATTGATGGGTGCGTAATAGTTAGCGCACCCTCCACACTGAGTTGGTAGGCTCCATCGGTGCCGTGCGCTAGCGAGTAGCCCGGGTAAGGTCGAAGACCGCACCCGGGGCTTTTGATCTTTAAACCGTCACGGAGGCCTTGCCGCTTGCGTTTTCCCGGGTGCGGTCTTCGACCTTACCCGGGCTACGAACATCCGGACACATGTCTGTTTCGTCACGCCCTCTCTCGTCTGCCTGCCCCTCATCCGGCCTTCGGCCACCTTCTCCCCGCATTGCGGGGAGAAGGAACGCAATCAAGCCTTGTCGTTCTCCAAGAGTGCGGGAAGAGCGGTGCGCCAAGGCGACACCCGATGGCGGACCCCTATGAAAGCGATTCGCTGCCGAGTTGCTGTTGGTCGCTTTCCAGCGCCATGAACAACGCGCCCAGAATCCCGCTGCGATCGTCCAGGCCCGGGGCGACGATGTAGTCGTCGATGCCGGTTTCGACCTGATGGCGTGCGATATAACCGCCGAGCCAGTGCTGCGCGCGCGCGCGGATCGCGGGGAACAGGCGTGCGTGCTGCATGACGCCGCCGCCGAGGATGATCCGCTGCGGCGAGATCGCCAGCGTGATCTGCGCGCAGAGTTGGCCGATGTAGTCGGCTTCGATGTCCCAGATCGGATGATCGGGCGAGGCGTCGCCCAGTTCGTGGCCGAGCCGCGCGACGATGGCGGGTCCATTCGCCAGACCTTCGATGCAGTCGCCATGATGCGGACATACGCCTGCGAAGCCGAGGTCGTCGGGATGCCGGCGCGGAAACAGGTGGCCGAGTTCCGGATGCATCAGGCCGCGCAGGGTGCGGCCATGCACCAGCACGCCGCCGCCGATGCCGGTACCGATGGTGACGTACACCAGTGTGTCGAGCGGCGCGCCGTCCGCGCGTCGGCCCGCGCCCCATACCGACTCGGCCAGCGCGGCGGCATTGACGTCGGTGTCGAGCGCGACTGGAATGCCGAGGTGCGCAAAGGGTGCGATGAGATCCGCGTCGTGCCAGCCCGCTTTGGGCGTGCGCAGCAGGCGGCCATAAAGCGGCGCGCTTTCGTCGAGTTCGAGCGGGCCGAAGCTGGCGATACCGAGCGCGAGCGGTGCGCCGTGACGTTGCGCGGCGCCTTCGAAGAACGCACGCGCTTCGGCCAGCGTGCTGTCGGGGTCTCGGGTTGCGAAGCGCACGCGTTCGCGCAGGGTGCCGTCTGCGGTGCCGATGGCGCAGACGAATTTGGTGCCGCCCGCTTCGATCGCGGCATAGACGGGTTCGTTCATTGATCGGATCCTCTTGGTTTACTGACGGCGCAGCCAGCGTATTGCATACGGCGCCAGGGCGACGGGCAGTGCGACCGTCGTTTCGTCCATGTGGAGCAAGTCGCGCCAGCGCGCTCCGGCGAGCGCTGCCGGCGGCGTCGCCACCACCGGGCGCGCGCTGAGATTGAACAGCGCGACCATATCGTCGCCGCGTGCGATGCCCAGCACTGCGGGGTCGGCGAAATCGAGCGCGTGCATCGGTGCGTCGGCGCGCAGCGCGGGCGTGGCGCGACGCACCGCGATCATCCGCCGCAGCGCGCGGCCGATCCTGCCGGCGGTGGTGTCGGCACCGCGGCCTGCCGCGACACAATCGCCGGTGGCCCAGTCCATCGTCGGGCGATGCAGCCAGCGGCCTTCCTGCGCGCGCAGCGGATCGTTGAGATAAGCCTCGTCGTTGCCCAGTGCGATCTCGTCGCCCATGTACAGCGCGGGTAATCCCGCGGCTGCGAATACGATGCCGTACAGCAGTTGCAGCCGGCGTTCGGCCAGGATCAGCGCGTCGGCATCGCCCCGCGCCTGCGCCTGGGCGATGCCGGCGAGCGCGCTGGCCATGCCGTTGGTGCCGTGTACGTGGTCGGCGCCTGCGCTCTGGAAGCTGCGGCCGCGCGCGAACGAGCCGGGCGCCTCGCCCGCGTAGAAGCGTGCGGTACGCGCGAGGTCGAACGGCGCATGGTGCTCGCCGCCTGCGGCTTCGCCGCGCAGTACGTTCCAGCCGATGTCGTCATGACAGCGCAGATAGGTCAGCCAGCCGCAGGCGGCCGGCAGTGCGGGCGTCCCTGCGATCACGTCGGCGAGCAGATCGCCGCGCTGCTCCGCCAGCGCGACCCACAGCGCCGCCATCAGCGTGCTGTGGTAGGCCAGATGGCATTCGCGGCCGGCATGCTCGTCGCGTGCATGCCCGTTGTCGGCATGCCCGTTGCCGGTATGTCCGTCGCCGCTGGCGCGCAGGCCGAAATAGGGCGGCAGTTCGCGCGTCGGTACGATCGCCTCGGCCTTCAGCAGCACGCCAGGGGCCACGATGTCGGTCACCGCGCGCAGCGCCCGCAGGATCGCGTGCGCTTCGGCCTGGTTCATGCAGTCGGTGCCGAGGCGTTTCCACAGATAGGCGGTGGAATCCAGCCGGAAGACTTCGATGCCGCGGTTCGCCATGCGCAGCATCGTCAGCGCCATGTCGACGAAGACATCGGGATTGGACCAGTTGAGATCCCACTGGTAGCCGTAGAACGTGGTCCACACCCAGCCCAGCCGCTCCACGTGCGTGAAATTGCCCGGTGCGGTCTGCGGGAAGACCTGGTGCAGATCGCGTTCATAGCGGTCGGGAAGGGTGCGGTCGGGAAAGGCGTGGTAGTAGGCGCGATGGCGCGCGTCGCCGTCGCGCGCGGCCCGGGCCCAGCGGTGATCGTCTGCGGTGTGGTTGAGCACAAGGTCGGCGCACAGGCTGATGCCGGCGTCGCGCAGCGCCGCGGTCAGCGCTTCGAGATCCGCAGCGTCGCCCAGCGCGGGTTCGATGGTGTCGTAGTCGCGCACCGCGAAGCCGCCGTCGTTGTCGCCTGCGCGGGCCTGCAGGAACGGCAGCAGGTGCAGGTAGCGGATCCCCAGCGACTGCAGATACGGCACGCGCTCGGTGACGCCGCGCAGGGTGCCGGCGAATCGGTCGACGTAGGTGGTGTAGCCCAGCATGTCCTGCGCGAGGAACCAGCCGGGGTCGTGTTCGCGCCGGTCGTCCAGCGCGCGAAGCGCATCCGCCCGCGCGTTGGCGCAGGCGGTCATGCCGGCGAGCAGCCGCTGCAGCGCAGCGTCGCAGCGCGGTGCGTCGGCATACAGCGAGACGAATCCGGCGACGAGCCTGTCGCCGTGCGCATCCCAGCGCGCGCAGGCCTGCGCACGATGGGCCGTCAGCGTCGATTGCGCGAAGCGACGACGATGACCGTCGTCGTTCGCGGGAAAGGCCGGGGCATTCATGGCGATACGATCATGTGGATCCGACAGTTCCGTTTCTATGGATGCGATTCGGTAGATGCGATTGACAGCGCGCCGTTCCGGAACCGACCGGCAGCGCGCACCGGAGCGGGAGGGGCCGCCCCGGTACGCGCCGCCGGCAGGCCAAGAACTCGTAGCGCACGCTGAGCGACGCCGTGCGGCCGGGGATCGAGCGCGCGCGGATGACGTTTTCGGCGCCAGCGACGATGCTGCCTTCTTCCGCCTCGGTGATGCCGAACGCGTCGAACAGGTTGTTGAAGTTCAGGCCGACCACCGACTGATCGGCGAAGCGGTAATCCGCGAACAGATTCAGCTGGGTGTAGCCGGGCATCACCAGTTGATTGTTGTCCTGCGCGTAGGCATCGCCGGTGCTGATGATGTTCGCGCCGCCGGAGGCCACGGGCAGGCCGCGTACCGCGATGTTTGCGTTGCCTTCGCCGCCGGTCGATTCGGAGCGGATGCCCGGGATGTTGCGGAAGATTTCGGCTGTGGAGCGCGGCGCCGAGCGTTCGATGGCGTCGGGGTTGAGGGTGCTGGTCGAGACGCTGGTGCGCAGTTTGGATTTGCCGCCAGCGGTGGCGGTGATCACGATGGTGTCGAGATCGCCGGCTGTGCTGTCTTCCGCGGCGGGCGCGTCGGCCGACTGCGCCCAGGCGAAGGCGGGCGCCAGCAGCAGGCAGATGGACCACGACAGGACGTGGGGGCGCAGGGCGGCGGTGCGGCGAAGGGCCGGCTGGTTCGGCTGGCGGCGCATGACGGTGTTCCCTCGGTCTGGCTGGATGGGCGGCTGCCCGGTGGCGCATTTGATATGAGATAGTGCAATCGATTGCAAGTTGCAATGTAGCGTTTTCGACGCCGCTCGTCGGAACGGATGAAGCCATGGATGGCTTTGCGTAGATCGCAAGTATCGTTAAAAAAAACAAGGATAAATACTAATGCAGGTTGTTTCTGCGCACGACGGGACACGGGTCTTGGGCCGGCGTGGGCGTCCGACCGTGCTGCGGTGCAGCATGTACAATCGATTGCATTGATGCAATATCGCCGCGCCGGCGGGGCATCGAGCTGGCGCCCGAACCCACACGGAGCCGTGGAATGGCCGACCTCAATGTGCATCTCGCAGGCCTCGATCTAGCCGTGATCGCGCTGTACGCGCTGGGCATCGTCGCCCTGGGTCTGTACGTCTCGAAGAGGCGCGCGTCGGCCGAGGACTATTTCCTCGCCTCGCGCTCGATGACCTGGCCGGTGATCGGCCTCGCGCTGCTGGCGTCGAACATCTCTTCGACCACCCTGATCGGCTTGGCCGGCGCGGCCTATGGCAACGGCATCTCGGTCTACAACTACGAGTGGATGGCGACGGTGGTGCTCGCCTTCTTCTGCGTGTTTTTCCTGCCGTTCCTGCTGCGTTCGCAGGTGTACACGCTGCCGGAATATCTCGAACGCCGCTACGACCGGCGTTCGCGCGTGTACTTCTCCGCGCTCACCATCTTCCTCAACATCGTGGTCGACACCGCCGGTACGCTGTACGGCGGCGCGATCATGCTCAAGCTCATCCTGCCGCACTGGCCGCTGTGGCAGATCGTGGCGGTCCTGGCTCTATCGGCGGGCGTGTATACCGTGGCCGGCGGCCTGCGCGCGGTGATCTACACCGAAACCGTGCAGGCGGTGATCCTGCTGGCCGCGTCGGTGTTCATCGCGCACTTCGCGTTCGACAAGGCTGGCGGCTGGGATGCCGTGATGGCGGCAGTGGATCCGGCGAAGCTGTCGTTGATCCGCCCCATCGACGATCCCGGTGTGCCGTGGCTCGGGCTGGTGCTGGGAGTACCGCTGCTGGGCTTCTATTTCTGGTGCACCAACCAGTTCATGGTCCAGCGCGTGCTGTCGGCGAAGGACGAGAACCATGGCCGCTGGGGTGCGCTGTTCGCGGGTCTGCTGAAGCTGCCGGTGCTGTACGTGATGGTGCTGCCGGGCACCGCGGCCATCCTGCTGTATCCGCAACTGGACAAGCCCGACCTGGTGTATCCGACGCTGATCTTCGACCTGCTTCCGGCGGGGCTGGTGGGCATCGTGATCGCTGGATTCTTCGCCGCGATCATGTCGTCGATCGCCAGCACCTTCAATTCCGCGGCGACGCTGGTGACCATGGACTTCGTACGTCCGCGCCTGCCCGACGCGGACAGCGCCACGCTGGTGCGCGCGGGACGCATCACAACCATCGTGTTCATGGTGCTGGCGGTGGCGTGGGCGCCGCAGATCGAACGCTTCGAATCGCTGTGGCAATACCTGCAGGCGGTGCTGTCCTATGCAGTGCCGCCGGTGTGCGCGCTCTTCCTCGTGGGCCTGTTCTGGCGCGGCACGAATGCGACGGGTGCGTTCGCGTCCATCGTCGCCGGTCTGATCGGCGGCGCCGGATTGTTCTATGCGAACGTGATGGCGCCAGAACCGCTGGGCCTGCATTTCCTGTATGTCGCCCCGATTCTGTTCGTGCTGAGTGCGGCCGTATTGATCGCAGTCAGCGCCGCCACCGCGCCACCGTCGATGCAGCAGGTCGGTGCGCTGCTGTGGACGCCGGCGTTCTATCGCGACGAAACCCGCCAGCTCGCCGGTCTGCCGTGGTGGCAGAACTATCGCGTGCTGTCGGTGCTGCTGTTGATCGCTACGGCGGTCATCGTATGGACATTCCGATGACGACAGTGCTGGTCGACGACCTTCGGTTTTCGTCGGAACCGAATCTGAAAAGGCCGAAACCCGCTTGTTGGCCTTGCCTGAACACTGCGCAGGAATGCGCAGAACCGCGTCGAACAATGATGGTGACATGCCTGCTCGCAAGATGAATCATGGAAACCTCAGAGTTCACGTAATTCCCCGGATGGGACCGATGTGCAAAATGAAGGAGAGTGGTCATGGAGACGAAGTATCGTGCTGGCGGTTTGACTAAGAAGCGATTGACCGTTGCGATCTGCAGCGTTCTGGCATTCGGCGCGCCTTGCCTGGTCTATGCACAAGAGGCCGCAACAGAAGCAGATGAGCCGGTAGCCGAAACCGAGTCAACGAAACGCGGCCAGCCAACGCAGCAGGACTCGGCCGAAGGCGATCTCGACACCGTTGTGGTCACCGGCACCACCAGCAGCAATCGCACCGTGCTCGAATCATCGGTGGCATTGACCGTCGCCAATCGCGAATCGCTCGACCGCAAGGCGCCGCGCAGTACCGCGCAGGCGCTGGAGCTGATTCCGGGCATCTTCGTCGAAGCGTCAGGCGGCGAAGTGTCGAACAACTTCTCGGTACGCGGCCTCGCCGGCGGCGGCCAGCAGTTCATTCAGCTCTCCGAAGACGGACTGCCTGTGTTCTATACCAATGCATTGTCGGACACGATCCTCAAGCAGGAACTGTCGATCGACCGGCTCGAAGCGGTGCGCGGCGGCACGTCCGGCATCCTCACCGTCAACGGCGCCGGCGCCACCATCAATTTCCTCACCCGCAAGCCGGGCGCCGAAGCGGACGGCACGGTGCGTCTGACTCTGTCCGATTTCAATACCAAACGTGCGGACGTGTGGTACGGCGGCCCCATCAACAGCGATTGGGGTTACAGCGTCAGCGGTTTTTTCCGCGAATCCGACGGCGTGCGAGACCCAGGTTTCACCGCGGATTCCGGCGGCATTTTCCGCGCCGGCCTGTTCCGCTATTTCGAACGCGGCGAACTGGGCTTCAGCTTGAAACTGGTCGACGACCACAATACTTTCTTGCTGCCGATTCCGCTCCAGGACCCCGACAATCCGCGCGGCATTCCGGGCTTCGATCCCAACTACGGCACCATGCTCAGCCGCGACAATGGCACGCTGAATGTGCGCATCTCGCCTGCCAATGGTTCCAGCTGGCAGCGCAACGATGCGCGCGACGAAGGCGTGCATACGGTGTCGAGGTCGCTCGGCTTCAGCTTCGACTACGACCTGACGGACAGCCTGCGTCTGCGCTCGAAAGGTCGCTACACCGACTTCGAGAACGATTTCAACTCGGTCTTCAGCTTCGACAACGATTCGCTGGTACCGGCCGTCAACCGGCTGGATCCGGCCCGCGAGAGCGATATCCAGCTGTTGCTTACCCGGTTCGCGCCGCAGGGCGCCGTGCGCGCCGGTTTGCGGCGGGTGTCCGATGGCGAGGTGATCGCCGGCGCCACGGCGCTGAACGCGTTGAACGGCAATGGCCTGGTCGCGGAAAGCATTACCGCCAACAATCGCCGCGATGTCGAGGAGTTCGCCAACGATACCAGTCTGACCTATCAGACCGATCGCAATTCATTGACCGTCGGACTGATGGCCTACCGTACCCGCGTCGCCGGTTCCAATGTCGGTGCGTCGACCTTCGTCAGTGAAGTCACGGACAACCCCGACCGACTGGATTTCGTGGCGTTGGACGCAAACGACAACGTGGTGGGCTATCTGACCGAGAACGGTTTGTTGAACTACGGCTCCTGGGGCGAATTCGTCGGCCGCAGCGAATCGGAGTCGCTGTCGCTGTACGTCAACGACGAGTTCCAGATGACCGACCGGCTACGCATAGACGGCGGCATCCGGGTCGAGCGTCACGAGCAGACCGACTACGAAGGTATTTCCACCGGCCGGGTTGCCGTCGTGGGTGCGTTCGACGCCAACGGCAACGATGTCGACAACATCATCGCCAACAACTATATCGGTCAGTTCGGCGGCGGCGCGTTCACCGGCGCCTTCAACAAGTTCGAAGGCAACTTCACCGAAACCGCAGCGACCGTCGGCGGCAACTACAAGTTCTCCGACAACATCGCGATGTATGCGCGTTACGCCCGCGGCTTCCAGGCGAATGGCCGGTTCGACCCCACCATCATCAACTTCGCGGAGCTCGGCGCTCGCTACCAGAATGACAGCCTGTCAGCCTCGCTCACCGCGTTCCGCACCAATTTCGTCGATTTCAGATTCTCGCGCCAGCCTGCCGGCGCGATCCGTCCGGTCGAGTTCAATTCCGATATCAATGTGATCGGTCTGGAGTTCGATCTGCTGTGGAAGCCCGTCGACTGGTTCCAGCTGCAGGCGGTCGGCGTGATCCAGGACTCGGAGCTGGCGATCAACGATGATCAAGGCACCGGTTTCGCCGCCAGCTTCGACGGCAACAAGCCGGAGCGCACGCCGCCGTTGAACGTCACCGTCACCCCCAGCTACCTGATGCCGAACAAGCGCGGCGAGGTGTACATGTCGTATCGCCGGCTCGGGAAAATGTATTCCGATCTGTCGAATTCGCTGGAACTGCCTGCCTACGGAGTGTTGAGCGCTGGCGTGAGCTACCGCATCAACGATCAGCTGCAGGCGCAATTGAGTATGGACAACATCACCAACGAGATCGGACTGACCGAAGGCAACCCGCGCGCCGGTTTCTTCGAAAACCCTGGGGTTTCCAGCTTCTTCTATGCGAGACCCATTCTCGGCCGCAATACGGTATTCAGTTTGACGTACCGTTTCTGAGGAGTACGACGACGATGAGCGCAATCAAGGAAACGCGCGGTTCAGTGGCTGCAGCGGCCAGCGGCATAAAGCGACGCTCGCTGCAAACGATCGCTCTGGCGACGGCGATGCTGTTGTCGGCGGCCTGCAGCGGGGGTGTTGATACCGATGCCCCGGTCGCAGCCAAAGCCCCCGCGCCTTCAGCCGTCAATCCAGCGAATACGACCAAGCCGCTGCGCTTCGATATCGTTGAAGGCAAGGTGCTGAACGCGTTCTATCGCCATGAGCGTATCGCCGCTCACGTGCTGCTGTCCTCGGGCGAGGTGCCGCGGCTGTTGTTCGCGTTTCCCGCGGGCAACAGCGGCATCGGCATGTGGTTCGAGACGGTGAAGTCGCCGGTGCGATGGACGCTGGGCGATTTGCGTGGAATTGAAGAAGCCGATACCGGTGGCCGAACCTTGTATGGCGTGGAAGCGGATGCCACGGTGGATGCCGCGCAGTTGGGCATCCGCGAGGTGGTGCTCGGCAATGTCCGCGTCCTGCGCGACTATCAGGCTTTGGGCAAATATCCGCAGGCGTTGGCGGTACAGCCTGTTCGCGACGGCAAGCGCGTGGTGTGGGCCCGACCGAGGCTGGATGGCGCTGCGGGCTATGCATTGTCTGTCGAGGTTGTGGATGGCGACATTGCCGGCGAGGGCAAGGCACTGCGTTTTGTCGCCAACGCCGGCAAGCCTTTACGCCTGCGCGTCCGTGCCCTCAGCGGCGACACGCCGTTGACGCCGCTCACGGCGGCACGGCTGTTCAACGAACATGCCGGCGACGATGCGCGCAGCCGGCAGGCGTTGGAGTTCTTGAGCTACGACGAGAAGTTCCTGGCCGGATCCTGGCGGTTCAATACGTATTTCGGCCGCGATACGCTGATGTCGGTGCGGCTGCTGCTGCCGGCGATCACGCCTGAAGCGACCGAGGCGGGCTTGGGTTCCGTGCTGTCGCGGCTCGATCCGGCAGGTGAAGTCGCGCACGAGGAGGATCTGTCCGAATTCGCGCTGCTGCGGCGACAGCAGACAGGCGAGGCAGCGAGCGCCGAGCCGATCTACGACTACGCGATGATCGACGACGATTACATGCTCGCGCCGGTCGTTGCGGCCTATCTGCTCGATACCGATGCCGGCAAGGCGCGCGCGACGGCGTTCCTGCAGCGCAAGACGCCTTCCGGCGAAGCGTACGGCAGCGCGCTCGCGCGCAATTTCGCCTGGGTGCTCGCCACCGCGCAGCCGTTCGCGCAGAAGCAGGACTTCAGCCGTTTGATCGCATTGAAGAATGGCCGCGCCGCAGGGCAGTGGCGCGACAGCAACGACGGGCTCGGCGACGGCCGCTTTCCGTACGACGTCAATGCAGTCTTCGTGCCCGATGCGCTTGAGTCGATCAAGCGCTTCGTCGAATCGGGTCTGCTCAAATCGTATCTGACAGGCGATCAGGCCGGCGCATTGGCGCAGGCGGATGCGATGGCGACGACCTGGCGCACCGCAGCCCCTCCGCTGTTCGCTGTCGATCTTGACGCGGCCCGTGCCGAGCGTGAGCTGATCGCTTATGCCAGGGCCGAAAGCGTCGATCCGGCGCCGGCGCTTGCGGCGCTTGCGGGCGCGAAGCTGCGGATGAATGCGATCGCGCTCGACGCCAACGGAACTCCCATTCCCGTGCTGCATTCGGACGATGGTTTCGCGCTGCTGTTCGGCGATCCTCCGGCAGCGGACGTCGAGCGCTCGGTGACCGCGATGATGCGGCCGTTTCCGGCGGGCTTGATGACGGATGTCGGTTTGCTGGTCGCCAATCCGGCCTTTGCCAACGCCAGCCTGCGCGCGCGGCTGGGCCGCAACGCGTATCACGGGACCGTGATCTGGGCCTGGCAGCAAGCGGTGCTGGCGGCCGGTCTCGATCGGCAGATCGCGCGCAAGGATCTGCCTGCGCCGCTGCGCACGCAGTTGATCGCGGCGCGCGTGCAGCTGTGGCGTGCGATCGATGCGGCCCACGACCTGCGCACGTCCGAGCTGTGGTCGTGGTCGCAGCAGAACGGACGATATGCGGTCGAGCCGTTCGGCCAGCGCGGCGGCGACGCCGACGAATCCAACGCCGCGCAGCTGTGGAGCACGGTGTTTCTGGCATTGCGGCCGCCAGAGGACGTGAAGATCGGCAAATAGTCCGGTAGATCGCTGATCGATGGGTCGGCGGTTGCGACGCCGATATCCGGCTGTCGGCGCACCGCATGTCTGGCGCTATGCCGACGCCCGCACGATCAGACTCGGCGCCAGTGTCGTCGATTGCGGATTCTCGCTGCGGATCGCGGCGATCACGGTATCGACCAGTTTGATCGCGCCCTGCGCCAGTTCCTGGCGCACCGTCGTCAGCGCTGGATGGGTGTGTTCGGCCAGCAGGATGTCGTCGAAGCCGACCACCGAGACGTCCTGCGGCACGCGCCGGCCGGATTCGGACAGTGCGCGGATCGCGCTGATCGCGATCACATCGGACGCCGCCATCACGCCATCGAACTCGGCGCCGCTGTCGATCAGGGCGCGCACGCTGGCGTAGGCGTCTTCGCTGCCGAAATGGCTGCGCACGTGCAGATCGGCGTGCGCCTTCAGTCCGGCGGCGCGTAGCGCCTGGCGATAGCCTTCATGGCGATGGCCGACTTCCGGCAGGCGCTCGTCGCCGAGGAAGGCGATGCGGCGGCGGCCGTGGCGGATCAGATGGTCGGTGCCGAGCTGCCCGCCCAACCTGTTGTCGGTGCCCACCACCGGATATTTCTGCGCCGGCAGCCGCGTGCCCCAGGCGGTCAGCGGGATGCCGGCGCGCGCGGCTTCGTTGATCGAGCCGTGCTCGAAGCTCTGGCCGATCAGGATGACGCCGTCGCTGCGCCCGGGCTGCTGCAGCCGGCGCACCCAGCCGTCCTGATGCGCAGCGACTTTCGACAGCAGCATGTTGTAACCGCGGTCGCCCAGCGCATCGGCCAGATGCGCGAGCATGGTCATCATGAAGGGATCGAACAGATGCGGTTCGCGCTCGTGGACCAGCGGGACCGCCACCGTGATCACCCCGGTCTGGCGCGAGCGCAGGCTGCTGGCGACCGGGTTCACCGCGTAGCCGGCCTGTTCGGCGAGGCGCTGGATGCGTTCGCGGGTGCCCGCCGCGATCAGCGGGCTGTCCTTCAGCGCGCGCGAGACGGTGGATTCGGACACGCCGGCCAGTTTGGCGATGTCCGCCATCTGCAGATTGTTCGGCGGCTGCGAGGTCCGGCGGCGGGGTCGGGTCATGGCGACTAGAGTCGGACGATCCGCCCGTCGGATCAAGCGCGGTCGTCACCGGCCGGGTATCGGCAGACAATACCCGCGGCGCGCCTGCGCACTACGCGGGCCCGGGCCGGTTGCATTTCATGACGGCATGGGGAAGGCTGCGGCGTGTTCGCCCGGTTGCACACGGTCAGTGGCGGACGAGGGGTATGCCGCGCCGAGGGCGGTTGAAGATGGATGATTTCGCTGGAATCCTGGTCCTGCTGGCCCTGGCGCTACTGGCGGTGCCGGTGGCGCTGGTCGTGGCGCTGGTCAAGATCGGCCATGCGAAGACGCGGATCGATGCGCTGGAGCGCGATGTCGAGCAACTGCACGGACAACTGCGCGAAGTGAAGTCCGCGCGTGGCGCGCCGGCTGTCTCGAGTCGTGACACGGGCGCCCGCACCCAGCCATCGATGGCCGCTGCGCCCCCGACCCGTACAGATAACACCTGGCGCGACGACGTCGTATCGGCCGACAGCGCACCCGATGCCGTCAAGCGCGACCGGGTCGCGCGCGATGGCTTCGACGCCGGCAGTGTCTCTGCTGTGGTCGGCGAATCCGATCCCGCCTATTCCGGCGCGTCCGCGTCGCGTCGTGCGCGCTTCGATCTTCCCGACGATCCCGCGCCTCCTGCCGAAGCGACGACGGCGGTACCGCCACCGCTGCCGCCGCCAAGCAAGAAGCTGGTCGACTCCGTCGCCGGCCCGCGGCAAGAGGGCGTCGCGCCCGCTGCTGCCCGGCAGGCGCAGC
Organism: Lysobacterales bacterium; assembly: GCA_031364125.1. Taxonomy (GTDB): domain Bacteria; phylum Pseudomonadota; class Gammaproteobacteria; order Xanthomonadales; family Xanthomonadaceae; genus Lysobacter_I. The sequence continues at coordinate 8,859 of JANLVT010000021.1, read as the reverse complement.
GCCCGCCGCCGCCCGACATCTTCGCCGACGCCTTCGGCTGGATCCGCGGCTGGTTCACCGAGGGCAATGTGCCGGTGAAGATCGGCATGCTGGTGCTGTTCTTCGGCGTGGCTTCGCTGCTGAAATACGCCAGCGACCAGGGTTGGGTGCGGGTGCCGATCGAACTGCGCCTCGCCGCAGTGGCGGCAGCCGCCATCGCCGGACTGGTGTTCGCGTGGCGCCAGCGCGAGACGCGGCGGTCGTTCTCGCTGTCGGTACAGGGCGGCGCCATCGGTGTGTTGATGCTGGTGACGTTCGCGGCCTACAAACTTTACGACGTGATTCCGGCGGGCGCCGCGTTCGCCATCACGATCGCGCTGGTCGCGGGCATCGGCGTGCTGGCGGTGCTGCAGAACGCGCTGGCGCTGGCGGTGTTCGGCATCCTCGCCGGATTTCTCGCGCCGATCTGGCTGTCCACCGGCAGCGGCAATCACGTCGCGCTGTTCGGCTATTACGCGGTGCTGAATCTCGGCATCTTCTGCATCGCATGGAACCGGCCGTGGCGGTTGCTCAATCTGCTCGGCTTCGTCTTCACCTTCGGCATCGGTACGGTCTGGGGCGTGCTCGATTACCAGCCGGCGAAATTCGCCAGCACTGAGCCCTTCCTGCTGCTGTTCTTCGCGCTGTATCTGCTGATTCCGATCTTCTACGCGCATCGTCGCAACGAAGGCGGGCATGGCGGCAACGCGCATGCGCTGGTCGACGGCACCCTGGTGTTCGGCACGCCGCTGGTGGTGTTCGCGCTGCAGGCGGGGCTGCTGCAGGGCGACACGTTCGGCGACAGCAGGATGCCGCTGGCGCTGTCGGCGCTGGGCGCGGCCGCGATCTATGTGTTGCTGGCCGCAGCGCTGCGCCGCCGCGAGCAGTTCGCTTCGCTGGTCGATACCTATGCGGTGCTCGCGGTCGGTTTCTCGACGCTGTCGGTGCCGCTGGCGCTGTCGGCGCGCGCCACCGCCAGCGTGTTCGCGCTGGAAGGCGCGGCGCTGGTGTGGCTGGGCGTGCGTCAGGATCGACAGCTGCCGCAGATATCGGGCCTGCTGCTGCAACTCGCCGCCGCGGCCGCGTATGTGGCCGGCGTCGGCGGCATCGGCAGCGGCTTCTCGCAGAGCGGCATCCTCGATACGGTCGCGAATACGCCCATCGCCAATCCGGCGTTCATGGGCGCCCTGCTGATCGCGCTCGCCGGTTTTGCGACCGCCTGGACTTATCGCAACGAACACGACGGCGGTCTGGTCGGTCTGCTCACGCTGTGGGCGTTCGGCTGGTGGAGCTTCGCCGGCGCGCAGGAGATTGTCGATCACATCGCATATCCCGACCGGGTCGACGCGCTGTTCGCCTTCGTCGCGTTTACCGGCTGGATGGCGGCGGAACTGCGACGCCGCGAGAGCGGGATGACGGTGTTGGGCGGAATCGCTGCCGCAGCGCTGGCGCTGGGCATTCCGGCCGCGCTGCTGCTGTCGCTCGCGCACGATCATCCGTTCGATGGATTCGGCAGCGCGGCCTGGCTGGTGTATGCGGCGCTGGGCTGGCGCAGCCTGATCTGCCTGCGCGACAGCGGCACCGGCGTGCGCTTCGTCGCGCATGGCGGATGGCTGTGGTCGTGGGTGGTGGCGATCGCCGTCACCGCGCTGCATTTCGCCGGCGAAGCGGACATGGGCGACGGCTGGATGTGGATCGGCGTCGGTTTGCCGGTGCTGGTGTTCGCTGCATTGCTGCAACTGCGGTCTGCGCTGCTGGCGCCGCCGCTGAGAGAGGCAGGCGGGCAAGGCGGTTTCAACGATTATCGCCGCGCCCTGCTCGCTTCCGCATGGCTGGTGCTGGGCATGAGCTGGAGCGTGTCGCTGTTCTTCCCCGGCGAGAGTGCGCCGCTGCCGTGGATCGCGCTGCTCAATCCGCTCGAACTGCTGCAGATCGCGACTCTCGCATTGCTCGCGCAGCGCGCCTGGGCAGGCCGCGGCACGATGGGATCGCAGACCGGCGTGACGGTGTTCGCGCTGGCCGCGTTCGCGTGGGTCACCTTCGCCACCCTGCGTGCGACGCATCACTGGGGCGGCACCGACTGGTCGCCATCAATGCTGGGCGATTCCGTCGTGCAGACCGCGCTGACCGTGGTCTGGAGCGTGCTGGGCGTGCTGGGCTGGATCTTCGGGTCGAAGCGCGGCGATCGCCTGCTGTGGGGCGCGGGCGCGGTGCTGATGGGGGTGGTGTTGCTCAAACTGCTGTTGATCGATCGCAGCCACCTCGGCAATCTGTTCGGCATCGTCTCGTTCATCGCGTATGGTCTGTTGTGTACGGCGGTGGGCTATTTCGCGCCGGCCCCGCCGCGGCGCGCGGCATCCACGGAGGAGATTTCGCAATGAATCGGACAGCGGCCGCGTTGATTGCTGGATTGTTGAGTGCGGCCTTCGCCGCCGCCGCGCAGCCGGAGGCATCGAAAGCGACCGGCGATTACGCCTATCGCTGGCCGCTGAAGACCGAGGGCCAGAACGCGGCCTGGCAGTTCGAGCTGACGCCGGAGGTCTACGCCGCGCTGATCGATCCCGAGCTCGGCGATTTCGTGGTGCTGAATGCGGACGGTCATGCGGTGCCGGTGGCGCGCTTGACCATCGACCCGGCCACGCGGCCCGGCGTCGCCCAGGCGCCGTTGCCGGTGTTCGCGCTGCCGCGCCGCGCGAGCGGTGCAAGCGCCGACGATCTGTCGCTGCGGCTGGAACGCGATGTCAACGGCCGTCTGCGCCTGCTGCAGGTGGACATGGGCACGCCGGCAACGCTGTCGACGCCCGCGCCCGCAGTGCCCGCGCCGATCGATTACGTGATGGACGCCGACCTCGGTCGCGATCCGAAGCGGCCGGCCACGGTCGACCGCCTCGACCTGCGCTGGCCCGAAACCGGCCGGCCCGAAACCGACGACATCCACGCGCGCTTCGCAGTGGAGGGCAGCGACGATCTCGAACACTGGCAGATGCTGGTCGATGGCGCGGCGGTGGTATCGCTGCGTCGCGGCGGTTCGGTGCTGCAGCGGCGCGATATCGCGCTGCCGCCCACCTCGTTGCGCTATCTGCGCCTGCGCCAGCTCGACGGCGACCCCGTCCCGGGTCTGCAGGTCACCGCACGACGCAGCCGCGGCGGCGCGCAACCGCCGCAGTGGCGGCGCCTGCGCGCGGAATTCGTCGATACCGCGCCCGATGCGTTCGGCAAGGGGCATCTCTATCGCTATCGCCTGCCGGCGAAGCTGCCGGTCGGTCGCGTGGGCGTGACCCTCGGCGCCGACAACGCCACCGCCGAAGTGATCCTGGATGCGCAGAACGGCAGCGTGAGCGGCGAGGACGCGTGGACGCCGATCGGCCGAACGCTGCTGTTCCGGCTGCAGCAGAACGGTCTGCGCATCGACAACGAAGACTATGCGTTGACCGCGCCGATCGCCGCACGCGAATGGCGTCTGCGCAGCCCGATCGTGCTGACCCCGGCGCCGACGATGGACGTCGCGTATCTGCCTGATCGTTTCGTGTTCCTCGCGCAGGGCAGCGGCCCGTACACGCTGGCCGCCGGCAGTCGCGATGCCCGCCGTGATCCGCTGCCGGTGGAGCAGGCGCTGGCGCCGCTGCGTTCGCGGCTGGGCGCCGAATGGTCGCCGCCGGTCGCCACGCTCGGCGCGCGCAGCGAGGCGGCGGGTACGCAGGCCTATGCCGAAAAACCGACGCCGCCGGATTGGCGGCGTTGGCTGCTGTGGGGGTTTCTGGTTCTGGGTGCGGCGATCGTCGGCGGTTTCGCGCTGAGCCTCCTGCGGGCGAGGACGGCGGAAGGCTGATCGCGGTCCTGTCATCCCGAATCCCGGCCTTATCGGGTGAGGGATCTGTTTTTTTCCTGAAGTCGAACGAAGCACAAGCAGATCCCTCCGCCCGCTGTGCGAGCGTTCGGGATGACATGGCATGTGGCTGGCTGCTCCGCCATTGCCCGCCGGGAAGCCAGCAAGGACAATGCGCGTCTGTTTTCGCAGTGTTCCCAGGAGTCTCACATGGCCATCCTCCGCATGACCGATCTCGACCTCGCCGGCAAGCGGGTGTTGATCCGCCAAGATCTCAACGTACCGGTCGCTGGTGGTCGAGTCACCTCCGACCAGCGCATCGTCGCCTCGCTGCCCACGCTGAAGGCCGCGTTGGAACAGGGCGCCGCGGTGATGGTGATGTCGCATCTCGGTCGCCCCAAGGAAGGCGTGTGGAGCGAAGCCGATTCGCTGGCGCCGGTGGCCATGCGCCTGGGTGAACTGCTCGGCCGCGAAGTGCCGCTGGTGAAAGACTGGGTCGATGGCGCCGATGTCGCTCCGGGCCAACTGGTGCTGCTGGAAAACTGCCGCATGAACGTCGGCGAGGGCAAGGACGACGAGACGCTGTCGCGGAAATACGCCGATCTGTGCGATGTATTCGTGATGGATGCCTTCGGCACCGCGCATCGTGCGCAGGCTTCCACGCACGGCGTGATCCGCTTCGCGAAACAGGCGGCCGGTGGCCCGCTGTTGATGGCCGAACTCGACGCGTTGGCGAAAGCCCTGGAACATCCCGCACGGCCGCTGCTGGCCATCGTCGCCGGCAGCAAGGTCAGCACCAAACTCGAACTGCTGTCGTCGCTGGTGTCGAAGGTCGATCAGCTGATCGTCGGCGGCGGCATCGCCAACACTTTCATCGCCGCGATGGGTTACGGCGTGGGCAAATCGCTGGTGGAAATGGATCTGCTCGATACCGCGCGGCAGATCATCGCCGATGCCAAGGCGCGCGGCGCCGACATTCCGATCCCCAGCGACGTGGTGGTGGCGCCGGCATTCGCGGCCGACGCGCCAGCGACGGTCAAGGCCGTCGACGCGGTGAACGCCGACGACATGATCCTGGATATCGGCCCCGACACCGCAGCGCGCTACGCCGAGCTGATCAAGAGCGCCGGCACCGTGGTCTGGAACGGCCCGGTCGGCGTGTTCGAATTCGACGCCTTCGGCAAGGGCACCGAAACGCTGGCACGCGCGATCGCCGACAGCAGCGCATTTTCGATCGCCGGCGGCGGCGATACGCTGGCGGCGGTGGATAAATACGGCATCGAGAACGAAGTGTCGTACATCTCCACCGGCGGCGGCGCGTTCCTCGAATTCCTCGAAGGCAAGACGCTGCCGGCGGTGGCGGCGCTGGCGTTGCGGGCGGGTTGATCGAGGCAGCAAAAGCAAAGCAAATCCCCCGCCGCTTGCTGCGCAAGCGACCGCCCCCTTTCCAGGCCATGATCCGACAGAACCATCTCGACCCGATCCCTGCAGGAATTCTTCGTGCGCACGCTCTTCTTCGACCTCGACGGTACGCTGATCGACTCCGCCATCGGCATCACCCGCTGCGTGGCGTATTCGCTGGAACGCATGGGCCATCCCGGCCTGCCTGACGCCGGACTGCGGCGCTGGATCGGCCCCGCGCTGCGGGTGAGTTTCGGCCAGCTGTTCGGCGACCCGGCCGACATCGAGCGCGCGGTCGAGCTGTATCGCGAGCGTTTCGAGATCGAAGGCTGGCGCGAACACGACATCTATGCCGGCATCGGCGAGGTGGTCGAAGCCGCGCATGCCGCCGGCCATCGACTGGCCGTGGTCACCGCCAAGAACGAACCGCACGCGCGCAAGATCGTGACCACGCTGCCATTCGGTCATCGCTTCGAGGACATCATCGGCGCCACCGCCGATGGCCGCCTCAGCCACAAGCCCGAGCTGATCGCCGAAGCCTTGACCCGGCTGGACCTGCGCGCCCAGGACTGCACGATGATCGGCGACCGGCATATGGATATCGAGGGCGCGATCCACCACCGGATGCGCGGCATCGGCGTGCTCTGGGGCTTCGGAGACGAAGACGAGCTGCGCGCGGCCGGCGCCGAACATCTGGCGCGGACGCCGGGCGAGCTGTCGGCGCTGCTGGCGCGCGTCTGAGGCGCGCGTCTGAGGCGCGGCGCAGGGGCGGATATCGAAGCGGCCGGGATGCTCCGGCCACGCTCCCCGAAGTCCCAGCCGCACGATGCGCGGGCTGCCGTTTCCGCCGCCGCGACAGGCAGCGGCGACCGAATGGGCGATGTAGTGGCCTCTCCCGCACAGGGGAAAGAGAATCCGACGATGAACTACATCCGGCTGGCGGCTCTGCTGTTCGTGGCGTCTGTATCCGATGCGATGGCGGTCGAACACGTCCGCGGCGATCTGCGCTTCGAGACCGGCCCCGAGCCGACCTTCGTGGTCCGGCGCGAGTTGCCGGCGAAGTGGGACACGGCCGCTCCCGGCGCCGCCGACCGCCGCTGGCGCTACTGGCTTTACGACATGCAGTCGGACCGCCGCGCCGGCCGCAATCTGATTTACCTCGAACACGTGTTCGAGCCGAAATCGCCATCGTTGATCGGCGAAGCCGGGCGTTTCCAGATCAACTTCAATCCCGAATTCCAGACGATGTCGATCCATCGCGTCGAGCTGCTGCGCGACGGCGCGTGGCAGAACCGGCTGTCGCCCGAGCGCATCTCGCTGGCGCGGCGCGAAAGCGAATTCGAGCAGTACTTGACCGACGGCAGCGTCACCGCGCTGATCGTGCTGGACGATGTGCGCGTCGACGACATCGTGCGCGTGAGTTACAGCATCGCCGGCAGCAATCCGATCCTGGCCCGCCAGACCGCCGACTGGATCACCCTGAGCTGGCGCAATCCGACGCTGCGCAGTGGTCTGCGCGTGCTGTACGACCCCGGCACGAAGTTCCGCGTGCATCGCGCTGCTGCGCGAGGCCCGCCCGGAGCCCGACGATGTCCTGTCGATCCAGAACAATCTCGCATGGCTTCTGTGCGTGAGCGCGCACGACGATACCCGCGACCCCGCGGCAGGTCTCTTGATCGCGAAGCAGATGGAGCGCGGTAAGCTCGACCCCGCCGAGCTTGACACCGTGGCCGCCTGTCACGCCGCCACCGGCGATCACGCGCATGCGGCGCGCCCGCAGCAGCGTGTCATCGACGGGCTGCCGCTCGATACTGCCGGCAAGCCGCAGGGCGGCCAGGGGATCTTCGACCGGCTCGAACTGTATCGGGCCGGCAAGGCCTATATCGAAACCGTGGTGGAATAGGCCGCAGGCGCCGCACCGCCGGGACTGTGATCGTTTGCAGGACAGCTGTACGGCGATTGCCGCGTCGGCGTGATAGCGTTGTCGGAGCCCTGTTTCGACGACTCAAGACATGACCGAACAACGCCGCCGCACCAAGATCCTCGCCACTCTCGGCCCTGCCACCGACGCCCCCGGCGTGCTCGACGCGCTGCTGCGCGCGGGCGTGGACGTGGTCCGCCTCAATTTCTCGCACGGCGATCCGTCCGCGCAGATCGCGCGCGCTGACGCCGTGCGCGCTGCCGCGGCCCGGGTCGGCACCGAGGTCGGGATCCTCGCCGACCTGCCCGGTCCGAAGATCCGCATCGAGAAATTTGCGAACGACAAAGTGCAACTGCGCGCTGGCGAACGTTTCGATCTGCTCGCCAGCGAAGACGCGCCGCCGGGCGACGAACGTCAGGTCGGCGTGAGTTATCTCGGCCTGCCCGGCGATGTCGTGCCCGGCGACGTGCTGCTGCTCGACGACGGCGTGGTGCAACTCGAAGTCACCGCGGTCGAAGGTCAGCGCATCGTCACCACGGTGCTCAACGACAGCGAACTGTCGAATCGCAAAGGCTTGAACAAACTCGGCGGCGGCCTGTCGCTGGGTGCGCTGACCGAGCGCGACTGCGAGTTGATCCAGGTCGCCGCGCAGCTCAACGCCGATTTCATCGCGGTGAGTTTTTGCCGCAACGCCGCCGACATGAACGAAGCCCGCCGCGTGGCCCGCGCCGCCGGCAGCGACGCCGCACTGGTCGCCAAGGTCGAACGCGCCGAGGCCATCGAGAATCTGGTCGAGATCGTCGACGCCAGCGACGTGGTGATGGTCGCGCGCGGCGATCTGGGCGTGGAGATCGGCGACGCCGAACTGCCGGGCCTGCAGAAGAAGATCATCCGCGTGGCGCTGGAGCGCGACAAGGTGGTGATCACCGCCACCCAGATGCTGCAGTCGATGGTCAGCAGCCCGATCCCCACCCGCGCCGAAGTGCTGGACGTCGCCAACGCTGTGATCGACGGCACCGACGCGGTGATGCTGTCGCAGGAAAGCGCCGCCGGCATGTATCCGGTCAAGGCGGTCGAAGCGCTGGTGCGCATCTGCCTGGGCGCCGAACGCCAGTTCGAGCACGACACCGATTTCGAAGCCGCGCCGCGCAATCTGCAGCGCGCCGACCAGGCCATCGCGATGACCGCGATGTTCCTCACCGAGCACATCGGCGTCGGCGCGATCGTCGCCATGACCGAATCCGGCGGCACCGCGCGCTTCCTGTCGCGCTTCCGCGGCAAGGCCCCGATTTTCGCCTTCGCCCGCGATGGCGGCGCCCGCCGGCGCATGGCGATGATGCGCGACGTCTTCCCGATGGACTACGACAGCCGCGGCCAGACCCCGCGCCAGGCCGCCCGCGGCAGCATCCACAAACTCGTCGACGCCGGCCTGCTCATGCCGGGCGACCGCGTGGTCTTCACCAGCGGCGAGCACATGGAAACCCACGGCGCCACCAATACGCTGCGATTGCTGCAGGTGGGCGAGGATGGGACTGCGGAGGGGTTGGGGGAGTTGTGAGCGGCCGAAATTTCCGGCCGATTGAAGCGTAGCAAGGTAGGATGGGTTGAGGGGCGCGGTACCCAACGCATCGGGTGCCCATGGGGATAGCGGCGCGCAACCCCAACAAACAAAAATGGCGTAGCACCAAAAAAA
>JANLVT010000029.1:0-43734 GCA_031364125.1 Lysobacterales bacterium | reverse complement strand
CTGCTGGGCGTTCGAGACGCGCCCCTGGCGCAGGACGAAGCTTCTGACTGTCCTGCGCTGTGGTTCTGTCATCGAGGGATCCGGGGAGGTCTGAGGAGGGGCGCAGCCCCTCTTCTCGTTTAGCGGGAGGTCTGAGGAGGGGCGCAGCCCCTCTTCTCCGATCTATGCCGCTTTAGGCTGTGCGGACGCGGTGATCATGCCTTCGGTCGGGGAGGAGGGCGTGGCGGAATAAAACTTTTTCGGCATGCGGCCCGCGAGAAAGGCTTCGCGTCCGGCTTCCACACCTTTCTTCATGGCCTGTGCCATCAGGATCGGGTTGTTCGCCGCGGCGATCGCGGTGTTCATCAGCACGCCGTCGCAGCCCAGCTCCATCGCGATCGCGGCATCCGAGGCGGTGCCCACGCCGGCATCGACCAGGATCGGCACCTTGGCGTTCTCGATGATTTCGAGCAGGTTGTAGCGGTTCTGGATGCCGAGGCCCGAGCCGATCGGCGCGGCCAGCGGCATCACCGCGACGCAGCCGATCTCTTCGAGGCGCTTGGCCAGGATCGGGTCGTCGCTGGTGTAGACCATTACCTCGAAGCCCTCGGCGACGAGAATCTCGGCCGCCTTGAGCGTCTGCACCACGTCGGGAAACAGCGTGCGCGGGTCGCCCAGCACTTCGAGCTTGGTCAGGTTGTGGCCGTCCAGCAGCTCGCGCGCGAGCCGGCAGGTGCGCACCGCCTCGTCGGCGGTGTAGCAGCCGGCGGTGTTGGGCAGCAGGGTGTAGCGGTCCGGCGGCAGCACGTCGAGCAGATTCGGTTCGCCCGGGTTCTGACCGATGTTCGTTCGACGGATGGCGACGGTGACGATCTCGGCGCCCGCGGCCTCGGTGGCGCGTCGGGTTTCGTCGAGATCCTTGAATTTGCCGGTGCCGGTCAACAGACGCGAGCGATAGGTCTTGCCGGCGATGACGAGCGTGTCGTCGTATGCGGGGAGTGCGGTCATCGCAGGATTATCGCCGATCGAGCCCCCGAACGGCGCCCGAAAGAGAGCCGGATGCGGCCTGTAGGAGGGGCTTTAGCCCGATGAACTTGCCGAAGCCTGTGGGAGAGGCGGAAGCCGCGATGAACAGCGGCGAGCTTTCAAGCGGATGGGAATGGCGTCCAAGGCACCGCGCGGTTGCTCACCCGCCCCCCAGCGCGTGAACGATCTCGACCACATCGCCATCCGTCAGCCGATGCCCGGCGTGACGGCCGCGAGGAACGATCTCGCCGTTGACCTCCACGGCCACCCGGCGTTCGGCCAGGCCCTGAGCGGTGAGCAGCTCGGTAAGGGTGCACGGGGCGGGGAGGGCGAGCGGCTCGCCGTTGAGTCGGATGTCCATGTGCGGATTGTCGCCCGGGGGCGGCCGCCTGCCCAGCGTCCGCCTATCGCTGCATCGGGGGACTTGTCACACTTGAGTCACAAAGGGCTTCGTGAAACCATGCGGCCACCATCCGGCGACGTATTGCAGAAGCGCCGAGGAAATCCGCCAGTTTTCTCATTATTTCGGGAGTGGGGTATGTCTTTCAATCGTGGGGCCAAGCAGCCCATCCGCAGTCTTCTCGCCGCCGCGGTCATTGCCGTGACCGTCGGCGCCGCCATGCCGGCGTCCGCCGCTGGCCCTTATTCGCAGACCGTGTTTTTCGGCGACAGCCTCACCGACAGCGGTTTTTTCCGTCCCTTGCTGCCGGCCAGCGTCCGTCCGGTCACCGGCCAGTTCACCACCAATCCCGGCTTCGTCTGGTCGCAGTATCTGGCCGATTTCTACGGCACCGGCGCTGCGCCGAACGGTAACGGCCAGACCGGCACCAACTACGCCGCCGGCGGCGCCCGCGTGGGCACCAACACCACCGGCGCGCTTGGGCCGATCCCGTCGATGGCCACCCAAGTCACCAACTACCTCGCCGCCAACGGCGGCCGCGCCGATAGCCGCGCCCTCTACACCGTGTGGGGCGGCGCCAACGATCTGTTCGCGATCACCAACGCCGGCGCCGATCCCACCACCACCATTTCCAGTGCCGTGGCCGCCGAAATCGGCATCGTCGCCCAGTTGCAGAATGCCGGTGCCCGCTATGTGCTGGTCGCGACCGTGCCCGACCTCGGCCTGACCCCGGCGTTCCGCGCCCAGGGCACGACCGCACAGGCGCAGGGCACCGCGCTCACCACCAGCTACAACAACGCGCTGTTCGGCGGCTTGGCCAGCAACGGCCTGCGGGTGATTCCGCTCGACACCTTCAACCTGATCCGCGAGATCACCGCCGCGCCGTCGACGTATGGCTTCGGCAACATCACCGGCACTGCCTGCCAGCCGCAGATCACCGCGAACTCGCTGACCTGCAACCCGTCCAGCTACGTCACCCCCGACGCGCCGAACACCTACCTGTTCGCCGACGGCGTGCATCCGACCAGCCGCGCGCACCAGATCCTGTCGCAGTACGCGGTGTCGGTGCTGGAAGCCCCGCGCCAGATCGCGATCCTGCCGCACGCCACGGCCGTGGTCGGCCGCGCCCGCGCCGATCGCGTGTCCAGCCATCTCGCCGGCAAGCCCGAAGGCGACGGCACGCGCTGGTGGTTCGACGGTCGCGCCGATTTCCAGCGTTACGACCGCGGCAACAAATACGACGGCGTCGGCCCGGCGTTCACCGGCGGCATCGACTGGACCCGCGGCAACTTCGTCTACGGCGGCTTCGCCGGCCTGGGCCGCAACTTCTCGAACTTCGGCCTGCGTGGCGGCGATTTCGAACAGCTCGACGGCACCTTGGGCGGTTTCGCAGGCTGGTACGGCGACCGCGCCTGGGTCAACGGCCAGCTCAGCTACAGTCTGGTCCGCTATGAAGTGGACCGCGAAGTCTGGCTCGGCCCGGCGAAGCGCAGCCACAGCGGCTCGCCCGACGGCAGCAATCTGACCTTCGGCATCAACGCCGGCTTCAACTTCACCGGTGAAGCCCTGACCCACGGCCCCGTGGCCAGCGTGCTGATGCAGCGCATCGACGTCGACGGCTACGCCGAAGACCAGCCGACCCTGTCGACCTCGCTGGCCTACCCGGATCAGAGCTTCGATTCGATGATCACGAGTCTGGGTTGGCAGGCCAGCTACAAGATCAACGACCACCTGACGCCCTACGGCCGCCTGACCTGGGACGTCGAGCACGAAGATCAGCCGGAAGAAGCCTTCGCGCGTTCGCAGTCCATCGCCGGCAGCCTGCAGTACGCGGTGCCCGGCCAGACCTTCGACGACAGCTACATGACCCTGCAGATGGGTGCCCGCACCGAACTGTTCGGTCTGGACGCCAACATCGGCGCCAGCGTCACCACGGCGCAGGGTGGCGGCAACGACGCCACCCTGTTCGCCACGTTCGGCAAGAGCTTCTGATTCATATCTGCACAGCGGCCTCCGCAAGGTTTGCGGAGGCCGCGACAGCCGGTAGACTGGCCACACTGCGGGTGTAGTTCAATGGTAGAACTGCAGCTTCCCAAGCTGCTAGCGTGGGTTCGATTCCCATCACCCGCTCCAACTGCTCCATAACCCTGCCATAAGTGGCTTGATTTGTAAAGGGTTTTTGGTGTTTTCGAGCCCTAAAGCGATCCCTTTCCAGGTATCGTTTTAGGTATCGTTCACATGCCAAAACCGCTGTTTTTGCACCGACCCAGCGGGCTCTATGCCCGCTTTCTTGTGCCTGCTGACCTACGCGCCCAGGTCGGGTCCCGCTTTCTGGTTCGCTCGCTGCGCTTGCCCCCTGGGGACGCTGCCCGTTTCGCTGCTGCCCGTCTTGGTCTGGCACTATCAGAAGCGTTCAACACGATGCGCAGGGGGCGACACGTGGACCTAAAGAAAGCACTCAAGGCTGCACATGGGGCAGGGGTGCGGGATTGGAGCGTGCAATCGCTCACGCTTCCCAACGGCACCAAGCTAGAGGGCGTCCAAGTAGACGGCCCGGAAGACCACGCGCTCTTTGCGCAGGCCCTGGACGACATTGGGCGACTGGATGGCCCAGTGGTGGCCGCGCCCGCTGCGGTAGCGGCTAAGGACGTGCCTTGGCTGTCGTATGCCATCGACGTGCATCTAGCTGACTTGGTGGGGAGCTCTCGCGACCCCAAGACGGTGATGGAAAGCCGCCACACGCTGCGGGTCTTCTTGGGCGTGGTGGGTGACCTCTCCACCGCCGACCTCACGCAAGCCCACGTGCGCGCATTCATGGACGCCGTGAAGTGCTGGCCGAGCAATGCGAGCAAGCGTGAGCCCTACCGGGGTCGCACGGTGAAAGAAGTCCTGCGGCTCGCCGGGCTCAACGACGAACCCAAGCCAGCCGAGCACACCCTCAACAAACACCGGCAGCGGCTAAGCGTTTTTATCCAGTGGCTCTTGCAGTCCCGCTTTCTTGCTTTGAATCCCATGGCGGGCTTGCCGGTCAACGAAGACCCGGACGCTGAAGCCGAAACCGGCAGGCCTTTCACCTCCGCTGAGTTGCAGGCCATCTTTTCGCCTGCTTCCTTCTTGCCGTGGGCGTCCAAGTATCCGCACCGGTTCTGGGGGCCTGTGCTGGGCCTCTACACTGGCGCACGGGTGACGGAAGTCGCGCAGCTTTACGTTGCAGACGTGGAAACGGTGGACGGGGTGGCGGGCATCCATATCAACCGGCGCTTTGCCGGTCAGAAGCTCAAGAACAAGCAATCCAGGCGCTTTGTTCCCCTGGCGCAACCGGTGCTGGATGCAGGCTTTCTAGGCTTCGTTGAAGAGGTGAAAGCGGCGAAGAAGGAGCGGCTTTTTCCGCACTTGCCCAACGGCACCGGGCTAGGCTTTGGCCGTCAGTTGTCGCGCCAGTTTTCAACCTATATTAAGCGCGCGGGCGTGGTCGAGTCGGGGCTAGCATTCCATGCGTTCCGTCACACGCTGGCGACCGCGTTGGAAGATGCTGGGGAGGAAGAGGAAGCTATCGCACGCCTAACCGGGCATTTTTCTCAATCGCAAACAGTGCTTGCAAGGTTCTATCTGAAGCGCACCGATGTGATTGACCGCAAGACGCTGCCAGACCGCGTGTCGACGTTGGCGAAGTTCGCGCCGCCTGTAGACCTGCCGACCTACACACCCGGCCAGTTTGCGCAGGCATTGAAGGAAGCCCCAGCGGAAACCGCAGCGCCCAAGCGTCAACGCCGCGCGGTCGCCGCCAGTGAGACACCCATCGCCTAGCTTGCGATTCATCAGCCAATCGCTAACCTACCCATTATCGCCAAGAGTTCACTTTCCCCATGTTCGAGATTGTCGCGGAAACTTCGATGGATTCGGCCCCTAGCTTCTTCGACGCCAGCGCGAAGAAGCGCAAATCGGTTGCATCGTCGGGTCGCTTGATTGTTGGCGATGCTCGCCGCGTGCTTGCGGAGTTCCCCGACCAAGTTTTCCAATCGTGCATCACCTCGCCTCCGTATTGGGGTCTGCGGGACTATGGCGTGGATGGTCAAATCGGTGCAGAGCCGACTTTGGAGGCTTATATTGCCGACCTAGTGGTGCTGTTTCGCGAGGTCCGCCGCACACTGAAAGACGATGGCACGCTCTGGCTTAACATCGGCGATGGCTTCACCAGTGGCGGCAGGACCTGGCGCGCTCCGGACAAGAAAAACAAGGGTCGAGCGATGGAGTATCGCGCCCCGACGCCTGACGGCCTGAAGCCCAAAGACTTGTTGGGCGTGCCGTGGCGATTGGCGTTCGCGCTTCAAGCCGATGGGTGGTATTTGCGCTCTGACATTATCTGGCAAAAGCCCAACTGTCAGCCCGAGTCTGTCCGTGACCGTCCCACCCGTTCACACGAATACGTGTTCTTGCTGTCCAAGTCCGAGCGCTATCTCTACAACGCCGAAGCGGTAAAAGAGTCCACGGCTGACGGGAAACAAACCAAGAACCGGCGTTCTGTCTGGGCTATCAATACGGAGCCGTTCGGCGGCAACCACTTTGCAGTTTTCCCAACTGAACTCGTTCGGCTCTGCATGGCTGCAAGCACCCCGGAGAAGGGCTTGGTTTTGGATCCGTTTTTCGGTTCAGGGACTGTCGGCCAGGTTGCCCAAGCCCATGGGCGCAACTTCGTAGGCATCGAGCTTTCGCAAGAGTATGCAGAGCTGGCGCGCCAACGCCTCGCAAGCGCTTCGCGAAAATCACACAGCTAGGCTTTCAAACTCCCACGTCGCGAGCACCTTGCAAAGGCTCTTCTTCAGGTGCTTGATTTGCAGTTTGCGTTCACCGCCTCCATCGAAGTAAAGCGCAAGTTGCAAATCTTTCGGGCTGACCCTGGTGCCGGCCGTGTAGGCCCAGCCGTCCACGCCCACGTAGCAGTAGCCAGGGCGTGGGTTCTGCTTGCTGCCAGATTTCATTTCCAGCGCTCCATTGGCGGCTAACAGCATCAGCGCTTTGGGGATGGCCACCAGTTCATAGCTGTGCCAGTTGTCGCGCTTTTCCTGCAAGCGCCGCAAGGTCAGGATATGGTCGTATCCGGCGAGGTGCTGAATAAACTGTGCGCGCAGCCCTTCTAGGTCTTTCGGGTTAGTTGTCCACTCGCCACCGCCCAGCTCCATGAACTTGGAGATGTGGATGGAATCCAGGCTAACGTTCTTGGAGGCTTCTGTTTTCAGCGAAAATCGCTCGCCTTCAATCTCAATGTCGTAACCCTTGTTTCCTCTCGGCGCGAGCTTCGCTTTCCGCTTGTGCAGGGTCTGCACGCGCTCCAGGGCGTATTCAAACTTGTCCTTGGAAAAAGCCTCATGCGAGAACGCATGGTGGATGCGGATGATGTCCCCCAGGTCCTCCACAATGCCCTGTGTCATCAGGCTTGCCCCGGTCTTCAGGGGGAATTGCTGGTGGGCAAAGGTGTGAGCCGTGGTGAACTGCTCGGCCACATCCGCGACCAACGCCAGTTGGTTATTGTTGAGGACCTTCAACAACGGCATTAGGCGGTCTATGGGACGTGTGGGCATAGCTGCACAACTGAAGGAAGATTGCTCAAGCGTAGCCAATGGGGCCCGTTTCGTACAGGTCGGCCCTACTGCGCCTTCTGCGCTGTTCTGGCGGCTTGCTGTTTGCCCTTCTTCGCCTTGTGCTCGCTCTTCTTCGATTCGGCAGCCCTGGCGCGTTTCTTCGCTAAGGCCCGGCGCTCGTTGGCTTGCAGGCTCATGCCTTTGTGGTCGTAGCCCCCGGCGGCCAAAATCTTGTTGGCGGCTTTGTTGGCGGCGCGTTGCAGGGCTTTGCTAGTGAGGCTGGGAGTGTTGTCGTCCATGGCTAGTTTTTAGCGCAGCATGGCGAAAGCGCAAGACGGATTTTTTCGGCGCGCGTCCGGTTTCCCTACATAGAGAGCAAAAGCAACAGCTAGGGTTACAAAGACATCCCCCTGGCCTTTGCCCTTCCGTCTCGGGTTCGCTTCGCTTCCCCGACGACGGAAGGGCAAAGTCTTCCCCTACCCGATTTTAGTCGAGTCGAGGACCTTGCCCCGCCGTCGCCAACCACGTGGCCTTTAGCCTTGTGGGACGTTAGTCGGGCATGGTGCTTTAACTGCCTTGCACCACAGACGAGTTCACGCGAGCAATCGCGCCGGGGCCGGGTCTCGCCACCGGTTTTTGGCCGGCGTCTTTCCGTTGGGCTCACCCCGTAGCCCGACCGTCGCCGGGCTCTGTTCCATCCTAGCCACTACGCCTCAACAACCGAACCGGGACGGGGCACACGACCTGGGCCAGTATTGAGCCACTCCCAGGGCCTCCGCGACGCATAGGTATGTCAGGCTGGCGCGGGTTGCAGTCCCCCCGCTTCAATGCGTGCACGCCCACGGTGTGGTTAACCAAGCTGGGGTTTCATTCCCAGCGCCCGTGTTACCTGGTGCGCACCCCGCTATTAACGGGCGTCGTCATACGGCAACCATCCAAGCCGGAGCCGTTGATAGTGTCCTGGGAGCGGGAGAAGTGTGAGGGAGTTGCGGAATCCAGGGGCTTTGTTAGGCTCTTTTCAGGGGCCGCCGCCTGGGTTTGCAGTCCTACCTGCCTAACCCGCTCCCGAGAAGTCGCTATCTCGGGAGCCGCTTTAATCAAAGTAAGAGGCCCCGGCTCATTGTCAAGCCGGGGCCTCTTTTTTAGTCATTCCTGCGCGGCTACATTCTCGGCGGGAGTGGCTTCTTTGCCTGTTCTTCAACGGTGGGCGGTTGCGCTGCCCACGGCGCGGGCGGCATCGTCGGCGTTGCTTCTGACGTCGGCTTGGGCTGCGGCTTTTCGCTGAAGTTTGGCGGCACGGTCTGGCCCTTCGGCGAAGCCGCCATAAACGCTTGCTTCCTGCGGTCGAAGTCCTGCACGGCGCTTTGATACGCGGTTGCGGTCGCTTCTCGCTCCTTCTTTGCTTGGGCTTCCCTCGTCTTGGCCCGCGCTTCTTTCTCGCGCAAGTCGCGCAGCCGCTTAGGCTCCGCGCCCGTGAGCTTCATCATCAAGCGGTCGGTGCGGCTGGTCTCTAAATCGTGCTCTGCGCCTGCCCTTCGTTGTGAGCGCCTTATCCGACTGTCTACCGCCTTAGTGTGTTTTCGCTCTGCCTTCTTGTCTTGCCATTCGCGCACGCGCTGGACTCGCCCAGCATGGATGAGGTCGCGCCCTTTGGCCTGCTCCCACAGATCCGACTGCTGGCGCGCTGCTTCCAGGGCCGTGCGAATGAGTTCCGCCACAATCTTGTCCAGGTCTCTCAGCCAACGCTCCCCGGCCTTGGCGAGTTTGTCGCCCTGCTTTGTCCCGTCGCCTGCCAACTGCGTGCGAGTGCTGCCACCGCCAGCGCTGGGCAGTCGGGGCGCACGCGCTACGCGCGTGCTAGAGCCTGGGGCCTTCGGCCTAGCAGACGCCGCCACGGGCGGCGTGCCGAGTTTCGCCAAGCGCTCGCGGCGCTTCTCTCTTTGCTCGGTCAGGTCGTCTATGTTCACGGGTTCCCTGGCTTCTGCTCGAAGCTGCTGCACCGGACTACCGGGACCGTAATGTCTCGGTTCATCGCCCCGCAATACACGACCAGCTCCGATTGATTCGGCGGCTCTCCCTCTGCCGCTGGGAAGGCCAAGGTTAGGCATGTCGAGTGAGCGCAACGCAAGCAACGGCTGCCGCCCATCGTCGGGTTTTCGGACTCGAACAACATCGCGCGCAGCTCTGTCGATAGTGGTGGCACGGTGTCGTCGTCCATTGAATGCTCTCCTGGGTGGCTGTGGGGTGTGGGGTGGTGTGTCGTAAGAGGGAGCCATCAGGCGGGCTTCCGCCCGCGCTTGTTCCGCTGTTTCGTCCCAGGCTTTTTGCCTTTGGACGTTCTCGGCGCGCACGGTTTCGTTGTGGGCGGCGCGTGCTTTGTTGCCGCCAACGTGGATGGTTGGGGTGCGGTCCAGCGCCTGGGCGGCTTGCATGTCGCCGCGCTGGGCTGCGTCATTGGCTTGCTCTGCCAAAGAGCGGTGGTCGATACGGGCGTCATGCCCGGCCTTCGCAAGGGCGGCGTTGGCGTGAGAGGCCCATTGCTCTCGCCAGGTCTCCACTAGCGCCCACTCATTCCAGGCGCGCTGCTTGTTGCCGAAACCTGTGCCATCGGGCAAAAGCTCACGCATGGTCAACAGGACGTGCGCGTGGGGGTTGTGGCCGTCCAAGTGGTGAAAAGCAACATCGGCGACCATGCCCTGGCCCACGAACTGCGAGCGCACGAAGTCGCGCGCTAGCTCCTTCTTCTCGTCGTTTGTGAGCTCTACCGGGAGGGAAAACTCCACCTCTCGGCACACCTGCGCGTCTTTGCGTTTCTCCGCTTCTTCCACGCGGTTCCATAGCTCTGAACGGTCAGAACACCACACGGGCGCATTTGAAGGCGCAAGGATTTCTGCGCCATCGATTCCCTTTTTATGCGTGTAGTCGAACCGTAAGTTTACCGTTGGCCTTCGGTCAACCAAAACGACGCCAGCACGATATGCAGCGGAACCGACGGCGCTACGACCCTGCGAGCGGCCGATTATTTTTGCGTGAAAATGAAAGTTAGCCATGCGAACCGAGATTTTGTTTTTTCTTTTGCTCTTGTTGTTGTTTCTGCCCCCGGCAGGGCGCGCACATCACGAAGTGATGTATAGGTGCGCACTTGCTAGGCTTCGCCGCTCGTGAACCGCTTCGGCATCGCTTCGCTCTGCCTCCAACTTAAGTCAATAGAAAACCGCCGACTTGTCAAACGCGAAACTTTGAATAGCCTGGATTTAACCGCCAAGCAAAAGCCGTGACATGACTAAACTTAAAGAACGAATCGACGCCACCGCCACGCGTCTTGCGCAGCTGAAAAACCAGCAAAGACTAAAAGACCAAGCGCAGGCAGCTCGCGAGAAAAAAGCCAAGCGACGCGAACAAGCAAAGGCACTGGCGACGCTGTCCAGGCAAGAAGACGCGCACCGGAAAATGCTGTCTAGGCAAGAAGACGCGCACCGGAAAATCAAGCTCGGTGGCTTGGTCATCGCCGCTGAGGTAGACGGTTGGGACACTGCGGAAATCGTGGGCGCCCTGCTGTTCATGGCCGACCGCTTCCGCGGTCAGCCGCCGCTGCTGGAACAGTGCAGAGCAAAGGGCATTAAGCACATGGAAGACCGCGAAAAAGCCCAAGAGGCCGCAAGGCAGGCCGCGAAATGAGTCGCCTATGGCTCTGGCTGTTTGGTTCGCCCCCCGCCGCAATCGCGCCACATGACCCTGACGACGCCTTTTATGCTCGCTGGCTAGAAATGTGCGAGCGCGAGGAAGAAGAAGCGCGGCAAGCGCTTGACGCTGAAAAGCCCCGCTCTTAACTGGAACCATGAACATGCAAACCTGCACCCCGCGCCGCCATCCACTCGCCATCGCTTGCAATCAGGCACGGGGGTTTAGTCTTCTTGAAGTCTCGCTGGCCCTTGCTGTAGCCGCCGCGTTTGGAACGGCCGCTTTTTTAGCTTTCAAGCCGTCGAGCACCGTCGCAGCTGTCCGGGTCGAGCAAGGAAACCTGCGCGACTTGTCGCAAGCTATCGAAACTTCGTTCGGTCTGGTCGGGACTTTTAATGGTGTGACCACGGCCAGAGTTTCAGAAGATGGCTTGGTTCCCTCCACCCTGTTGCGTTCCGGCAGCTTGCGCACAAGCTGGGGCGGCGCGGTTGAAGTTGCTGCCGCTGAAGTTACGCAGCCCAATGATGCCTTTGCCATCGCCTATCAGTCGGTGCCTTCGGATGCGTGCGTGGGCCTGGCAGGTGCGGTTGCAGAGTCTATTTATGACCTGAAAATCGGCGGTCATTCTGTTTTCACCGCCGGCAGCTTGGACCCGGCAGTTTTGGCCTCGCGTTGCTCAAGCGACGGCGCGGCTAACATGGTTTTTATCTATCACTCCGGTTTGGCCTCCGGGTCTGCGGTGGCATCCACGCCGGTGAGCAATCCGCCGCCCGTCGTCGCACCGCCCACGGCCCCGCCGGTTCCTCCTGGCGCGCCAGTGGCCCCGCCGACCGTTCCGCCGGTCACGGTCACCCCGCCCCTCATCGTGGCACCGCCCACCGTCACGCCGCCGCCTGTAGCGCCACCGGTTGCCCCTCCACCGGGCACGCCTGGCGTGACTCCTCCGACGTCCCCACCGATTGGACCGCCGGCCTCGCCACCGCCATACACAGCCACATGCGAGCAACGAAAGGCGCCACCGGAGAACCGCACGGGCGATTGCGCGGTGGGCCATTTTGGTTTGACGACTGAAGGTCGCGCCCAGGACTGCCCCGGCAATGAGCCTTGGCAGGCGCCGGTATGGTTGCCATGGAGCGAGAGCGGCAGCACCTGCGCCGCTTGCCCTGGTCCCTTCAACGAAACAAACACACGCTGGGAAACGCGGGGCCTTTCTTGCCCCACCGGGTTTAGCGGAACGTGGACCCGCGAGTATGCGCAAGCGCAAACCCGCACCGGCTCTACGTCATGCCCTGCGGGCACGCGCACGCTACCGGCGCCGAGCTTTGGCGCGTGGAGTGCCTGGGCTGATACGGGCGCCACACGCAACGACGTAAACACCTGCGCCCCGCTTCCTCCCAGCTACGGCGGCACGACAATCACACAATGCCGAAAATCGTTCAGGCTGGGACAGCCGCCTGCCGCGTTTCGCATTTTGGGATTATTCGAAGCAGGTAGCGACAACCCCGCCGCTTATTCGGTTTCATGGGCCGGCATACCTGCCGGAACACTGGGCACTTCAACAACCGCTAGGCCCTGGACGAATCCCTCTCCCAATCGGCTCGCAGTAGATGCGCAGTGCTCAGGGGATCAAACCTGGGGCTACCGCGCTACTGCGACGAACATCAGCACTGGGCAAGTGTTCACCAGCGATTTCTTCTGCAACTGCATAAACCTCGGCCTATAACTGAATGGTGCGGATGTGACCCGCGCCATCTTGATAGATGACACCGGACGGCGTGGCTAGGTAACCCGCGGTGCCGCCAAGGTCTATTTCAGAGAACTTTTCGAGGTCCTGACCGTAAACCGTGCCGCGTTGTGACTGGCTGCGCACGTCTTCGGGCACGCCAGCAAAAATTCGGTCAGCCCGGTTCATTTTGAATCGGGCTTTTCCGCCGTGGCTGTGGATGCTTTCGCCAGTGAAGCGGAAGCCAGCTGGCACTTTGGCGCTGTATATGGCGCAGCCCAAGTGCGATTGGGATGTGCCAACGATGACCGCGTAACGCTCGCCATCGGTGGCAATGGCGGCGCACGCTTCCAGCGTCGTTTCATCTGACCAGGCACGCAGACGTGGTGCGATACGTGCCATGAAGGTGTCCAAGGACTCTCCCCCTTCACTTTGGGCTTCAAAAAGTTGGGTGTAAGGAAGGCGGCGAACATCCACAGCCTCAGCGGGGGAGGGTGGCGCACCGCCCGCGAAAGCGAAGCCAGACAGTAAAAGAGCCAAAAGCAGGAAAAAACGCACGCTAACCGCCTAAGCAGTTGGCGTTTCACCCACGGCACCCGGTAAGATTGGGGTATCGTTTTAGGTATCGCGTGCCAGGGGCCTTTTGACAGCTAAGTCATTGGGTGGTCTGGCATCGATAGGTAATGGGGTTCGATTCCCATCACCCGCTCCAGATGTACGAACGGCGACCTCGAAAGGGTCGCCGTTTTTTTTGCTGCGCGTGGAGTCTGATGGTTGTGATGTCCCGATTCCGAGCAGCGCGACGATCTGGAGTTCGTAGGGCACGGCGAAAAGAACCGATGGCTCATTCGTTGCGCGTGCTGCGCGGGAGACGTTGTTCCGTAATTGACCTCGTTGCAACAAGCTCTGGCGCTGCCAGGTAAAGAAGCGACCTATCGGCTGGATGTAGCGGAACAGATCGAAAGCCTCAACAGGTTGCTGAAATACCTACGTCCAGGAGGTATTTCAGTTCGCACGTCCGGCACATGTCCGGACGTGCTCACGGCGAATCAATCGCTTACGCGCTTGTTTCGCCGGCGCAGCCATCCATGGCTGCGTTAACACGCCACTGAAAACCTGCTGCCGCAGGTATTTCAGCAGCCTGTCAAAGGCTATTTCAGACTGTTTTGGCTCCGCGTCAATGCAGGGTATGGATTGATGGCGCTTCCTTCCGACCAGCGACGCTCCGGGCCCAGCAGAAAAATCGCGAAGTGCAGATGCGGGGCGGCGGGATCGGCATTGCCGGTACTGCCGACGTAACCGATCACCTGGCCACGTTTGATCGATTGCTTTTCGGCAAGGCCATCGGCGTATCGCTGCAGATGGGCGTAGTAGTAGGTGTATCTGCCGCTGGGTTCAAACTGATAGACCGTCAAGCCGCCGCGCGCGCTGTCGAACAATTTCTCGATGTGCCCATCCGCCACTGCGAGCACCGGTGTTCCTGCGGCCGCCATGATGTCGATCGCGTCATGCGATCGCCCTTCGCTGCGCGCGTCGACGAAGGTGTCGGTGAGTTCGGTGGCGGACATGCCCTGGACCGGAATCGACAGGCCTGCGGGTGAGGGTTCGGCTCCGGCAACGGCAACCGGCTTGCGACCTGAAGTATCGATGCGCGGAGTGGCCGCGACTGAAGTCCCACTACCAGGATTTTGCGTAGCGACTGCGGGCGGCACCGGGACCGGCTCTTGCGCATCGCGTGCAGTCGCAGGATCGGTTTCCGGACAGTCGCTACGACATTCCAGGGGCTGTGGTGGCGTCCGTGCGCGCCATATGGCCACCTCGCGATACGCCATCGCGCCCAGCAACATTCCGATGAGCAGCACGCCGAGATATTTCATCCGCTA
Organism: Lysobacterales bacterium; assembly: GCA_031364125.1. Lineage (GTDB taxonomy): Bacteria > Pseudomonadota > Gammaproteobacteria > Xanthomonadales > Xanthomonadaceae > Lysobacter_I. The sequence goes on along the minus strand of JANLVT010000029.1, from coordinate 29,463 downwards.
TTCCTGCGTCACGCTACGCACTGGGAGGTCATCGCGCCGCCAGCCGGGTGGCGGGCCGGTGGGTCCGGCGCGCGCGGCCTTGCGCTCGTTATTCCTGCATCACCACAGAAACCGAAGAGTCCACCGTTGCCGCCACGCGCTCGGCATCCCAATTGGTCATGCGCACGCAACCATGCGATTGGCGTTTGCCGATGCTCGACGGCGCTGGCGTGCCGTGCAGGCCGTAGTTGGGCTTGGACAGATCGATCCATCGGGTGCCCACAGGGTTGTTGGGGCCGGCCGCCAACGTGGCTTTGGTGTGGGTCGGATCGGCGTCCCAGAACAACTTGGGGTTGTAGTGGTAAGTGGGATTCACCGCAGTCGCCACGATTTTCCATTCCCCGATCGGCAGCGGATCGCGTTCGCTGCCCGACGATACGGGGAACTGGGCGATCGGTTTGCCGGCGCTGTCGAACAGGGTGAGCGTGGAATCGTATTTGTCGACGACCAGCCTGGAAGCTTTCGGAAGCGCGGGGATATCGGCGACGTTGGGCACTTGGATCTGCGTGCCGACCTTGCTGAAATCCGTGTTCGGATTCAGTTGTTTGAGCAGGGCAGGACTGGCGTGAAAGCGTTCGCCCAGCGCTTCTTCGATGGACTCGAAGCCGAGCGCCTTGAGTTTGCTTTGCTCCAGCATGCCCTTGGGCATTTTGGCGAAGGTCTGGCCCACGTCCTCCGCGGTCAGCGTGTACGCGATCACTGCGGCTGGCGCATCGACGTTGAGTGCCGCCCAGGTCGCGGCGTCGAGTTCGCCACTGCCGGGCAGGCCACGCGCGAGCTGATAGCCGCGCACTGCACGGCGCTGATTGGAACCGACGCGGCCGTCGATCTCGCCGGGGGAAAACCGGGCGCGATCCAGCAATATCTGTGCCCGTAACTGCCCTGCAACGCCCGTGGTGGATGTCGGTCGATTGGCTGCGTCTGCGAGAGATGCGTCTTCGGCGTGCGCCGGCATCGTCCACGCGCATGCGGTCAACGCGAGTGCGACGAATAGAGTGGATTTGGTCATGACGATGCGCCTTGTGTGGAGTGATTCCGCCCAAAACGGGTGGACGTGTCCGATGCTGTCGGCAGTGCGTTGCAAGGTGTCGCCGATATGTACGGTTGCAGATCTTTCGGAGCACCGACGGCGCCCGATGCACGAAGAGGGACGGCTCGCGCCGTCCCTCTTTTCGTTCAAACGGACGAATCGCTTCGCCCGCTGTTTACGGCTTACTTGCCGTCGCGGTCGGAGTCGCCAGGAACGGCGCGCTCGATGCGATCCCATGCGGCACGGGCGGCCGGACGCGCGCGATCCCACGGCAGCGTGGATTCGCCGCGGGTGGCATCGTACTTGCGCTGCAGGTCCGCTTCGATATCGTCGAAGCCACGATCCGCGTATTGCGAGCGCGCTTCGTAGCCGGTGCGATACGCCGGGGCGTAATCGTTGTAGGTGTAATCCTTCGCGTAGTAGGGCTCACGCGAATACTGCTCACGCCAGTAGGTATCTTCGGCCGTCGGGTTGACGGCTTCGCCGACGCCCTTGCCGGCCAGGCCGCCGACGACGGCACCGATCGCCGCGCCCGCGAGCGCGCCAACCGGGCCCGCGACGGCGCCGATGGCTGCGCCCGCAGCGCCGGCCGCAGCCGCACCGATGCCGGTACCGACCGGGTGCGAACCCGGTGCGCCGGTGATCGGATCGCGGTTGAGGTCCTTGTCCAGGTCTTTGTCGATTCGCTTGTCGTGTTCGTTCATTGGGAATGTCCTGCGATGGGGGAACGCCGCGGCCTGACGCCGAAGCTGTGGAATACCTGCGCAAGTCGCGTGCCAGCATCTCAACCCATGTGCGACGGGCATCCACCGCGCATCCAACGGAATTTTCACGCGCATTGCGCATGCCGCGCACGATGGCGACATGCAATCGGCATGCTTGTGCGTGCCATCGGATCGGTTCATGACGCTCGCACCCGTTCACGGAACGATGCTGCAGCGTTCGCGGAACGGATATGGCGTTCACGATGCGCGGCGCAGGATGCAGCGTCGCAGCAACGGGAACGCTTCCATGAAACGCATCGATGAAACACTTCGCCTCGGCCGCCAGGTCGCAGAGATCAATGCCGTGGTGCCTGGCATCGTGTCACGCAGGCTCATGCGGTTGGCGTTGGCGGGTGCGGTGCCGTCGCATTCCGATCGAACCGAACTCTCGCGGATGAGCAGCGAGAAATGGCAGGCCGCGTCGCAGTCGGCAGTGGCCATGACCGCATTCGCGATGCAGCAGCAGATGGCGATGGCGCAGTCCTTTATGCACGCGATGTGGGCGCCCTGGATGGGGATGTCGCGCAGCAGCATTCCGGTTCCGAATCCTGTTGCCGCCATACTCAGCGCGGGACTTGCGCCGTATCACCGCATCGCGACCGCGAATGCGCGGAGGTTGGGCAAGCGCTGACGCGGAACTCTTGGCTGGCGGGGAACCGCGGCGCCGGCCGGTGCGACGCTGTGCGCGCATCGGCTCGGCCTCACCATTCATGACAAGGAGAAGTCCGTTGAATGGTTCTTTCCGATCCATGTTCGTAGCCGGCGCGTGCGCGTCGTTGCTGATGCTGGGCGTGTGGCAGAGCCGCGATGCTGCGGCGTCCTCGTCCTCGTCGTCGCCGTCCACCGATCCCGCCTATGCGCCGGAAGTCTCGGCCGAGCCCGGCCAGTTGCGCATGCGCGCCACTGCCGCAAAAGCGCTGGCCAGCGATGACATCGCCGGCGACATGCGCACGCCGTCGGGCGCGCTGTCGTTCCAGATCACCCGTCTGTCCGCCGGCAAGGCCGCTGTCGCGGGTTTTTCGCCCGAGCGCGTCGCGGTCTGCCCCGCGGGTAACATACGCATCCCCGCGTTGCTTCGAGCGGGAATCGTCATCATCACGCGGCAGGCTGTCGCCGTCGTCCGCCTGCGCCTGGAGCGCCGCATGAAGCTCGCCATCCTGTCCCGCAACAGCAAGCTCTATTCGACCCGCCGGCTGGTGGAAGCCGCGCGCGAGCACGGCCACAGCGCGCGCGTGCTCGATCCGCTGCGCTGTTACATGCGCATCGCCTCCGACGGTTTCGACATGCATTACAAAGGTCGCCCGCTGGCCGGGTACGAAGCCGTGCTGCCGCGGATCGGCGCGTCCATCACCCGCTACGGCACCGCGGTGCTGCACCAGTTCGAGCTGATGGGCAGCTATACCCCCAACCGCGCCGATGCCATCGCCCGCGCGCGCGACAAACTGCGCGCCCACCAACTGCTGGCGGCGCAGGGCATCGGCATGCCGGCGACCGTGTTCGGCGACAACCCCGACGACACCGTCGACCTGCTGTCGATGCTTGGTCCGCCGCCGCACGTGATCAAACTCAACGAGAGCTCGCAGGGCGCGGGGGTGATCCTCACCGAGAAGCCCTCGGCCTCGCGCAGCGTGGTGGAAACGCTGCGCGGGTTGTACGCCAATTTCCTGGTGCAGGAATTCATCGCCGAAGCCGAAGGCGCCGACCTGCGCTGTTTCGTGGTCGGCGACGAGGTGGTCGCGGCGATGCGCCGACAGGCGCCGAAGGGCGATTTCCGCTCGAACCTGCATCGTGGCGGCACCGCCGAAGCGGTGCTGGCCAGCGACGACGAGCGCGAGGTCGCGATCCGCGCCGCCAAGGTGCTGGGCCTGGGCGTGGCCGGGGTCGACTTACTCCGCTCCCACCGCGGCCCGCTAGTGCTGGAGGTCAACGCCTCGCCCGGACTGGAAGGGATTGAGGCGGCCACCGGCATCGATATCGCCGGTAAGATCGTCGAATTGCTGGCAAATGGCGCCAAAAACAGCAAAGTCCGCGCAAAAAGAAAAAGTTGATTCCGGGCCGCGGGCTCGGCCGTCATATGGCTTTAACGACGCTTTAATCGATCCCGGCGTAGCGTGCCGGGACCGAATCTGACACCACCTTCCTCGTCAGTGGGCGATGCAGAACCGGTAATCGGGGTTACACCCTGTTTTTCGGCCCGGGCGGTGGAAGTCGCCCGGGCCATTTTTTTCGTGCGTGCGCCCGGGCGTATCGCAAGCCGCGTTGCAGGACGCATTGCGCGATCTGCGGCGCGCCGCCGGATCTGTCTCCCGTGGGCGCGTATGCCAGAATTGCGCACGCGCTGCCCCGCACGCGTCGGTGCCCGCCGGGAACCGAACGGATGCCGGCCGGTCACAGCAGCACCTCTGAGGATTCACCGCCCATGCGCATACTCGTGATCGAAGACAACCAGGACATCGCCGCCAATCTGGGCGACTACCTCGAAGACCGCGGCCACACCGTCGATTTCGCCGCCGACGGCATCACCGGCCTGCATCTGGCCATCGTCCATGAATTCGACGCGATCGTGCTCGACCTCAACCTCCCGGGCATGGATGGCCTGGAAGTCTGCCGCAAGCTGCGCACCGAAGCCCGCAAGCAGACCCCGGTGCTGATGCTCACCGCGCGCGACACGCTGGACAACAAGGTCGCGGGTTTCGATTCCGGGGCCGACGACTATCTGGTCAAGCCGTTCGCGCTGCAGGAAGTCGAGGTCCGCCTCAACGCCCTGTCGCGGCGGGGCAAGGGCAAACAGACCCGGGTGCTGGAAGTGGGCGACCTGGAATACAACCTCGACACCCTTGAAGTCCGTCGCCAGGGCAAGCTGCTGCAGCTCAACCCGACCGCGCTGAAGATCCTGCAGTCGCTGATGGAAGCTTCGCCCGCAGTGGTCACCCGTCAGGAACTGGAAACCCGCGTATGGGGCGAGGAGCTGCCGGATTCCGACAGCCTGCGCGTGCATATCCACGGGCTGCGCGCGATGGTCGACAAGCCGTTCGGCGTGCCGCTGATCCAGACCCGTCACGGCATCGGCTACCGCATCGCCGTGCCCGATGCCGGCGCCTGAGAAAGAACCGCCGCGGCGCCGCAAACCGGCGTATCGGCGACGGCTGCGCAGCCGCATCATCCTGTCGTTCCTGTTGTTGGGGTTCTGGCTGACGTCGTTGATCGCGGCCAGCACGGTTTACCTGCGCAACCGCGTCGAGAACACCGTCATCGCGGCCGCGCTGACCAAAAACAACGATACGTTCGCGGATGGGTTCTACAGCAACCCGGACGTCATCGGCGTTCCGTTCGAGAAGATCCAGGGGCGACAGTTCAGCACCCGCAAGATTGATCGCGTGCCGCCGGAATGGCGCACTCTGCCGAACGGCGTTCATGAGCTGACGAATATCGACCCGATCACCGGAGCCACGCGCGCCTACAAGATCGCGGTGCGCAAGGATCCGGAATACTGGTTCTTCCTGACCTACGACATCGCGGAAGAACGCGAGAGCCAGGCGCGCTTGAACCAGGCCCTGATGCTGAGCGTCGGCGTATTCACGCTGCTGTCGCTGCTGGTCGGCATGTGGGCCGCCTCGCGGGTGATGAGTCCCGTGACCGAGCTGGCGCGCCGTCTGCGCCGCTCCGGCCGCAGCGCCGAGCCCGAAGCGCTGGCCTCGCATTTCCCCGAGGACGAAGTCGGCGAACTTGCGAAAACACTGGACGATTACGCCGCGCGCCTCACCGATGTGGTCAAGCGCGACCGCGAATTCAACGCCGACGTGAGCCACGAACTGCGCACGCCGCTGGCGGTGATTCGCGGCGCATCGGAACTGCTGCTGTCCAAGCCCGATCTGGACGACAAGACCCGCGCCCGCCTGCAGCGCGTCCAGCGCGCCGAGCAGCAATGCACCGACCTCATCAGCGCGCTGCTGCTGCTGTCGCGCAACGAACGCGGCCATGGCGCCGCCGATGTCGGCAAGCTGGCCGAACAGTTGCTCGACGCGCATCGCACCCAACTCGGTGGCAAACCACTGACGTTGCGGGTGGAGGGCGCCATCGGCCAAGTGGTGGTGGATGCGCCGGAATCCGCGGTCACCGTGGCGCTGAGCAATCTCATCGGCAATGCGGTGAAGTACACGCAGCAGGGCGAGATCGTCGTGCGTCTGGGCGACAACGCTGTCGACGTGATCGACAGTGGGCCCGGGCTGAGCGCCGAGGATGCGGCGCGATTGTTCGAGCGCGGGTATCGCGGCAGTCATGCCGAGCACACGCAAGGCGGGGGTATCGGGTTGTCGATCGTGCGTAGGCTGTGTGTGCTGTATGGGTGGCGGGTGCGGGTGGTGCCGGGGGTTGAGCGTGGGGTCGTTGCTACGTTGACGTTTGGGGTTTGATCACCATGTCTGCATAGCTCTCATCCCCGTTCTAGCGTGTTGGTGGAGTGCGCCCGGATGCCTCTCCATGGGCTGCGATGCTAAGCTAGCAATGCATCTCCACTACAGCTTGAAGGGTGGCTTTATGCAGGCAGATTATGTTTCGCATCCTAAGAAATTCAGAATCTCTGATATCTACTTTGAAGTACTTGCGTTAGGGCCTATCTCCGACGAGCAAGCAGAAAGAATTGCCATGAGATTCTTCAGTGGTAGAAAATTTAAGAAATCGGATAAGGGTAAGCTTTTCCAAGTGATTACCCTGTTTGATAGGCAGTCTGCAAATATGCTTTAAAGCCGCAATTGCTGCTCGCACACTTTCAATCACCCGCGCTTATCCGCCGTCGACTGGTGTGCCGGTAAAGCTTGGAACTTTTTCGCGCTGGGTGCGCGAGTTACTTTCTTTGGCGCAAAGAAAGTAACCAAAGAAAACACTCAGTGCCGAAGCGAACCTGCCAACCGAAATCTGCCTGGGATTTTTCGATGAGGCGTCCTGCCTCATCGAAAAACGGCGCACATCCTGTGCGCCGCCCTCCGGGTCTACGATCTCAGTCCAACGGTCCGGTGGTTTTTATGGCAGTGGGACGAAGCGTTTTCATGGCATATCAAAAAATACAGTTACTTGTGCTGCAATTTAAACCTCATGCCGGCGAACGATAATGATTCGATCGCATGTCGACAAATGCCTTCGTCCCGACGATCTTTCAAACATGGTGAGCCATCTCCTGATTGGAAACCGGGAGGGCGATGCACAGGATGTGCATCGTTTTTCGACGAGGCATGGATGCCTCATCGAAAAATTCCGTCCATACATCAGGCGGCAGATGTGCTTCGGCACTGAGTGTTTTCTTTGGTTACTTTCTTTACGCCAAAGAAAGTAACTCGCGCACCCAGCGCGAAAAAGTTCCAAGCCTTACCGGCACACCCTAAACAAAACAACCTTCACGCCCTCTCCAACCACCCATACTTGTCCGCAGTCTTGCCATTGAACAACCCGAAGAACAACTCCTGCAGACGCCGCGTCACCGCACCCGGTTTGCCGGCGCCGACTTGGCGGCCGTCGACCGAACGGATCGGGGTGATCTCCGCGGCGGTCCCGCACATGAAAAGTTCGTCGCAAAGATAGAGATATTCGCGCGGCAGATCGCGCTCGAACACTTCGATGCCGGCGTCGCGGGCGAGGGTGATGATGGTGTTGCGGGTCAGGCCGTTGAGCAGCGCGGCGCTGACCGGAGTGGTGTGCAGCGCACCGTCGAACACGAGAAACAGATTCTCGCCGGCGCCTTCGCTGAGCAGCCCGGTCGAGGCCAGCGCGATGCCTTCGCCGAAGCCGAGGCGGCGCGCTTCGCGTGCGACCAGTTGGCCCGACAGATAATTGCCGCCGGCCTTGGCGCCCGCAGGCAGGGTGTTGGGCGCGAAGCGCTGCCAGCTGGAGACGCAGGCATCGATGCCTTCTTCCAGCACGGTCGCGCCGAGGTATTGGCCCATCTTCCAGGTGGCGACCGCCATGTCGGTCGGCGTATCGGCCGACAGACCGAAACCGCCGAGGCCGCGATAGGCGACCGGGCGCAGGTAGTCGGTGGTGAAGTTGTTGGCTTTCAGCACGTCGCGGCACGCGGCGTTGATGTCCTCCAGGCCGTAGGGCATCGGCATGTCGTAGATCTTGGCCGAGGCGTACAGGCGCTTGTTGTGATCGGTGAGGCGGAAGATCGCCGGGCCGCTGGGGGTGTCGTAGCAGCGGATGCCTTCGAACACCGACGATCCGTAATGGACGACGTGGGACATCACATGGGTGGTAGCTTCTGCCCATGGCTTGATCTTGCCGTTGTGCCAAATCCATTCGGGGTAACGCTGGGTCATGTCGAGGTCCGCGCAGAGGGGTGGAATCGCTGCATTTTAGGCGATGCGGTCGCAAAGCCGACAGTGCGCGGCCGCGGCGTAAAAAAAGACGGGACCATGCGGTCCCGTCCGGTGTTGCGTCGTCGATGCCGCGATCAGCGGAATGCGGCGATGGTGCCCTTGGTGGTGTTCAGCACGCGCGCGTTGTCCGCGCGCGTGGTGTTGCCCATGGCCTGGCCGCCGTAGGTCTTGGCGGGGTTGGACCAGTAGTTGATGCGCGGGCAACTGCCGGAGGTGCAGGCATAGGCCATGATCGTGCGCCAGGCGTTGGTCGGCGAGCGATAGCCGTGGCCGTAGGCGTACGGGGTGAGGGTGCCGTCGGTGGCGATGTCGTGGCGCGCCGACTGCAGGTGGCCGACCTCGTGACCGAACGAGTAATAGCCGGTGGCGCAGCCGTAGTGGGTGACGGCGAATGCGGTAGCGGCGGTGGAGCCGATGCCCGACGCCAGACCGCAGGACGAGCTGTTGTTGATCAGCAGCATCATCACGTCGGCCGCGACCGAGTTGCGGGTGGCGTGGAAGTTGTCCATGTAGCCATCGGTGGTGCCGCGGAAGCGCGACAGGTCGGTACTGAAGCTGCCGGACTGGGTGTAGGTGGTCGTGTACTGACCGGCCAGTTGCATGGTGATCTCGACGCCGCTGTTCGCGTAGCCCTGATTGGTTTCGGCCACGGCCAGATTGACCAGGCCGGCGATGTCTCCACTGGCGGTCACGGCCGACTGCGTAGAGACCACCATGATGCGGATGACGCTGATCGCCTTGGTGCCCACGTCGGTGGCGCGCTCCGCGCGTGGAGCCTTGGCCATGTCGATGCGCGGCAGGAAGTTGTATGCGGCCGGATGATCGGCCGGCATTTTCGCTTCGTTGACGCGGGCGATGGCGTGGCCGCCGGAACGCAGCGGGCGCAGCGAGTACAACTCGCCCTTGATGCGGAGGGTGCCGGTGAGTTTGTCGCCGTTGCGGACGATCATCACCGAGTTGTTCGGGTCGTCGGCGATTTCGCCGCTGGCCTTGCCCATCAGCGTGTCGACCAGGCCGAAATCCTTGCCGAGATTGCCGTACCACACCTGGGTGCCGTCGGGATTGCGCTTGCTGTAGCGCATGTACGCGGTGCCGGTGTCGCCAAGGCCGAGCTGCAGCGTGTCGCTGTCGGCGCTGATCTGCGAGGCGTCGGCCTGCACCAGCTGCAGCGATTCGGTAGCGCGGCTTTCCGCCAGCGCGCGATAGCTGGCGTCGCCGCTCAGGCCGGCCGGGGCGGCCTTCATGGTGGAAAACAGCGGTTGTTTTGCCGCCTGCGTGGCGAAAGCGGCGAAACCCGCCGCGGCCACCGTGCCGATGGCGATGAACATCATTGAACGCTTCATATCGAATGCCTCTCCCTGGTCCTTCCATTGCGGCGTCCGAGCCGAATGTGCAATGTCGGGATGATGATGGTTGTCGAGGATGACCCGGACACCTTGCCCATCGATATGGTTCGCATGCGGCAGGGTCCTGTGCAAGTTGCGATGCAGCGCGTCTTCACGATATCGCGGATGCCGTCTCAGAACCGTTGATGCGCGTTCGGCATCCGATCGGGCTAGCGGCGCGGGGCTACAGCGTGATCCACCAGCAATCGAGATGTTTGCGCAGACCGAGCATGGTCTGCGACGGCGTGGCGCTCTTGCCCAGGGTCTGCTGCAGGCGCAGACCGACGGGCGCACGGCGCAGGGGCGGACGCGAAACCGGCGCCTCGCCGCCGCCCGTTCCGACGCCGTTCGTTTCGGCGTTCTGCGCGGTGGTCGGGGGATTCGGTGCGGTTGCTGCCGTAGCCGGCGTCACGGCCGCGGGCGCGATCGGCGGCTCGATGGTGGCGTCGGCGATGCTGGGCGCATTTGCGGCGCGTAGCGGCACGATATCGACCAGCGGCCGGTCGACCACGGTCTGCAGGCGGTCGAGGATACGGTCGCCGTTTGCGGCATCCAGGCCGACCCAGTGGTACACCGCGCCAAGGCGGTTCACGTCCCGGGTGTCGATCGCGGTGGTGATCTCGTAGATCAGTTCCTGCACGGTGCGTGCGCAGCCGCCGCGGCGCTGGCGGTAGGCAAGACTTGCGGCGCCGCGCGGCAGCCGGTCGCTGGCGCCGATGCTGGCGCAGGCGCGGTCGGTGTAGATCGTATTGCCGGCGGGTCCGGTGCAGCGGTTCGTCTGCTGTTGCGCGCGTGCATCGATCGGCCACAGCCAGCACGCCGAGAACAGCGACAGCAAGAACATCAGGGGGCGACCGGAGACAGACATCGCCGGCAGGCTAGCACCAGCGCGATGAACGACACGGCGCCGTCATGGCTTCAGTCAACCCGGTGCGAGCCATGTGAACGGCCACCACGGCAGGTTGCGTGCGATCCAGTAGGTCGGCAGCAGAATCAGCCAGAATCGAGGCGACAACAGCCAGCGCATGACTGGCTGCAGTACGGATGGGCGCCACCCGGCGGTATGCAGCAGCATCAGCGGCCCGATCACCGTCATGGCGACAGCCAGCGGGTTCATGGCCAGCGCGCCAGGTACATCTCCGTGCGCCAAGGCGTGCAATGCCCGCGTTACGCCGCAGCCGATGCAATACAGGTGTGTCATGGCGTAGAAGAGGCAGCCGGGTAGCGGGCTGTCCGAAGCATTGGGATCGACATACCGGAAAAGCACAAATACCGCCGCCGCCGCGACTGCGGCGGCGGACAGCAATGCGATCGACAGCTTGCGCTCAGTCAGCGCTTCGAGCATGGCGTCGGCTCAGCGCTGTTGTTCCAGCATCTGCTTGATCTCTTCCATGGCCTTTTGCTGGCCGGCGATGCCGCCCTGCATGAAGAACAAAACGAGCCACAGCGCCAAGCCCGCGGTGAACACGCCCAGTGTGATCAGGTTCCAGAGCTTCGCCATGCGCGAGGACTGCTGTGCAGCTTCGAAGTCGCTTCTGTTCAAAGCGCCGTTCACCTTGGAAGAGAAGACGAGCGCGACGATGGCGGTGGCGATCGAAGGAATGGTGAAGCAGAGACAACAGGTGATCACGGTGATGATGAGGCTGATGATCGACCACACCATGTAATTGTTGACGGGCTGCGCGGCGCCACCGGATTGTTGGTAGCTCATGATCGTGTGGCTCCAAAGATGGGGTATGACGTGGCGTTCCGTTGGCATTGTGCCGATTCCGACGCGGGGCGCAATCGCCGGTTGGTTGCTGTGTCAGGTTTCATCGCCACGGGAGGACACCCGGGCGCCCGGTTGCAGGGCTCAGGCGTCCTCGCCGCGCAGCGCCCGGACCCGGGCTTCCAGTGCCGCGGCGGTGGCCTCGCGGCCAGCCACCGGCTCGCCGGCCAGCACTTCGATATGCGCGCGGAACCGGCGCGGCACCCGCATCTGGCGCAGGCGGCCGTCGCGCTTGCTCCACATGCTGGTCCACATGTGCTTCAACGCCATCGGCACCACCGGCACCGGCCGCCGCTCCAGCACCCGTTCCATGCCGGCCTTGAACGGCGCGATCGCGCCGTCGCGGGTCAGGGCGCCCTCGGGAAAGATGCCGACCAGTTGCCCGTCGGCCAGCGCCGCGTCGATCTCCTCGAACGCGCGCCGCATCACCTCCGGATCTTCCTTGGCGCCGGCGATCGGAATGGCCTTGCCGGTGCGGAAGATCCAGCGCATCACCGGCACATTGAAAATCTTGTAGTACATGACGAAGCGTACCGGCCGCGGAATGCTGGCCGACAGGATCAGCGCATCCATGTAACTGACGTGGTTGCAGACGATCAGCGCCGGGCCTTCGTCGGGCACGTGCTTTTCGATGCCGTGCAGCCGCAGCCGGTACAGCGAGCGCACCAGCATCCAACTGAGGAAGCGCATCAGGAATTCCGGAACGATCGTGAAGATCCAGATCGCGACCAGGGTGTTGGCGATGGCCAGGCACAGGAACAACTGCGGGATGGTCAGGCCCGGCATCGGCAGCACGGTGTCGCCGATCTTCAGCTGCTGCATCTGCAGCGCAATGCCCAGCACCGCCGCCATCACGATGAAGAACGCATTCTGTATGTTGACCGCCGAGATCACTCGCGACAGTTCGCTGCGCGGCGTGCGGCTCTGGATCAGCGCGAACAGCGGCACCAGGAAGAAGCCGGTGAATAGACCGACCGCGGCGAGGTCGAGCGTCACCCGCCAGCCGCCCGGCTGCGCCAGAAACCCGGCCACGTCCAGCCCGGTCACCGTCGCCGCGCCGCTGCGCGCGAAATACAGATCGAACAGGAACACGCTCATGCCGAACGCGCCCAGCGGCACCAGGCCGATCTCCACCGTCCGCGCCGACAGCTTTTCGCACAGCAGCGAGCCGATGCCGGTGCCGATGGAGAAGACGCCCAGGGCGACCAGATACAGGGTTTCGTCGCCGCCGAGATTGAGTTTGGCGTAGCTCGGCAGTTGTGCGGTGAGCATGGTGCCGACGAACCAGAACCACGATACGCCCAGCATCGCGTTGCGCACCGCCAACTGCTTGCGCGCCAGCTTCAGCACCCGGCGCGATTCCGGGATCGGATTGACGTGAACCGTGAGGTCCGGCGCACCCGCATCCACCTTCGGAATCAGGCGGCTCACCGCGTTGCCCAGCATCGCCAGCAGGATGATGGCCGCGGCGGCGGTCTGCGGGCCGTAATCGCCGGCGAGCTTGAAGATCAGGCCGCCGACGATCATTCCGACCAGGATCGAGATCGAGGTCGCCATTTCCACCAGCCCGTTGCCGCCGGTGAGTTCCTCGGGCTTCAGCACCGAAGGCAGGATCGAATATTTCACCGGCCCGAACAGCGCCGACTGCACGCCGGTGCCGAACAGCGCCACCAGCAGCAACGGCATGCTCTGCAGCATGAAGCCGACCGCCGCCACCGACATGATCGCGATCTCCATCGCGGTGGTGATGCGGATCAGCCGCGACTTCTCCAGCTTTTCCGCGATCTGCCCGGCGGTGGCCGAGAACAGGAAGAACGGCAGGATGAACAGCGCCGGCGCGAGGTTGGTGTACAGCGTGCGCTGCTGATCGTCCACACCCAACCAGAACAGCAGACCGATGATCGCCTGACGATAGACGTTGTCGTTGAACGCCCCCAGCGACTGCACCACGAAGAAGGGCAGGAAGCGGCGCTGCCGCAACAGTTCGAACTGGTTGTAGGCCATGTGCGCTCCGCAGATCTGCTGATCACCGGCGAGCGCCGGCGGATGTCGGCGGAGACTAGCAGAGATGCGCCGCTGCGCGTTTGTAGGATGGGCTTCAGCCCCGAGCTTCGCTGTGAAAACAGGGTTCCCGAAAAAGCTCGGGCCTGAAGGCCCTCCTACGGGTGCGGGGCATACGCGTTCAAACGGTGATGTCGTCGCGGGGTGCGGACGCCACCGCGTCGGCCAATTCCGACAGCAGCGTCGAGAGTCTGGCGTCGCTGCGCTTCCACGACCAGAACTGGGGTGCGGCCAGCATCGCCCGACACCAGATCCGATCCTGCCGCTGCGGCGCCGGCAGTGCGTTCGCCCGTCGCAACCAGTGCGCGAACATGCGCTCGGCCGCATCCGGTGGCGGCCGTCTGGTCGCACAGAACGGCTGCAAGTTCACCAGATAAACGCGATCTGCGGTACGGACCACCGCGTCGGGCCAGACGCGCGTCGCGAAGCCCTGTGCGAGCCAGGCTTCGCGACTGATCGCGGTGTGACGCCGGGGATCGATCAGGCAGTGGCTTTCGATCTCCGGGTCGGACTCGGCGCATTCCAGGAACGCCCGGCGCAGGCCGCTGTCGTTGACGTCGCAGCACGCGTGCGTCTGGATCGACTTGCGCACCGCCAGCGCGTGGCGCATCCGCAGGACGCGATGCGGCAGGTCGCTCAGCCGTTCCGGATGCGGCGGGGCATCGGCGCAGGCCAGCGGCAGCGCCAGATCGAAGGCGGCGGCGTCATCGCGAAGTGCGATGACGGCCAGATCGTCGATGGCGGGATCGATGACCGCAGGTTTGGTGGCGGCATCGCGCCGGTCCGGCGTGCGCCTGCCCGCATGTGCGCCGTGCGCGCACAGTCCCGCACGCAGAAGCGGCGCATACGCGGCGTGACACTGCGGATGCTCGATCACCGACAGCACGTCGATCAGATTCTGCGGCGCGCGCCGGTGCACCGCGCGCTCGCGGTTTTCGGTTCGGGCCTCGGCGAAATCCGGCTCCGACCACAGCGGCGCGGCGCCTGCGGCGACGACGGTCAGCGGATCGACGCCGCCGCGATGCGTGCGCAGCACCACGACCACGCAGATCCGGGCGTCGGCCAATGTCGATCGCGGCACGGGTAAGGTATCGATGACTGCGCGTCTGTCGTCGCGGCACGCCTGATCGCCGCCGATGGCGATGCTGGCGGGCGCGAAACCGCTGTCGATCAGGAAGCGCCGTGCGGCCGGCAGCGATGTGGGCGCATCGCACAGCACCAGCAACCGTGGCCGTCGCGCCGGGTCCAGCGTCGCGAAGCCGGGTTCGCGCCGGCGCAGTGCGTCGATACCGGCGCGGAGCAGGGCGGGGTGGCTGCGGGCCAGGTGAGGCCGAAGTCCGCTGTGCCGCGGCGGTTTCACGCGCGGTGGGCGCTGGCGCAGTGGAGGCAGGCGCAACGTCGCGGTCGCTTCGAGCATCGGCAGTTTCGCCGCGCCGCGCCGGATCATGCGTTCCACCGGCGCATCGACGATGGCGGCAGCCGGGTCTCCGCTCAACATCACATCGACCTGCATTCCCGTGCCGGGTCGCGATGAAGCGGCTGCAGGATCTGCGCCGGACCTCGCGATCAGCGTCAACGCCGCGCCGTCGACAGGCCTGTCCGGGGCTTCGATGATCTGCAGCGAAGCTCTGCCGTGCGGCGATTGCATTCGCAGCCAATCGCGGAACGGTTGGCGCAACGCGGGTGGCAGGAACAGCCGCGCATGCCGCAGCAGGCTGCTGCGATCGACATCCAATTCCGCCACTGCCACCGCCACCGTCGCTTTCGCATCGCGGTCCGCATGCCCGAACAGCGCCTCATGCAGATTCCGCCGTATGCCCGGGGTTGCGGCGATCAGCAGCAGCGTCGCGTCCGCGATCGAGGCCCCGTCGTCGGCACGCGCGATGGCATTCGCCCACCACCACACCAGCAGGGCCTGCAGCACCCAGCGGCCGCCGCCGCCGGGTGCCAGACGCAGGCGGTAGCGGGTGGCGTCGGTACAGGGCATGTCCGCGACGGGCTGCGGACCGCAGGCGCTCCGGTAGAGCTGGGCCGGGTCGTCCGAATGCAGCAATTCGTACGCGAGGATCGTGTGCAGGATCGATTCCCGCTGAGCGAAGTGGAAGTTGTCGGCCCGCGCCCTGCAGGTGTCGGACGAGAACCACCAGCGCAGCAGGCCGTCGCTGGCCGGGGTCAGCTGCGCCGCCAGCGGCGTGCCGGCCTGGACGCTTGTGCTGTCGCTGGCGTCGAGCGCGGCGAGCAGGCGGCGCGCGCAGTAATCCAGCGCGGCGTGCAGCGGCGGCGCGGGGGAGTCGGCGCGTGCAGGGACGGACGTCGGGGCGGCTGTCGATATGCCTGTCGGCATGGCGCCCGCTTGCGATGGCGCCATCGCCGGGTCCCTGCCGTATTCCCTGCCCAATCCCCCGCCGGTGTCCCGGGTCAATGTCGTGGACATCGCCGCCTCCCTGTCTGCGTGGACATGCATCAAAGCGGGCAAGCTAATAAAAAGTTTGATAACGTGCAAATCATAACTTTCCAACGCCGGCGTGCACCGGCCTAACGTCAGGTAATGAGCGATGAACATATTGCGTTCAGCGAACGGCTGCGCGCGGCGTTGCAACGGGCGGGCGTGAGCGAGAGCCCCGTCGAACTTGTACGCCTGCTCGCCCGCTTCGGCGGCGATCCCGTTTCCCAACAAGCCGTCTCCGGTTGGCTGAAGGGTCGCGCCATGCCAAGGCAGGCCAATCTGAGAGCGCTGGCGAAGATGCTGTCGGTCGAACCGCAGCAACTGCAGTACGGGGACGACGGCAAACGCGTCAAGGAAACGCGCGGAGAGTGGCGCCTGGACCCGCGCGATCAGCTGGCGATCGAGGCGTTTCTGCGTCTGCCGACCGCACAGCGCAAACTGCTGCGGCATCTGATCGAGGAATTCTTCAGGTCGGGTGCGGGCGGCAAACGGGGGTGATGGTTTGCGTGATGCGTGACGGTGCGATGCGAGACCTGCGTCCCGGATCTTATTGCACGACAATATAAATTGAGTATCGAAGACAACCCGGGTTTTCAAATCGTGCCCGGCGCCGCCCTAAGGTCGGCGCATGAAAACGGAACAAGATGCCTTCAGCGAGCGCCTCCGCGCCGCATTGCGCCAGGCCGGCATGAGCGAAAGCCCGGCCGAGCTGGTTCGACTCCTGGCCCGCTTCGGCGGCGAGCCCGTTTCCCAGCAGGCGATTTCCGGCTGGTTGAACGGCCGCGCCATGCCGCGTCAGGCCAACCTGCGCGCGCTGGCCAAGATGCTGTCGCTCGAACCGCAGCAGTTGCAGTTCGGCGACGACAAGCGGGTGCGCGAGAACCGCAGCGAGTGGCGGATGAATCCGCACGACCAGCTCGCCATCGAAACCTTCCTCAAGCTGCCGGCGACGCAGCGCAAGCTGGTGCGCAGCCTGATCGAAGAACTCGCCAAGCACAACGCGCCGGCCAAGGCAGTCAAGCGCGCGCGTTGAGCGCCGGTGCGGTCCTGCACGGCCGCACGATCACGCTAGTTTTCAAGCAGGCTGTTTTCAGGCGTTCGTCAGGTCTCGCGCGCGATCGCGCGCCAGCCGATATCGTTACGGTGAAACTCGCCGTCCCACGAGATATTCGTCATCGCCGCATAGGCGGCACTTTGCGCCGCCGCCACCGTGATGCCCAGCGCGCAGACGCACAGCACGCGGCCGCCGCTGGTGACGACATTGCCGTCGTCGTCCAGATGCGTGCCGGCGTGGAAGACCTTGGTGCCGATCGCCTGCGGGACGTGCAGGCCGCGGATGACGTCGCCGATCTGCGGCGTTTCCGGATAACGCGCCGCGGCCATCACCACGCCCAGTGCGGGCTTCGGGTTCCAGCGCGCTTCGACCGCGTGCAGACGGTTGTCGATGGCGGCTTCGACCAGATCCAGCAGATCCGAATCCAGCCGCAGCATCACCGGCTGGGTTTCCGGATCGCCGAAACGCACGTTGAACTCGATCACTTTCGGGGCGCCGTCGGCATCGATCATCAGCCCGGCGTAGAGGAAGCCTGTGAACGGCACGCCGTCGGCGGCCATCCCGCGCACGGTGGGTTCCACCACCTCGCGCATGACCCGCGCATGCACCTCGGGCGTGACCACCGGCGCGGGCGAGTACGCGCCCATGCCGCCGGTGTTGGGGCCGGTGTCGCCGTCGCCGACGCGCTTGTGGTCCTGCGAGGTGGCCATCGGCAGCGCGGTAACGCCGTCGACCATCGAAATGAAGCTTGCCTCCTCGCCGTCGAGGAATTCCTCGATCACCACCCGCGACCCTGCGCTGCCGAAGGCATTGCCCGACAGCATGTCGCGCACCGCGTCCTCGGCTTCCTGCAGCGTCATCGCCACGATCACGCCTTTGCCGGCCGCGAGGCCATCGGCCTTGACCACGATCGGCGCGCCCCCGCTCTCAATGGATTTGCTGCGGATATAGGCGATAGCCGCATCGACTTCTGTATGCACTGCGTAGTAAGCAGTCGGAATACCGTGACGCGCGAGGAAATCCTTCGCGAACGCCTTGCTGCCTTCGAGCTGCGCGGCGGCGGCAGTCGGGCCGAAGATGCGCAGGCCTTCGCTGCGGAAACGGTCGACCACGCCCGCGACCAGCGGCGCTTCGGGGCCGACCACGGTCACCGCGATATTTTCCGCGCGCACCAGCGCGACCAGACCGTCGATGTCGGTCGCCTTCACGTCGACATTGCGGCACTTCGCTTCGGTGGCGGTGCCGGCGTTGCCCGGCGCGACCAGCACTTCGGTGACGCGCCTGGACTGCGCGAGTTTCCAGGCGAGGGCGTGTTCGCGGCCGCCGGCGCCGATGACGAGGAGTTTCATGGGAGGCGTTCTTCGTGAGTCGTAGGGGAATACGTGGTTGCGGAGCCGACGGCGTGTGCGCTCATCCGCCTTCGTCGCAGCCTTCTTTCTGCAGGAGCGTGGCCGACGGTCGATAGGCGCCGTCGCGGTAGGGAATCGCGAGCGTGCGCTTCACGGGCTTGCCGGCCCGCTCGCCGGTCACGACGAGATCGAGCGAATGGAACTTGCCGCCGCCGCTGCGGTTCGCGACCAGTGCGCACTCCAGCGCCACCCACTTGCGTCGGCAGGCGCGGTCTTCGTCGGGATCGCAGACGCCGGTGTTGTCGCGACCGGTGCCGACCGTGAGCAGCGATTCGAAACGGTCGCTCTCGGCGTGATACAGCGAGCGGCTGGAGACGGTCCAACCCATGTTGGTGAATGCCGAGTCCAACGCGAACGCGACGCGCCCCGGGCCCACCTCGAAGAAGCCCACATCGCCGGGCGTGCCCCAGCCGCCGGTCTGCACGCCGCGCTCGCTGGCGCCGATGCGCGCCTGCTTCTGCTTGCCGCGCGGATCGAGCAGCAGGAACAGATCGACTTCGCCGGACTGGGCGTGGCCGGCATCCGCGAACGAGGTGCAGACGGCGATGCGGCGCGGCCCTGGATTGCCCGCGCCGCTGTCGGCGCAGACGATGCGCGAGGTCGGTGCGATGTCGTCCTGGCTGCGCGCGGCGGCGGATGCGGGCCATTCGCCTTTCAACGTCGCCTTCTCGCGGTAGACCTCGCGCAGCAGGCGCACCGCTTCGGCATCCGATACTTGGACCGCGGGCAGCGGCGTCAGCGCGGAAACGGGAGACGCGAGCAGCGCCGTGGCGCAGGCGAGTGCGGAGAGTACGTGGCGCGGTTGCATGCGAGGTTTCCTCGGTGTGATGGCGAATGTCATCGTGCGGCAGAGTCCGCAGGTTCGGCGATCTGCAGCGACACGAGTTTGGTACCGTCGGCGACGTGTTGCCTGCCGACTTCGCGGAAGCCGAAGCGGTTGTGGAAAGCTTTCGATGCAGGATTGGGCGGTTCGAGGTTGTATTCGCAGGCGACGACGCCGACGTCGAGCCGTCGCGCGCGATCGAAGAGATCGTCGTACAGCCGGCGCCCGATGCCTGTTCCCGCTGCTGCGGCATCGACGACGATGCGGTCGACATAGACGAATCGCGGATAGCGCGCCGCGAACCAATCGAAGTTGTCGTTGGCGTACGCGGCGCCGTCGCGAATGGCCAACAGGAAGCCTGCGACTTCGCCATCGACGACGGCGACGCGGTGATGGAAGGCGAGCGCGTGCAATTGCTGCAGCCGCGCGAGGTCCATGGCGCTGGTTTCGCGGACGACGGCGGCGTTGAGTTCGACGATGCGGTCGAAATCGCCTTCGGTCGCGTTGCGAACTGCGGTGACGGTCATGGGTGTGCGGTCAATGCCTGAAATGCCGAACGCCCGTAAACACCATCGCGATGCCGTGTTCGTCCGCCGCGGCGATGACCTCCGCGTCGCGCATCGAACCGCCGGGCTGGATCACGGCCTTGATCCCGGCTTCGGCGGCGGCATCGATGCCGTCGCGGAACGGGAAGAAGGCGTCGCTGGCCATCACTGAGCCGGGCACCACCAGGTCGGCGTCGCCGGCCTTGATGCCGGCGATCCTCGCCGAGTACACGCGGCTCATCTGCCCAGCGCCGACGCCGACGGTGCGCTTGTCCTTCGCGTAGACGATCGCGTTCGACTTCACGTACTTCGCCACGCGCCATGCGAACAGCAGATCGCCGAGCTGCTCGGCGGTGGGCGCGAGTTTCGTCACCACTTTGAGTTCGTCGGCGGATACTTCGCGGATATCGGCGGTCTGCATCAGCAGGCCGGAGCCGACGCGCTTCACGTCCATGTTGTTGCGGCCGTCGCCGTGCGGGATGCGCAGCACGCGGACGTTGGCTTTCTTCTTGGCGTAGTCCAGCGCGCCGGCGTCGTAGTCCGGCGCGATCAGCACTTCGACGAACTGGCGGTCGAGGATGGTTTTCGCGGTGGCCGCATCCAGCGTCGTGTTGAAGGCGATGATGCCGCCGAACGCCGAAGTGGGGTCGGTGGCGTAGGCGAGTTCGTACGCCTGCGCGCAATCGCCGCTTTCTGCCACGCCGCAGGGGTTCGCATGCTTGACGATGACGCAGGCCGGCGCTTCGAACTGGCGCACGCATTCCCACGCGGCATCGGCATCGGCGAGGTTGTTGTAGCTGAGCTCCTTGCCCTGCAACTGAGTGAACGTGGCCAGCGTGCCCGGCACCGGCCACAGGTCGCGATAGAAAGCGCCCTGCTGGTGCGGGTTCTCGCCGTAGCGCAGGTCCATGACTTTGACGAAGTTGCTGTTGTTCTGCGCCGGGAACAGCTCGCGGGTGCCGTCGTCCTGGATCGACGACAGGTAATTGCTGATGAAGGCATCGTACTGCGCGACGCGGTTGAACGCGGCCACCGACAGCGCGAATCGCGTCTTCGCCGGCAGCGCGCCGTCGTTCGCTTCCAGTTCGTCGAGGATGGCCTGGTATTGCGCCGGATCGGTGGCGACTGCGACGCGCGCGTAATTCTTCGCGGCGGAACGCAGCATCGCCGGGCCGCCGATGTCGATGTTCTCGATGATCTCGTCCATGGTGCTGTCGGGATTCGCCGACACCGCTTCGAACGGATACAGATTCAGCACCAGCAGGTCGATAGCGCCGATGCCGTGTTCGGCCATCACCGCATCGTCGATGCCGGCGCGGCCCAGCAGGCCGCCGTGCACCAGCGGATGCAACGTTTTCACACGGCCGTCCATCATTTCCGGAAAGCCGGTGACGTCGCTGACATCGCGCACCGGCAGGCCGGCGTCGCGGATCGCTTTGGCGGTGCCGCCGGTGGACAGCAATTCGACGTTGCGGGCGGCGAGCGCGCGGGCGAGATCGAGCAGGCCGGTCTTGTCGGACACGGACAACAGCGCGCGGCGGATCGTCACCGGGGCGCTGGGCAGGGGCTGGGTCATGGGGGCGGTGCGGAGGCGGAAATGCGGATTATACGGCCCGGCAATTATCCGGTCCGTGTCGTCCTGCTCCGCGGTAACGACGGCGGCCGTCGCCATGCGCTGCCGTCGGGCCGGAAGCCCAGCCGCGAATGCCGATTCGCAGGTCAGCCCAGCCCGTAGTCCTTCAATTTCTTGCGAAGGGTGGCACGGTGGATGCCGAGCATCGCCGCGGCGCGGCTCTGGTTGCCGTCGCAGTGCAACAACACTTCGGCGAACAGCGGAATCTCGAGTTCGCGCAGCGCGATGTCGTACAGGTTCGCGGCGTCCGATCCGTTCAGATCGCCGATGTAGCGGCGCACGGAATTGGCGACATGTTCGCGCAATGGGATTCGCGCCGCTTGGCTGGTGGTGGGGTCATGGCGTTCGGCGTTCAAGCGGGATCTCTCTGGTAGCGCTTCGTCGCATCGGCCCCATCCCTGGCCGTGCCGTGTCGCAGGGCGACAAGGGGGAGAAGAGTCTAGCGTGGGGCGTCGCCGGCTGCCATGAGGAATCGCGTAAAAAACAGGCGCATGGCGACGTTGTCCGATGAATGGCGATAGGCTCTGCGCATCGATGACGGCAAGTGTTTGATCGTTCGTGCGCGATGTCGATTCGTGGATGTCATGGCCGGACATGCTGCGCTTTCGCGTTGCTCGTTCGCGTTGCTCGTTCGCGTTGCCCGCGCGCGAAAGTCGATACGTGAAACTTGAAGGTGCAGCTTCAGCGGAAATTGAAATCGTAACCAACGATCTGCGCCGCAGGTTCCAGGATATCCATCGCCACCGTTGCGCTTTCGCCGCTGGCGAGTTCGGGCTGGCTGGCCGGCCCGCCCAGATAGTCTTCGGCGCGGAAATCGCGCGCGCCGGCCGGCCGCCCGTTGGCGTCGGACAGGGTCAGCCGCAAACGCGGCCACGATTGCGACCAGCGCGCGTCGTTGCGGAACGTCGCCGAAACGCGCAGCGCGCCGGGCGTGCTCGGATGCTGTCGCACGTCGTGCTGCAGCAGGGTGAACGCGGCGGGTTCGCGCCACGGCGGCAGATCGCATAACAGCGCCGCACACAATGCGTGCAGCGTCGGCCGCCAGCGCGCATCGGCGGACAGACGCGCGCGGTCCGCCAGCAGCAGTTGCAGGATCAGCAGCACCGCGAGCGCTACGACGACCGCCACGATCCAGCGTTCGCGCGGGCCCTTGTTCGCAGCGGAGGCGACGCGCGCGAAACTCGGCATCGCGCGCGATCCGCGCTTGCCGGGCGCGGGTGGCGTCGGCGCCGCGATTGCGGTGGCGGCCGTCGTGTCGGCATCGATCGCGTTCGCGTCGCCTGGTTCGGGTTGCGGTGCCGGTTCGATCGCGCCGCCGTCGCGCATCGTGTCGTGCTGGCGGTCGACCAGCGCGTCCGCGTCCGTGGCGACAGCGACTTGCGCCGTTGTCTTCGTGTCTGCTTCCGGTGCCGGCGCGCTCACCGATGCCGTGCTGATCAGCGGCATGCCCCTCACCGGCGTGTGCATCACCGGCGTGCCCATCACCGGCGTGTTCATCAGCGCGACCATATCCAGCGGCGCGCCGTCGCCTTCGTTATCCGCCGCTTCTTCCACCGTGTCGTCGCGACGCAGCAGGCTCATGCAGTGCGGGCAGTGGGTCGGCGGCAGGTCGGTGACCGGATCGGTCGAGACCAGCGTGCGGCAATAGGGACAGTTGATGAACATCCGGCTATTCAATCACGGTCGAACCAGACAAGTCTTGCGCCCGTTCGCGAACAGCGACGGAGGCATCAATATCGACGGCATGAACGTGGACGTCATCATCGGCGACAGCCGTCGATCCGCACCCAGTCGTCCTCGCGGGTCACGCGTAGATCGTCGAACCAGGCGCCGTAGCGCTGCAGCAACTCGTCTTCCTGACCGTTGAGGATGCCCGACAGCGCGATGCGGCCGCCGGGCGCGACGCGTGCGGCAAGGGTGTCGGCCAGCGCATCCAGCGCGGTGGCGAGGATATTGGCGACGACGACCGAATACGTCGCCGCTGCGGGTTCGTCCGCCGGCAGATGCACCGAGATCCGCTCGCCCACGCCATTGCGTTCGGCGTTGTCGTGGGTGGCCAGGATCGCCTGCGGGTCGTTGTCCACGCCCACCGCGCGGCCGGCGCCCAGTTTCAGCGCGGCGAGCGCCAGGATCCCGCTGCCGCAGCCGAAATCGAGCACGGTCCGCCCCTGCAGTTCTCCGCGCGCGGCCAGATCGTCCAGCCAATGCAGACAGAGCGAGGTGGTGGGGTGGGTACCGGAGCCGAACGCCAGCCCCGGGTCGAGCCGGATCACCGCGGCATCCGGTGCATCGGCGCCTTCCGGCAGGTCGTGGTTCCACGGCACGATCCAGGTGCGGGCGCCGAAGTGCAGCGGCACGTATTGATCCATCCACGCGCGCTCCCAGTCCTGGTCCTCGACCTTGCGGAAACCGGCCCGCGACCAGTCCAGGCCGGGGTCGAAGGCTTCCAGCGCCGCCAGCAGCAGCAGCGGGTCGGCGTCCTCGGCGAACAGCGCCAACAGCGCCACTTCGCCCCAGATCGGCATTTCGCCGACGCCGGGCTCCAGGATCGCGCGCTCGTTCGGCGTTTCGGCATCGGCGTCCAGCAGGGTCACCGCCAGCGCGCCCACGTCTTCCAGCGCGTGTTCGTAGCGCGGCTGCTCGGATTCGCGGCAATGCAGGGAGAGTTCGAGGTAAGGCATGGCGGCGGACGGTCGGACGTGGGTCGGACAGCTTACCGTGCCGACCGTATCGGAATCGGGCATCGGTCCGGACTTGCCGTGGAGGGCGGTGCTACGATCCGGCCGGCACCCTGTCTTCATCCTCACACACCTCACCGGAGTGGTCCCATGCGCATTCTGCACGCATGCGTTTTCACCGTTCTGGCGCTGGCCTGCGGCCTGCAGGCCGATGCCGCCCGACGCATGGACGTCACTACCGGCAAGGCTGCCGCAAACACCATGACCGGCCGACTTGAACTGGTCTGGGGCGACCCGGACGCGTCTGCCAAAACCAGTGGGGGGCCGGAAGAACGTTTCCTCGTCGCGCTGGTCGACGATGCCGGTCGGCGCCATGCGCTCGATCCCGACCAGGCGTTGCGCGCCGCCGACGATCTGTATGCGCTGTACGGTCGCCGCATTGCGGTTTCGACCACCACCACCGCTGCGAAAGCCGGTGGCCGCGCGCTGCGGGTCATCGATGCGATCGTGCCGATCGATGATCTGGCGTCGTCGCGCACCCGCGCAGGCTTCGGTACGCGCGCGCCCGTGCAGGGCGGCCCGAAGATCACCGGCGTGACCAGTTGGGTCACGCTGATGTGCAAGTTCAGCGACATCGCCACCGAGCAGAAAACCCTCAGCTTCTTCCAGTCGCAGTACGGCACCGCCATCGGCCAGCTGGACCACTACTGGCAGGAAGTGTCCTACGGGCAGATCAACCTCGCCGGCAGCATGGCCTATGGCTGGGCCAGCCTGCCGCAGCCGCGCAGCGTCTACGTGACCAAGGACGACGCCGGCAAGGACAAGGCCGATCTGGGCAAGCTGTTCACCGATTGCGTCGCCGCGCACGATACGAACGTCAACTTCGCGGTCAACGGCGGCGTGCAGGGCGTCAATATGATGTTCAACGGCGACCTCGACGGCTTCGCTTGGGGCGGCGGCCGCTGCGCCACGCTGGACGGCATCAACAAATGCTGGAGCACCACCTGGAACCCGCCGTGGTCGTTCGGCAACCTCGCGCCGCTCTCGCACGAGATGGGTCACGCGTACGGCCTGCCGCACGCCAATAACTCCGACGCCGACAGCGACCCCTACGACAACCCGTGGGACGTGATGAGCGACGCCTGGAACAACGCGGTCAGCAACGCCACCTACGGCTCGCTGCCGAAACACATCAATGTCTATTCGCGCAATCGGCTGGGCTGGGTCGCGACCGCGCGCAAGCGGACCATCGGCGCCGGTGCGGGCGCGGCATCGGTGACCATGGACCGCATCAGCCTGCCCGGTTCGGCCAACACCCAGATGCTGATCCTCAACTACCCCGAACAGACGAGCCGCTATTACACGGTCGAAGTGCGCAAACGCACCGGCAATTACGAAAATCGCCTCGCTGGCGATGCGGTCATCATTCACGAGGTGCTGACCTCGCGCAGCGAACCGGCCTGGAGCATGGATGCGGACAAACCGCCTGCCAACCGCGCCAACAACGAAGGCAGCATGTTCAAGGTCGGCGAAACCTGGATCTCGCCGGATTACGCTTTCCGGGTGAAAGTGGAGTCCGCCACGGCCGAGGGCTTCGTCGTCACCGTGCGCCCCACGCCGCGCCTGAGCCGTCCCGGCCAGAGCCTGCAGACGCCCGGCAGCGCCAAACCGGCGTCGGAGGCGGCCACCGCATCCGGTCGCCATCCGCCGGCCGACACTGGATCGCGCGACACCGGCAGGCGCGGCGACCGCCGCTGAGCCACCGGACATCCGGGCGCGTACTGCGGCGCGCTGCGCCCCGGATCTCCGCCGGGGCGAAGTTTTCGGGGCTTCCTGATAAATTGCGCGCTGCCCCGGCTTCCGCGAGACCGCTGTCGTGATACTGATGATCGACAACTACGACAGCTTCACCTACAACCTTGTGCAGTACCTGCAGGCGTTGGGCGCGGACGTGAAAGTGGTGCGCAACGACGAGCTGACCGTCGCCGAGATCGACGCGCTGAATCCATCCGGCATCGTCATTTCCCCCGGCCCCTGCACACCGAACGAGGCCGGCGTGTCGGTCGACCTGATCCGCGAACTCGGTCATCGCATCCCGGTCCTCGGCGTCTGCCTGGGCCATCAGAGCATCGGTCAGGCCTACGGCGGCGATGTCATCCGCGCCGGCCGGATCATGCACGGCAAGACCTCGCGCATCCGCCACGAAGGCAAGGGCGTGTTCGCCGGCCTGCCCGACGGCTATGAAGCCACGCGCTACCACTCGCTGGTCGTGGCCCAGGGCAGCCTGCCCGATGCCCTCGAAGTCACCGCCTGGACCGAGAACGAAGACGGCACTCTGGAAGAGATCATGGGCCTGCGTCATCGCGAACACCCGGTGGAAGGCGTGCAGTTCCATCCCGAATCGATCCTGACCGAACACGGGCATGCGCTGCTGAAGAATTTCCTCGCCCGCGCGGCCTGACGCATCGCGCTGCTTTGCAAGAATTTCCATTCCCCAATCCACGGCCACCCATGTCGATCACGCCCCAACAAGCCCTGCAGCGGACGATCGAGCATCGCGAGATCTTCCACGACGAAATGGTCGATCTGATGCGCCAGATCATGCGCGGCGAAGTGTCGCCGGCGATGACTTCGGCGATCCTCACCGGCCTGCGCGTGAAGAAGGAAACCGTCGGCGAGATCGCCGCCGCCGCGTCGGTGCTGCGCGAGTTCTCGAACAAGGTCGAGATCCCCGACCGCCGCAACTTGCTGGATATCGTCGGCACCGGCGGCGACGGCGCGCACACCTTCAATATTTCCACCGCGACGATTTTCGTGGTCGCCGCCGCGGGCGCGAAAGTCGCCAAGCACGGCAACCGCAGCGTGTCGTCGAAATCCGGCAGCGCCGACGTGCTCGAAGCGCTGGGCGCGAACATCGAACTGCGGCCGGAACAGGTCGCGGCCTGCATCGAACAGACCGGCATCGGCTTCATGTACGCGCCGCTGCATCATCCCGCGATGAAGGCGGTGGCGCCGGTGCGCCGCGAAATGGGCGTGCGCACGATTTTCAACATCCTCGGCCCACTGACCAATCCCGCCAGTGCGCCGAACATCCTGATGGGCGTGTTCCATCCCGATCTGGTCGGCATCCAGGCGCGCGTGCTGCAGGAACTCGGCGCGGAGCGCGCACTGGTGGTCTGGGGCCGCGACGGCATGGACGAACTGTCGCTCGGCGCGGCTTCGCTGGTCGGCGAACTGCGCGACGGCAAGGTCCGCGAATACGAAATCCATCCCGAGGATTTCGGCATCGGCATGGCCGCCAGCCGCAACCTGCGCGTGAACGACGCCGAGGAATCGAAGGTGATGCTGATCGAGGCGCTGGAGAATAAACCCGGCCTGCCGCGCGACATCGTTTGCCTCAATGCAGGCGCGGCGCTGTACATCGCCGGCAGCGCCGACAGCATCGCCCACGGTATCGACGCCGCGCGCATCGCCATCGCCAGCGGCGACGCCCGCGCCAAGCTCGAACATTTCATCGCCACCACGCAGACACTCGCTGCGTCATGAACGAACTGCGCTTCGCCGACACGCCCGCGCCGCCGTACTACGCAGTGGTGTTCACCTCGCTGCGCAACGCCGAGGACGCGGACGGTTACGCCGAAGCCGCAGACC
The DNA here is from genome assembly GCA_031364125.1 of Lysobacterales bacterium. Classification (GTDB taxonomy): domain Bacteria; phylum Pseudomonadota; class Gammaproteobacteria; order Xanthomonadales; family Xanthomonadaceae; genus Lysobacter_I. Next base: position 1,809 of record JANLVT010000029.1, on the reverse strand, counting down.
GGATGATGACGCTGGCCGCGCTGCAGCCCGGCTATCTCGGCGCGGAATCGGTGCGCGACGCCGATGGCGTGGGCATCACCGTGAGTTACTGGCGCAGCGAGACCGACATCCTGGCCTGGAAGCATCAGGCCGAACACGCCGCCACCCGCGCGCGCGGGCGCAGCGACTGGTACACCCGCTACATCACCCGCGTCGCCAAAGTCGAACGCGCTTACGACTGGGTCAACAAGACTGTGCCCGCCAAGACCGCATCATGAATCACGAACAGCAAAGCGCGGGACGCGCCGACATCCTGCAGCGCATCCTCGACCGCAAAGCCGAAGAAATCGCCGAACGCAGCGCGCGGGTACCGCTGGATGCGCTGCGCGCGGGGCTTGCGGATGCGCCGCCGACCCGAGGTTTCGTCGCTGCGGTGGAAGCCAAACGCACTGCCGGCAAACCGGCGGTGATCGCCGAGGTCAAGAAAGCCAGTCCGTCGAAAGGCGTGATCCGCGCGGACTTCGACCCCGCCGCCATCGCGCGCAGTTACGAAGCCGGCGACGCGGCCTGCCTGTCGGTGCTGACCGATATCGATTTCTTCCAGGGTGCCGACGCCTATCTGCAGCAGGCGCGCGCCGCCTGCGCGCTGCCGGTGCTGCGCATGGATTTCATGATCGACGAATACCAGGTTGTCGAAGCGCGTGCCTTGGGCGCCGACTGCATCCTGCTCATCGCCGCCTGCCTGAGCGACATGCAGATGGCCGAGCTCGAAGCCGCGGCGCTGGCGCTGGGCATGGACGTGCTGGTGGAAGTGCACGATGGCGACGAACTTGACCGTGCACTGCGTCTGAAGACGCCGCTTTTGGGCATCAACAACCGCAACCTCAAGACCTTCGAGGTGACGTTGGACACCACGCTGGGCCTGCTGCCGTGCGTGCCGGCGGGCAAGCTGCTGGTCACCGAGTCAGGCATCCTGGCGCGCGCTGATGTGCAGCGCATGCAGGCGGCCGATGTGCATGCCTTCCTGGTGGGCGAGGCCTTCATGCGCGCGCCCGACCCCGGCGCCGCGCTGGCTGCCCTCTTCGATTGAGCAGCCTCCATCGACCGCTCGACGAGCTGTTGGCCGCCGATTTCGGCAGCTGGCAACCGCTGTTGCAACGTTGGCGTGCCAGCGCTGCGGGCCAGGCCCTGGTGCAGGCCGTGGATGCGCGGGTGGCAGCCGGCGCCACGGTCTACCCGGCGCAGGTGGTCCGCGCCTTGGAGCTGACGCCGCTGCCTGAGGTGCGCGTGCTCATCCTTGGGCAGGACCCTTACCACGGCCCTGGGCAGGCCGAGGGTCTGGCCTTCTCGGTGCCGATGGGCGAAAAACCACCGCCCAGCCTGCGCAACATTTTCAAGGAACTGCAGCGTGATCTGGGGCTGGCGCCACCGGCCCACGGCTCGCTGCTGTCGTGGGCACAGCAGGGTGTGCTGTTGCTGAACACCAGCTTGACCGTGGAAGACGGGCAGGCCGGTGGCCACGCCAAGTTCTGTTGGCAGGCGCTCACTGACGATATTTGCGCTGCGGTGGCGCGAGACCCGGCGCCAAAAGTATTCATGCTTTGGGGAGCGCATGCACAAGCCAAGGCGCCTTTGCTGGCTGATTCGGGGCACTGCCTGCTGGCCAGCAACCACCCGTCGCCGCTGTCGGCGCGGCGTCCGCCGGTGCCCTTCATTGGCAACGGCCACTTCGGGTTGGCCAACCGCTTTTTGCGCGAGGCAGGCCGGGCTGAAGTGGCTTGGGGTGGCTTGAGGCCCTGACACTTGGCCTGGTGTTTCGGCGTGCTATAG